>CALFYT010000060.1 GCA_937952415.1 uncultured Planctomycetaceae bacterium | reverse complement strand
CAATGCTCGACCATTCTGTAATGCCAGCGTCGGAGCGGCGAAGAGCTATAAGCAGCTCGCCGCGCTGGCTATGCGTGCCGGTATTCATGGTCGTTAGGATGTCGGAGTCGCGTCGCACTCGAGTTGCCGAATAATGCTCGCCGCACATCGGCGTCGAAATAAGTCGCGGGGTGCGCTATCCATCTTGACCACCGTTCCGTTCAGCACACGGCGAGCGTAGTCAAGAAGAGCCGGGGCGCTTTCGGCTTGCCAGCACGTCACGTCTGCCGACTCCTCGGCGATCAAATCTTCGTCGGTGCATATTTGACCGGCTTGGGTAGTGTGCTCTGCCCACAGCCATATGGTCACGCCATCGTCGGGGCGTTCGATATCCACACCGCTTGCCTCGCGAATGACGTATTGCATCGTCTGAATAAACCCCTCTATCGCTAGCGCCTGCTTGAAGCGCCGGTGCTCCCGATGCGATCGTGCTACGATCGCCAGCATCGCCGCAGCGGTTTCGCACTTGATAAGCAAATCCGGAGCCGACGCCATAAGGCGAATGTTGTCGATCCGATCGTCGTCCGGAATGCCGCTGTCACAGTCATTTAGCGGTGTTGCCGTCGCAACAATGGAATCGTGCGACGGGTCGTCGAGATCATCCGGCGCTGACCCATCTTCAATCGCGGGATTGACGTAGTACACGGACATTCCATCGTTCGAGATTTTCCACGGAGAGGGTGTGTGTGCCATCGTGTCGTATCTCCTGTGCGTCGCGTTACGGGTTAAATGTCTTGGGGCGACCAGGCCGACGACGCTTCGGCTTGCCGATCCCCAACTGCTTGGCGACTCGTTGCAGACGACGCGATTGCCAGAGCAAATCCTCGATCAGCTGGGCTTTGCCGTAGCCTGGCTGGAGGTGATCAAGGCAGGCCCACGTTTCGTCGGAGAAATCAACCTGATGTCGCTTTGTCATGGTAGGCCTTGCGGGCGTTGCGATGTCGGAGACGCCAACGAGCAATACTTTACGGGGAGTATTTCGCCGCGTCAAGCTAAATATCTGTGTTTTTTTGAAATTCGCACAATCGCCCACGATCGCCCGTGTGGCCCGATCGCCGCCGGTGGCCTGACTAGCCGGGGTCCATCACAGCGGCCCACACGGGCGATCTCCGTAGCCGTCGCAGCCAGTGGTCGCTCAGCGACGACAGTCGCCGATCGCGCCCTCGCGTGTTGTTCAAACGCGCGCCACGACCACGGCGCCACGACGTGCGTCACGTAGATTGCGGAAATTGTCGAACTCGTAGGTCCTCGGGCCACTCGCTCGGGTCGCCGCCTTTGGGGTGGCTGTAACAGAGCGCGTATTTGTCGCGATCGTCGTGCTCCCCCAAGAGTTCGGGCTCGTCCGTTACGTTTGAGCCAAGTTGTTTGACGAAGCACGGCACGTCGGCCGCCTGGCATTGGCCAACGAGATCGCGCACCCATTGGATGTTGCACGGTCGCGCCTGCGGCCCCGACTCGCCGCCGACAATGATCCAGTGCGGCGGTCCCATGAGGCATCCCTCGCAGTGCTCGCCCTCTTCAAGTGGCGGTTCGCCACAACGGCACTTAAGCCACGTCGATAAATCAACTGGCCCGACGAGCGGCTCGACGCTGGCGAACAGGACGGGCGCGAGGTCGCGAAGCTTCAACAGCTCCGGCAGCCACCGCTCGCACGACGTTTGATCGGAGAACGACGTGCCGAGCCAGACGTTCCCGCGGTATCGCTCCGCCGTCGGGCCACCCTCTCTAATCACGGTCGGCCAGAGGTTCGCTACGTTCTCAGGTCGCTTCGTCAGGACGAGGAAGCGCAGCCACGGCATGGCGTCGACGTGGCAGAAGAAAAACCGGCGAATGTGTTCGGCGGTGGCTGGGACGGTCGACCAGTTCGATTTGCAGAACGTACAGCACCCATTGCAATCGCCTGCTCGGAAGTACACAAAGCATTCGTGGCACCAGAGGATGCGTTGCGCGTCGTGAGACAGCATCGCTCCCTGCCAATCCTCGAACAGATCGCAAAGGGAATCTGAAAACACGATAGCCGGCTCTCCGGCGACCTTCGCTTTTGCATTCCACCTGCTCAGCTGACGATAGGCGCCGTTGGCTGGGACGACGCGGGTGCCGCCTTGGTGCTCTTCGCCCCACTTGATGCCGTGCATTTTTACGGAGTAGTTCACCTCGGCGTAGCAGTGGGCGCAGCCGGGGTTGCCCGCCACCTTCGCGCAGCCCCGCCATGGATTAAACGTATAATCGGTCCATTCGATCGATGATTCTGCCACGGCTACTCTACCTTTCTGAATTCAACAACCCACACCCAAGGATTCGTGTACCACCCCATGCCTTTCGGAACGTAGATTCGATCCCACGTGATCGAGAAGCACTCGCGCGGTCCGACAGCGCGATCGGGCATGCCATATCGCTTGCGGGCAAACTCTCGGATCGAGTCGTCCTCGTTAGCGCGGAATGTCGCGCCCTCCGCCTCGGCGTCGTGTTCCGAAATGTCTTGCAATCGCTCGACACGCACGCCGGTAACTTCGAGCGTTATCCGTGATGACCATCGCGGCATGTGGATCGACGGGCGCCAGCGTGGTTTGCCAACTTCACCGCAGGCGCATTCACCGAGAATGTGGCAACACGCCGGCTCTTTACCGTTGGCATCGGCGTGATAGAGAAGGCCGCCATCGTGCAGGTCCGCTGGCCGCTCCTTTGGTATGGTGTCCAGGTGGCGCACGTCGTCGATGTAGAATCGCTCGCGCACCCACAGGCGATCGCCCGGCTGGCCGTATGGGCATCGGACGACATCATCGTCGCAGTCGGGATAGTCTGGGCCACACAGCAGAGAACCGTCGTCGCAGGCCATGTAGCCGAGGTGCGAGGCCTTGGGCTGCGGCTTAATCGGCCGCCGCGTCTGCGTCTTGCTGCCATCAAGGATCGCTCGAACGAGGGGGCCGGCGAAGATGATCGGGTGTTCTGTGACGTCATTCATCGGAGTCTCCTGCCGCCTGCGCGGCGACTTCGCGGGCTCTGCGAATCGCGTTCGCCGATCGCGATCGTCAATCCATGCGGCTCGTCGGCTTGGCCGGTGTGATCGCAACGACCCCACATTACGGCGGTTGAACGAAGCGAAGCGTCGATAGCGACAATTAACGTCATCGGTCGAAAACCTCCGTATGCGAAGCCGCCGCGCGCTCCAAAGCGCGGCGCACCAATGTCCGCCACAACCAACCGCCGCGGCGAAGTGTCGGGTAAACATCGCGCTCGCTCCGCGTCAGGTGTGGCAACACGTCGGCATCGGCTACGTCGTCGATGCCGACGGAACCCGATTGCGTCGCGGCTTCCCGTCGATACCGCTCGTGGCGTTCCCGCCGAGCGGTCGTCTCGCGAGCGATGGCTTGGCTGCGTGTCAGCGAATCCGCCGGCGCCGTTGCCGTTGGCTCGGTCCGATCGCGAAACGGAAACCCGACCGCCGGTTTTTGCTCGGGCCGGCAACCTTTGACGGCCGCATACAGGTTGCCCGGTGAGAGCTCGCCAGCGGCCGCCCGTGGGCCGTAATGCTCCAACTTGGCCTCGACGTCGGCGGGATGGCACCCGGTGTCCCGGGCGGCGTCCACGGCCGCCTGCGCGTACTCGACGCCCAAATCGCGCAACCGCTTTTCGATGTCGCGCCAACGATATTCGATGCGTTGATCTATCTCAGTCACTAGTGAAGGCCACCAACATTGTCCTTTGAAAAATGCAACTCCACGCCCTTAGTCTTTAGTCTCTCTAGCTTTACATCTCTTCTCTTACTCTTAACTCTTACTCTTACTCTTACTCCGTGTCGGTTCCGCCAATGACTCCGCGTTCGTTCCGCATACATTCCGCGTTCCTTCCGCATGGATTCCAGTGCGTGTCGTTCACCAAATCCGTGCGCCGTCCGTCATGTTTCCGGATTGAAAATACCTGGCTCGGTCACCTGCTTTCTAAGCGCGTCCAATCGGCGCCGCTTGGCGCTCTTGCCAAACCACTTGTCGAATTCCGGAATCGTGGCAGTCTCGCCTGCAATTCGCAGCCATGGTGTTTTAGCCATCGCCATGGCGAAGCCCGGTCGACCCGCGTGCTGATCAATGAACGCTACCAGAAACGCTGCTGGGTGCGTGTCTTCGCCAATGTGTTCGTCGAAGGCGCTCCACACGTCGAGCATGGTGCCCGCAACCGTCTGCGGCTCAATGCCGAGCTCAATCGCGATCGTGATCGCTTCCTTCGTTTTGGAAAGATACCGCTGGCAGAATATCCAGGGCTTATGCGTCGGTGCCCGCCATTGATTGGCCATTCGTACGCAGCTCCGTTCGACTCGATCCGTATCTATCTGAGAAAACTAGGTCCGTTGATAATCAACACTTCCGGAGCTTCTTTTCGTCTTGCGCCTCGCCCGTTCTGAGCGTGCAGGTGCTTGTGTCGCGTGTGATCAACGAAGGTCCAGCCGTCGTACAGCTTTCGTATCCGCTCGCAGTCGTAGCTGCTCACCACGATGCGTGCCTTGCGATAGGCGCGAAGAATTTCGGCCAAGCGACTGTGGTCGTCGCCGAACAGGCTGTCGGGTGCGTGCTCAAATTCATGCAGGTACTTCCCTCCGCGGCCGTTCTTGATCGCGCCCTTCGATCGAGTCTCCGCAGGGTAGGGCGGGTCGACGTAAATCGCCGTCTCCTTCACGTCCTCGAATCGATCGAGAATCTTGAAGGCGTCGCGATTCAGAATGACGACGTTGAGCAAACGAACGTGCCAGGCCGGTAGCGACTCGACTGCGTTTCGCCATCGAACGGTCGGGGAGCCGCCGTTTTTCGTCCAGCGAACTGCCATTTGGTAGTCGAGGCGAGCGGTACCTGCCGTGCCGTTTCGTCCCATCCATGACGCGAGGAAGTACCAGTAGGCACGATCAAAGTTCTGCGAGTAAATGGGACCCGTGGTGAGTGCCCCATCGATCTCGCAAAGCTCATTGGTCAAATACGCTTTCGCCTCTTCCAGTAGTCCCTCGCTGAACGGAGTTCCAATCAGTCGCCGATAGAGGTCTTCCGCGACACTCGGGTTGGCGATCACGCGTGCCAGATTGATCAGGTCGACATGCAGGTCGTTAACCGTTTCCTTCTGGCTTGGCTCCTTGGCGAACAGCACCGCCATTGAGCCGCAAAACGGCTCGAAATACTGAGTGTGCTTGCCCAGCTCCCGGGCGATCGCTGGTGCCATCGTGCGCTTGCCGCCGAACCAGGGTGCGATTGCCTTGATCTTCATCGCCGTTTCCTTTTCGATCTTCGTTCGTCTCGTTCCAGCCGCGCCGCCGGGTTGCGGCTGCTGTAGTCGCCGCCCTCGTCCGGATCATCGTCGAACTGGCATTGGCAACGCGAACACCAGTAGATGCTGTGCGGCTCTCTCTTAGGCTGTGAGCCCCCGCAGCCAGGGCAATGGACATTGCTGGTCATGCTGCCAATATCTCCTGGCAAATGGCTTTCATCACGTTGGGGACAACAGCGTTACCGACTTGCCGAATACGTTCTGCCTTGGTTCCGTGGAGCATGTAGCCGTCGGGAAAACCCTGGGCAGCGGCCAACTCGGGAACGTCAAGCATCCTGAATCCAACGTCAACGACGGACAGGTCTTTCATCGTTTGCAAGAGATGCGTCATCGCCAGGCCGTGCCGTGGCTTTGCCGTAGCGGTGGATAGGGGCTCGTCGATCGAGTCCGCGCCGCCCGTTCCGTGGTACTTTGTCAGGAACGGGAGAACCAGGTTCGCGGCGTTTGTCGCCGTCACGGTCGGCAACGGCTCTTGGGTCGAGTGGGTGCGTGGTTCCTGCCCCTCGCGTTCTCCGTAGCGTGGCACCATGAAGGGGACGACAACCGAGTTGCCTGGCTTGGCGACGATCGTCGGCAGCGGAATCTCAACGCTACTCGACTTGTCGTCCCTTCGGTGATCGTGGACGTCGATCAGGTACGGGACGACTATCGAATGGTTCTCGCGGGCCGCGACAATGGTCGGAAGTGGCGCATCGATGCCCTTGGTCGCCCCTGGATTTCGACCCATCGCCTTGAGTTGAAACGGCACAGTGACTGCGTGATGTTCCGCACCCGCTGTGATTGTGGCCAGCGGCTCTTGAATCGAGCGGCCGGCCATATTCCGACGCAGCGTGACGATGAACGGGTCAGCGGCTTCTCCGACGAACTTTCGCAGACCGATCTCGATCCTCTTGAGCGTCTTGTCCGCGAGCGGCTTCTTGCGACCGAAGATGGACGGGGCTGGAATCGACCAGTCGATAATCTCGTGGGCGGCTCGCCAGTTCGATTTGTCGTGCGTTGGCTCAGGCCACTGGATCGGCGACGTGCAGCGACCTCGACGAGCGACAACGAACAGGCGATGGCGTTTCGTGGCGGCGCCGTAGTCGGCCGCGTTCAGAATCTTCCATTCGACGTGATAGCCAAGGGATTCAATCGCCCTAACCCACGCCTTGAAGGTTTTCCCCTTATGTCGCTTGTTGGGGCGGTGTTGTTTGGTGAGCGGTCCCCAGTCGACGAACTCGCGGACGTTCTCGACGACAATCCACTTCGGCCGCTTGGCTTCGGCCCAAATAACGACGTGCCAGGGCGTGGCTCGTTTCTGATCGTCGATCGGTCGGCCACCGCGCGCGATACTGTGGTGAGTGCATTCCGGGGACGCGAGCAACAAATCGAAATTAGGGATCGTTTTGTCGTTTCGCGGGTCGACGTCGTCGATGCGAGCGCAGATGTGGCGAGTGTCAGGATGATTGTCGCCATGCGACAGAACGGCCGTGCGCCAGTGATTCACCGCTAGCACGACGTCCACTCCGGCCTGAACGGCGCCGGTGGTCGAGCCGCCAGCTCCGCAAAATAGGTCGGCCGCTTTCATGTTCGATCCCTCAGTATTGTGCCCGTCGAGCGTTACTTCCCATTCGATTGATTCTCCCAATCGCGCGCAAGACGAATCCCGCGCGAGGAGTTCTTTTCAATGGCTATCCAGCCCTTCGCCTCTAACGCTCTCAAGTGGCACACGACGCCGTTACACGATGCGATGTCGAACTCTTGTGCGATCTCGCGTATCGTCGGCGGGCACATATCCTCAATGATCGTGCGTTCGATGAAGGAATAGATTTCGTGTTGGCGCTTTGTGAGCGTGTGTCGAGTCATCCGAATAACCTTCGTTGTCGAGACGGTTGCGCAATAGCCGTTAGCACGTGCGCCCAGCGGCCTGTGCGGGTTCGGCGTCGTTCGCCGTTGCGTGCGATAACGCGATAGTGATGTCGGAGTTCGCTGATGCGGGGTGAGACGGTGTTCGCGGGAAGGCCATTAAGCGCTGCCACGTCGTCGCTCGTCAAGCCGCGCTGCCCTGCGGCGCGAATATCTAGCAGCGCAATCAATCGCATGGCGCGGGCTTTCATAAATCACGAGACACTTTCTCAGCATGCCTCTCCCCATTGCCATCCTTATGGGGTTGGATACGCAGATGCTGCTAACGTGCGCCCTTCGTCGGGTTCTCTGGCCGCTTCAGCCGTGAGAATGTACACCTCGCGTCTTTTGGCGTGTTCGTGAACGTCCGGCCTCACGAACGCGTCTAGCGATTCCCAAGCAGTTTGTGGAATCACCAATAACCCGCCACGTCCGACTTGATCGGCACCGAGGTCGATCGCGATTCGCCACCGCTCACCATCGCTCAATTCGTGGTATGGAGTCTTCCCGCGCTCTGGATGTTGAAAGAACAGTCGCGGGTCACCATCTTCGGTTTCAACCTGTAGCGATTCGCATTGAATAGCGGAACTGATAATGCTGTCGACCGATCCAGCGGAATCGCGGAGCTTGCCGATCTCTTCGTCTAGAAGTCTCTGTTGGTCGATATATTGAGCTGCGAGATCGAGTTGCTCCTTGGCATCACGGGCCTTGCCACCGAGCTGCACAGCGTTGTTTGCGTCCTCGATCGCTTTATCCGCTGCTCGCAACTCATCTTTGTCGACCGGCCTTACATCCTCCAAATTTTCGATGATTTCTTTGGCACGCGTAATTGACAACTCTCGTTCGTCCATGACGCTTAGGTCGTTTTCCATCTCCCGCAGTCTGGCTGTTTCAGCCTCGATCGCGTGTTCAGTCTCGGCTAACTTGTCGCGCAGCGCCTTGATGTTTTCGTTCTTGCTCTGGATATGCACGCGCAATGCATCATGCTTGTCCGCATCGTATTCATCTGTAATCGTCGCGAGTATGTGGTCCGCTTGTTTCTTGGCGTCTAATCGCTCTTGCGATTTATCGGCACGCTCCTTCAATGCAATCGCGGCGGCATTAGCTTCGGCGACGTCGTGCATCAGTTTTATGGTGTCGGTTTCGACTTCAAGGTCTACGCCCTTAGCGAATTCTCGGCATGCCTCTTCGCGGCCCTGGAGTCGATCGGCTTCCTCTTCTGCGTTTCGTGCTGCTTGTTCGTAGTTACGCTTTACGTTGCGTGCCATCAACAACAGGTCGTCGGCATCAAGCGATTCTTGGGCGATGAATTTGTCAGGATCGTACAAGGACGAATTCCGCAGAAATGCGTCAGGGTCCGCGACGGCACCTGTCAACCTAACTAGCGCTTTGATGCGTGCTCGATCGGCAGCTTTAGGGTCCTTAACATTGGGATCGACCAAATCCGCCAGATCGAACCGACCTTCAAGATTGAGCACTTCAAACTCGCCAGCATGCCTAGTTGTTTTTCCGATAGCGATATTAGCGCCGAATGCACTCAGCGAGCCTTTGCGTGCGCCGTCCTTAAGGGGCAGTGGTCCCTTGCCGCGGGCTGCCGACGCCACCGAATCCAAAAAAATCGACTTACCGGACCCATTCGGGCCACGCAAAACGGTAACGCCGTAGTCGTTCAGCCTGACCGTGAGACTGTCGATTGGTCCAAGGTTATTCGCCGTAATGCTCGGTTCGCTGCTCATAAAAAACTCCTAGTGACCGTGGTTGAATGTACGTCGACGTCCGTTGTTTAATACCGCTCGACGCGGGTCCGTCCGCGTCGAGCGCCGGTACGTCCTGTCGGCGGCCTTGCCGAGTTACCGTCCTTGTGAAATCCTTTCAACGACACACCTAGTCGCTCGCGCGTTCCCCATCGCTCGCGACCAAGGATTTGATAATGTCCGCGTTGATCTTGCTCGCTTTGTCAAGCACGTCTTCGGGCACGTCGTCGCGACAACGAATCCATGAGTTGTATGCCTCGTTAACCGCTTCGAGCGATGTTGCTGCGCGTGCTTCCTCTTCGTAATCGCCGAGCAGTTGTTCCCAAGCGTCCGTCTCCGTGGGCGGCTCATCGGTCCCGACCCCGAACGCGTCCGCTACATGGTCCGCTCGGGAATCCGTGGGCGGCTCGTCCTTCGTCATCGGTTCCGTCGATGGCGTGACGGCGTTCGCTGGATCGTTTTCGAGAGCTACGTCGTCCGCTTCTATCGCCTTTTGCAGTTGCGACGTTGTGAAAGGGTCAAACGGCACGACGCGGCGCGCGAATGAGTCGCGAAATATCGTCTTCAGCGCCATCGTGTCGGGAAATTTCGTCCAGGGCGAGTACGGCCTCCCCCGAGCGCTAGACCAGCTCTCGCTGCACGAACGTGCTCGAACGATCGTGGCCGCCGTCACTACGTGGTGAGTGTCTCGCCGACCGTTGTTGTATTCGACGATTAAATATCCGCCCTTGATGCAATCAAGATTCGACACGTCGCGTTGATCATCGAACGGATCGAAGGAGTGATTGAGAATTTGCCCGGTGTCGGCGTCGTATTCGTATTGATCGTCCTTGTGAACGAGACGCGCCCGAACTTCCGACACGTCCTCGTGACGCTCCATAAGCGCTTTATAGCCTTGCCAGGTCACCATTGCGGTGCATTCGTACTGTCCGCCGCTGTCTTTAATCTCGCGGGGAATCAACGCGACCTGGTCCAGCGTCGGCAGCAATGCCAACGTCGCGCATAGGTGCGAAATGTCGAAGAGACTTCGCGGCGTGCAGCATGCGACGTCCGGCCGAAGGCAGGCAATGTAGAATTGGGACAGAAACGATTGGACCGGCATGACCCCGGCCAGCGCCGATTCAATTCGTGCGACTCTGGAATCTTCCTCCGACCAGGTTTTCGCGACCTGAACATTCGCTGGCAAACTTGTTTCCGTCGTTGACATCAGGTGCCTCCCGCGCCGATCTTTATCGGCGTCGCTTGCGTTTTACGACTTTCCAATAGGCGCCGCGTTTTGTCTCCGGAACAACCGTCTCGGCGATTTCCGACACGGCTAGTTCGTACTTGTCGTCGATGACCCTGCGACGTTTTGTGCCCATGATCGCGCGAACGTGCTGCTTGGCGATGTTGCGCATGCGTTCGTGGCGACGAATCGTCTCGCCGAGACGTTCGTACGTTCGCCACCATTGCAACGCCGATTCGGGCAGCGGCGGGCCGAGCTCTTCCGTCACACCGTGTAGCGCTTGCATGACCTTGTCGGCCTCGCTGGAACCCCATTCCGGCGGCGGCGGGTCGCGCCTCTCGATGCGCTCCCACAATTCGACCGATTTGCGTTCGATCATCGACACAAGGCCGTCGTGCCGTTTGACCCGATAGGATCGCACGACACCGTCGACCATTGCCGGAATCTCACAGACGCCAAGCCCGGTCACCGCCAAGTGCGTCTGTGCCTGCAGCAAAATCCGCAGCGGCACCTGATCGGTATCGGGAGCGCCGAACTTATCGCCAGCAATTCCCTCTTTTGGCGCAACCATGAAGGTCCCGACGTTTTTGGCGTCGATCGCAACGGCCGCAGGCCGCTTTAGAACCCAGCGGAGAATGCCGCCGACGTCGTCCTGATCCGACGGCGTTACGCTATATCCACGCTTGCCCGCTGGCATCGGCACGCCGATGCCGTCGACGGTCGCGCCGATAAACGGGAACTCCGGATGAATCAGCAACGGCACGTTGCCGAACACGCCGAGCCCGTTCCTTTCCGCGTGCCGACCCAAAATGATCGGCTCAAGATCGCGCCCCGTTTGCATGCGCTCGATTTGCTCGTCGGAGAACGCGCCGAATTCCGTGCCGTGAACGATCTCACAATACGGAACCGATGGTTGCGTCACGACGTCGAACATTCGCGACGACGTGAACATCGTTCGACGCACGTCGAACCACTCGTCAGTTAACGGCGCAGGGCCGATCGCAGGAACGTGGGGGCGCGTCGTCGGAGATACGCTCATCATCGCCTCGCGGGTTTTCGAGTTCAGTCCGGAGAATTTTGACGGATTGCGGCGCCTCGACGCCCAGCCACACGCGCCTTCCTCGCATACGGCGCACGGTAACGACGGCGTCGCCTATTCGCACGGATTCGCCAGACTTTCGGGATAACAACAACATGCTAGAACCTCCTTGTCGTCGTCGATCAGCTTCCAAACGATGCCCTGACATTACCTGATCACAATTCTATATGTCAAGATCATTCCGCATTTTTTAGGAATTGCCGTAAACCCCTAGCGTCGTGTAGAGTTACGGCATGCCAGACACCATGCCCGCGCCCTCGCCCATCTATCGCTTCGGCGATTCCCGAATCGAACCGCACGCCGGACGATACTCGAAAATCGAACTCGAGATCACGCTGCGGTGCAACTATCAATGCTTCGGGTGCAATCGCCTCGTCGGTCAGTTCGATTTGCCCGAATCGGATATGACACTCGAACAGATTGGCCGATTCACGGACGATGTACGCTCGTTACCGTTCGGACTCGAGTACATCACGGTTATGGGCGGGGAACCGCTCGTTCATCCTCGCTTTGATGCGATCCTAGAGATGCTGCACGAGGAACTCGTGTCGCCTGGCATGGTCGGTCGGCTTGTGCTTTGCAGTAACGGGCTGAAGGCGCCGACGCGCTTGGTTCGACAATTGAATGTCGAAGAGCGAACGGCGTCGCATATCCGCCACAAACGGCACGCGAACTTCTACCAGTCGCCGGCCGACAACGGATGGCCGATCAAATCAAAATGCCACATTCCGGACGTTTGGTGTGGCATCGCGCTGAACGCTTGGGGATATTGGCCGTGCGGCCCGGGGTCGTCATTGGCGCGCTTGTTTCACTGGCCCAGCTACGCGCGACACGTCATTCCGACCGACCTCTCGACCTGGGATTACGCGCCGCTTTGTAGGCATTGTGTTCACATGGCCCACGAGCGACGCGACAACATCGACGGATTCGATCTGTTGCCGGTCCTTGGACAATCGGGAAAGCAGCTCGACCCATCGCCCACGTTCGCGCAAGCGTTCGCGCAGTGGCGCGACCAGGAGTTGCCGTCATATCGACGCTATTGAAGCAATTTCGCGGCCGGGTACACGCGATCGTGATAGACGCCCCACACGATGCGTTCGATAATCCAGCGTTCCCAATGAGCGGCCATGGCGCTGGCCGTATAGTTGCTCCAGACGATGCCGCGTAGCGCCGCGCGGGTTTCTGCATTCCACCGTGCCGCGCGTGTGATCGCCTTTGCCATTTCACTCGGGTCGTCGGTATACCGCTCGGCCATTTGTGTCTCATGCCGCCGCTCGAACTCGTCGAGGTATGGCAGGTCGTTCGAGACAAGCGTAACCGCTGCTCACCACGTTTCCAAAGCCACTAGAGGACACGCCTCGGAATTGGACGGCAGCACGACGATATCGGCGCCGGCGAGAAAGTCCCCGACGTGTGCCGAGGACGAACACATTAATACGCGATCGGGCGCGATGCGTTCCGCTTTCTTGACGATCGATTCGGACTCATGCCCTTCGCCAACGAACATCGCGACATATTCGTCTGGCAGATATCGGAGCGCCGACAACACGTCCTTGCATTGCTTGACCGGATGGAATCGTCCGAAGTACAGAATCAGTTTTTTGTCGCCAATGTTCCACGCGTGCCGAACCGCTTGGCGACCAAACCGCGGCGTGATGCGATCGAACTCAATCCCGTTATAGATCACCTCGCATTCGTCGCGGCGACTTTCTTGCAAGGCGTCGACGGCCGTTAGCGAGACCGCGGCGACGAAATCCGCGAACTCGAGATTATGATCGCTACGCATCGCATCAGCGCTGTGCGACACGTAGATGATCGGCTTGTTGACGTCGGGAAACGGCGCCCAACCCCACATGACGACCGCCGCACTCGCTCGCGCGCTGTCGCGATGCTTTTCGACGTCGGGAGATTTGACGTCGATTGGTTCAAGACGATTGAACAGAGACGACGCTTCGGCGTACGTCGCGTCGTCGATTTGGAAATGATTTGCGTAGAACAGGACGTCGGGCTGCAAGCAGCGGAAATGTCGGGCGAGAGAAAATATCCATCGCTCGGCGCCGCCCATTTGTAGCATCGGAGTGTAAAACGACACACGAAGCGGTCGGCTTTCGATAGTCATCTAATAAGGGTCTCCTAGCTCGGGCACCGTGGCTAATTGGTATCCGTCGTCGCATGAGTCGAAAGGCCCTTCCTCGTAAATGGACGTGAACTCGGCGACTTTGTCGTCGGAAGATTGCGGGTCATAGTCGCAAGGCATAGAACAGCTGGCGACGCTGTAGCCATACGTTGTCAGCGTCACCGGCAAGTAGCTTCCGCCACTCCAGCCAGGATCGTACACTAAAATCGAATCGATCGAATAGATGGTGTAGCAGTCGTGATAATGCAAGCAACCGTCTGCCCATTTCAGTTGAATGTTGCCGTCCTTTTCGTGATCTGCCAGCAGCACGTTGCCAGGCTCAGCGTCGTTATAGGGGCAAATCCAATTCTGCTTGATCTTGGTCGGGAAAAATCCCCAAAGGTAGGTCTTAGTTTCCTCTTCCGTGCTGTCCTCGCGCGCATCTTTCGACAACGTAAGTTGGCAGAATCCGCGTGATGCGTTGCCGAGAATCGCTCCACTGCGGGTTTTGAGAGTCGATTGCCAACGAGCTTGCCCGGGCGCACCCGTCCGCTCGTTTTCGGAGTCGTGCACTTGGCCATTGTGACCAAACAGCCAGGCGCCCTTTTCGTCGCTTTTCTTGGGCGGTGCCACGAACGACAACAACGGGTCGTTTCGGCCGTCGTCCAAAAACCCTGACGGCTGAAACGGGTCGTCGGGGTTGCTGCGCAGCCATGGCTCGCGAAACGTCAGGCCGTCGCTTTTACGAGCCCGCAGCCGTTCAATGTGCTTCCAGCTGGTCTTTTCGTCGCCTCCTTCTGGATCACACACCGCATCGACGTCCACCTTATCGACCGAAACGACGTAGAGTGGCAGTCGGATGTCTTCGAGAGTAATCATCCCGTTGAGCCGGCCAGCGTAAGACTTATTGGCTCGCAACGGTTCTCCATCGCCAAGATCGTTGATGACCCAGCATCGTTCGATTCGCGATACCGCTTTCGTGACCGGATTGTATCGCCGAACCTGGCCACCAAACACGTTGCCAGTGATCGGATATATTAAGCCAGCCGGGATCACCGCGGGGTTTTCGCCTGGCAACGGGCGACCAAAGTACACCTGGACTTGGTTTGGTAGTCTCGGAAAATTCGGGTATCCGTCGCGATTGAACTTGGGCGCGGGGTCGCGCACTTGCATCGATTCGACCGTGAGATCGTCGGGCATGCCCGGAAACGTCAGCGACTCCGTAACGCTGCCGTCCCCGAAGCCGAAGTCGCGCCACACCACCAACCGAACGGCTGGCCCGGGTCGAATTTCGCGATGCAGCCCCATCACGATTTGATGTCCGCGGCTGCAGGCGTCCGCGGCATGAACCCGCTTCCAGCCGTCAACGAGCTGCTCGGCCCGTTCGTCGAGCGCCTCGAAATTGAGCAACGTATCCGTCGTGCCCGATTGAATCACAGCGACCGTGTGATGATCCCAAATCGTGTGATGGGCGCCGCGGAAAAACTCGCCGCCGCGCTGCGACTTCGTGATCGTGGTGTGACTGTTCGTCACGACGTTGTTGTTGGCCTCCGTATCGCGCTCCGTGCCGTAATCCTCTCGAACCATTGGAAACACCACGGAAATGTGTTCCGGCATTAGCGTCGCCCCGCCCGATACAGGGCGCGACTCGTACTCGTGATTGCCGATTTCGTTCGCCACAGTCTGGCAGTCGCGAAGCAAGCCGATCGTGAAGCGATGCAGCAAGGGATCATAGAACGTGGTCTGGCCAACCGACTCGAGTAGGTCGTGTAGCTTATGCCACGGATTGACGCCGGCGAGGTGCAGGTTTTCCCATGGCGGCGCGCTAATAGACACTCGAGGTGATGGCCCGATGATGCGACAATCCGACCAGAGCATTCCGATAATCTCTTCGCAGGTCCGCGGCCGGAGAATGTTGCCGTTGACTTGAACCGTGTCGGTCAACCAGTCGCGATGCGGATCTCCTCCGGCCCAACTTCGCACGTTGATCTGCCGATTGCTTGACGCCCACCGATTGAGAAAATGACGAATGTCGACCAAATGCACGAGATAAACACCGGCGCCGTCGTCGGGATGCCCCCCCTTGGAAACCTTCTCGGCTCTGTCGATCCACAATCGCCGAAATGTCTTGCTCACGATCTGAGGCCGGCGTGTACCCTCTTCGACGACCGTCATGGTCAATTCAACTGGGGCGCTGCCATTGAGCTGCTCGAGGTCACGGCGACGTAAGAGAACGTAGCCGCGGCCGGTGGCGCGTCCGACCGGGCAACGATAGCTGTTGGCGCGTCGTGCGGCGGTCGGATATTGGACAGGGTCGGCCGCTTGGCACTCCGCCAAGACGCCGCCCTGCGTGATAGCAATGCTGGCCGAAATCATGCTGCCAATTCGCGAGAAAATGTAGTGGGCGGGGCAAACGGCGGGCGAGCCACAAAGGTATGCACGGGCTCCTGCCCCGTGTCTAACCATTGCTGAGCTTCCCGGACGCCGGCTCTGGCGGCCTGTCGGATGGTGTAGGGTATCCAACCGCACCGACAATTAAAGTCCCACGGCGGCCGAAATAGAAGCCAGACGGGGTCGTCCTTGTGATAGACGTTCGTGCCGTCGAGCCCCAATTTTTCCATCATCAGATGCTCGGGGCGCACGCGATCGTCACGGATGGCGACGTAGGCCCTGTAAGGGAACGAGTTTCCGACGATCGGTTGCGACAACGTCTGTTCGGCCCCATCGCTATAGCTCGAGTTGACGTTGTTCCGGAACACCATGTCTAGCCGGGCATCGTTGACCGGCAGCTCGGGCAGCTGCTCGCGAACGTCTCGCACGAACTTTCGTCGATCCACCGACGTCGATACGTTGTCGGCGAGGATGTCCCGCAACTTTTCGACCGTCCGCTGTTCGATGTCGGCTGTGATCGAGAATGCGTGTTCGCGAGCTCCGGCCGCCAGTTGCCGATACTCGTCGCTCGTGTAGATGGTGGCGTCTCGCAAGCGCTGGCCGGCGCGATCGATGATGGGAAAGCGAATCGTCGGCGTTTCGCCGGCGTCGTAGAAAATTTGCCGCACGCTGGGTTCGGATTGCGACACGAGCGGCAGACGGGGAGCGCCAGCGGTCCTTGACGTTGGGGGAACGAAAGACGCACTGACGGAATCCCCGCCCGCCAGGTAGGACGCGAGTGTCGTGTCGTACAGCGCCTGCTGCGTCGCGACGAAATGGGGCTCCGTGCTTCTGACAAGCGATCGGAACAACTGATCGACCGAAATTCCGGAACGCTCGAATTTAGCGACCAAATCGTCGATGACGTTGGCCAACTTCGGGCGCGCGGCTAACGCGCGCCGTTCGATCGCTTGCGCCTCCTTCGACGCGAGCGCGGGCGGTTGTGCTCGTCGTTGTTTTCGCTTGCTCATGCCGCAAGTCGATCGCGCTCCGCGGCTGTAGCATGCCGCAAATGGGTGCCTGGAATGTAGCGATTCTCGGAATAATAGACGCCGCCGATGGTGCAACCGTGCTGCGGACTAATCGCGCCGGAACGATTGTCGATGTTCGGATCATCGTGAAACTGTGTCAGCGACGATGCTCGCGGAAAAAGATCGACGTCTGATTGCGTGCGGCCGACAGTACCGTCGCCACCTTGCTCGAGGTTTTTCATTTGCTCGCCGATCGTCTTAATCAGCGATACCGGCGTAACGTGGTACACCGGCTCCATGCCGAAGTTTACCCACGCCAAGGGGCGCAGCAATTGTCGATCGATGTCGGCCACGTAACACGTTAGCTCGGGTTGCAGCACACCAAGAAACGCATTGAACGGCACCGCGCGTCCGCTAAAACCTGAGCCGCTCGTCGCGGCTTCCAGCACCTCCATCGGAACTTGCAGCCCCTCGAGTTGCTCTTCGTCCAGTTCCCTGGGATAGTTGCGCGATTCGTGGCTGCCGGAAATCTGCTGGCCAGGCTTCCATTCCAGCCAACGAGTCGCCGTCGGCCCTTCGCCCGACATGTTGTTTGGAATGCCGACCGTCGCGCCAGTGCGCAACGCGTCCGTGATGCCACGGCCAATTTCCTTCATGCTGATAACGCGACCGGAAATATCCTTGATCGTTTTGCCGTAGGAGTACTCCATGTAATCGCTGCGGTAAGAATCCTTTTGCATGCGCAAGCGACGCATCTCGATCGCCCCGCCGCGCATCCACTTCTCATACCACGGTTCGTAGGCGTGATAGAGCAAACTCGTGCCGAAAAACGACCCGTATTCAGCGGCAAACGTCGTCCACAAACTTTTGAGGCCGAATAAGTCGACCTTGCCCTTGGAATGGCCACCGACGTTGCGAACGCGCGTGCCGACGACGCGCCCGTTGTGAACCAACGGCGTCGTGTGGCGCGGATGAAAGTCTTTCACGCCCGTAATGATGTACTTGCCTTCCCAACGATGCCCGCGAGGGGCCAAGGAATAGATAGGCTCGAACGCCCGAAAGCCATGAACTTTCGTGCGCAAAATCAAATGCGCCGACGTGGTCCAGAGCGTCGACCACATATCCTCAATAAACTCTTCGATTTCAGGATGGCCGCCTTCGACCTTGATATCCGCGTTGATCAGCATGGCGTCGCGCATGGCCAAGCCGATGGTTATTTTCGGGTCGGAGAGCATTCGGTCGGCTTGCACCATCGAAAACCGCGGCCGATCTTCCTCGTTGAAGAGCATTCCCTCCGGCGCAGGCGGGACGTAGGCTTCCGTTTCAGCCTGTTCGGTCGCCATACCGCTAGTCACTTTGACGAACGGATACCGAAATGACAATTTGACCGGCATACCAGCCACCGTGCTTACGTGCGTCGATAGTTTAGCTGTGCTTGCACAATCCACGGGTCGCGCGACTTTTCACTCAGCGTCACAACCACGGGAATTCGCTGTCCGCCCGAGTGCAAGGCAAACGCTGTTACGGCCAATTGACCAGGCCGAATGACTCCACTCTGTATGGCACGCTCAACCGCCGCCTGATGGTCCGCGCGGAACTCTTCGGGGATCAACACGTCGATGTTTTTGCCGACAAGTTCTGCGGCGTGATATCCGAGCATCGCTTGCACGTCGTCCGTGACGTCGATGATGCGAGCATCCGGAAATTGGGCCGTCACGATCACCGCGCGGTGCAATCCGGCCGTGACTTGTTCCGTCTGTTCAAGTCGCTCGGCGAAGCCACGTAGTCGCTCCTGGCAAGTGGCTTCGGCTCGCTCGAGTCGCACGATGTCGGCGCGGTCAATTCGGGATTGCCGCCATAGCGTTACAACGGCGACGGAAAGGCCACTAATGGCCGAGTAAACGATTTCCGGACTGACTTGCGCCATTGCATCGTGTGGTGAGGGTTATCGACAACGACGAACGACGCGAGCGACACGTGCCACTCGAGCGACGCCGCGGCCAACTTTGCGCACGCTACGTTCGACGACGCGTGGCGCTCGAACGACCGATCGGCCGACGGCGCGCAAAGGACCGGCTTCGGCCGCTTCGGGAGTGGCAAGAGTCGCGGCGCCAACAAGCGCCACAAACGCGAGTGCGATCGAAAGGCGTTTCATCGGTTCAGTTCCGAGGGGTGAAGTAAAAACGCCGTGGATTTAGTGGGCTCCACGGCACGCCCGTTCTGTGCGACCAGCCTGCGTCGCTCGCTAGTAGAAAAACAACGGCTGCGGCGCAATGACCGGCGAAACGACCGCTGCAGGCGCGACAATGCGCTGGCGAATGATCGTTGTTCGTGGACGGAACAACGGCCGCCTAATGACTTGCCGTTGAACGACCGCGCCTTGAACAGCGAACGGCTGCACGACCTGTACGGACGGTGCGACGACGCGTTGACGCACAACAAAGCGACGGCCGCACGCATCGACGTCCGATGCCACGACTGCGCCGAGCAGTATCAACGCGACGGCCATGAGGGCAAAGCGAAACATGGCTACTCCTTCTGCAATGAGTAAAGATGGGTCAGAATTTCCGACTTGAGGGCTTCGCGCTCTTCGGCCGTCGGCTGTTCGGCCGTCGCCGGGGGCATTTTCTGCTGGTCGACCTGATACAGAATATCGGCCAACCGTGCGCGAAGCGTCTCGCCGTAGTTTGCATCGTAGCTCAAGTATAAACCGGCTTTCGGTTGGGCGACGTCTTCGCCGTGACACGACGCGCAAAACCGCCCCAGCAAAGTGGGCGTGGCCGCGTGTTCGTCGGCGCCCTCCGCGGGCTCAGTCGGTTCGCCACCGAATTGCAAACGCGCCACTTCTTGCCGTGTCAAAGGCCGTATCGTGGTCTCGGCGCCGTGACGCTCGATAACGATGGCCGATGTCGACCGTTCGCCGGCATGTCGCAAACCGGCCGCATCGAGCACCATCGCCGCCGCCTGGCCGCGGCTTTGCGCTTCGAGCGCGGGAGCTTGAATTTCCGCAACGCGCTCGGCGATCTTTTGCACCTGCGACATCCCCAAGGCTTGCGTCTTGTTTAACGCGAGCGATAGTTGCTGTTGGTCGTGCAAGTAGCGATTGACGTCAAACAGAGGAAGCACAGCCGCCTGATAGCCGGTGGGTGCCGTCGACGCATACGACGTCGTTCCTTGTGCAACGAGCGGTTGCGGATAATTGTTCTGGATGACGTAGGTCGCTTGAGGCACGGCGATTGGTTGCACGGCCTTGACCACCTTGCGGCAGGTTCGACACGGTCGACCCGCGTCGGCGATGTTGCAACACAGACACAGGGTGGCGAGTATCAAGCAACGGATCATGGCTTACTTCCCTTTCGCTGCGTGAACGGCGGCGGCGCGCTGAGCGCATTCCGCATAGATAGCTTCCCAATCGTCGCGCTTGATTATAGCACCCGCGCGGACCATAGCTATCACGATATCTTCCTCGCTGCCTGCTGCCGGGGCCGGAGCGAGGCGACGAAAAGTCTCTAAAGCCCGCGGACGATCCACTTTGTAGCCGAGCTCTTGGCACGCCCGCTGCGCGTCGACCGGCGCATATCGGTAGCCGTGGTAGATTTGCTGGATTTTGATCCCCGCCCGATAGACAGCGTCGGGGCCGTCCGCTTCGATCGGATAGTCCGTCAGCACGGCGATGGCTCGTGCGAAATCTCGTCGCGCGCGCCCCAGGATGCCGTCTGGTTCGTCAATGCGTTGGCCGAACCGACCGGCGACCAAATCGACCGCTTCCGCGCGGCTCAGCACGACTGCCTTGCCGTCGCTGTCGGTCAGCGTGAAGTCGTCGCCGAAAAAATCGACGTCCGCGCCGAGCAAGAATTCCATGTCATTACGCGCCGTCTGGTACATTCCCGTTCCGCTAGTCATGTGGCAAACGACGCACGACATACCCGCCTCAAGTTGCTTCGTGTGCCCATTCGGCTTGGTATGATCGGCAACCACTTCCGGAGGCGCCGCCTTCTGGATGTTGCCGTCTCCGTCGGTGAGGATGAACTCGATCAATCCATTGCGCATCGGAACGAAGTGTTCGCCCGCGTCGTGAAAGGCATCGAATGACACCACGTTGCGGATGAATTGTTCATCCGGGCGCGTGGTCTCATCGGCGAAGTCGAACGTGCTGGCTAGTGGCTGCTGACTGGCAGTGCCAAAGATGGTTTGCACGACGCGACTTTTTCCCGTCACGTCGGAGATCAGCATTAGCGCCCCTTTTTCGCCCTGCTGCCGTCGGGACTCCTTGGGAAAAAACCCGTACTTCGCGGCTTCTCGCCGAAACTGCGTCGAACCCTTGGCCGGCTTGCTCAAATCGATTTGTCGGAAGTCGAGGTAGCGACCACGCAAACTCGTAAGCAGTTGTTCGATCAGAAAGTCGGCGCGGTAAACGACCCCGGGCGAGCCCGTCATGGTCGCCAACAGCACATCAAGCCGCTCCGTCTGCTTCGTCTGCTCGGCCCGGACTGCGACGGCCTGCTGAAGATGCGGGGCGAGTATTGCCACCGCGCCGCCCTTCTGTTGGTTGATCGCGGGGACGTGGAAATACGGATCGTTGATGGCCAACGAATCCCACGTAGCGCGTAGCGTTTTCAGTTGCTTCGGGTGCGGCGCGAGACGGGATAGATTGAATGCCAGTAGATACCCGCCTGCGTGAACGTCGGCGGGATGCAGCGTTCGGCTATGGCTAGCGGCGAGGTTGACGGCAACATTTGTGGCGCCGATCCATTCCGCGTCTCCCCACGCTGGAACATAGACGAAGCGAATATTTGGCCATTCCTCTTGCTCGTACTTGAGCAACGCCTCGAACGCCCAGCCGACGGCGTCCGCTTCCGTGTGCGTCTGCTCGGGCACCGTAATTGCCATCGCCAACAGCAATGGGAGCATGCCTACCGCCTGAGCATACGCTCGATAAGTTGGCGTTGATCCGTGGTCAGCAGCGGTCCGATCTTCTTAGCCAACAGCGATCCGGCTTTGAAGATTGTCTGCCATTCATCGGGCGACATCCCGAGGCATTCGCCGGGAATTCCAGGAACGCCAGGATCATCCGGCTCGTCGGGAATCTCGGCCGGCAGCCCGTAGCGCGACCGAGCTTCTTGGATGTCGCCACGTTTCGGCCATCGAATGCGCCCGTCATACGCTGGCTGCATCAGATTGCCGTTGCTGATATGGCTGATGCCGATCGCATGACCCAGCTCGTGGCACATCACGCGCACCAGGTCGATTTGATGCGGTGCGGGATTCTCTGCGATCACCCACGCCTCGTTGATGTCGTAGCGTTGCGTGAGCTGTCGAATCCGGGCGCCACCGAAGCACGGCAGCTCGCTCCACGCCAGGGTGCCCGCTGGCCCGTCAATGCCGCCCTTGGTCACAACGATATGGGCGGTCGCGCGGTTCGCCGACGGCCGCAGATTGATACCACAGACGCGATTCCACCCGTCCACCGCTTGACGGGTCGCCTCTTCGATATCGACACGGCCGAGCAATCCCTCGCTGTAGACGGTGACCTCGCGCATCGGCCATTGGCAGTCGCCGCCGCCGAGCGCGTCGGGCACCGCACAGATTTTGGAGCCGTCGTAGTGCATGGGACATCATCGGCGGACAAGACGTGACGAAACGATTACGCCGACTCGAAAATCGACGCGAACAGCAAACCGATCGCAACCGGCGCGACGCGACGCGCGATACGGCCGGCAATCGGTTGCCGCGGAACGATAAATTCGTCGATGATTTCAAGAACGACATCGACCACGTGCGGCTCGTCGTTGGCGTCGAAGCGACCATCGGCCAGGATTGCCCGCAGCGCTTCCCACAGCGTGTCGGTCGACAACAATTCGATGTTGTCCGGCAGCGCGGTGACCAGGTCGTGTTTTAACAACTTCACGGCGTCGCTCATCGTTCGTCCTTTCGCCAAGGCAGATCGATCACTTGAATCGGCTGCGGTTCAAACTCCTGCTCGCGAATGTCGGCCGTGGTAACCGTACTTCGGTTCCACAGAATATTGTTCGGGTTGCATGCGTTCCAGTAGGCACATTCGGTGAACACGGTGCCTTGCGCCTCGGGGCTGCTGGCGAAGATCAACGACCCACTCGTCGGCGGTCCATCGCCCTTGGCCGTCGGCCCGCAGTAGTTGTCCATCGCTCGGCACCTACGAAACACGTTGTTGGTCCCGGGGTAGCTGCTAAAAGAGCCGTTGCCCTGGCGGATGGTATCGACGTCTTCGACAACGCATTCGTCGGCAAACTCGAGCATGACCCCGACACCCGTTTTGTCGTTGTTTCCGTCGATGATTCCGCGCCGAATCGTGCATCGGTCGGACTGATAAACCGACACGTTATCCTCGACCCACGACGTTTCGAGCGGATTAACATTGCTGAAGTCTTCGAGCAGCGAATCGTCGCTTTTGTCGAACTGCACGAGTTGACCGCGCGGAAACGGGCCACGAAAGTCGAAGCCATGCACCTCGCGTACCGTGGAATTCGGCGAGTCGACCAGCCATACCCCCGAGCTACCCTTTTCCAGGTAGGCGGTTTCGATCAAGGTTTCCGGCGACGCGACGACGTGAATGTTGTTGCATTCGCTTTCGTTCGCACCCGTCTCCGGCGCTCCGGCGTGCGAAATGTAGACGTCGCTAATCGTTGTGGCGCGAGACCCTTGCACGCGAATGCCGTGCCCGTTGCGATGATGCACTTCGACAAGCTTAACCGTAACCCCGTCGTGCCTGATCGTGATGCCGTCTCCATCGCTGACAATCCGCAACCTTTCGATGATTTCGCCATCACGCTGGGAGGTGACCGGACCCGAATCGACGAGCACGACGTCGGGAATCACAGGGTCTGGCGATGGCGGCTCGGGCGGGTCGACCGGACCGATGAAGATGCAACCAGCGACAAGCAGAAACAGTATGGCGATTGCGAGCGAACTTTGCTTCATCGAATCGACTCCGGGGTTAGGTCTGCGGCAATTATACCGTGGCCGCCGTAGGGGTATAGGCAACCACCCCGTGGCCGCGGACGAACTCGATAAACTGCACGTCTCGTACGCACTCCATCGGAATGTGCATAATTTCGCGGTACGTGAAGTCCTGCTCTGCATCCGACCAATCGTGCCAACGATCGGCTGCCAGCGAGAGACACTCGTCGGTTTGCTCAATGAGAATGCCGGCACTTTCGATCAGCATGACCGAACTCATCTCGTGTTGCAAATACGGTCCGCTTTCTTGTCGAGCGTCGATCCATTTGACATAAACGAGCTTTGGGGGCGACGGCAACACCGGCTCCGGTCGACGCAATTCGTTTTGGGAATGGGTCACGACTATTCCTTCTTACCAAACTACGAGCGACCGGAGCGCGGGGATCGTTACCAAAGGACGACGCTAGCCGGTCGTAGGCGGTTCCGTCGATTCGCCATGCACGCCGGCGGGCTCGGCCGGCACGCTACCGCCACGCGAACTAGTGACCTGCGACGGCCCCTGATCGCTGGCGGCTTCTGGCTCCTGGTTTTCCGCGGCATCGGCGGATGGCTCCGCTGTCGCGTCCGTCGGTGGCGTATTGGCCGTTTCGCCATGCGCTACGCCGGTGATCGGGTTTGCCGACTCGCCTTGCGGCACTAGCCACAATTCGTACAAGCCCAGCATCAAATGCTCAGTCGCCGTGGCGACACTGGTAACGAACCTCTCGTCAATTCGACCGCTGAGAAGTTCGCGGGCACCTTGCACAATAAACTCGGTGAAGATACCGCGATCTTCCTCGGCGATAAGTCGGTTTTCTAACATCGCCTCGGCGACGACGAATAAACTCGGCACGGTGAGTTCGTTCGTGAGTCCCAACAACTCGCGTTGCTGCTTAAACGCTGCCTCGATACGCGCTCGGCTCATATCTTGTCCTTTCCTGAACTAGCAAGACACTCGATACATTGCACTGTCACGATCAGTGCACCACACTTCTCACAACGATGCGGCTTGGATGGCCGCGCCGCTTTTCGGGTAGACATGCCCGCCAATCGGTCTGACGGCTTGCGAACGGCCCCCATGGCGATCCGCGCGACTGTGGAATGAGACACGCCGACCTTTCGACCAATCTGTCGGCGACTTAGTTCCCCGTCCGCGAGCAGGTCGATCACTTCCTGATATTGGTCGTCCGAGATCATCAGACTGTCGATTAGACGTTGCGTGGGAAGTAGTCATCCGCGTTCGGTTTCTTGGCTGGTGGCGGGATACTCGTGGTAACAGTCTGGATTTGTCGATTAACGTGATGCTGCTTCGCGATGTCGTTCGCTTGGTCCTTGTCGCCGGTAGCGTCGACCACCAGCTGATAAATTTGATCGGCCGACAGGTCTTTTGTCGTGTCCGATCGTGTGGTGAGTCGCTCTAACGCTTGAAACTTTTTGAGGACGGCAAGATATGACTCGACGCGGGATCGCGGCCAAGGCGTTTTTACGTAAGTGGTCCCCACGCGCTCGTAGGCGGCTCCTCCGGCGTCGACGCCGTAGAAGTAGGCGATTCGGGCGAAGGGCTCCCATTTTTTTTTACTTGCCGACACACGTCGTCGACGTAGTTCTGAAATTTGCGCGCCGCCCGCAAAGAACAGTGCGGAAGATTGAAGCGTTCGACGAGCCATTCCGACACCGCTTGATCGACTTCGATCGGTGCGCGCGTCTGCGTGCTATCGCATTTCGGACACACGAGCATATTGCCGTCGGGCGTTTCGCGCGTCTTCGGATCGATCTCAAGCGTGAATTGCGAGCTGCAATTGAGACACAACGCGGGGGCGGAACGATGCAGCGCCGCCAAGTGACCGATGTTCTCGGCAGCGTCGAATGCGTCAACGTGAAAATCGACGCCGTTCATCGTGACTTCGATAATCGCTTCGTCTTCACCTAGGTCGAGCTTATTCGGCATCGCTAATCTCGTTGGCGAATGGCGCCTACATGACAGAGCGTCTTATCGTTGTTGGGAGCATCGATCGAGGGCACGTAACCCTTCGCAACATAGACGATGGTCCATTTAATTTGCAACACCGGACAGCCAAAAAAGTCCGCGACCGCTTCCACGTCGCTTATTTTTTCGGCAATTTTGTGCAACCGCGTTCCATTTGGCAGCGTCTGAATGTCGGGCGGCCGCGGGGCAAACTTGATGCGCGCGGCGGACCCGTGCGCGACGATAAACGTATCGCCCTCGCTCGAGTACTGCACCTCGTTAGCCGCATCGTTGAATCGTTGGGCGGTAGCATTCGCGCCGATGATTGGCTTAGCCAACGGTATCAAACTGCCGACGGCGAATGCCGCGCCAATGCCTCTCCAGAACTTCGCTCGGCGATGAATCTGGATATTCTCGAGCGTTAGAGTGTTGAGTTTGCTGTGATAACTGAGATAGCTATTCTGTTCGGTGATCGAGTCGCACAGCAGCTGGAAACTTTCGCGTTGCACTCGCGGTTCTACGAAGTTGTGGCGATCGTTGCCGACCGGAGGCAGACGATTCACGTCGCCATTGCACAGGCCAACGGTCGGCGTGTTGCTGTCGGCGAACTTGTACTTCGACACGCCTGACATCGTTCCGACGCCTTTGCGATTGAGAGAGGCGATCCACGTCCCGTAGGACGTCCCCGGCACGGACTCGTAAATGCCGGACAGTTGCAGCATGTCGCGCACGCACCCGAACACCCGTAACGTGATCGACGCGCTGGTCGTATAGCTAAACTTATCGCGTTCAAGACGAAGGTTGGTCGGGATCACCAAGCCTCCTGCGTTGTCGGACAGCCCTTGCGCCGTGTCGCGCAAGCGATTAGCGACGCCGATGACGTGCCGTAGAAACCAAAATCCGGCGCGGGCGGGATTGACACCCTTGGCCACTTCAAACGTGCCCGCGATCGTTACCGCGAATACATGAAAATCAACCCCTTCGTTTTCGATGCTTTGCACCAAGCTTGCATTAACCATTCCTTCAGGATATGGGAAGTGGTCTATCTCTCGATCCACGATCGTCACTTCCACGCGATTACGAGCGGCGTTGAATTGCCGCACCGTCGACATTCGCCGCATGCCCCGCGGAACGGTCACGCGCACCTGTTCAAACCGTCGCTGTAGGTTTGCCGCACGAAGTTGTCCGGTCGCCGTGCGCGGACGCGCGACCTCGAACGACAACGACGTCGTGCGCGTCGTCCAACCACGATCATCCGTGGCATAAATAGATGACGTGCTGAAATCGATCAGGCTGTCGGATGCCAACGTCGTCGAACAGTTCGTGTGCCGCCACGTACACTCCCAGATAAGCTCCCAGGCCGACAGTCCGCCGATGGGCGCTTTGCGAAGCGGCTGTGGCATCACGCCGTTGAGCACGTCAGGAACGGTGCCACCGAGCTGCGTCGAAATCGCATCGCGCAACCCGATTCCTTCGATGACCAAATTGCCGCCGGGCGTATTGAGAATCTGCGAAGTCGTGGTCATGTTGGTTTCGTGCGTCTCAAGCGTCGCGTCTTGCAGCACGAATTGAATTTGAAACGTCGCCTCAATGTACTTCAGCGACCGGCCATCGTCCGACATCACTGGCGTCGACGACGCGAAGTATTTGCGCGGCGCACCAAACGTGACGGTGCCTTGCGCCGTCGTGTAGGAGATTTTGCCGAAGCCGGTCGCTTCGGTATCCGAGTCGAAAATCGGAATCGCGGGCATTACTGGAGCACCTCATTGGGTCGCACGCCAGGCACGTTGTCGTTGAGCAGATTGCCGAGACGAACGCCGCCACCGGCCGGGTCGATTTCGCCCAACCCGGGAATATCAATCGGCTCCGGCGGACCGGGGTCGAATAGACGGCGAAAGTCCTCTTGGTTCTGCGATCGCGTGAAGCCCTGCGCTGATGCGAGCAGACCGTTCAAGACTTGCAGAACGTCGGACGTGCGTTCGGCCAACGTGCTCAATACCGGCTCGAGTTGCACCAAGAGACGCGTTCTCAACTCGAACAGCTCGCGACTGAGCTCTTCGCGCGACTCGATGTTGCGGGCCGACACGGAACCAAAGTCGCTAGCCAGTTCGATGGACTGGCGAGTCCGTTCGACGTCAGCCCGGGCCCGGGCGCGGGAGACCGGACCACTGAACGGCGCAATGCGATCGTTCAGGCCGCGCATCGTTTCGTTGACGGCCTTGGCGACTCCGACCAGCGCTCCGAACACGACGACCACCGCACCAGCTGCGACCGCGAGCGGACCAAGCGCCGCCAGTGCGCCGCCGGCGGCCGCCGCCCCGCCAGCACTGGTAGCCGTCGGCACGGCCGCTCCGCCGGCGAAGGCTCGCGCACCCCCAGCCACAACCGTTCGAGTCGCCTGTCGCACTCCAGGGCTTACGGGCCGGCTTCCGACGCCCAGCGTCGACGCTCCTTCGCCAAAGGCCCGCGGTCGGACCCGAGACACCCGGTTCGGTTGTCGCCGGCGAAATGGGCCAGGAGACGCCGGCGGGGCAATGGGTGGGCCACCGATGCCGCCACCATCGCCGCCGGCGAACACCGGCTGTGGCGTCGGAATGGCGGCGCCCGCCGGCGCAGGAGCCGCAACCGGGGCTGGCGAGGGGGCGGGGCGGCTGGGAGCCGCTGTCGGCCGCAGGTTACCCCGCAGAAGCGTGACAATCTTTTCGAGCGATTGTTCCGCCTTGCTCGTGCCAAGGGCGCCAGAAAGGCGACCCCGGGCTTGTCCGGCGACTTCGCGAAACGTATCCGCTGCGAAAGTACCCAGGCCGACCGCACCCGCGCGAGTCGCTAAGTCGCCGCCGCCGCCGCGATCTCGGCCCGCACGGCGATCGGTCGCGGACGGCTGTTGGCGTTGCTCGCCGCCGCGCCCACGTTCTCCCGAATCCTCGAATACGAATCGAAATAGGGTCTCGCCCATGCGATCACGTTACCGTCCCGAGCTTGATCTTGTTTGAATCCGACGTATCGATGAAGGGATAACACTGCATGACGATCGGAATATCGCGCTCGACGTTGCCCATCGGAATGTCGATATCGCTGCCAGGTGCGATGATGGAATACGGGATAGTCACGGTTTGAAAGCCAAGCGCAGTGTCGACCAGAGAGCCGCTGACAGCCGTGAGAACCAGTTGCTTCGCGATGTTGTCCTTGACCACGGCGCGCGACAGGTTGCCGATTTCGAGTGGGTTGGTCGCGAACGGCCACAGAATGCTGCGAACGGACGCCGTCCACTCCTTCATAATGAACAGCAACAGTTGATCTTGACCAAGGTACAAGTCGTCAATCTTCATGCCGCCATACTGGTCGGCGAACACGCCATCGGCGATCCAGCTCGGCCGTAAGATGTATGGCCCTTGGACAAGACCGATGGCGGCCGTGTTCCACGTCGCCGTGTAGCTGCCGGTCAAAGCATTCGGGTTCGTTGGGTTGTTCGCCATCGTCGCCTACTCCTTTTAGTCGGAACCGTGCGGAACAAGCCGCATAAAACCGCGAAATCGAATCGGTCGCACGAGCCACGACGACACGTTTTCGGAGTCAACCTCTTCGCCGCTCCAGTCGTTCGTTTTCGGTTCGTCGCGATCGACGTTGACCAGTCGTAAAAATGTCCGCGCTCCGTACTCGCCGCCGAGCGTGAGCACGCGATTGTTCAACGTCGAAACGACCGACCAAGAGCCGGCCAGCTTGGTTATGATTTCGCGAGTGGGAGCCTCCATCGCGTTACTAATTCGGGCGTACAAGTTGGCCAATCGATCTGGCATGAACCGGCCGGTGCGATAGTTGAGCCTCACGACGTATTCGTAAATCTCCTTGCGAAAGTCCTGCTGCTCGGCGTCGGTGCTGGCGACATCCACAATCGCGCCGAGTTCAATGGTCACGTAGATGTCATTAGCGATCGCGGGCGGGTGCCCGCCAGGCTCGATCGAGATGCGTTTCTGTTCGTCCTCCATATCGAGCGACGTCATCGGCTCGAGCGCGCCGAGAATTGCTTGAGCTCCCTCCCACTGATAGGCGATTGTCATAATGCCAGCGCCAGCGTGATGTAATCGTTCAGCCCTTCCGCGGCGACTTCGAGAATGTCATCGGCCCAAACATCGGGCAGCACGCCGTCGGCCGGCCACAATAGCCGTTTGCCGGGTTTGTCGGGCGTTCCCTGATGATGGATAGCGTAGCTGACATTCGTTCCGCATGACAATGCGTTCCCTTCGTCTCGCACGACTTGGTTATCGACCGGCTGATATTCGGTGCCTGCCAAAATCCCAGGCGTGAGGCTGTTAAAGAGCACGCCGCTGTCCCGCAAAATCTCGTGAGGCCGGTCGCCGAAAGCGTCCAGCAACGTCTTGCCGCCCTTCGCTTTGTATTTGCTCCAGGCGATCGCAGCCGCCCGGTTTCGGCTTTCCACGTCCCCCACTTGCAGGATAAGCCAGGCGCGGGCTTGCGAGTAGTCGCGCCACCACTGGTCGAGCTGCTTTTTCGACATCATCCCGTCACGCCCGCCGGGCGACTTTCCGCCGCCGCGCCGCGACGACTTGGGTCCGCGACCGTAGGCGAGGTACTTGGGGTCGAGAGGCGGCCACGAAATGCCCGCCGCGTCGGTGCCACCGCGCGATTTGATGATGTACGCCTCGCGAATCAACGAGAAAAACGCGAAAGCGATGCGCATTTTCAGGCCGTGGGCGAGGTTATGCTGGTCCGCAATGCGCCCCGACAAAATGCCGGGGAGGTCCCGCACAAGCTGTTCGATAACCGCACGTCGATCTGATGGCAAGAAGTGCGTCATTATTCGTCCCAGCCGGGATACGAAATATCGGGAAAATGTTTGACGCCGTCTCCTGGCGCCGGGTCGGTCGACGTGTGCGGTATGCGCCGAATGGTCGCATTCTTAAACCGTCCGTCGAAATGAAACACAGATACCCACGGTGTGTGATCATTGGTGAGCGTCGTGCCTGGCAAGACTGCCTCTTGTAGCGCCAACTCCTCGAGCATCCCCAAGACCCGTTGATACTCTTCCTCGAGTTTGGCGCCGACTGGCGTACGTCGGCGCCTCGCCAGCATCCACGTCGCAATAACGGCGGTTATGTATCTGACTAGGTCAGGTGTGTCGGTTGGCGGATTGCTGCCCTGGTAGTCTGCGGTTGGGTAGGCCACCTCGAGCTTCGACGCGACGATCGCCGACGCCTTGTAAATGGTTCGCGTGATGATGCCCGTTTCCGACGGATCGTTTTTTACAAGATCGTCGTTGTCGTCGACAGCGTGGGCGACGGCGGTCGCGGTGATGATGTCCTCGATGTCGGTTTCAGTGCAAAGGCTGATGCTGGCCATGGCATAAAACAAGGCCGGCCGATATAGGCTCGACCGGCCTTGCTCCCGAGGCGCGTCAATTGGAAAGGCACAAACTCAAGACCGCTAAGGCTTCACGTCGCCGAACAGAACACAGTTCGGGTTCGGCATCGTCGGGAGAAACGTGTCGGTGTTGAACAGGTCGACGCTGGCCGGATCGTGCTGGTAGATTTCCCACGAGTCCGCGCCGGTCGTCAATTCCGGGTTGGCGCCCAGTCGCTTCACCTGTGGCGACTGGCCTTCGACATTCTCGAACCATTCCGGCGACGGGTCCGGGTGTGCCGAAAACTTGTAGTTCGCGAAGTACTTGATTCGCGTCCCGCCGGGGCTCGTCACACTTCCCGACGTCACGTGCCAGGTCACATAGGGGATGCCGGATAGGATCGTTACGAAGTCGTCGTTTTGGTTTCGGACGCGCTCTTCCGCGACCCGATTTGCGGTACCCGCCAACGCCTTGACCTTGTTGTTCTGCAAGATCGCGTTCATCAGCGTATGGTTGCAGCGGAAGTGCTTGAGCGACAAGCCGGTCTTTTCGTCGATGGCACCGATCATCTTGTCGATATGCAGCGGAATGTCGGCGTTGGCATCGGTGAGCCAGTTAGCGTCGATGATGTCGCCGGTACCATCGATGTCGAGCTGATCCTTGTTGCCCGCCGGAATCTGCCAGTCGAGTTTGGTTTCGCCGGCACTGGTCGAAATGTCGGTCAGGCCGTTTTCCTGCTCGTCGAAGTACAGCTCGCCGTGAAGCATGCCGAGATACAGCAGCTCACGGAATGCCGCTTGACGCTGTGCCGCATACGACACCTGCCGCATGATGTAGTTGCGGCCGCGTCCATCGACCAGGGTGACGCCGCCGACGTCCCGAAATTGCCCCATATGGGCATACAGAAGCGGCATTCGATAGAACAGGTACGGCAGCGTAACTTGCACGTTACCAACCGGCTGCGGATTGATCACGTTAGCCGGGTTTCCGGGGCGCGATGGGGGCGCAGATTGCCGCGTGTCGTCAAACGTGTCGTAGTTGTACTCGCGGGTGGGCGAGACAACGGGCACGCCGACGTTTTCAAACACCGGCGTCAGCTTTTGTCGGACGGTAAATCGCTTGCGAACGCCGCGCAGCGTGTTGGGTGCCAGCAGGCGTGAAGTTGCGATAGACATTGTCCTGTCCTCTTGGTGTCAAACGGTTCGTTCTGCGGCCCCCAACCGCGATCAGTTCGGTTTCCTCGCCGATTACGTGTCGTGCGTAAGCGTTCCCTGGATCGGGACCACAACCCACTTCGTGCCCGTCGCGTCGTGCGTCGTGAACAGATCGAACGAGCCGCCGAGCTTTTCGTTGCTGGTCGCGAGCTTCACGTTGTCGGCCGCGATGTCGTTGAGCGTAATGACCGTATCGGCCACCGCAGGCGTGACGGTGAGATTGAAGTTGGCCAGGTTCAGGAAACGAAGATAGATTCCGGGCTGTGCGGCCATCAAAGTGATGGCGTAATTGCCGGTCGGCGTAACCTGGATCAAATGGCCGATGCTTTTGTCGGTCAGCGTGGTCGGGCCGGTGCCGGCCAGCACGGTGACGCCGGCCATCGGCGCGCCGAAGGAGCGGCCGACGAAATCGCCGCTAAATCGGAAGTGCGGGGCGAGGCAGCTTCGCGCCCACCCGTCGAGCCCGATCAGGCTCGGCACGTAGGCGTGGCCACCGACCATGATCGACGGCGGAAGCTTATCTTCGACCGTGCCAAATCGATCGGTCATCGACAACGACTGCGCGAGAAACCCGCGGGGGTTTTGGGTGCCGTCGGTTGCCGTATTGTCGTACGGCGCCCACTTGTTGTCGGAATCGCGAATGCCCATCGTCAGGCCGGCGCGCAATTGATTGGTGTTGCCGGTGTTGCCGCTGTCGACCGAACCGGAATAGACGCGCGGACGATGGGCGAAAAACTGCTTTTCGTAGCCACCGATGAAAATCGTGGAGTCGCTAGATTCGACCAGACTGCTTGTGCCTTCGCCGGCGTTAAGGCCACTGATAACCATGAGTTCACCTTGTCGAATTGAGTTGCGTGCTAACTAGGTGCGATTGAAACCAATCGCCGCAGGATGGTCGTAGGTGGCGGCCGCTACTTGTCGCCGTCGTTGTCGCTGGGGCAGTACGAGCCGATGAGCTCGTCGACTTCCTTCTGCTCTTCGGCCGACAGTTCGTCGCTGTCGGTCTCTTCCGCGCTGCCGGGCGGGTGTTCGACTTCCTCAACGTCGCTGAGTTGTTCGAGGCCGTTGTAACCCGGCGTTCGATGGCCGAGTGCGGCGTGCAACGACTGGTCGGCTTTGATCGCTTGAGAGAGCGCGTCGTTTACGAGCTTGACTTGGTCCGTCGCGCTTTCGTCCGACATTTGGATCGTGCCCAGCCGGCCGAGCATTTGATCGGCAAACCCCGGCGTGATCGCGCCAGCTTCGCGTGCCTTCTCGATTCGTTCCTTCGTGCGAGTGCGCGGCTCGTCGGAGAATTGCTCCACTTCCGCGAGATCGAACGTGTCAAGCTGCTGGTCGAAATTGGCAAGGCTAACCTCGTCAAGCTTGCCATCATCACCAAATTGAATGAGGCCAACTTGCGCCGACAGCGCGTCGCTTTGCTCATTGTTGATCTTGCGCTGGGCACGCATCGTCCGAATCCGATCCAAGCGCTTTCGGTGCTCGTCGCCGAACTGCGTGACGGGCGGCTTTGCTTCGGTAACGGTTTCGTTATTCTTGGTCATCGCATCCGACTCCTGTTGGGCCTTGGTCTTGCTGGCCACCGCCGTTTTGAGCGCGACGTGCAGCTGCTCGGGCAATGTTTCGGTTGTGACATCATCCGCCAAGGAAATGCCGAACTCTTCCAGTAAGGCGATGATGCTTTGCAGCCGACGATCGTCGCCCACGCTCGTTTGAGGCACGTCGAGATCGTTCTTGCTTTGGGGCTGCGCTGGCGCCGGTTCCGGGTCGGCGAATTGGACGAGGTTGTCGGCAATATCCGACATTTGGATCGTGTTCGTATTTTGGCCTGGGTCCGTGGGATGCTTGACGAACGCCAGGTGCGTGACGATGTCGCTGAATTGCTGGCCGTCGAACGCCGGCCACTGGCGAGCCGTCTCGGGTGACCCGAAGCGATACTTGCCCGACCTGATGTTTTCGGCGTGTTGGCCTTCTGGCACTTCCAGGTCTGCCCACAAGCCGCCGTCTTTTTCGATCGACGCGGACTTGGGGTCGATCCAGCCGATGGTGTTCATCAGCTCTTGTTTTTGGTCCGCCTCTTTGCGTTCGTCCTGTGTTAGCGGCTTACCCTCGTAGCCAGTCGAATCGATGGCGGTATGGCCGAGAATAATCGGCGGCTGCCGGCCGTGTTTGCCGAGCGTGTCGAGGCCGTTTTTCCAGCGCTGAATATCGCCGTCTGTGACCGTGACGACTTGACCGCTAGAGCGTACGTGCCGACCTGGACGGACAATCTGCCGTCGGAACCGCTGCATGGTGAGCTGGGGACTGAACCGATTTAGAGATCGGTTGAGTTAGAAGGTTGCGTCGATGTCCCCCACCGTTAAAACTACGATAAGCCCGGGTGGTGACCGACGTCAACAGCTCGGTGTTCCAGCCTCAGTATTTTTTCGCGAGGGTTTTGCGATGGCACTTTTGTACGACGACGATCCCAATGGCGTGCTCCGTCCGGTCGGTAAGTGTGCAAAGCACTTCAACTTACAGAAAACCGACGGGCAAAACCTCGACACCGACCAGGACGACATTCTTGATACGTTCGACGCCATGACGTCGGGTCGGCCGCGCGACATGATCGCCGGGTTCCCGGAGCGTGTCGCTGGATGGAGAGAACATATCATCGGCCGCCGCGAAGTTCTCGTGGCGCTGGCCGAGCGTCGATTTCGAGATCGCGAGACGGTGCTGCTTGAGCTAGGCGTTACGGTCGACGACATTCAAACGATCCTGGCTCGCTTCATCGATCAAATGCGCATCGACAGCGAATCCGTCGCGCGCAACGTCGTCACCATCGGTTCGGTCACCGCAGCGTCGGGGAATGTTGGTGATGGCGAACTCGTTACCACCAAAACACTGGACGGCGTCACGTCGCCGGGCGCCAACCCGGTCGGCACGATCGCCGCGCACGCTGACTACTCTGGTCGCGATTCGGAGTTGTCGCCCGCTAGCGAAGCTTTGGTCATTCGTTGCGTCGACGACGATACCGAAGAGGATGAAGCGTTTTCTTGGGACGGCGAAGCGCAAGATTCTCGATATGGCCTTGCGTCCAACCCGGGCGTTGGCGCTATTGAAGCGTCAATGACGCCGATCAATGGCGCCGCCAACAACCTTCTCACCGGCGGCCGTATCGCTACGACGACAGCCTGGGAGCTCGTCACCGGCGGGCCATTTCCGGGAGGCGACATCGAGCTGCAGACGATTACGGCGCCGCACGTCGGCATTCGCTTCGAGGCAACGGCCGCCTCGGATCAGGCGGTCAAGCAAGACGTCACCGACCAGCTCGAACCCGACAAGAGCTATTGGCTGATGGTGCGCATTCGCGCAAGCAGCACAGGCCCGATGGCGACGGCCGGCAAGAAGGCTCGTGTGTACGTCGGCACCGTGGCGGGCACGCCGATCGTTTCCGGTGACGCCATTATCGAAGTGACCCAAGGCAGCTTTACGACGTCATTCACGTTGTACTCGACGCTCTTCGTGATGCCCGCCAACATCACAGACGACGTGTTCGTGTGGATCGACGTCGACGACGACGTTGATACCGGCGAGACAATCGACTTCTGGGATATCGCACTCGCGCCCGTACAGTACGGCGCCGGCATCGGGCTAGGCATCATTCAAGGCGAGACGACCACGTTCGTCAAAGGCGATCGCTTCGACCTGACCGTTACCAACGATCGCGCCGGTGTCATTCAGTCGTTTTTCGGCGACGCCTGGAACGTGCAATTGCCGAGCGTCGCTAGCAGCGAAACGATCGCCGATTCTCTTTTCACGTAATCTACGCCCATGGAACGGTCGATCTGCGACCCCAGCGGTGCCCACGCCGATTACGTCAACTTCGGCACCGCAGGGAACATCACGGAAGACTACGAAGGCAACGCTTACACGTCTATTCCCAACTGGTTGACGTGGGCGAGTGGTCGTAGTGATCCGCATCAAATCTTGTATTGCTACGACACGGGCGATCTTGGCCTGTTCAACATCGGCTCAGTGACGTCGACGGGGCACACGAAGGACGAGCACTTCCACATTTTGCCGCAGGTGGGACAAGGTCACGACGGAACGCCCGGGAGCGGTGCTCACGTTGACATGACCGGCTCGTCGCAAAACGGCGCGCTGATCGGGTTCGCCGGTTTCCAAAAGGCGCCGGACTGGTTCACGATCGAGGGTATCCGCTTCGTCAGCAGCAATGGCACGAACAACGGCGTCGTGATCGGCTACTCGAGCTATACCCGAGTGCATCGGTGTATCTTCGAGGGTTCCCACGCGTTCAGCGTCATCGCGTTGTCAATCCAAACTGGAACCAATCTGGTTCTGGCCACGATTTCGCATTGCATGATGACCGACTTTGAGACGTCCGCCATCATTGCGGGACCTGGCGAAAACGAACAGGTCGGGGTCCGTTTCGTCAATAACACAGTTTACACGACCGCGCCCAACACGCCCTCGACTCAGTTCACGTCCTTTCCCGGGGTCGGTGTCGTTGATCGGGCTAATCTCACGCTGCAGATTGAAGGTAACGTAATCATTGGATCGACTGTTGCGGACATTCAGATCGGCGCAAGCGCCGCGAGCGCCGGCTACACGGGCGAGCATACTTGGTTGGGCGCCGACGCCAACGTGACCGGCGATGGCACGGCCGAGACCGACGGCAACCCGCATGGCATTTCTGCGGCCAACCCGCAACGGTTTTGCGTCAACGTCACCACGTCGCAGGTGTGGGAAGACGCCGCGACGGACAAGTTCACGCCGCTGGACCATTCGCCACTGTTGGTTCGAGCTCACAACTTGACAACGATTGCCGATTCGCCGACAGGCCGTCGACACGAGTTCGCCACGGACATTGCCGGCAACACGCGACCAGGTCGACGCTGGGCCGTCGGCGCTTATCAACCGACAGCGCTCGACAACTTCACGACTTACAGCAACGTGTTTATTCAGTTGGGTCGTCTCGCATATTACTACCACAAGTGGCGCGAAGAGGCCGAAGCGATCGACGCGGACGTAACCGAGATCACGGACGCATTCGAGGCGATGACTTTGGGCGATTCCGAGGCGATGCTTGAAGGGTTCAACGAACAGACCACGGCCTGGCAAGATCACTATCAGGAGCGTCGTCAGGCTCTCGCGGATCTCGCGATGGGGCGCCTCTCGGATTCCGAGACGTCGCTGAATCGAATCGGGCACCCGGGTAAAGACGCGGACGGGAACGTCGATCGCCGCACGGTTTACGAGCGGCTTATCGATTCGATGCTCGCGAATTCGCACACGATTAAGCGCGACGCCGTCGACAACACGGACTTCGCCAGCCGATCGACCAACAAGGGCAAGGCTCAGATCATTGCATTTGGCCTCGAATACGACAGCCGCAACACGGCTCGCGCAAAAGATTTGATCACGCCGGCAATCGATCACTACGGCCGCACCGACTACGCGTCAACGCCATACTTCGGCAACCACGAGCTCGCGTATATCGGGAGGCAGAACATTCAGTGCACGAGCGGCGGCGACGACGCCAACAGCCGCGGCAAGGAAGTCTATCGGTGGAATCACTCGCCGCTGACGCGTCCGCACGATTGGAAGCAACTCGGGCTCGGCACCATATCGACGGCGATCAAAACAGCGTCGCCATACAACACCGAACAGCTGGGCATTTTCGCCAACGGTGATATGGCGGACAACACGCCGCCGAGCGGGACATTTTTCGACAACAATCCCGAGACCGGCTACGCGGTACCTTGGAAGTTCGAGACGACACAGCTCCCGTCGGCGATATCGACGACGTCGTTTTACACGCTTCCCCTGCCTTCGTTCGGTGGTTTCGCAATTCACATTGCCCAAACAGCCGGCGGGACAACGGCTGGAGAAGCCTACGCGGAATTGCCCCTCGCCAAGCTAGTCGCAGGGCAACGATACGTCGCCGGCTTTCTACTGGCGCGGCAACCTGACACGACGTTCGTCCCATCGGTCGAAAACGTCAACCTGGCAAACGTGTGGGTCGGTCAGTACGGGACCGGCGCGGCGTCTACAAAGGCGAGTCCCGAATCCAGCTATAGGACATTCCAAAACATCGGCGAGCTCGGATCGGTTGTCTGGACCGACTTTACAGCGTTCGGTGCCCCGACGATCAACGGCACCTATATCGAAACGCTCAAGCTGGTCGTCGAGCTGCTCGAGGACAACACGCCAGCCGGTGATGGCATCGAAGCCTATTGGATTGTCGAGGCGTTTTGCTACCCCGTGCAGTACGGCGGCGGCATCGGCATCGCGCCGGTGCTTTCGCAGGTCAACACGGTACCCGCGGTCGGTGATTCCTACGAATGGAACATCACGCGCGGGACCGCTCAGACGACCGAAGGCCGCCTGCAGCGATTCTGCCGAGAAGCTCTCGGCGTGATCTTGCCCAGCCACGCGACGCTAGGCAGCGAGTCCATCAGCGACTGCTTGACGCAATGACTCATAGTCTCGATTCGTGGTCGCCACGGCTTTTGTGGCAATGCCACTCTTGTAGCGGATTCACTCCGATATCGTTGGGCGCAGCGCTGAAAAAGCGCTGAAAGGTACCGAAAAGGTACCGAAAAGGTGCCCGCCAGAATGCCCATATCGGTAGTCTAGGTAATATCGGCAATCGAATGGAGCCGCTACTGCCGCGTACTGTCGCGACAGTGCCAGAAGCGCATCTTGCCCTTGCACTATGGCAAAGGCCCGAATGGCGACACCGGCGTTACCTGCCGCGACCCGTCGGGCCATGGACCGAACCCCACAGGCTCGTCAACGGGCGCCTGGACTTCGGTTTCCTGAGAAAACGCATCGGCCGGAATGAACGCCTCGAATTCCAAGATGGTCGCAGAACCGCCCGCGAGAAACGGAAAGGGCTCGTTGCCGGACGATCTCGGCTGCGCTAGTCGTCGGGCGATTCCCGACTGCCTGCGCCGCCGTATGCAGCACACGATCAGCGAAACGCCAGCGCCGCCGAAGCCGCCACCGATCGTCGCTGGGTCGCTGCGAACGATCTGGCTAAGCAGTGGAAGAGACGGGCCGGTTATCGGGTGCGTTCGGAGCATGGGACTCGTCCTGTTCGTCGCCCGACGACGACGTATCGGCGACTTCGATATCATCCTTGGACATCGGCAATCGAGTCAAGCCCAAGGCCAATGCCAAGTCTTCCCGGTCTTGCTTCTTGCCTTTGAACTGGCTCAGCAACTGGCGACGCCGGTCGACCGACACCATCAACGATTCGTGAACGCGATCTTGCGCGATTGCTTGCCTGGCATAGTTCAACGACTCGAGCAGCAACCGAATCGCGTGCGTTCGCGGCGAACACCGCGGGACGTTTTTGAAAATCGTGCGAGCCATGCTGACGGTTGCATCGGTGACGTTTCTGATTCGTTGTTCGTGCACTTGGGATTTCGGGTAGTTCTGCGCCTCGATCGCCTCGATTAGCTGCTTGAGGTCCATGGTATGTGCTCCGGGATTCGGGTTAATCAACTGACGCCGTCGAAGATGAATTCGCCGCCGATGCTTCCGTCGAGCATCAGTTTGACCGCGTGCGACAACGTGTCGATCTGGTCGGCGACTTCCTTTTTCGTGCCTTGCCAACTATACAGCTCTTGCTCGCAATGAGCCAGCCACGCGGCGTCTGACGGCAGAATTATTCGACCCGCGGCCGCTTGGTTTTGTGCGGGGACCGACCTTTCGACCTTGTTTTTACCGTGCGTGGCAACTTCGAGCACGGGAATCCGATAGTCGCGCTCGAGATACTGAAACACCGATCGCCCGATGCCGTCGGTCTCTACGAACAGCTGCGGTCGCCCCTGCGCTTGCCACTCTTCGTAAATCGCTTTCGTGACGTCCGGAACTTCCGCTTGCAGTCGCACCACGTTTCGCCAAAGCAGGTGCGACACTTCGGAGATGTAGTCCCACGTCGATATAACGGAATGGCTGGCCGGGCGTTGCCCTTTGACTTCTTGCTCCAGCTCCTGGGCGGTCGCCGCTGGGTCGACCGTCATAAACCGCTCGCAGTCGTTGCGGACGTGAAACGCTTTCCAGACATTCCCCTCGGGCGTCAGAATGCGATAAGTGTCGATGTTCAGGATTTCGTATCGCTTGAGGAACCAGTCTGGTTTGAACCGCCCCGCCTTGCCGATTAGCCAGTTGCCTTTACGCAGCCGGCTCCATTCGACGATATCAAGCGCCCCGAGCGCCCGTTCGTATTCGGCGATATCGAGCGACGGGTTGTCCTCGAGCATGGACGGCACGAACCAGCGGCGGTATTCGTCGCCGTTACGAAGCCGACAGTGGCGGACATACGTTGGTGCGTTGGTGCCTTCGATAATCTGCCGCGCGAACTCGATCGACATGAACCGTTCGCGATACCACAGCAGATTGGCGCCGCCTGGATTGCTCGCCGAACGGACTCGCGAGGGAATGTCGCTCTCGGCCGCTCGTCGCAGCCGGGAGAACATATAGAGATATTGGTCGGGCGTGAATTGCGTCAGCTCATCAAAGGCGATGTAGTTGAACGCGGCCGACTGATAGTTCGTGACGTCATCCGGGTTTTGCAGGTGCCCGAACTCGATCGTCGCGCCTGAGGGAAACGTAAACCGCCGATGGCGCGCTTGGTATTTGACGCCGAGGGGCAGCCACCATTTTTTCGCGCGGTCTAGAATCGAGTCCTTTTTTTCCAGGTCGACCGCCTGGCGTCGAAGGATAAGCGCGGCGTAGTTGGGCTGGTCGACGTACTGCAGCGCCGCCATGAGCAGCGCGTCAGACTTTCCGCCGCCCGCCGCCCCGCCGAACAACGCTTCAAGATCGTCGATCCCCAGGAAGATCAGCTGAGTTAGATGCGGCGTGTGTGGGCACCACTTACTCGGAACTCTCCTCTGCAGCAGCGAGTCCAGAAGCAAGCGCTTTTTCGGACTCAAGGAAGCGAGCGAGCTGGTCGGAAATGTCGTCGTTTGTGAGCCCAGCATCTTCGACAACGTCTTCGTCGCGTTCGACGACTTGGCCATCAATGATCAGTCCGCTTTCCAACGCGAGGCCGTGCTGCTCAATGAGTTTGAGAAGCAAGTGGGTGTTGTCTCGCATCATCATAACCAGTATCGACATCGCACGGATGCGAACGCGCGCGTCATTTGTGACAGGATTGCCCTGTTCGTCTTGGTTGAATGCGAATTGAGCAACGAGCGTGGGTAGGTTGTCGCGAATCTGGTCGTTGATCGGGTGCTGATTGCGAATCGCTTGCTCGATCAAAGCAAGGTCGGCGCGCACGTGGCCAGGCCGAATCAGCGGCAACGATGGGCCTGGCGATTTAGATTCGGTCGAGTCGGTCATGCCGCAGAGCCCTGGCTTACTTTGGTGGCGTGTCGCCCAGTGAATTGTTCCCACCGCTGGATGGCCACGTCGCAATACACGGGGTCGATTTCGAGACCGTAGCATCGGCGGCCGGTTTGCTCTGCAGCAACCAACGACGTACCCGAGCCGATGAATGGATCGTACACGATCTCGCCGTTAACAGAGCCATCGCCGATAGCGTGAGCAAACAGGGCGACCGGCTTCATCGTCGGATGGTGACGACTTGCTTTTGGTCGGTCATGCTTCCAGATCGACGAGCGAGATCGGTCCATAAGTTCGTGCCGCGGACCGGGAACCCAACCAAATAATATTGGTTCGTGCTGATAATGATATTCACTGCGACCTAGAACGATTGTGTCTTTTTCCCCGATTAGAACTTGGCGAAGCGTCCCAATGTCTCGCCAAACCTGCATCATCATCGACAGCAATGGACCCTGTGGTCCGCTGGAGTACCAGTACGCGCCGGGCCGGCAAATACGGAGACCGTGGGCAAGTGAGTTCGTAAGAAATGGCGCCCACGCTTCCTCAGTAACGTCGTCGTTGGCCATCGTCAACGCGTCGGTAGTTTTACCCACGTAGCTCACGCCGTACGGTGGATCGGTTAGCAGCATATCGGCCTTGTCGCTACCGAATAGCCGATCGACTTCATCACCACTCGTGGCGTCCCCACACAGTAGACGATGGTCGCCCAGCTGCCATAGATCGCCGGGCTTGGTGACCGGCTCGGCGGGCGGCTCCGGCACGTCATCGGGATCGGTATTGCCCTCTCGCGGGTCAGTAAGCTTCAGGTGCTGAGAAAGCTCGCCCGCGCTGAATCCCAGAGGTGCCAAATCGTAGTTGGCTTGTTTCAGCTCGCCTAGCTCAAGCTTGAGCGCCGGCAGGTCCCACTTAGCCAGCGTGCCCACCTGATTATCTGCGATGCGATACGCGCGAACTTGCTCGGGGGTGAGATCGTCCGCAACCAACACCGGCACGGTGGCGAGTCCCAATTGACGCGCGGCCAGCCATCGCGTGTGGCCAGCGACGATGACGCCGTCCTTGTCGACGACGATCGGCTGCCGAAATCCGAACTGTTCGATCGACTTGGCGACCGCGTCGACCGCCGCGGCGTTGTCCCGCGGGTTTCGTTCATATGGGCGAATCTCATCGATCCGACGTTCGGTGACGTTCATGGACACCGCCGGTCTGGCCCCCTGGAATCGCCGATATCTAGAATTGCGATCCCAGGGGGCTTTCGGGGTTGTGCGGAACTCGACGAAGCTCCTTGATGCGATCTCGGAATTGCATTACGTGCCGGGTAAAGGGTTTTGGAATTTGGCCGCTGAAATTCCATTACCAATCAGGTAATTGGAATATCGTGTGCCCTGATGGCGAGGCGTTTAGTCCTCGGTGATCTCCGGCGGGAACTCGACTGACGCCACGATTGATTCTGCGTTCCACGCGTTCTCGATTTCTTGCAGCTCCGGCGATCCGATCTTCAGGCGAATCACGCCTGACGTGGTCAGGAGCCAACGCTCATCAGCAGCGATTCCCGCCGGCGGCTCCTGGATGCTCCAGACCACGACGCGACCGATGGCCTGGCCGTTGCTGTAGCCGAGAATGACCATGTGGCGGTGAAGGTCCGGCGGAAATTCGTATAGCTTCAATCCCATGGCGCGTCTCCGTGTGCGTGGCCCCCCTGACCCCCTGTGGGGCGTGGCGGGGCGAAGTTCTGACAGCGGGAAAAAGATAGGGCGACCGGCCGTATCCCGCGAAGCCGGCCGCCCTAGCGGGTCGACCCTTGATCGCATCAGGCTCCGACCCCCGATGCGTCCATCGCGTTCGAGGGGCATTGTAGCAGCGTCGGAAAGGGATGCCAACGACACGCATCAAGGCGCGTGGATGTCGAACGGTCCGGCTGGTCGGGAATTGGTCGGGAATTGGTCCGATTGGTCCGATTCTCCGCGGTTTTTCAGCGTCGTGTGGTCGGGAATTGGTCGGGAATTGGTCGGGAATTGGTCGGGAATTGGTCGGATTCTGGTCGGATTGGTCGTCAACTCGAGGCGCGACCGGGTAGTTAACAGATAGAGGGGCACGTTTTTGGCCCGAAAGGAGACCCGATGATCGACCAACGCTACCGCTACACATTTGAAGAGCACGTCCCCTCCGAGGAGATCGAGGCCTCGCTGCTGCTGGCCATCTTGGCGACGGAGAGCCTCCACGGTGAGTCGCAGACCCGTCTCGACGCGGCCCACTACTTCGATCCGGACAAGCGCGCCTGCGTCATCGACGCCGGCACGCCGGTCGGTCGGGATTTGAATCGCCTGTTCACGGGCTTCATCGCCCTTGGGTTCGTCCCAAGCGACGGCGATCTCCATCGCCGCTTTTGAAACTGCCATGCGGTACGCTGGCACGCAGTGCAAATCGAGCTGCTCTTCTAATCCGGGCATAGTCGTCTCCTTATTCTGGCGACAGCTCCACGTCGTCAATGTGCGTCTTGAATCGGTCGAACAGTTGCATCGACAGGTCGTCGTCGATGGCGATCGTGTGACCGTCGACGACCAGGTCCGCACCGATCAAGAAACGGTCTTCGTCCCACGTCTCTGGCTCGCCGGCGCACCCATATGATGCCCCAGCGGCGGGAATGTAAGTGACGTCGGCGCCGATGTCTATCGTCAACGTCGCTGCGCGAAAATGATCCGGCAGCAGCTCGCCTAGATCACCGATGACGTCGAGGGCGTCCCAGCACGAAGGTAGTTGCGGGA
>CALFYT010000059.1 GCA_937952415.1 uncultured Planctomycetaceae bacterium | reverse complement strand
GCCGCAGTCGACCCACTTCGTCCCGCCGTCATAGCGATACACGTGACCAGTGCCGTCAACTTCGGCTTCGCACGTTCCGGCGTACAACTGCCCGTCGCACACGGCCAAGGCAAACGCCAAGATCGTGTTGCCCGGCCGTCCACGATCGACCCAATCAGTTTCTTGATGGTTGTCGATTCCGAACTGGAGCTGCCGAAAGTTGGCCTGCGAATTGGCCACGGCCGCGTTGCTCTTGAGCGTCAGATGAAATCCGCGTCGCGCGGTCGGGTCGTACTGACTGACAAGATCGCCCGGCACGTCATCCAGCGCCCGATCCGTATGGACCCAGGCCGACCAGGTAAAGTCGCCCTTGCCGATCGCCCGGGCGACGGCGTCGGGCACCTCCAGGTAAGCGTCTCGACCGTTGAACCCGGCGGCCGATTGGGGCTTGTTCGAACGTCCGGCAAGATCGAAGTCGACCGAACCGACCGGCCTGGCATGATGCGCGCCGGCGGAGTGATCGCGCGCATCGCCGGCCAGCGGCCAATGGGCAATCAACCCGCGCGAAACGGCAACGGCGTCACTGGCGGCTCCGTCCGCGCCAGCAGCGGACTCTTGAGCGCAAACCATGCCGGGCAACAATGTCGCGACGGCCAGCACGCCCGCGCCCACTCGGTACCGGATCATGTCGTGCATCGCATGGCTCCTGTTGCGGATTCACCGTTTTGGTCGCGGCGCGGTTTAGCAACCTGGCAAGAGGATCAACAGGCTGCCAGTGTATGCACGATGAGCGTGTCGTGCCACGAATCGAACGCAGAATCCGCCGGCCGTTCGCCGTGGATGCCGCCGGAACCTATAATTCACCAATCTAGTTCCGCGCGAACGTCCCGCCGGCCCAAATCAACCGAAAACGGCTCGATGGCCACTGGACCCGTCTATCTCGACAATCAATCGACCACGCGGGTCGATCCGCGCGTTGTCGACGCGATGCTGCCGTACTTCACGGTGAAGTTTGGCAACGCGGCCAGCACGAGCCACAGCTATGGCCACGAAGCGAAAGAGGCGGTCGATCGCGCTCGCGAGTCGATTGCCACCGCGATCGGCGCCAGCCCGCGCGAAATCATCTTCACCAGCGGGGCGACCGAGAGTAACAACTTGGCGATTCGCGGCGTGGCTGAGCGGAACCGGCGTCGCGGCAATCACCTGGTGACTGTGCAAACCGAGCACCGGGCCGTTTTAGATCCGATCGATCGACTCAGTCGACGCGACTTCGACGTCACGCGTCTTCCGGTGGAACAAGCCGGTAGCCCGCGCGCCGGCTGGCTGGATCCGCAGCGCATCGCCGATGCGCTGCGCGACGAAACCCTGCTGGTCTCGGTGATGCTGGCCAACAACGAAATCGGAGTCGTGCAACCCTTGGCCGAGATCGCCGCGATCTGCCGCCAGCGCGGCGTGCTGCTCCATTGCGACGCCACGCAAGCCGTCGGCAAGATGCCGGTCGACGTGGCCGCGCTGGGCATCGACTTGATGAGTTTTTCCGCTCACAAGCTCTACGGGCCCAAGGGCGTGGGCGCGCTGTGGGTGCGGCGCGGCACGCCGCCGGTGCGACTCGAAGCCCAAATTGCAGGCGGCGGACACGAAGCCGGATTGCGCAGCGGAACGCTCAACGTACCGGGCATCGTCGGTTTTGCCCGTGCCCTCGAGCTTTGCCTCGAAGAACTGCCTGACGAGTCGCTGCGCCTTGCGGGTTTGCGCGATCGGCTGTTTGGCGGCCTGGACTCCGCAATCGACGGGGTGACGCTCAACGGTCCCCAACTCGGTCGGCCGGAACTCCGCTTGCCCGGTAATTTGAACGTCAGCTTCGCGCACGTCAGCGGCGAGGCCCTGCTGATGAACATGCACGACGTGGCGGTCAGCTCGGGCAGCGCCTGCACCAGCGCCAATCCCGAGCCGAGCCACGTACTGCGAGCATTGGGCCTCAGCGAAGACGCCACGCACAGCAGCCTGCGATTCGGACTGGGCCGGTTCAACACGGCCGACGAGATCGAGTTCGCCATCGAGTCGGTGAGCCAGGTCGTCAGGAAGCTGCGCAAACTTGGCAGCGTGGCGTAGCCGTCGCGGCCGGCCGGCGCGACGGCCATTCGCACCCGTTCGCACAAGTTTGTTTGCACAGATGCGGCGCAATCTGTGATAATGCGGGCGGAAGCCGTGCGGCTGCTGGTGTTCTTATTCTTGGTCGCGCCCGGAACCGCGACTTGCCCGGTCATGGTCACGCCAGCCGCTTGCATTGGCGTAGATCGCGCGCTCGACGGCCGCGCGATGCAAGGCCCTGGAACAGCCTGGACGAGGAGGTGTGTCATGCGATGCGTTCTCCGTTTGACCGTTGCGGTTCGCTCTCTCTGCTGGTTCACTGGCCGGACGGCCTCGATGGCGGCACCCAGCGTGCATCGGGCCCGATCGCGACAAGGCGGACACAAGCCAACGCGGCTGCTGGCCTGCGTCGCGATTGCGACCGCCGCTTGGCAAACGACGCAAACGTTTGCCGCGTCGATCCCCGCGGTCGAGCCGGTCGTGCTGGGACGAGTGCTATTCGAGAAGCAGTGGCAAGAATTCGACGCCGGGTCATACACCGGCGACGGACTCGGGCCCATGTTCAATGCGCGCTCCTGCGTTGCCTGCCACAATCAGGGCGGAGTCGGCGGCAGCGGCTCGAAGGCGAACAACGTCGAGCTGCTCTGCCTAGTGCCGACGAGTCAGATCACGCGCATTGATCGCCGCAGCTTCGTGGCGGTAGTGGCACGCGTTCATTCGGGCTTTGTCGTTAATGCAACGACGGCCCTGCCCACCATCACCTTCCATAAGTCCAGCACGCACCCGGCGTACGCAAACCTTCGCGGCGCGATCGTTGCCCGGCTCGACCGAAAAAGCGGCAGCAAAGGCTGGATGCGATTGCGGCGATTCGAGCGGCGGACACCTTCTCTGTTTGGCGCAGGCCTGATCGATGCGATTCCGCCCGACGTGTTGCGCGAGACGGCTCGGCTCCAAGCGCAGTCGGGCGGCGCGAATGGACAAGTACCACCGGCCAGCGATGGCAGTGTCGGCAAGTTTGGTTGGCGCGGCCAGACGTCGTCGCTCGAGCGCTTCGTGCAAGGCGCTTGCGCCAACGAATTGGGGCTGCACGTTCCTTCCGCGTCGCAACCGCGCGATCCACTGGACATGTCCGCAACCGATCCCGGCCTGGACTTGAACGAGCAACAATGCGCCGCGCTAACGGCTTTTGTTGCCAGCCTGCCGGCGCCGGCCCAGCGGGTTCCGCATGACGAAACGGCGCGGCAGTCGGTGGCATCCGGCCAGCGCACGTTCGAGCGAATTGGCTGCGCGGCGTGTCATCCGGCCCAACTCGGTCCGGTGCGCGGCATGTATAGCGATCTGCTGTTGCACGACATGGGGCCGGAACTGGCCGATCCGGCCGGCCCGAATCTCCCCGGCCAAACTGGCATGACGAGCATGCGCGACGCGACGAAGTACTACGGCGGCACGACCGACGTCTTTGTTGCCGTCCCGCCAGAATCTCAGCGGATGTGGCGCACTCCGCCGCTTTGGGATCTGGACGGCTCCGGTCCGTACTTGCACGATGGCCGCGCGCGGACGCTCGACCAGGCGATTCGCGCGCACGGCGGCGACGCCCGCGGCGCACGGAGTAAGTACGCCGCACTGTCGAGTACCAAGCGGCTCGAGCTTCTGATCTACCTGTACGGCTTGGGCGTACCGCCCGGCGCCCCGCGCGTCGCGGCCAACCTCGAGTAAAACGGCCGGAAATCTGCCGGAAGTGGCCAAAAACTGCCTTTCCTTTGGCGCTGGGATCGTATAATTTACACAGATTGACTTGTGAAAAATCGGCCGTCCTCAAGTGAGCGGCGGCGGACGTAATCCTCGATCCGGGAGCAAATCAAGACATGGCCATCACGCTAACCGAACGTGCCGCCAAAGAAGTCAAGAAAGTCCTTGAAGACCAAAAACAATCGTCCGAAACGATGCTCCGCGTGCGCGTGGTCGGCGGCGGTTGCAGCGGATTCAGCTACGATCTGAAATTCGACGATCAGTTTGACGAGAAGGCCGATTCCAAGTCGGTCCAGCACGACGTCACGCTCGTCGTCGACAAGAAGAGCGACCTGTACCTCGACGGCACGACGGTCGATTTTTACGACGGCTTGGAGAAGCGCGGCTTCACGTTCGACAACCCCAACGCCGTGAAGAGTTGCGGCTGTGGCAGCTCGTTCCAGGCATAAGCCGCCAGCGTGCCGCTGATTTCGCGGTGCAGAACATTACGACACAAGACACGACACCGCCCGTGGCGGTGTCGTTTTTTTTGGGCCGTTGCGCATCGACCGGACGCCGCATGCCATAGGAAAACGGGTGCCGCGACATGGCCGCAAGGACGCACTTTGCCGGCCCAAATTCCCCGACCAGACCCCGCCGCAAGTGCCCAGGCAAGCGAACCCGGCACCGCTGCGCGGCGTACATAGAAGAGGCGATTCGAAAAGCCCTGGATTCGCGGCGCACGTCCTCTTGACGTATGCCGGGTGATGGGTAAGATTTCTTGTTTGCCCCCAGGGGACGAATTTGTCCCGGGGCAAGTAGGCCACATTGGGTGGCCGGTGACCGTGTCCTGCCAAAGTGCGGCACGGGTCGTGCGCCGGCCAAGGGCCGTCGTTTGCTCGCAAGGCAAACGCACCGACCCGACCCGGCCAAACCCGCAAGCGAGCTTGCCGCCGTGGAAGCCGTTTTGCACTGGGTCTTTGACAACTTGGTTGTTGCAAGAGTGGCATCTTGCAAAACACGAACAAAGCCGGGTCGATCGCTCGCACCCGCCGGTGCCGCAAGGCAGCGACGAGGCGAGAGAATCGATCTCGAATTTGTTCTCCAAGGCTCTTAGCGTTGTAAACAGATGCGTCGTGTTGGGCCGCGCAAGCGGTGCGGCACGTACACGTCTGGGTCAACAAAGAATCGAGCGTTACTCGCTTCAACTCGTGCCATGTCGTTTACGCGGCGTGGATGTCGAGTGGAAGCATTGTGGTGGAAGCCGCAGGAGTCCGAGCGTTTTTGTCGGCGATGGTTTTTTCGAAAGCCCCGTCGGCGAGAGGGTTGGATAAATGTGGCCAAGCTACTAAGGGCACATGGGGGATGTCTTGGCGCCAGGAGGCGTTGAAGGGCGTGGAAGACTGCGAAAAGCTCGGGGGAGCTGTCAAACGAGTGTTGATCCCGAGATTCCCGAACTGGCATGCACTGAATCCATAGGTGTATGCAGCCAACGCGGTGAACTGAAACATCTAAGTAACCGCAGGAAAAGAAAGAAAAATCGATTTCCTCAGTAGCGGCGAGCGAACGGGAAATAGCCCAAACCGCGGAGGTTTTCCTCTGCGGGGTTGTAGGGCCTCTCACATGGGAGTTACAAAGCGCGCGGCTAACCGAACTGTCTGGAAAGTCAGACCACAGCGGGTGACAGTCCCGTAGGTGAAAGCAGCTCGTCTCCCGAGAGGTACCTGAGTAGGTCGGGTCACGTGGAACCCCGACTGAATCTACGGGGACCATCCCGTAAGGCTAAATACTCCCTGATGACCGATAG
>CALFYT010000058.1 GCA_937952415.1 uncultured Planctomycetaceae bacterium | reverse complement strand
AAGAGTGCCCACCGAATAATGGTTGCTCCTTTCGAGACTGATTGGAATGCATTTCAAACACAGTAGCACAGGCTGCCAGCCTGTTGCCCAGATTTTCGACAGCCAAGCTGGCTGTGCTACGTGGTTTTGGAATGCGCTCTAGTTCGGACAAAGCCACGCGATATCAGGCCGACTCTGTGGTGACAGGTTCATTCCAAACTCGACGGCATCCATTGTAAAAGACTCGCCAGGTCACGGCCGCGCGCTACTCAAAGCCAATCGGATTGTCTTTGTGGCAAACGAATTGCGGAGTTACTCATTGGCGGCAAGATTCAATACGGCCGCGGTCATGGTCAGCACGCCGGTTTTGATGGTGGGTTCGGGAACAGGGTAGTATTTGTCGGTGTGTGTTTTGGCGAGCGGGCGACCACCTTTGCGCGCCTCATCGACTCGGTCGGGCGGAGCAGAACCCACGAAGTAATAGAAGCCAGGCACGCCGGCGCGGATGTAGCGGCTGAAATCTTCACCGCCGAGACTCATGGGTCTTTCGTGGACATACTCGCTCCCCAAGATTTCGCGGAACAGCGAGACGGTTTTCATCGTCAGCTTTTCGTCGTTGACCAGTGCCGGTGTAAAATGATCGTGCAATTCGATCATAGGTTCTGGAGCGAGGGCCGAGGATGCGGCTGCTTTGGCGATTCGCTCGATCGCTTGGAGCACTTGCTTGCGGACTTCGTCCGTGGTTGTGCGAACGGTTAGCTGCAACTTAACTTCGCTGGGAATGATGTTGTGTTTCGTGCCGCCGTGGATTGAACCGACGGTGACGACGGCCGGGTTGAGCGGATTCACTTCGCGGCTGACGATCGTTTGCAGATCGAGCACGATGCGGGCTGCCAGCACAACAGGATCGACCGTGGTGTGCGGCGCGGCTCCGTGACCGCCTTTACCCCGCACCGTGATGTCCACCGAATCGACGTTGGCCTGCATTTGGCCCGCGCGATAATTGACGTGACCGTGCGGATAGCGGGCGTCGCAGTGTGTCGCCAGGCAGAAATCCGGACGCGGGAAGCGACGAAACAGACCGTCGGCGAGCATCATCCGCGAACCGGCTCCGATTTCTTCGGCCGGCTGCCCGACGAAGACGAGCGTGCCGCTCCACTTTTCTTTCATCGCGCTGAGGATCCGTGCCGTGCCGACCAGACAAGTCATGTTCACGTCGTGCCCGCAAGCGTGCATCACGCCAACCTGGCGACCGTACTTGTCGCGAGGGCGAACTTTGCTCGCGTACGGCAATCCCGTCATTTCGACGATCGGCAGCGCGTCCATGTCCGCTCGCACCATGATGGTCGGCCCTTCACCATTTTTCAGAACTGCCACGACGCCATGCCCGCCGACTTTCTCCGTGACGTCGAAA
>CALFYT010000057.1 GCA_937952415.1 uncultured Planctomycetaceae bacterium | reverse complement strand
AGTGTTGGCCTAGCATGCAAAAAAACGGGACGTCGACAAGAATTTGGTTGCTGTGCGCTGGTTTGGCTCACGTGGTCTGGGCTGAACAGAATACGCGGCCGATAGCACTCGATAGAGTTGCGATTCCTTTCCTTCAATCGCACTGCATCGACTGTCATGGCACGGACAGTCCGGAAGGCGATTTTCGCCTCGACAAGTTGACCGGCGATTTGGATACGGACGACGTCCAGACCTGGGTTTCTGTCTTGGAGCAGATCGAAACCGGGATCATGCCGCCGGAGACGGAACAACGGCCAGACCTGAACGACAAGCGAAACGTTATCCTGACGATCCATACCGCACTTGCGTCGGCCGGACACGGTCTTGCAGCCCAGCGACAGGCGCCGTCGAAAGGTAACTACATTCCGCATGAGTTTCTTTTCGCTGTCGACGCATCTGAGTCGGCGGCAACGTCGGCGCGGGTCTGGCGGATCAGCCCGATGGCTTATTTGAATACGCTCGAGCGCCGCTTTCGAGTACCGAAGCCGGGCGAGTTCAGTTCCGCCGGTATCAATCCACCGATCGCCCTGACAAATGAGCACGGTATTCGGGACTATTCCTACCGCTATGCGATCAGCAGTGCCGAAGCCGTCCAGGCTCAGTTGGCCGCGAAGAATGCGCTCAACTATCTCGCGAAAATGAAGCGTGATCGCAAGACGGGTGAGTTCGCCGGTATGTGGACTCAAACACCGCTCGCCAAGATGCTCCACGAAGGCAAGCCAATCGGCGAAACTGAGGCCGCGGAACTAGTGACGTGGTTGTTTGAAGGGCTGACGTGGCGCAAGCCAATTGCGGACGAACTGACGCGGTACTGCGACTTTGCCTTGAAGCAGGTAAAGACATTTGGCCCGGAAAGAGGATTGAAGATTGGCCTGCAACCGATCTTTCTGCACCCCGAAGCGCTGCATCGCATTCAACGCCCTACCGAAGTGGATGGTCGCATGTCGCGGGACGATTTGATTAAGGCCGCCACCATGGCCGTAGTCGACGGGCCGTTGCCAGCCAAACAGCAATCGCTTGTGCGCAAGACGTTCAAGAGAGAATCGTTCGAGATTGACGAATAGCGGACCTACGTGCGGCAGCTTTTGCGGGACAAAGAGAACAACAAGCAACGGTTCATTCGTGAGTATTTTGGCTACCCGCATGCGGTGGATGTGTTCAAGGCGGAAAGCGACATCGCGGCGGCTGGCATTCGCGACTACAACCCCGCCAACATCATCCGTGCGACGGATCAGTTCGTCGAACGCGTCTTGAGACTCGATCGGGATGTGCTCAGGAACTTGCTCGCGCCGGACATTCAGGCGATCAACAGCAAACCCGGCCAGAAAGTCGCGGGGTCCGGCAAACGATCGCCGGAGAAAGGTTTGCTCGCCCAGCAAGCGTGGTTGATCGCGTATTCGAACAACAGCGAGAACCACGCCATCCGCCGTGGACATTGGGTCCGCGAGCATCTGCTCGGCGGACAGATTCCAGATGTGCCGATCAACGTTGACGCACAACTTCCTGATGAGCCGCAGCACACTCTGCGCGAGCGAATGCGTGTGACACGCGAATCATATTGCTGGAAGTGCCACCAGCAGATGGATCCGCTTGGCGTGCCGTTCGAGATCTTCGACCACTTCGGCCAGCGTCGAGAAACAGAACTCGGCAAACCGGTTGACGCTCGCGGCAAGATTACAGGAAGTGGTGAGCCGAAAACCGATGGCGACGTGAGGGATGCCATCGACTTGATTAGTCGGCTGTCCGAGTCGAAACGTGCCGAGGAGGTGTTTATCCGGCACCTTTTCCGATTCTACCTCGGCCGCAACGAAACGTTGGCTGACGCAAAAACACTTCAAGACGCGCACCGAGCCTATGCTGAACAGGACGGCAGCCTGAACGCCGCCATTGAGTCTTTGCTCAGGTCGGACGCCTTCATGCGGCGAAGTATTATTGCATCCCTAGCCAAGGAAGAATCAAAACCATGAAGCGACGAGAATTCTTCGAAACGATAACTCGGAGCGGCGGCGCAGCGGCCTTGACCGCGATCACACCTTGGACCGGATTGCTTGCCGAAGCTGCACCCGCGACCCAATCGCGCAAGCCTAAACGCTTTGTCTTCTTCATTCAGAATCACGGATTCAACGAGCGGCACGCGTTGCCGCGATCGGTCGATCTGCTCAAGTCAGACGCCGTTGAGGAAATCCCGCTGGCCGAACATCGGCTTCCCGAATGGATCGCACCGCTATCTGAAATTCAGGACAGACTGACTATTGTTCATGGACTTAGCGGGCGGCATATACAGCCACGCCATAGCTCGATGTTTGGCTGCTTGGGCGGATACGTTCGCTCCGTCAGTCCCCGAGCGATTTCAATCGACGCGGCTTTGGCCAAGGCACTGCCCGCGCCGATTCCGCTACTGGCACTCAGTTGGGAGTCATTGGAAAACATGCGACGGACCCCGGTCATGTACGGTTCGTCGGCCTGGGCCGCCAACAGCGCGATCGCCTCGTATGCCGATCCGAGGATGCTTTACCAGAATATCTTTGGCAGCGTGGCCGAAGGTGAAGCCCAGGCAATGTACGACGCGGAGACGGCTGTGTTTGACTTCGTCAAGGACGATGTCCTCAAGGTTCAGCGGGGTTTGCCGTCACAAGAGAAACTGAAACTCGACCGCTACTTCGACGGTTTGCAGGGAGTCGTCTCGGCCCGGAACGATCTGCAATCCATGGCGGATCGGTTGAAAAAGTATCAGCCCGAGTACCACCTGAACTTCGATGACCCGTTGTTCGAGACCGACTGGTGGGATGCCAGCCTCGAAGTCGGCATCGCCGCTTTGCAGGCCGGTGTGACCAACGTGCTGACAATCGCTTCGGGTGCGTGCAAGTCAGGCGGAACATTCTTCGGCCTCGATCTGCAAAGCAACGGGCACGACGGGCTCGGCCATTCCGATCAGCTTAAGAACCCGGATTGGGTTGTGTTGCGGCAATACAACATGGAGATGATCGTGCAGATCGTCCGAGCCCTGGAAGCCGTGCCGGAGGACGGCGGGACGATGATGGACAACACGGTCATCGTCTACACGAGCTGCCACGGCGAGGCTCATCACTCGACGGGCTTTGGCTGGCCGTATCTGTTGATCGGCGATCTGGGCGGAACGCTGCGGAGCGGACGGCTCGTTCAATATCCCAATCGCAGGTGGCTGCCTGACAAGGGGACGAGCGGTATCGTCAAGCACGAGCGAACCGTGAACGCCCTCTATTGCACACTGCTTAACGCCGCAGGTGTTCGTTGCCAGAGCTTCAATCAATCGGGCGATGAAGCACGTCGCACAGGTGGTCCGCTCGAGGAGTTGCTCGCATGAACGCTCGATTGAATGCGGCGCTGCTTGTATTTCTGGTTCTTTCCTTGGCAACTGCGCATGCCGAGGAGATATTTCGCAGCGTAGAGCCTTCTACATCGCAACGCGAGTCCGAAGTGGCCGCGCGTCGTCTAGCGATCGCCGATCAATTGTCCGAATTGCGGCGGTTGCAACAGCACAAGGCGTCAGAGGAATCTCAACAGATGCTGCATTTGGGTCTGCGCGATTTGGTCAAGACTTACATGGCAGAAATCGCCTCGTTGCGTAAGAAGAAGAACGCCTACACATCGCTGCACATGCGCGATTCACCTTTGGAAGCTATGACCCGCAAGGGTATCGCTGTCTCGCACGGCGGCGCCAGTTGGTTTTTGCGCGGGGCGTCATTCAGCCCGACCAACATCATCGCCTTCGATCGCTTTTTGAAGAAACGCGGCACGGACTTGATCGTCATGCCAGTCCCTTCACATGCCCTGACCTACGGTCATTTGCTGGACGAAAGCATTGACCCCAAGTCAGATTACTTTCCGACGTACACCGAGTCACTCATCGCGTTGTTGGAAGCCGACGTCGAGGTGGTCGATCTGCGCGAGGCGTTTCGCACTTGTCCGCAACCAGCTTTGACACGGCAGGAACAATTCTGGTCTCCATCCGGGATGGAGATCGCCGCAGACATCCTGACCAAGCGGCTGGAGCGTTATGAGTTCGTTCGCGAACAAGCTGACGGCAGGAAGAGCTTCACCTCGACAACCGGTTTGGAACTAGCCTACGTCAAGACCGGCAATATGGCAGCTCGCAAAACCTTGAAACTCGATTGCAAATTGTTTTCATACAGCGGAGCCGATCAAACGCGTTGGGATCTGATCAAAGCACCTGGCTGGCATCAGGTCGGCCAATACGACGATCGTGCACTTGCGAACCCTGCCATTTATGGGCCAATCACCATTTTGGGCGATGACAACGGCGGCTATCTCTGCAATCACCACGCAGGCTTCCCTGACCACCTGTCTTCACGGCTTGGCTTCGTCGTGTGTCACGCCAGCCGCTCCGCCGGACACGGATTCCGCGAGCATCTGGAATATGTCGACACCTTGGCGTCGATAAACGACGAACCACGCGTCCTGGTGTTAGTCATCGCTTCTACTCGACTTCGTCATTTTGCGTATTTCGACGAGGCGACGGAAGTGAAGCTCGCTGGCCAAGCTGAGAAATGAACGAGTTGTCATGCATGTTGGAGCCGCTTGAAGATAAGTATTCCAAAGACCATAGGAGCCAGTTATGAAGTGCCGTCCGGCCATCTGCGGGTTATTGCTCGTGCTATTGAACCTTCAAGTCACGTTCGCCGATGAATTTGGGCCCGTACGCAGCGTTGCCTCGGGGAATTGGTCCAGTCCGAAGACTTGGGAGGACGAACGTGTTCCTACAGGCGATGATGTCGTTCAGATTCAAGAGGGCACGCAAGTGGTTTACGACGTCGCGTCGGATGATGTGATTCGTTCGCTGCACGTGTCGGGCACGCTCAGCTTCGATCCGAACAAAGATACGCTGCTGAACGTTGGGTTGATTCGGATCGATCCAGGTAATGAAGTCGTGGAAGACGGATTCGATTGCGATCACATCCCCGACGCGAAGGACAAGGCCGATCTGAAAGGCGACGGGCAACCCGGCTTTACGGCGATCTGTGTTTGCTGTCAGTCCAAAGCGGCTCTACTGGTCGGAACGCCTGAACAACCGATTGCGGCCGAGCACACAGCTAGGATTCGCTTGCACCATATCAAAGGTAGGGATGAAAAGAGCTGGCCGGCCATTGTCTGCTGCGGCGGCCGGATGGAGTTCCACGGTGCGCCGATGAATCGCACGTGGGTCAAGCTCGGCGCGACCGCCGCAAAAGGCGACACGTCGATCAAACTGGCCGAGCCGGTGACGGGTTGGCGCGTCGGGGATCGAATCATTGTGACCGCCACGCATAACTACAAACCGAACGCCAACGTCGAACACCGGCCAGTCAATAGTTATTCGCTGCGGCCCGGCAAGGCTGAGGAGATTCCTCCTTATACTCGCTCGGAAAGAATTCCCGACAAGTATGCGTCCTACAAGGAATATGAGAAGCAAGTCAAGGGCAAGGGCAAGAAGATTACCCAGGAGCAGAGGGAGAAACTGGACGCGATGAAGGAAGCGAGTCGACGCATCATCCCGACCGACTACCCGCCGTTCACCGAAGAGTTTGTGATCCAGTCGATCGACGGCGATACGATCACGCTCGATAAACTACTGCGAGTTGAACACCTTGGCGAACACGAACGGTACCGCGGCGAAGTCGCCAACCTCAGTCGCAACGTGATTGTCGAAAGTGCCGATCCCGACGGCGTTCGCGGACACACGATGTACCATCGCTATTCGGCTGGCTCGATCAGCTACGCCGAGTTCCGCCACCTGGGCAAAGAGAACACGCTGGGCCGTTACGCGATCCACTTCCATCTCGTGGGTGACACCATGCGCGGCAGCTATGTGCAGGGGGCGTCTATTTGGGACAGCCACAACCGCTGGATCACGATCCACGGCACGCAGTATCTGGTTGTCCGCGACTGCGTGGGCTATCAGAGCGTCGGCCACGGGTTCTTCCTGGAAGACGGCACCGAAGTCTACAACGTGCTGGATCGCAATCTGGCCGTCCATGCCTATGTCGGTCAGCCGCTGCCGGGACAGGTCTTGCCGTATGACCCCAACGACGGCAGCGGATTCTGGTGGGCCAATCCGCTAAACACGTTTACGCGCAACGTCGCCACGGAATGCGATCGCTACGGCTTTCATTACGAGGTCAAGCCTTACAACTTCCCTATTGAGAATCTGAACATCCCGATCAAACTGCCAATCAAACCACCGAAGAAAGTCAAGGAAGGATCGTTTGAAGAGAAGGTGCTCGACCCAAAGAACCGTTTCTGTCTCGAGATGCCGATCCGACAACCCGACGGCAGCGCAAAGACGGTCGATGTCCGTAAGCTCCCCTTCATTCGCTTCGACGACAACGAAGCACACAGCCACCTGTTGTGGGCCGTCGGCATCGGAACCGGTTGTGAACAGGTTGGCCCCGATCATCAGCACCCACTGGTCATTCGCAATCTCAACATCTGGAAGGTGAATTCCGGGTTCGGCATCGAGATTCCGTCGGTCTTGATCGAAGGCATGAACCTTGGGCACTCGGGTAACGGCTACACAATCTGGTTCCCGATTTATCGCGACCAACAGTGGCACAACGTCGTGTTCGATGAGAAACCCTACTGGGCAAAAACTCGCCGCCGCCCAGGCGAAGCCAAAAGCGGAAACGAGAAGAGCGAAAAACCGATTCCCCCGCCAGAAGTCGAAACGGCCGACCTGAACCCTGTCGACGACTTGCCGCCAATCACTGTCGTCACGCATGCGCAACGAACATCCAGCGGTTCGCTGCTCGTCCGCGGCAGTTGCACCGACAACGGCGACATCGCCCAAGTGCACGTCAATGGCAAGCCCGCCCGTTCGCTTGAAGGGAACTTCGCCCGCTGGGAGATCGAATTGGCCGACGTGCCACAGGAAGAAGGCCTCTTCAAGCTGTCAGCACACGCCGAAGATCAGGCCGGCAATGTCGAAAAAACCCGGCACGAATTTGAAGTCGTTTTACGATGATAAGTGACCGTCGATCGCCGTTTGGTGCCGTTTGACTGAGTCACTAGCAAACGAGGAAACACCGTGATGATGCTTGTCGAAATTGTCCGTATTACTTTGGTCGTACTATGCGTCACTTGCTCTCTATGCTTCGACGCGTCGGCCGCCGACCGTTTTGCCGTAGAACGAAAAAAGGGTTCCGTCGACGTGAAAATCGACGGCGAACTGTTCACCACCTATCACGAGCTATTCCAAAACAAGCCGATTCTTCATCCGATTATCGGCCCAACTGGAAAGGCAATGACGCGTCCGATTGAAGGGAAAGGCGATCACCCCCACCACTCGTCGCTGTGGTTCACCCACGGCAAAGTCAACGGGATCGATTTCTGGCATAAGAAGGGTCGGATCGAGCATCAGCAGTACGTTACGGTCGAAGGTGGCAAGCGAGCGATTATCGAGACGAAAGCCGCCTGGAAGGACAACGACGGAGACGCGTTCGCATCGGAACATCGCACGATGACGTTCGACGCCGACGACAAACTCCGCTGGATTGACATTGATCTCACGTTCACCGCAATCAAATCTGTTACCTTTGGTCAAACCAAGGAAGGCTCGTTCGGCGTGCGAGTCTGGCCTGAAAGCACGGTCAAAAATGGCGGCGCAATTCTCAACAGTGAAGGCGACAAGAACAACGATGCGTGGTCCAAACCTGCCGCGTGGGTCGATTACTTCGGCCCAAACCGAGGGGAAACGCTTGGCATCGCGATCCTCACGCACCCCGGCAGTTTCCGTTTCCCAACGCCGTGGCATGTGCGCACCTATGGATTATTTACATCAAATCCCTTCATGAAAGAGGATTTCAAGCTTCCGCCCGGCGAATCTTTCACGCTGCGTTATCGATTCGTTTTTCATCGGGGCACGACGGAGGAAGCCGGCATTGCGAAGATCTTTGAAGACTTTGCCTCGAAGACCAAATGAACCCAACGGAGAAAGACTTGATGAATCGGAGGCGCTTGCGGATTTCACTCGCCCTGCTGGCTGCGATGTCTTGCCTGACATGCTTCGCCAACGCGGAGGACTCGCCGTTCAAGACGGATTTAGTCGCGAAAGAGCCCGATCTCATGCACCCGTCGGCATTGGCCTTCGACGGGAAAGGCCGTCTGTTCGTCGGTGGTGGGCCGCAGTTCCGCAATCCGAAGCCGGATACGCCGCCGGATTTCATCAAGATGCTCGCCGACAACAACGGCGATGGCGAGTACGAGACGATCAAGACATTCGCCAGCGGCTTCAACAGCATCCAGGGACTTGCCTGGCGCGGCAGCGATCTGTGGGTTGCAAACGCGCCGGATGTGACCGTCGTGCGCGACACCAACGGCGATGACGTGGCCGATGAATATGTGCGTGTTTTTACCGGGCTGGGGCATCTCCGACATGGCCTGCATGGTTTCAACTGGGCGCCGGACGGAATGCTGTACATGTCCCAGGGCGATAGCCAAGTCCAAAAGCATGCCCCGCGCGCGTGGCGCGAGTTGATGCACGTCGAGTCCGATCTGCCTGACAATCAACCGCTGAATGAAGTGTTCAAGCCGGGTGAGTACAAACACGATTGGATCGGTAGTTGGCCCAGTGGCGAAGGGGGTATGTTGCCGTGCGACCACACCGGGCACAAGCTGGAAATCTTCGCTCGCGGCATGCGCAATCCGTGGGATGTCTGTTTCGACGACGATTTCAATTGGCTCGGCACGGACAATGATTCCGGCGGGGAGCACGATCGGATCTTCATGCCGTTTTTCGGTGCCCACTTCGGTTATCGACATCCTTGGTCGAGTAGTTGGACGGGCCGCGATCACCCGCCGACCGCGCCGGCCAGCGGGTTGTTTCCGTCAGGCGGTGGATCGGGTGTGGGAATCGTTCACTACACGGCCACGCAATTCCCGCCGCAATATCGCAACACCTTTTTGATCGGCGACTGGACGAACCAGTGTGTCTACGTTTTCCGTCCGTCCTGGAAAGGGGCCTTGATAGCGCCGGCGGGCGAACTCGAGACACTCGTCAGGCGGCCGACTGATCTGTTTCGTCCTACCGATTTGGCGATTGGCCCGGACGGGGCGTTGTACGTGGCGGGCTGGGGAAAACACTACGGCAGCAAGTATTCGCCGAAGGGCGGAAAGATCAACAAGGATGACCTGGATCGCGTTGACGCGGGCCGCGTCTATCGTATCTCGTGGAGCAAGTCACGGCTGATCGAACGCAAACAGTGGCAAACGCCCAAACGCAACAAGCCGTATGCGAAGTGGACAGTCGATGAGTTGCTCGAAGACCTCGGCCACTACGTGCTCGCTTGGAGCGTAGATGCTCAGAATGAACTGATACGCCGCGGCGAGGTTGTCGAGAGCGAGTTGATCGCGGCTTTAAAGTCTGGCAAGCTCAACAAGGGACGACAAACGTGGACCATCTGGGCGCTGGGACGGATGCAGCCGGAAAACGAGTCGGTCGTGCGATTGCTTACGGACTTGGCAGCGACGAAGGATCGTGATGCTCGCAATTTGCAAATCCAATCGCTAAGAATCCTGGGCTTTCGTGGCAAACAGTCTGATGATGTCCAGGAGCTGCCAGAAGAAGCGACTGCGGCCCTCGAGAACTCTGATCCGCGAGTCCGTTTGGCCGCCGTCCTGGCGATTCACGATAGCCGTGCTGTTTCCGAAACGCGCGCCCTACTCAAAGCGGCGACGGGCGAAACAGATCGCGTCGTTTTTTACGCTCTCTTTCGGGCTCTCTCAGAGTTGGCGCCGGCCGATGAGTTGAAGTCGCTTCTCGATGACCCGCGCGACGGCGTGCGCCTGGCTGCGCTGCTGGCGCTAGCAGATCAACAAGCGATCGAGAAAAGTGACATGCCGCAGATCGTCAAGATGCTCGACGACGCAACGCCACGCACGCAGAAGGTCGTTTCGCTTTGGATCGCGCGCCGCGGCGGTGGCGAAATTGTCGGCGACTTAGTTGAGCGTGTGGCCAGCCCGAAGACGCCAGCGGACCTGCGGACCAAGTTGCTCGAAGCGCTGGCCCGCTGCGGTGTCCGAGATGAACACTGGCAGACTATTCGCGAGTTGTACGAGAAGGCAGACGCCGCGGACAAACCGCTGCTGCTGCGAGTGTTGTCGGCCAGTCGGCACGATCCGCTCGAAATAAAAACCGCTCCCTTGGCGTGGGATGCCTTAGGTGATGACGATCCGGCCCTCAACGACGTTGCAGTCGAAGCCTTCATTGATTTCGGCGATGAAGGCAGTAACTACGTGTTGGAACAGCTTGCCAATGCCGACGGAAAGCAACTCGCCTTGTCCGTGATTCTGCTCAGCCGTCACGGCGACGTCGGCGCAAAGCGTTTTAGGATGACGGAGCAGTTGGCCCGTGGACTCGACCGAGCGTGGCGGCAGTCGGCCGACCAGCCGCTGGTGCGTGAAGCCGTCGTGTCATTGTTCCGCAACGGCGATCGTGATACGAACCAGTTCCGGAAGTCACCCATTAAAGAAATTACCCTGAGAATTGCCAAAGAAGCCGCCACCGATCCTGACCCGCGTGTTCACGGCCTCGTTCAGCACATCGCTCACGATCTCAAGGTGGAAATCCCGGTCACCGCCAAACGTGAACCAGCCACTATCGAGAACGTCACTGCATTGCTGGATCAAGCCGTTTCGCAGCGCGGCAGCTCAATCTTCTTCGAGCGCGACCGAGCGAACTGTGCCGCTTGCCACACGGTGCAAGGCGAAGGCCACAAGTTTGGCCCGGATCTTTCCGACATTGGGCTGCGTAAGAAAGTGCCGTACATTCTCGAATCGATTATGGAGCCCAGCAAGACAATCGTCGAAGGCTATCAATCCGTGGGCTTTGTCACAGAAAGCGGGCGCACCTACTCCGGTGTCGTCATCGAAGAAACTGACGACCAACTAAAGGTCGTGCAAGCCGACGGCAAACCGATTCTCTTGTACCGTGACGACATCGAAGAGCAGACGACCAGCACCAAGTCGATTATGCCTCAGAACTTGCACGAGTTGCTCAGCAAAGAGGAGATCGCCGATCTGGTCGTCTGGCTTGCCAATCAAAAGACACCACCAACTCAAAACGCAGCAGCCGTATTTGGCAAGGATCAGGATTGATTTACGTACCAACACATTTCGAAACGGTTCGACTCCACGTGCGCGCCTTTCAGTGCGCGCAGGTTCGTCGCTGACAACTCTACGTATGTCGATAAACTGTCCATCAACAGGAGGTAACAACATGAGAGCATAAACGACTCGATTCTTATCTTTCGTCATCCTTGGATTCACGTTTGCCAGTTCGGCGTCAGCGCTACCTCCGTGGAAGCCGAGTTTTAAGGAGATGTTTGTCGACGAGGGGCCGCAGTCGCTTAAAGACGCCTTCGCCAACAGCGTAATAGGCAGTTGCAAGGTCTGCCATGTGAACGGCGAAGAGAAGACGGTTCGCAATCCGTTCGGCCTAGCTCTGGAAAAACGGATTGAAGGCGAGGCCGGCCAGCGACTCAAAACGGCGGCCGAAAATGGTGACGAGGCGAAGGCCGCCATGCAGGCCAAGCTCGACAAAGAATACTTGGCTGCCTTGGCGGAAGTCCTCGAGCTGCCTTCACCCTCGGGCGGCGGAACCTTTGGGCAGCGCATCAAGGCCGGCCAGTTGCCCTTTCTCGCAGCCCCCAACCAACTGACCGAGAAGGAGAAGTCCGAGGGTTGGAAGCTCTTGTTCGACGGTAAGACCGCCAACGGCTGGAACAGCTGGCGGACGAAGAAGCCGTTGGAACTTGGCAAGTGGGTTGTCGAGGACGGCGCTTTGACGCTCGAAAAAGGAGGTGGCGACATCTACACCGCGGAAGGGTTCGAGAACTTTGAACTCGTCATGGAGTGGAAGACCACCGGCAACAGCGGGATCATGATTCGCGTGAATCCCGAAGCGGGCGGGGCAATCTACAGCGTCGCGCCTGAAATGCAAGTCAATCGCGGAATGGGGAAGAGCAAGACGTCAACGGCGGCCCTATACAGTATCTACGCCGTGGAAGGCGAGCCGGAGTATCGCCCTGAAGGATGGAATGAAGTGCGGATTCGCATGGTCGACGGCCAGGGCACGCATTGGTTCAACGGCCAGAAGATCTATTCTTACAAGATCGGCAGCGACG
>CALFYT010000056.1 GCA_937952415.1 uncultured Planctomycetaceae bacterium | reverse complement strand
GACCATTTGACTTAGATCCTTGCTCGCCTGTTGATCGACCATGGGATACGGCCAGTAAGCACTATACCGTTGCCGACAATGGGCTTTCCAAACCGTGGTTCGGCAACGTGTGGCTGAATCCGCCGTATGGACCGCACACCGGAATCTGGTTGCGAAAATTGGCAGATCATGGAATTGGCATCGCTCTGGTGTTTGCGCGAACGGAAACGCAGATGTTTCACAAGTGGTGCTGGAACCGAGCTGATCCCATGTTTTTCCTTGAAGGGCGGTTGCACTTTCACCACGTGAACGGTGAACGAGCAAAGGCAAATGCTGGTGGTCCGTCAGTGTTGGTAGCCTATGGCTTTGGTTGCTCTGAATCCCTGAGAACAAGCGGCCTGCCTGGATTCTTTGTGGAACTGAGAGACGGTGCAGTATGAAAGCTCTATCAATCCATCAACCGTACGCATCCCTAATCGCCAACGGCAAAAAGTGGGTTGAGAACCGCTCTTGGGAAACGCTTTACCGCGGCCCACTGGCGATCTGCGCGAGCAAGGGCAGCCGGTATTTGAGCAAGAGCGAACTAAAGAAATATGACACCGGCCGAATCGTGGCGGTGTGCCGCCTGCAAGTCTGCCTGCACCATCAAACGCTTCACGACAAATTCTATTCGAACGAAAAGGAGTATCGGGGCATCAACCAGTACGGTATGCGTCAGATTCTCAACCATGCTCACACCGAAGGCCCCTGGTTGTTTGTGCTGAATAGCCGGGTGAAGCTCGAAACCCCCATTCCGATCACTGGCAGGCAGGGCTTGTTCAACCTGCCGGCGGACCTTGCGAAGCGATTGGAGGCGTTGCTGCCATGACCCCCATCGGCACCCCCTTCACCATCCTGATCGATGGCCGCGAGCAGGCTCCGTATCGATTCACCGGCCTGCGAGCCGACAAGACCCAGCAACATCGGCCACTGGACGTCAAAACCGAATGGGCTTCCCCCGTTCTCCGCACTGGCGATTACTCACTTCGCGACCTGGAAGGCGATTACCGCGATCTGATTTGCATCGAACGCAAGTCGATCCAGGATCTGTTCAACACCTTGGGCAGCGATCGTGAACGCTTTCAGCGCGAACACGAGCGCATGGCTGAGATTGCCGGCCGGGATGGTGGCTATACCGCCGTGGTGATCGAGGCCACCTGGCCGGAGATTTTAAGCAACCCGCCTGAGCGATCGAGGCTTGAACCGAAGACGGTGATTCGCACCGCAATGAGCTGGTCGCAGCGCTACGGCGTGCATTGGTGGGCAGTGGGACCAAGACGACTGGCCGAGGCGGCGACGTTTCGCATGTTGCAAATGTGGTATCGGCAGTTTCAAGCAAAGCAAAAGGAGAATTCAGGATGTTGATGGACGCGACCAAACCCATTTCGCAGGCATCAGAATCTGAAGCTGAGAAGGCCGAGGCCAAGGCCGGTGCTGGTGCCGGCCTGAAGGTTCACGACCCCGGCAACGAAGTCGACCCGCTGGACCTTGGCGACGATGATGCCGAGGTCAGTGAAGTCAGTGAAGTATCCAAAGCCGTTGGCACTGCCGAGCCAACTGCGGAAGAACCTGTTGCCGAACAACCGGCCGAAGAACCTGCTGCCGATGCCGATGCCGTCACCGCGACTGAGCCGGTCGCAGAAGCCACGCCGCAGGCGGTGGAAGTCAACCAGGGAGAGGGGGCCGCGGAGCCCTCCGCCGCACCCGAACCCGAAGCTGAAGCCGAGCCTGTTTCCCCGGCCGTGGTCGACTTCATGGCGAACATCAAAAAGTCGCGCGAGAAGATCGCCGAACTTGAATCGGTCATGACCGAGGCGGCCGAAGAGCTTTCCGACGCCGAGACCAATCTCGAATCGGCCAAGGGCCAGGTAAAGACCGCCAGGGCCCAATTTGAGCAGGCTCGCACCAAGCTGATGGCCAGCTACGGCGACATGATGAAGGCCATCGACCGCGGCCCCGAGTCGCTGCCACTGTTTGACCGGCCAAAGAACTACGGCACTGAAACGGCGCCGGCCCCCTCTCCCCTGGTTGACAAACAGGCCGCGCAGCCGGCCGCCGACACTTCCACCGTCGTCAGCACCACGCCCGAGACCAAGGCCACCCCCGTCAAAGAGGATGAATCCTGGCGGTCCATCACTGTCGAAGAGATCGGTTTGCCAACCGGCATTTGTACCGCACTCCGCAAGGCCAAGATGCACACGCTGGGCCCGTTGGCCGACTGGACCAAGGCCGAGAAAAAACTCACCGACATTGACGGCATCGGCAAGGTGAAGGCCGAGCTGATCATCGAAACGCTGGACAAGTTCTGGCTGAAGTGGGGATCGAAGCAAGACGCCGCGCCGGCGGCTGAAGCTGTTGAATCTGCCGAGGCCACCGAACAGCCGGCCGCTGAGCCCAAGCCCGAAGCTGAAGCTGACGCCAAGCCCACCAAGGCCAAGGGCAAAGGTAAAGGTGTGCCCATGGACGCCAGCAAGGCCGATGACTTCGAAAAGCACCTGGAGCCCTGCGACGAAATACAGGAACTGATTGAGCGAGCATTTGAGCGCACGGATCTTGGCGAAGAGGGCGAGTCGTTCTTGAGCGGCGTGGCCGAGTCGCTGACCGATCTCCGCATGGATATTGCCGAGAAGAAACGTGCGACGCCCAAGCAGGTGGTTGCGCTGGATGGAATGCGCGACGGCGTGGCCAAGTGGATCAAGGACTGAGGCGGTTGATTCTGGAGACCCCCGCCGCCGTTGCGCTCTGCCCCTCGCGCGGCGGTTGGCGGGGGGATTCTTGAGCGGTTTATCCATATCGTTTGGAGAGTTGAGAAATGACCTTACTGCTAGGCGTGAATTTTCAAACTGACGAATGTTCTTGTGGTGGTGTTTACGCACTGACCGCTGATTTCCTTCGGCAAGCCAGGGAGACCGGCAAGAGTTGGAAGTGCCCGTACTGTGTAATGAGCCGTTGCTACCGGGAGTCGGATGTTCAGCGGCTACAGAAGCAATTGAGCGACAAGGAAAAGGCGATTGTTGCTGAGCGTGCGCGTCACGATCAAACCCGCGAAGAACTGAGCCACACCCAGCGCCGGCTTTCTGCCGCCAAAGGTGTGAACACGCGGACAAAGAATCGAATCAGCCGCGGCGTGTGTCCGTGTTGCAATCGGACCTTTCAGGATTTGCAGCGGCACATGGCCAAGAAGCACCCCAGTTACGCCGGAGCCGAGTCAGAGTCATAGGAACGAGTAACTACGTTGCCCCCATTGATCCCACCGCAAGGAAGTCGCCACGCCCATGGGGAAACGCCGGAAATCCCGCCGCAGAGCAGCCAGCCGCTACGATCTCGACACGATCAAGCGAGCAGCCGCCGGCCAATGGGTGGACATACTCACCCGCCTCGGCGGGATCGACCCCAACATATTAGACGGTCAACATCACCCGTGCCCAAAATGTGGAGGAACTGATAGATTTCGAGCTATAGACATTGACGAAGGTGCTTTGCTCTGCAATCAATGTTTCACCGGTCAAGGCGATGGAATCGCTAGCCTTCGCTGGATCAATAATTGGACGTTTCAAGACACACTCAAAGCCCTTTCCGATCACTTGAGATTGGATGGCGGGGAGCAAAAAAAAGAGTCAGCGGCTACAACTAGTCCGGACACCAAGACGAAAAAAAAGAAAATCATCTGGTTGCCCGAGGCCCCGAAAACTCTTTTCTTCGCCGCGTTTTGTGCGTCGAAACGTCCAATCCAGCCGCAGTCACTTGAGACTGCCAAGGCTCGCGTAGGCCAATGGCCGCCCAACGCCTCGGCCGAGAATCGACAGGACGTAATTGCACTTCCGGTGATCAGGTCACTTGAGACCGATCCGGTTGGCGCCGTGCTCTATAAGCGAGACGGTTCAAGCTTTCCGTCAATCCCACGCTCCCTGAAGGGACCGGGGTTGCCAGAGCGCAAAATACACGTGCTGTCCGGTACGCCGTGCGGAATCATCATCGCGCAGCCGCGTGAAGAGTTTTCCCGCGCGCACACAATCTGGAAGGTGGAAGGCCCAAGCGACCTTCTGTCTATCGTTGCACTGTTGCCGCCTGGCGTGGTCGCATTTACGACTTCGCACGGTGCCAAGGTGTTCAGCGCCGAGCTTGCCGCGATCGTCAGCGGCAAATGTCTCATTGTCTGCCACGATGCAGATCAACCAGGGGAGGATGGCGCCGGGATTGTCGCCGCGCGCTGTGCAACCCTGGCCGCCGAGATCAAACGTTGCCGGCTGCCCTACCCCATCGAACAAAACCACGGCCACGATCTACGTGATTGGCTAAATGATGCCTCGGCCAATCAGCCTCGCACGTACGAAGACCTCCTTTCCCTGGTTGACGCAACGGACCAAGCACCGCCGCCAGCCGCCAGTCAGGCCATAGGCCCCGCTTCCCCCGCCGACGTCGAAGAGGCTCCCGACGATCCACACCGCCTGGCCCGTATCTGTGCTGGCCGTTGGGATCGAGTCGCCTTCTATCAGGACGAATGGTACGTCGGCACGGTTTCCGCCGGTTGGAAGTCGATCAAAGAGCCGGAGCTCCGCGCGTACCTGGTGGCGAGCATCAAGGCTGAATTCGATTCTCTAAACCGCCAGGATCGCGAAGCCGCGGCGGCCGCCGGCGAACCGTTGCCACTCTGCCGAAAGGTATGCGGCCACTTGGTGACCAACGTGCTGACCGCACTTCGCTCGCTCTACCTGATCTCCGGCACCATCACCCCCAACACCTGTTTGGCCACCATCAACCAGGGAGAGGGGTTGCCGGAAATTCAGCCCGGACCAAAAGACTGGATTGCGGTGGAAAACGGGATACTCTGTCTCGATCGCCTGTTTTCTGAGGATCCAGCCGAGGCTGAAAATTGCCTGCTGCCGCATACGCTCGATTGGTGGTCGACGGTTCGGCTGCCATACAAGTTTGACCCAACAGCTGAATGCCCATTGTGGGACAAGTTTTTGAACCGCTCCCTGGAAGGCGACAAAGAGCGGATTTCACTTTTGCAGGAATGGGCTGGCTATCTACTTTTGCCGAACAATCAGAATCAGAAATTTCTGGTTCTTGAGGGTGAAGGCGGCAACGGGAAGTCTGTTTTCTTCGCTGGCATGCAAGCCCTGCTTGGGCCAGACCAGGTGTCCAACGTGTCCCTGGATGACTTTGGCCAGCGATTTCATCTAACGGCAACGCTAGGAAAATTGGCCAATATTTCGGCCGATACCGGTGAAATCGACAAACCGTGCGAGGGACATCTAAAGTCGTATTGCACGGGCGAGCCAATGTTCTTTGACAGGAAAGGGATATCCGGAATCAACGTCCGGCCAACGGCCCGTCTGATGGTGGGCGTGAACAATCGGCCGCGGTTTAGCGATCGGTCCGATGGCATCTGGCGCCGCATGCTACTGGTTCCGTGGCGAGTGCGAATTTCGTCAGCGGAAAAGATCATGGGCATGGACAGTCACGAATGGTGGATGAAGAGAGGCCAGCTGCCTGGAATCCTCAACTGGGCAATTCGTGGGCTACATCGATTGCGAAACCAGCCAGATTTCACGGTGCCAAGTATCTGTATGGAGGCGATCGATAGCTACCGCACGGAAATCAACCCAGCCCGAGAATTTCTGATCGACCATTTTCAGGTCGACGAAAGCGGCATGAAGAAATCAGAGGAGGTTTACAGGACCTACCGGGACTGGTGTACGGCCAATGGATACAGGCCCTTGGCGGCAAACACATTCGGCAAAGAGGTGAAGCGAGTGTTTCCCGGGGTGGTCTACAAGCAGGCCCGGGTGGATGGAATGAGAATCTGGCACTACCAAAATTTGGCGACGCGAATTGATGATGACGATGATTTTTGAATTTTTTGAGGCTCAGAAAAATTTCCGAGTTCATTCTCGGATTTTTTTGGGCTGGAAATGCAACCCGTGACAAGCCCGTGACACACTTAAGTACTTATATATTCCATTCTTATATCTACTGTCTTGGGTGTCTTGGGTTAAATAACAGAAATAGCCCAAAAAACGAGATGGGTAGTTAGAGGGTGGTGAATATGAAGTGCAATGGATTTTAGACGGAGTGCTGGGAACCCAAGACACCCGTGACACCCAAGACATCGGAGGTTGTTGATATGTCAGTTTTGAATACGATCCTGAAAAATCAGGCCGAGCAACAACGCGCTTTCAATCTTGAGAATCCACCGCCGCCACCCGTCTGCGATGACACCCATCTGATCTGGTGGTGGGACTGGCAGTCCCCTCCGCGGCTGCACTGTGGGATCTGCGACCCGCCGCCGGCCAAGACTCGCGAGCACGTACGTGGGACCGTGCGACTTCGCGGCGCCGATGGTTTCATTGCACCGTTGACCGACGAAGAATTCGAACGGTTGCCATGCGGGTGGCCGACAAGCATGGGCTCGCAAGATGCTTCAGGTCGTCAGGGATGCACGTGCAACTGCGGCAGCCCGAGTTGCCCCCTTGGCATCGCCGAACGCAATGCGGCAAGCCTTAGGCCGATGTGCGGGCACGCTGGCGCCGCGGCTGCCAAAGTGGCAGGTGTACCGGATTGAGACACCCCCCAAATAGGTACTACCTGAAAGAATTCTCAACAGGCGATTGGACCGGGAACCCGCGATTTTCGCGATCGACTTTCTTTATTTGCATTCACGGCAAGGACTTAGGACGCAATGTCCCCAGGACGCAAGCCAGCGACCAAAGCGAAGGCGATCGAGCAGTACAAAGCTCACAAGGATCGAGCAGCAAAACGCCAGCGCGCCCAATCTGAAGCCGGCCGCGAGATCGGCAAATTGCCACGAGTGAAGAACCCCGCGCGAAAGCTGAAGGCCAGCCGCAACTTTCGATTTTTCTGCGAGCAGTATTTCCCGCTGCGGTTCTCAATCGCCTGGTCCGGCGATCACCTGAAGGCCATCGCGAAGATCGAATACGCCGTTTTGAAGGGCGGCCAGTTCGCTCTGGCCATGCCGCGCGGCAGCGGAAAGACGGCACTGTGTGTGGCCGCGTGCATCTGGGCGGTGCTCTACGGCCACCGGAAGTTCATCGCGTTGATCGGAGCCGATGAGCAGTCGGCGATGGACATGCTGGAGTCGATCAAAGCGGAGATCGAGCAGAACAGGCTGCTGCAGGATGACTTCCCCGAGGCCTGCTATCCGATCGCGGCGCTCGAGGGGATTCTCAACCGCTGTCCAAGCCAGATCCACCAGGGGAAGCGAACGCAAATCACGTGGACCAGCAAAGAGGTTGTTTTCCCGACCATAGCTCGAGCACGCAGCAGCCAGGCCATTATTCGCACCCGTGGCATCACCGGCCGGATCCGCGGCATGCAGGGCCAGATTGCCGGCCGCCCGGCCCGGCCAGACCTGGTGGTGGTCGACGATCCTCAGACCGACGAATCGGCGAAGAGTGCCGAGCAGTCAAATGACCGCGTTGAAATGCTGATGGGTACGGTGCTCGGCCTGGCTGGACCCAAGAAAAAGATTGCAGCGTTTGTGCCGTGCACGGTGATCGAGCCGGGGGACATGGCTGAGCAGGTACTGACCACGCCGACATTCCAGGGCGAACGCTGCAAGATGCTTCGCAGTATGCCCACCAACATGGACTGGTGGGATAACTACGCCCGGCTGCGAGACGAAGAGATTAACGCCGGCGGTGACGGCAGCAAGGCCACGGCGATGTATGCGGCCGAGCGGGAAGTTGCCGACGCCGGCGCCGAGGCCTCCTGGCCAGAACGGTTCAACGATGATGAGCTGTCCGCGATCCAGAACGCGATGAACCTCTACTACTTGAACCGGGCCAAGTTCTTCAGCGAATACCAGAACGATCCGCAGGCGAAGACCAAGACCAACGACCTGACGGCCGCCGAGATTGCCACCCGGGCCAACGGCTTGCCGCGCGGCGTGGTACCTTTGGAAGCGACCACGATCACGGCATACGTCGATGTGCAGGGCGCGCTGCTGTATTGGATGGTTTGCGCATGGCGGAAATCGGACTTCACCGGTTGGGTGCTCGACTGGGGCACCTGGCCTGGCCAGGGCCGCGACTACTTTTCACTGAGCGACGCGCGGCCGACGATCGCCGAGGCGACGGGGATATCGACGCTTGAGGCATCGCTGCTGGCGGCCCTCTCCTCCCTGGTTGATGCCGCAGGCGATGTTGGCGGCTTGTTGGCGCGGGAGTGGCAGCGGGAAGACGGCGGCCCAGTTCGGATTGATCTCCTTGGCGCGGATGCCAACTGGGGCCAGTCGACCGAAACGGTTTACAGTTGGGCGCGACGCAGCCCGGCAACGCAGTTGATTGTGCCTGGCCACGGCCGCTACGTCGGAGCGAGCTCCAAGCCGCTCAATGACTACAGCCGTAAGCCCGGCGACCTGCTTGGGCCCGAATGGCGGATACCGGCCGACGCCGGCCGCTACGGCAAACGCCATCTGATCTACGACAGCAACGCCTGGAAATCGGCGGTGTATTCGCGGCTGGCCTGTCCCGTCGGTGCCCCCGGCGGATTGAGCTTTGCTGGCCGGCCAGGCGATCGAGCCCATTCCCTCCTGGTTGACCACCTGGTTGCCGAGTATCGGGTACGAACCAGCGGCCGCGGTCGCGAAGTTGACGAATGGAAGTTGCGGCCGGAGCGACCAGACAACCATTGGCTTGACTGTGTGGTGGGCTGCGCGGTGCTGGCGTCGGTGTGTGGGGTGCAGGTTCCAGGGGTGACGCGACCGACTCCACCAAAGAAGAAAAAACGGGCAAGTGTTTCCTATCTCTAGTGTTGAGGATTTTGATTATGGCGAAGGGACGCCCCACCGGTTCGAAAAATGCTGATGTGAAAGTCGTTGTTGTGCAGGTGACTGCCTGCCCACGTTGCAACTCTACGAAACGTGCTCCCTACTATAATCGCCGATCGCTCAAGACGGCCGGTCAAATTGTGGTATGGCGTCGCACTAAATGCTTAGAGTGCGGACAGGTGCGCGATGACAAGCATTCAGAATCTGAAGAAAATAATTGATATGCGATTATTAGGGCGTGTACTACATATTGTGCACCCCCAATAATTCGCGCATGGCAGATCACAGTACGCGCATTGCCGAGATTCAAACCATCCTCCGGGCCGGCGCTACGTCGGTAACCGTTGATGGTGTTTCGGTGCAATACGATTTCGCATTTCTGCGAAAAGAAGTGTGCGAACTGCTGGCCGACGATCCTAGCTTTGCGAGCCTTCGACCACGATCCGCCTCAATTGATTTGGGGGGCTTTTGATGTACGGAGGAATGCAAACCTCCCTGGCGAAACTTGCGCGGCATCAAGAGTTTGCGTACGACGCCACGGAACCAAAGGGCCGCCGTAAGCCTCCCACTGTGCGGTACGGCAGCGAAGACGATCTCCTAGATTCGGCTCGCCGATCCAAGCTGACAGCGAATTCCCGCGATATTCACCGCAATTTCGCCATTGCAGCTTGGATGGTCCGCAAGCACCTGGACTACGTGGCCAGCTTCAGCTTCCACTGTCGAAGCGGCAATGTAGATTTTGACGCGAAGGTTGAACAGTTCGTGTCGGAATGGAGTCGACCGTACAACTGCGACGCATCCGGTCGCCACCGTTTGTTGCGTATGATTCGGTTGGCTGAGGCCCGGCGAACGCTTGATGGCGATGTTGGGCTATTGAAGCTCACCAACGGATCAATGCAGGCGATCGAAGAGGATCGAATCCGCCAGCCATCTGGTGAGCCAGCCGATCAAGGCCAAACCCGTTGGGTGCACGGTGTTCGAATCAACCAGGCGGGGCGAGCCCTAGCCTATGCGATTCACCGTCGCCGTCCGCGTGGTGGTGGGTTTGAGCTAGAGCGAGTCGTGTCAGCACGCAATTTGGTCATGCTCGGTTACTACGACCGGTTTGATCAGGTGCGCGGAATCTCACCGATTGCCAGTGCTCTCAATCCCCTGCGCGATGTTTATGAAAATTTTGACTATGCCTTGATCAAAGCCAAGGTTACGCAACTATTTGCGCTTGCGATCTTTAGTGATGGCATGCGTGATGGTGGTGTCGTTACCGATAACGAAGATAGCGAAGATTCTGGCGCGTCGCGATACTCCGTCGACTTTGGCCGAGGGCCGGTCAAACTCGAACTAGACCCGGGCGACAAGGCCGAGTTCTTGGAATCTCGGCACCCGGCGACAGAATTCCAGTCGTTCACCAAGTTGGTGATTGCCGTGGCGATGAAGGCACTGGATCTGCCTTATTCGTTCTACGACGAATCGCACACCAATTTCTTTGGATCTCGCGCCGCCTGGCTGCACTACGACCGCAGCTGCATGAGCAAGCGCGACGATCTGCTTGAGCTGTTGAACCGCATCACGATCTGGCGGCTGGGGCTGGCACTGCTCGACGGCGAGTTGGTGCTGCCGCGCGGCTGGTCGCTGGGCAATGTGCCGTTTGAGTGGGTGCCTACCGGCATGCCCTGGTGGGATCCGTCCAAGGAAATCAACGGCGACCTGCAAGCCCTTGGTGCCGGTCTGGACAATCCGCAGCGCATCACCAAAGAGCGCGGTCGTGGCGACTGGTACGACAACATTGATCGCATTGCCGAGGCCATGAAGTACGCCGAAGGCAAGGGCGTGCCGGTGAGTTTCGCGCCAACGGTGCAACCTATTGAAGTTGTGGAGGCCAACGGCGATGCCAACTGAAACCCGGCAGGTTCCGATCGAGGCTTTGCAATGCTCTGGCGACGCTGCTCTTGGCGTGTTGCAGTTTGCGGCCAAGGAAGGCGACGGGGCATCGCAGCCGTTGAAGATGCGTGCACGCAGTGGCCAGGGAATCGAGCATTGGTATTGGGGCAAGATCGTTCACGATATGGCCGGCTTTCGCGCTGACCACGAACGAATCCCCGTTGACTATTGCCATAACCCAAATGAAGTACTTGGCTTTCTCGATTCATTCAAAGCAGAAGACGAAGGCCTGGACGTTGCCGGTCAATTGGTAAGCACAAGCCCAACGGATCGAGCGGCCGAAGTGCTCTCCAAAGGCCGAGCTGGCGTGCCCTATCAATCCAGCATTTTCTTTCGGCCGGAGTCGATTGAGGAAGTGCTTTCTGGTGGCACGGCTCAAGTCAACGGATACGAGTTGGCTGGCCCGGCAATCATCATTCGTAAGTGGTCTCTGCGCGGCGTGGCAGTGTGCCCATATGGCGCTGATCATCAAACCGCTTCCAAATTTTCCGACGGCTCAAAAGTGGCCGTTACTTTCACCACGGAGCCCGAAGCTCTGTCGAAAGACAGCAAGCCGGAAACCAAACCCTAGCCCAAGCCCAGCGTCCCCACCGAGCAGGCCGCAGTGGAAGCGGAAGTAAAGCCCGGGGCCAAGCCGGATGCTCAGCCGCAAGCTGATCACCGTGCTGAGTTCACCGCCGAACTGAAGCGGTTTACCGATCGCTTTGGCGTGGAGAACGGTACCAAGTGGTTTGCTGATGGCAAGACCTATGAGCAGGCACTTGAGTTGCACGCCGACGCCCAGGCCGAGGTGTTGAAGGCGAAAGACAAGAGTTTGGATGATGCCAACGCCAAGCTGTCGAGCATCGACCGTGGCGAGCCGGCTCCGGTGACCTTCAGCGAATCGGATGACAAAGGCGGAACTGGCACCGCCCCCAAAGAGTTCGCCCACTTGGGTGAAAGTCGCGCGAAACTCGCCGCAGGAATCAAACTCCCAAACAAAAAGTAGCTGCCCGGCGCGTTGCCAAGTTGTTCGCTGCTAGTCGAAATCACCTAACAACAAAGGTTCAAAAATGACTCTTCCCACGTTGCTGGATATCGCCAAGCGAAACGGCAGTGATTCTGTCGTTGGTTTGATCGAAGAGGTGATTCCGGCGTTTCCCGAGATCAGCGGCATGCACGCCATCCCTGGCAAGGGCATGGTGTCAATTCCCAGTGTGGGTGCGTCGCGCACCATCAAGGGCCGCATGTACAAGACACTGGTGCGAACCGCGCTGCCAACTGTTGGCTTCCGTGATGCCAACCAAGGCGTGGCCGCTTCGAAGTCCACCTACGAAAACCGGATGGTGGAAACGTTCATCCTCAACCCGCGTTGGGAGTGTGACGTTGCCATTGCCGATCAATCGGAGGACGGCCCGCAAGCCTTCATTGCCGACGAAGCGGTTGCGATGACCCGGGCATCATTCATCGCCCTGGCCAAGCAGTTCTACTACGGCCGCAACACCGGCGGCGATGCGAAAGGCCACCCCGGTTTGATCGACTCCGTTGATTCCTCCATGGTTGTCGACGCCGAAGGCACCACGGCCGGTACCGGCAGCAGTGTGTGGGCGGTTAAGTACGGGCCTCAGTTCGTGCAATGGGTGTACGGCGAAGAGGGCAGCTTGGACATGACCGATCCTCGTATTGAGTCGATCGAAGACGACAACGGCAATCGGTTCAGCGCCTATATCCAGGAACTGCTGGCTTATCCCGGTCTGCAGGTGGCCAGCAAACATGCCATTGCCCGTATCAAGGACTTGACGGCCGATAGCGGCAAGTCTCTGGACGATGACAAACTGGCCAACCTGGTGCAGAAATTCCCGGCCGGCATTGTGCCCGACGTTCTCTTCATGAGTCGTCGCAGTTTGTCCCAGCTTCGCAACAGCCGCACGGCCACGAATGTCACCGGCGCGCCGGCTCCCTATCCGACCGATTGGGAAGGCATCCCCATCGCGGTGACCGATTCGATTCTCGACACCGAGACGCTGACCTAGTTCACCGTCGCCAGTAACTGACGGGCAATTGCGGGGCAGTCGAAACAGAAACCACAGCAGACGAAATCAATCTTGTGCCCACGGATGAAAGCCCAAGAACGGGTGAAACCGGGAGCCGTGCGGGCTTCGGCCAGCAGCAACGTGAGCAGCAGTCCGATTGACCTTGAGAAGACCACGCGTGGCAAGCACTTGGCCACGTGTGAGTTGGAAGTGTCGGCCCCGGCCGTCAACGCCACCATGGCACCCGACACCCGAACGTTTACCTACTCGCTGGAACACGACGATGCTGTTGGGTTTGGCAGCGCCGCGGTCTTGCATCCGTCGCTGATCGTGCAGACCGGTGCGTCCAGTGCCGGCGCCGCGGCTGCCACCGCTCGCTTCCGCCTGCCGGTGGACGTTAAGCGGTATGTGCGACTGAAGGTGACGTCGAGCGCTTCCACCGGTGACGCATCCTCGGTGGCGGCAACGCTGTCCCTGCTGTTCTAAGGGGGATTCGGTGCCGATTCCCGATGTGATCTCCAGCGCTCTCAACACCGCCCGGCAGGCTTTCGCTAGCTCGATCGTCTACCGCCGCGGTGCTAACAGCGTGGCAATCACATCAGCGGGAATCGGTTCCACCCGAACCTTCATTGAAACCGCCGAGGCCGGCCGCCTGGAAGTCCGCTCCCGCGATTACCTGATAGCCCCCGCCGACTTGGACTTTGGCGACGGGCCGACAGAACCGCGGGACGGCGATCGGATCGAGGAAACCCGCGACGGCAAGACGTACACGTATCAGGTGGTGACCATCCAAGGCGAAACACCGTGGCGATGGTCCGACCCGTACCGCAAACAGTTCCGCGTGCACACGCAGCACGTGGCGACGAGTTAACCATAGACCGAAAGCACTATGCCAACCGCTGATATCGTCACGCTCGCTGAGGCTGTCAAGGACCGGATTCAGACCGGTTCCTATAGCCAAAGCGTGAACGTTGTCCGCGCGTGGGCTCGGCGGTTGGAGTTGCCGGAGCTGGCCGAATTGCAGGTAACTGTATCGCCAGGCCTGGTGGCCACAGAAAGCAGCGCATCGGTTCGCAGCATGTCGGCCCATCAATACCCGATGGTGGTGGCGATTCACCGGCAGATAGGCGACCCCAACAAACCAGACGAAGCCGACGCATTGGCGCTGCTGACTGAGCAAATAGCTGATCGGTTGTTGCGATGGGCGCCGGAGAATTTTCGGTGGCTGTCGATCGAATATCCCGGCATGCCAAACCTGTCGGCCCTTCAGACCAACGTGTGGGAGGCCTTTATCACCGTCACTTACCAAGGGTGGCGGGAATGATGAATCTGAAAATAGACCAGGCGAAGAGCCTGTTTTTTGACCGGGCGGTTGTGACCAACGCCGTTGGCAAAGCCGCTCGCAAAGCATTGAGCCGCGTGGGTGGGTTGATTCGCAAGACAGCCATTGGCTTGATTCGTACCGACAAACGCACAGGGAAGAAGAAAGGCACCGGGGCCGCCGCCGGCAAGCCGCCATACAACCGAACCGGTTTGCTGCGAGGCAAGATTTTTTATGCCTATGAGCCAATCAACCAGGGAGTGGTGATCGGCCCCGCCAAACTGAATATGAAAGGCGAAGTGCCAAGCCTGTTGGAGTTTGGCGGCACAGTTACCAGGGCTCGTAAGAAAGGCCCCGCCCGCAAGCTGGTTTACGCCACACATCCTTACATGGCACCGTCGCTGGAAAAGCACCAGGCCAAGATTCCTGAACAATTCAAAAACACTATTTCCCGATAGGGTCACATCATGGGAACGCCAGTTATCAGTCTTGATTGCAAACTCTATCAAGACACCAACTACCCGGGCGCTGCCAGCTGGGCAGAGATCAACGTGGTCCGCGATGTGACCGCGACTCTGGAATATCGCACTGTGGACGTTACCACTCGCGCCAGCAGCGGCAACGTCGAAGAACTGAACACGCTGCGAGTCGCCCGGCTCGAATTTGAAATGCTCAATGATCCCAGCGACGCACGGCTGACCGCCTTGCGCGCCGCCGCGTGGGCCAAAACCGTTGTGCACTTGCGAGCGCTGAACGGTGCCAACGGCGGCGGTTCCACTGTCAAGGGCATCGACTTCGCCGGCCAGATTCGCACCATGACCGATGGCCAGCCATTCGAAGGCGCCGAGACCATCAGCTTTACGCTGACACCAGCACCGGCCGGCGCTCCGGCCGCTGTCTAGTCCATTGCGGTTCTATCAATTCCACTACCAGAAAGCATTGAGACAGGATCGCTATGAGCAGTTCTAAAATCCAATTCGGCTACGTCGCGCAGGTCGAGGAAACCTTGGACGAAGCCGACGCGCCGTACATTGCCGCCGCCAATCGTGTCTTGCAGCATGACCTTCTGAACAAGACCACGGCCACCTACGATTCTGTTAGTGAAGTGGCGGTTGAGGCTGGCAACCCGTTCACGGTGACCATGGCGGCCGGCGCGGCACAGATCAACCTGGCGGCGATCCCCAACCCCTTGGTTGACGGTGATTCGGTCGATCTGACCGATCTTTCCCCCAAGATCGTGGTGATTCGTGCCCACGCTGACAACGCCGGCAATGTGACCATCGCAGCCGCTGACACCAACGGTTATGACCTTGGCGGCGAAGCCATTCTTCAGCCAGGCGAAACGCGAATTTTCGACAAGCTGCACAACGCCGCGGCCGTGGTGGCCAGCGACGAACGGTTAATCGATGTGACCGGCACAGGAACGGACTCGATCGACGTGTTGATCGTGGCCGGCGAGTTGCCGCCAGAAGAATAGGCCGGCAAGCCCCTCTCCCCTGGTTGACCGCGCAGCGATTTGCCAAGCACCCTTGACCCGCACCGTAGTGAGCGAACATGGACGCCGGCGGAACCGTTGGAACTGTTGGAACCGTTCTAACCGCAGGGCTTGCATCTGGCCTGACAGTGCTTGGGCAAATTCTGATTCGATATTTGCGAGAGCGGCAAAAGGCCGTGGACGGAAATCGTAAGCAGAAGCATGAAAACCGCAAGTATGAGGACAGTGTTTTGCGGGAGGTTGTTGAAGACCAGAAGCGTCAGATTATTGCCTTGGTGGATGAAATGAAAGTTTTGAGGCAATCCCACCTGGACTGCGAGAAACGATTCGCAGCGATGCAGGCCAGGCTTGAGCATGCGGAAAAAGAGATCAATGAACTAAGGCAGCAACTGGACAAGCCATGATCCTCTTCTCCCTGTTGCTGTGCATCCTGCCCGCCGAGCCTTGGCCGGTCGATACGGTCGATCTGATCGAGGTCAACACGGTAATGGACGCAGACGGCGAGCGAAGATTTACGCAGGTACTGTGGGTCGATGTAGGCGGGCCAAACGAGATTGTCGATTGGCGGTTCTATTGTGCGCAAATGCTGACCCAGGCTGGCATCTGTTTGTTTGAGGACAAGGGTAGGTTGCGAGCCGTGAAAGTCGGCTATCGCAAAGTGCTCTACAGCGAAACCTATCACGACCCCGAAGTGGAACGTCGCAAGATTCAACCGCTGCTTTGGCGGCGGCGGCTTACTGATAGCCCGGATTAGATCCCCAACCAGGAGAGAAAATCGCATGCCACAAACCACCCCCATCGGCTGCACCCCGTACCCCAGCGACTGGCCTACGGAATGTTTTTCCGGCCTGCGCCAGCTCTACGCCGAAGGCCGGTTGTTCACCGACTTGGCGAAAACGCATCACCATTGCTGGACCATCCAAGGGTTTCTCGCCGGCAAGTTGCTGAGCGATGGCGAGCCCGAACCCAGCCCGGTTCCCCCCGACGCGCCTTTGCGACCGATTGGCGATTGCCCCTGCCCCGACGATTGCAAAGTGGCGATGCAGGCTCTGTTGTCTGAGTCCGAAGGCATCAAGGCCATGTGCAACGCATCGCAAGGCTTGCTTGGCGATGTGCTGAAAAGCGCCTTGGCAGAGGCTGTGCGGCAAGGGCTGCCCCAATTGCTCAACATGCTGCAAAAGCTACTGGACCGCATTTAGGGAAGGGCGTGCGATCCGCCGGCGGCTGGGTTTCTTGACGTGGCCTGGCCGCCGGCCTTTGGAGATTCAACGACATGGCATCTTGCCGTTTTTTGATGGAGTTCAAACTTGTGACAACCTCTTCGCTGGAAATCGCCTGCAACAAGATCGTGACTGCGGCCGTGCCCAAGATGGCCAACGTGTCCACGTCCGATGTGGACTTGATGGCGCTGGTCGAGCTGATCGGCAACGTGATCGTGAAAGTGATCGAGAGTTGCGCC
>CALFYT010000055.1 GCA_937952415.1 uncultured Planctomycetaceae bacterium | reverse complement strand
CTGTCGCCGCTCCGCGGCTATTTGTGGCTAGCTCTTTTTCCAGGGGCTAGCGCCCTTGTCGTTACCCACAAATACGTATTGTTCTCGGTGATTGTTCGTCACCGTTTTCGATGCTGCGATAGCTGCGATAGTTCTTTATTGTGCCAGAAGTTATGAGCGATTGCCATTGTTGTTGCGTAGTGCATCCAACGGAACCGACCATGAGGCGAGGTTCAACTGCGTCGACGTGCGAGGACTGCGAAGGCGACGCCAGCAGTCTATTGCACGGAGGTGTGGCAGATGGCGATCGAGCTCGATACAAAGACATGGGTAGAAGCGCAGTTTTCTGATTGTGAATTGGGTGATCTTCGTCGAACAAAAAGGTTGAAAAGGGTGGCCACGGACGTTGCCAATCATCCGGCAGGCAGTTTTCCCGCTCAGTTTGAGACGTGGGGTGATTTGAAGGCAGCCTACCGATTGTTCGACAGTGACGGCGTGACCTTTCAATCCATCGCCGAATGTCATTGGCGTCGAACCCGTGACGTTGGCCCGGGGCGTTACCTTGTACTTGGCGACACCACAGAGATCGATTTCGGCAGTCAGCGCGACGTACCGGGCCTGAGCGATATTGGCAACGGCAGCGGCAACGGCTTCTTGCTCCACAACGGTCTGTTGGTCGAATCGGAAAGCGAGGAGATTCTTGGGGTGGCTGGCCAGACAATCCATTACCGCAAGCCCGCTCCAAAAAAGGAGAACAACGCGAAACGTTTGAAACGAGAACGCGAGTCACGCGTCTGGGGCGACGTCATCGAACAGATCGGGCCTCCTCCATCTGCGGCGCAGTTCGTGCACGTCTTTGACCGAGGCGGAGACGACTTCGAAGTATTCTGTCGATTGCGCGAGAATCGGGGCGATTGGGTAATCCGCGCGAAATCGCTGAATCGAAAAATCGTCGCTCCTGACGGGGAGCGGTGCAAATTCTCGGACTACATGGAAACATTGCCTGTAGCAGGATGTTACGATCTCAATCTACGTGCGCGTCCAGGACAACCGGCCCGTACGGCGCACATTGAGGTGCGTTTCGGCGCATTGCAGATGCCGCGTCCCCAGCATCTCAGTACCTACGTCAAAGCCCTCCAACCGGAACCGTTGGAAATGAACGTCGTCTGGGTGCGTGAAACGAATCCGCCGAAAGGCAAGAAGCCAATTGAATGGGTGCTGTACGCGACGTTGCCGGTCAAATCGTTCAACGACGCGTGGATCGTCATTCGCTATTACGAATGTCGATGGCTGATTGAAGAATATCACAAGGCTCTCAAGTCCGGTTGCCGCGTAGAAAACCGGCAGTTGCATAGCGCCGACCGCCTAGAGGCGATGGCTGGACTGATGAGCATTGTTGCGGTGCGACTCGTGCAATTGAAAACCATGGCGCGTACCGAACCAGATCGTCCAGCCAAGTCGGTCGTTCCCGAGTTGTGGCTTCAAATGATGAAGGCGGTTCGCAAGAATCTGCGTCGCGTCCACGACCTAACGATCTACCAGTTCTATCGCGAGCTCGCCAAACTGGGAGGCTTCCTTGGCCGCAAGTCAGACGGCGAACCTGGCTGGATCACCGTTTGGCGAGGATGGGAGAAACTAAACACACTTATTCAGGGCGCGCAACATGCTGGCAAAATCAAAAAATGTGGGTAACGACAAGGG
>CALFYT010000054.1 GCA_937952415.1 uncultured Planctomycetaceae bacterium | reverse complement strand
TGCTGGCCGGCGGCATCTTTTCGAGCCCCAATGGCCAAGATCCTCCGCGCAGCGGCGAATCAATACGGGGAGTTTGTCCCTTCAGGCAACGGCGCGCGATACCGCCGGAGGTTGGGAGCCGGCGGTGCGCGACAAGCGGCTTCGAGTTCGTAGCGCGCGGCGCGGATGCGTCGCCATGCCGACGCGAAGCCCCGCTCACCCGGTTGGGGCAACTAACAGAACGGACGCCGGGTCGACCGTCCTCCACAGGGCCTCGGAGAAGTTGATCCGCCGCGTCCGTTTTGTTTTGCGCCAGCGCGGTCCGAACCGCGGCCGTTGCACTGCGGCGGCGTGCCGCAATCCCGAGTTCACTCAAAAATCGCCATGTGCTTGCGCTCGAACGGGACGATTTCGTCCTCGCGACCTGCGCGGACCTTTGCGGGCCAGGCCGCGTCGGACAACAGGGCTCGGCCGATGGCAACCAGGTCGAACTCGTCGTTTTCCAAGCGGCGGAGCAAGGCGTCGATGCCGAGGGGGTTCGCGTCCTTGCCGCCATACGAGCGGAGAAAGTCGGAGTCCAACCCGACCGAGCCGACGGTGATCGTCGGCAGCCCGGTGATCTTCTTGGTCCAGCCGGCCAGGTTCAGGTTCGAACCTTCGAACTCCGGATCGTCGAACCGCCGGGTGGAAGCGTGAAACACGTCGACGCCGGCCGTTACGAGCGGCGTAAGAAACCGTTCGAGTTCGGCCGGGTTGTGGCACATCTTGTAACGGTAGTCGCCCTGCTTCCATTGCGAGAATCGTAGCACGATCGGAAAGTCGGGCCCGACCGCCGCGCGGACCGCTTGAATCAGCTCGACAGCAAACGTCTGCCGCTTGTCGAACGATCCGCCGTAACGGTCGGTGCGCTGGTTGGTCGTTTCCCAAAAGAACTGGTCGATCAGATAGCTGTGCGCGCCGTGCAGTTCGACGCCGTCAAATCCCAGCTCGCGGGCCGACGCGGCAGAGCGGGCAAACGAGCTGATCACTTCGTCGATGTCGGCGCGGGTCATCTCGTGGGGCACTTCGCCTTGTTCGGCGTAGAACGGATGCGAGATGGGCGAAGGGCCGTAGCCGGCCACGGACGGATCGGGCTCCATACCGAGTTTGCGAATCGAGCCGCAGTGCCAAAGCTGGGGGATGATCGCGGCACCGGCGGCATGGACCTCGTCGGCCACCCGTTTCCAGCCTGCCAGTGCCGCTTCGCCGTAGAAGCCGGGCACGTCCGGATAGCCGGACGCCGCGCGGTGATCGGGATTGGTCCCCTCGGTGATGATCAGGCCGGCGCCGCCTTCGGCGCGGCGGCGATAATACGCCGCGACGTCGGCGCCCGGGACTTTGCCCGGCGAATGACTGCGCGTCATCGGCGCCATGACGACGCGGTTTTTGAGTTGGGTCGCGCCGAACGTGAACGGGCGGAAAAGCGGCTCGACGCTGCGCGTGGTGCGAGCCGCGGGAGTATCGGAAGCCATGGTGTCCTGCGTATCGACGTAGCGGGTCCGAACTCCCATGGTAGCCGACGGAGCGCGCTTACGCACAGCGGGTCGAACACGACGAATTATGCTACAGTGTGGGTGGCGCCAAACTGGGGGGCGACGCGGCGGTGGGCGCCCTGATTGAGCGGCACGTGGCCGGCGGAAATATAGTGAGTGCGCGCGCTTGGTGTCGCGAAACTTTGGGCCGTGCCGACAGCGCTAGGAGCACTACAAATGATTCGTTTCGCCGATTCTCGCCTCGTGCGACCGAATTCAGTTTTCCGCTTTGCAGCGCTGGGATTGCTCGTGCTGGCACACCTGGGCGGGCTGCATCGATCAACGGTGTGCGCAGATTCACCGCAGGATGCGAATGCCAACCGAACGGCTGGCTCCGTCACACCTGTGCAATCCTATCGCGCACAACAGACAAATGGACGACTTCGAGTTTCGGTTCTTGGAATTACCAAGGGAGTTGCGTTCTTGGATTCGCAAAAGCCTGTAATCGACGGAGGCCGCAAACGCGGCGACAACGCAATCCCATGGATTCGAGCTGCCCTTCTCGTCGAACGACTCGGGGATGACCCGGCACAGCTTGAGGCGGTCAACATCGAGTTTCGAACGTCGAAAAACCAACCACTCGTAGAAGACTTCAAGTACGCAATGTCGGTTGACGAAAAACGTGTTGTTGTCAACGGGACCGGGAGCGGGATAGCGTTTTTCGACGCTGATTATTGGCTGTTGGCGAGCAATCTCTTTCCGAGTGCCCCACCCGTCGTGGAACAGCCAGATCGCTCGACGATACTCGTGGCAACAGAGTCGGGGCAGATTCGTGACACGACTAAGGCGACCCTTATTGTTAATTTCGGCCACGAACCCAACCAACAGACGTTTGTGTTCAAAAACTGCCCGATGCCGTAGCGTCGCCTGGCAGATTTGCCGTGTCGGCTTGCTGCACACCGGGCGGTGATTTCGGCTGTCGTTGGCTAAGAGGCGCAACCGCGATGGCCGGGGTCGCGGACCCCCGAATACGATGCCTGGCGGTGGGTGCTTCGGCAGCTAAACGGCCGAATCGTCGCTTTCGCCGGTGCGAATGCGGATCGCGCTTTGCAGGTCGCTGATGAAGATCTTTCCATCGCCGACCTGACCGGTCCGGGCGGAACTGAGGATCGCATCGACGACGGTCTGCGCGTTCGAGTCGGCAACGACCACTTCGATCTTGCTCTTGGGAATGAACTCGACGGCGTATTCCGTTCCGCGATAGGTTTCCATGTGGCCCTTCTGCCGGCCGAATCCACGGACGTCGGTGACGGTCATGCCTTGCACGCCTTTGGCGTTGAGGGCGTCCTTGACTTCCTCGACCTTGAAATGGCGGACGATCGCTTCGATTTTTTTCATCGGATTAGCTCCAAGGGTTTCGGCCGGTCGCGCGCCGTGCGGGACCAACCTGTTTGCATGAATCGTTGACGGTCGGGCGAGTGGGGATCGCGCGACCTGTTGCACTAGGTTGTTAGTGCAACGCGCGTGCCAATCGGTCGGCAGCGGCTAAAGAAGCTTGCGTTCGTGTCGCAATTGCCGCCACGGGCCGACTTTTTGTGCATGGCCGGCCTGCGGGATGCGCAGCAACTGCGCGGCCGCGAAAATCGCGCGTGCGCGGCGCATTGCCGCGGTCAACGAGAGTAGATTCGGCGTATGCGGCAGCGCTCAGAGCGTCGAAAGTCGTGCCGCCACGCGGGTTGCGCGGCTTGCTGGGCGGCGTTTCGCGCGGCTGAGACGCGAGTCACACTTTTGTGACAGGGTAAAACGACGTGGCCCGGGTGCGCGCCGCTCCCCTGCGCTGGTGAGCGGCAGTTTCATCTAGCGCAAACAGACTACCGGAAGCGAGCGCTGTCCAGCCCATGTTTTTTCATCAGGCGATAGAACGTGCCGCGGGGCACTTTGGCCTCCAGCGCCGCGCCGCGCACGTCGCCCTGATGCCGCGATAGCAGCTCGCTGAGATACTGGCTCTCGAATTGGGCCAGATGCTCATCGCGGAGTTGAAAGTAGCCGACCGCGTCGATCGAGCGCCCCTCGCCGGCGACGTCGACCACTTCGTCGGGCAGGTCGTCCAGCTCGATCGTCGACGATTTGGCCAATGCGATGCCCCGGCGGATGACGTTTTGCAGCTCGCGCACGTTGCCGGGCCAGCGATATTGCGCCAGTACCTGGTAGGCCTCGGGCGAGAGGCCCTTGAGCGAGCGGCCCATCTCGCGGCCGTAGCGGTGCACCATGTTTTCGGCCAGCAGCCCGATGTCGTCGCCCCGTTCGCGCAGCGGCGGCAGTTCGATGCGGACCACGTTGATGCGATAGTACAGATCCTGGCGGAATTGTTGCTGGCGGATCATTTCATCCAGGTTGCGCGCGGTGGCCGCCACGATGCGCACGTCGACGTCGATTTCCTCACGCCCACCGACGCGTCGAATCCGGCGTTCTTGCAGCGTGCGCAGCAGCTTGGCTTGCATCAACAATGGCAGCTCACCCAGCTCGTCGAGAAAGAACGTTCCGCGGTCGGCAAATTCCAAGAGCCCGATGCGGCGACTGTCGGCGCCGGTGAACGCCCCTTTCTCGTGGCCGAAGAACTCGCTTTCCAGCAGGCTTTCGGGAATGGCGCCGCAGTCGACCGGCACGAACGGGCCATCGGCCCGGCTGCTGCGACGATGGATGCTACGCGCGACCAACTCCTTGCCAGTTCCGGTTTCGCCCACCACCAGCACGTCGACGTCGGACTGGGCCACCTGGTCGATCGTGTCGAACACTTGGCGCATCGGCGGGCAGCCGCCAATCATGTCATCGAAGCGATAGGGCCGTTCGACCTGGCGGCGGAGCAGTTCGTATTCTTCTTCCAGCCGCCGTTCACCCAACAGTCGGCGGGCCGCGGCGACCAGCGCTTCGGCGTCGAGCGGTTTGGTCAAATAGTCGCCGGCTCCGAAGCGGAGCGCGGCGGTGGCCGACTCGACGCGCGGCGCGGCGGTGACCACAATCATCGGCAACTCAGCATCGAGCTGGCGGGCCGTTCGTAGCAGTGAAAGATCGTCGTCGCCGGAACCGACGTCGGCAATCAACAGATCTACGTACCCCGCTTGCAATTGCTCGAGCGCGGCGTCGGCATCGCTGGCGAAACAGAACTCCGGCGAATCGAGCGCGGCCAGCGCCGATTCGTATCGCCCGCGAGCATTCTCGTCCGGTTCGACAATGAGTATTCGCGGCTTCTGCATGACGGCCCCAGGGCTGTAACCGGCCCAATCCGGCGGCGCCAATATGGCCACGGCGACGTCGCGTCACGGCTCCAAACGGCGCCGCGCATCGCCGTGACGCACAATGCCCCGCAGCGCCATGACAAACACGCAGATGGCGTCGGCGCAACGGGCGCGCGGTTTGGGGCCGCCTCCCCCCGCGACGTGCGCACCACGGACATCCGTAGCTTCGGACAGACCGGGTGCCGAGTCAATCGCGCGACGGCCGCCAAGCGGCTTGTCGCACGCCGCCGCCGGTTGCGTGCAACGCCCTGCGGGTTGGTCTATACTAGCTGCGGTACTGCGGTTTTGCCGCGACCTGCCCGCCGTCGGATCCCCCCAGTTCATCACGCAATTCAAGGCGCTCACACTCATGCATTGGCACCGTCTGACACTCTATGCCTGCGCCGCGGGCTGGCTGCTCGGTTCCGTCCCTTCTGGCGCGATGGCCGACGACAAGGCCGATCCGCATGCCGGCCGCTTCACGCCTTTGGAAGGGTTCGAGGTGCAAGAGGTCGTCAAGCCCGGCTCGACCGGATCGCTGGTGGCGATGGCCTTTGACGAAGAGGGCGGAATCATCGCCTCGCGCGAGCGTGGACCGCTGCTGCGGATTCGCGACGAGGACGGCGACGGCACGTTCGAGTCGGTCGCCACGTTTTGTGACAAGGTCAGCAATTGCCAAGGCATCTTGCCGCTGGGCGAGTACGTGTTTGCCGTCGGCGACGGACCGTCGAAAACCGCGCTGTATCGCTTGAGCGATCCGGACGGTGACGGCGTGGCCGAAAAGGTCGACACGCTGTTCAAGTTCAAAGGGGGCATGGGCGAACATGGACCGCACGCGCCGATCCTCGGCCCGGACGGATTGCTCTACGTGATGCTGGGCAACCATACGTTCGTCGAAGGATCGGTAGCCGAGACCAGCCCACACCACCATTTCTACGACGGTGAATTGATTCAGCCGAAGTACGAAGACGCCAACGGGCACGCCTCGGGCGTGAAGGCGCCGGGCGGAACGGTCGTGCGAACCGACACCGACGGCAGCTTCATCGAGCTGTTCCTGGGCGGGTTCCGCAACGCCTACGACCATGCGTTCAATCGCGACGGCGAGCTGTTTACCTATGACTCGGACATGGAGTGGGATGTTGGCTTGCCGTGGTATCGGCCGACGCGTGTGAACCATCTGATTCCCGGGGCGGAGTTCGGTTGGCGGAGCGGTTGGTCGAAGTGGCCCCGGTACTACGTCGACAGCCTGCCCGAAACCATGGACATTGGACGTGGCTCGCCGACGGGCGTCGTGTTCTACGATCACGATCGGTTTGGGCAGAAGTATCAGGGCGCGTTTTTCATGTGCGACTGGTCGCAGGGCCGGGTCGTTGCCGTCTCGCTCGAACCAGATGGCGGGACGTATCGCGGCCGCAGCGAGATCTTCCTGCAAGGCCAACCGCTGAACTGTTCGGACATCGACGTCGGCCCGGACGGCTGGCTCTACATCTCCGTTGGCGGACGCAATACCGAAGGTTCGATCTTTCGGGTTGTGGCCAGCGACGCGAAGCCACCCGCCGAAGTGGGCGAACACGGCATCGGCCGGGCGATTCGCCAACCGCAGTTGGGCAGCGCCTGGGCCCGCCGCAACGTGCGCGACGTGAAGAAAGAGCTGGGCGACCAGTGGGGACCGGGCCTGGTTGCCGTGGCCGTCAACACCGACGCCGCGCAAAGCGACCGCGTGCGCGCGCTGAATTTGATGCAACAGTTAGGGCCGCAGCCGTCGAACGACCTGCTGGTGACGCTATCGGCCGACGACGACGCCGCGCTGCGGGCCAAGGTGACGTACTTGATGGGCATTCATACCAGCGACGTCTCGAATGGGCGTTTGATTGAACTGCTTGACGATTCGGACCCGGTGGTTCGCCGGCGGGCGTGCGAGGCGCTGGTGCGCAGCCGGCACCCGGGTCCGGTCGACAAGTTGCTGCGGATCGCGGCCGAGCCGCAGCCCTTTGTTTCTTGGGCCGCGCGCCGGGCGCTGGAACAACTGCCCCGGCAACAATGGAAGTCCGCCGTGCTGAACGCGACCGACGTGCGAGTTTTCATCGTGGGATGCGTGGCGCTTGAAGTCTTGGGCGTCGACAAGACCACCGCCGGATCGATCCTCGCCCAGGCGCACGGATGGCTCGAAAAGGAGCTCAGCAACGACGACCTGGTCGGGTTGCTGCGGGTGATCGAGCTGGCGATTCATCAAGGTGAATACACGGGCGAGGAGATCTCGCAGTTGCGCACGGAAATTTCGAAGCGCTTTCCGTCCGACGATGATCGCGTGAACCGCGAGTTGATCCGCACGCTGGTGATGCTCGACGACCCGACGCTGGCGCCGCGAGTCGTGGAATATCTGCGCGGCAACGCATCGATCGAAGAGCGGATTCAGGCCGCGATGCTGGCCCGGTTCTTGAAGCGTGGCTGGACGCCCGAGTCGCGCGGCAAGCTGCTCGACTTCTTCGCGATTGCCCGGGCGCGCGAAGGCGGCAACAGCTATCGGGGTTATCTGCAAAACGGCGCGAACGACGTGCTCAAGGCGATGCCGCCCGAGGAACAGTTGGCGCGGATTCGCGACGGCGTGAACGATCCGGTGCGAGCGCTGGGCGTGGTGCGCAATCTTTCCGGCCGATTGACTGACGAACAAGTGACGGCGCTACGGGAGTTGGATCGGGCCCTGGAGGGCAACGACTCGCCACCGGCCCGAGAACTGGCCGATGCCGCGCTAACGGCGCTGGGATACGGCAACGAAGCGGCGGCCGACTACTTGGGCGAGGTGTTCGAGGCATCGCCCGGTCGGCGCCACGTGGCTGCCGGCGCGCTGGCCAACTTCGCCGCCAAGCAGAACAAGCGGCGGCCAGCCGATTGGGATCGTTTGGTTCGCTCGCTGAGTGTGGTCGAGGGGTCGACCGCGCGCGAGGTTTTGCGGGCCCTGTCGCGATTCGGCAAGAAGCACGACAAGCCGCAGGATCTGCGCCAAGTGATTCTGACGGGACTGAAGCTCAAAGATCAGGGCGGGCGCGACGCGGTCGTGGTGCTCACGCGGTGGACTCGCGAAAAGATCGTCGAACCGCGCGGACCGTGGGAGCAAACGCTGGGGGCCTGGCAAAAGTGGTTCGCCGAAAAACATCCGGACCAGCCGGAGGCCGTGCTGCCGGTCGAAGCGGAAGGAGCCAAGTGGTCGTATGCCGAACTGCTGGAGTTTTTGACCAGCGAGTCGGGACGCAACGGCAACGCCCAGCGGGGCGAGCTGGTGTTCGAGAAGAGCCAGTGCATCAAGTGCCACCGGTATGGAGCGCGCGGCGAAGGGATTGGGCCCGACTTGTCGAACGTCGCGCGACGTTTTCAGCGGAAGGAAATCTTGCAGTCGGTGATCTTCCCGTCGCAGGTCATTTCCGATCAGTTCGCCGCCAAGACGGTGATCACCACCGACGGCAGAACGCACACCGGATTGGTTGGCCCGACGGCCGACGGCGTGGTCGTGCTGCAAGCCAACGCGGAAAAAGTGGCGATCGCCAAGGACGACATCGAATCGATTGTTCCGAGCAAGTTGTCGGCGATGCCCGAGGGATTGTTCAACGAGTTGACGCTGGAAGAGATCGCCGACTTGTTCGCATTCATGGCCGAACCGGCGGAGTCGAAGTAGACCCACGCGGCACGCGCCGAATCAACGAGCCGGTGCGATTGGCAACGTCCTGCAGATAAGGAGTGGTACGACATGACCGATCAAGCGACTTCGCGGCGGCGCGGCATCGCGATCGCCTGCACGGTGGGCCGTCGTCGTCTGCAACGCGTGCTGGTTTGCGGCGGACTGCTGATTGCGTGGATGGCCGGTACGGCGATGACCGCCGAGCGCGACGACAAGGACGCGACGCTGCGGCTCGACGTGCGCCGGCAAGTCGCCGCCAAGCAGGACGGCCAGACCGAGGCCAAGACCGAATCGCGCCGGTGGGTGCCCAGCGAGACGGCCATCCTGATCTGCGACACGTGGAACGACCACTGGTGCGCCAGCGCCACACGGCGGTGCGGCAAGCTGGCCGAGACGATGGCCCCTTTGATCGAAGAGGCCCGGGCCGCGGGGCTGCACATCATTCATGCCCCGAGCGACACGCTCGATTTCTATCGCGATCATCCGGCACGCAAACGGGCCCTGGCGGCGAAACCGGCAAAAGCGCCGCTGGAAATCGGCGGCTGGTGCTCGCTCGAGCCCGAGCGCGAAGGCGCGCTGCCGATCGATGATTCGGACGGCGGATGCGACTGCGAGCCGCAGTGCAAGACCGGCAGCCCTTGGACGCGGCAACATGCCGCGATCCGGATCGACGACAGCGACATCATCTCGGACAACGGTCAAGAGGTGTACAACTACCTGGTCGAAAACGGCGTCAAGAACATCATCTACATGGGCGTCCATACGAACATGTGCGTCCTGGGCCGATCGTTCGGTATTCGCCAGATGACGAAGCTCGGATTCAATACCTGCCTGGTGCGCGACCTGACCGACACGATGTACAACCCGCGGATGCGCCCGTTCGTGGCGCACGACGAAGGGACGGACCTGGTCGTGAAGCATGTCGAGCGGCATTGGTGTCCGACCACGACGAGCCAGTCTTTGGCCCAAGGGCTTCGCTGATGGCTTGCGCGTCATGCTCGCGGCGCGCCGAGCGCGCCGGTATCGGCTGGCCATGGCATGAGGCGCGGGCGATGTTGCGAATGGCCGTTTGGGGCATGACCTTCGGCGCAATCCTGGGGCTGGTGTCGGCGTTCGAATTTCTCGGCGGCATGATTGGCGGGACAGCCACGCCAGCCCGCGCGGCCGATTTTTTGGCAGATGCCGACGATGAATCGGACGACGATGAGCTTGACGATGACAACCCGTATCGGCCGGGCCTGATTGAGCGCGTCCGCACGGCGGACGGCGGCGAACATGTCCGCGTGGCCGAAACCGTCTTCGTTGCCGAGGACGCTGAGGCGACCGCGGCGGATGAGCGCCGCGCCGGCAATCCGCCGGACGTGACGTTCACGGGGTGCGTGCTCGTGCAATCGCCCGGCGAACACCGGCTGCACGCGTTTGCCTCGGGCCACGTGCGGGTGGCGCTGGCCGGTCAGACGTTGCTCGACGGAAAGACGGACGAGCCGGCATGGCACGCGTCGGACTCGATCGAACTGCCGTTTGGGTTCCACGCGTTGGAGGTTCACTACCGTGGTGGCGACCGACCAGCGCGACTGAACCTGTTTTGGGAAGGGCCGAACTTCGCGCTTGAGCCGCTGGCGGCGCGCTGGCTGTTTCACGAGCGCGAGCAGACGCCGCCCGACGACTTCGAGCGCGGCGGGCAACTGGTTCGGGCCTTGCGCTGCGCGGCGTGTCACCGCCTGCCGGCAGCGCGCGAACCGCTGCGGGCCGCGGCCCTGGACCGCTTGCAGGGGAATCTGTCGCGCGAGTGGCTGGTCGCGCGGTTAAGTGACGAGGCCGGCGCCGGGCACCAGCCTCAGTCGGACGTGCGGAACATGCCCCACTTCGGCATGTCGCGCGCCGACGCCGAGGCAATCGCCGACTTTTTGTTCGAGCGGTCCGAACCGCATGCGACGGCCGCCGCCGCGCCGCAGTCTTCGAAAAAAGAGCAAGCACGCCCGAAGAAATCCGCCAAGGACAAACGCGACAAAGAGGCACCGGAGCCCGAACCGCCGAGCGCCGCCGCCGGCGCCACGCTGTTTCGCAGTGTCGGTTGCTTGGCCTGTCATCGGGTCGACGGATTGGGCACTGCGGGTCGGTTTGGCGGCGGCGATTTGACTCGCGTGGCCGAGAAGCGGCCGGCCGGGTTCTTCGCGCGTTGGCTTGCCGACCCAGCGGCGATCAATCGCGACCATCGCATGCCGGTCTTTGCGCTTTCCGATGACGAGACGGCGAGCTTGGCGCTGTATCTCGAGTCGCTTGGCGACAAGACCGAAGCGCGGACTACACCCAACGGGGCAGACACCGAGCGCGGTGCAGCGCTGGTTCGGCAGCATCAATGCGGCGCGTGCCACGCGCTGCCCTCCGAACAGCCGGCGTCGCGGAAGCGGCTGGCGATGGACCTGACTGAGCTGGAACGGGGCGGCGGATGCCTTGCCCAGCCGGATGCGAAGCGGAGTCGGCCCGGCTATCGGCTGGACGCATCGTCGCGGGAGGCAGTAGCGACGTACCTGCGCACCCGCCGTGCGTCGCCTGTCGTGATGAACTCGAATGCGGAAACACTGCTGGCGGAGAACCGATGTCTGGCGTGCCACGCGCGGGGCCACAACGGCGGACTGCGGCCGAGCCTGGCGGCGGTTGTCGAGGCGGACCCGGCGTTGCAAACCGCCCTGCCCCGAATGATTCCGCCGGCGCTGGTGGGCATTGGCGACAAGTTGCACGACGAAGCGCTGGCGGCGGCCGTCACGCGCTCCGCCGCGGCGCGCTACACGTGGTTGGACGTGCGGATGCCGAAGTTCCCGCTGACAAAGAAAGACACGGCCACGCTGGTGCGGCACTTCATCGCCGCCGATCGCATTCCGCCTCGCCCAGGCGACGAAGGAAAGAGCCACGAGACCGCGGCCGGCTCGCAATCGGAAGTCGAAGGCGCCGGCGCCCGGCTGGTCACCGCCGACGGCTTTGGCTGCACCAGTTGTCACGCGATTGGAAAGTGGACGCCGCAGAAGGTGGCCGCCGGCGCCGAGGGCGTGGCGCTGTCGAACATTGGCGATTGGGTGCGGAAAAGCTGGTTCGAGCGCTGGGTGCGCAATCCGGTGCGGATCGTGCCCGAGATGGAGATGCCGTCGATCGTGCAGCCGATCCGCGGCGTGCTGGACGACAAGCTGGATCGTCAGATCGCGGCGATTTGGACCGTGCTCGATCGCGACGACTTCACGCCGCCGGCGCCCAACGCGCTGCGCGTGGTGCGGCGGTCGAACTTGCCGAACGACCTGTGGCAGGCCGCCGTGTTGACCGACGTGATCGAGGTGGGCAACGTGCCGTTCGTGAAGCCGCTGGTGTTCGGGTTCCATAATCGGCACAACGTACTGTACGACCTGGCGTCCGGTCGGTTGGCCGCATGGTGGACCGGCGACACGGCCCGGCAGCGAACCCGCGGCAAGACCTGGTTCTGGGAAGCGGGCGTACCGCAACTGCTGCCGGTTGACGCCGCGCCGCGCGACGACGGCAGCGACTGCGAGCTGGTGCTGATCGTCGACGGGAAGCGGGTCAACGCGGTGCCGCGCGGACAATACGTGACGGAGTTTGACACGATCGTTCACGCTACGGGCGGTGTCACGCTGACGCATCGGATGCACTACCCGATCAATGACGACATGGTCACGTTGCATGTTTCTCAACGGTTTATTCCCCTGGAGGGCGATCCGTCGGAGGGTCGATCGGGCTTTCGACGACAGGTCGCCGTCGAAGGGTTGCCGGAAGGGGCCGCGTGCGAATTGTTGGTTCTGCCCGGCAACGTGTCTATCGACGAACAGAGCCAGCGCGTCCGCGTAGGCAATTTGTCGGCACAGGTCTCGTCCGTTGTCGCCGGCGCCACGCTTCTGGCAAGAACCGAACAGGGCGGAGTCATACGGTTGACGTCGAACGGCAAGGATGCGGCAAGCGCTGTGCTGGACTATCGGGCGGATGTACAGGTCGACCAATTCGCGCCGTTGCCGGCGGTGGATCGCCGTGTGCCGCAGGCCACGCTGGACGTTGTGCCCGGCTTCGAGGCCGTGCGGCTGCCAGTGAGCGACCGGCCCATGCCGACCGGACTGGCGTGGCGACCGGACGGCACGTTAATTGTCGCGTCGCTGGAAGGTCGGGTTTGGCTGGGCCGCGATACCGACGGCGACCAGTTGGAGGACGAGCTGCTGCCGCTGAGCGATGATCTGGCCGCGCCCTATGGCGTGGCCGCCGCGGGCGACGCGATCGACGTGATCAACAAGTATGGCTTGTTGCGGCTGTTCGACGAAGACGGCGACGGCCGCGCGGAACGCACCGAACAAATCGCCTCGGGCTGGGGGCACACGCGCGACTATCACGACTGGGTCATCGGTCTGCCGCGCGACCCGGAGGGCAACTACTACGTGTCGGTACCGTGCCAGCAAGACAAGCGTTCACCGGCCGCCGCGCATTTGCGCGGCCACGTGTTGCGTCTGACGCCGCGCGATCCGACTCCGGACGACCCGCGACGCTTCGCCATCGACGATATCTGTGGCGGGCTGCGCTTTGGAAACGGCATCGCCCGTAGCGACGAGGGCGAGCTGTTCGTGACGGACAACCAGGGCAACTACAACCCGTTCAACGAGCTGAATCATATCGTGCGCGGCGCGCGGTACGGGTTTATCAACAAACTGGAGGTTCAACAGGGTTTGAAGCCGCCCGTGACGCCCGCGGCCATCGAGATTCCCCATCCGTGGACGCGGAGCGTGAACGGGATTTGCTTCTTGACCGCACCGGAAACGGCCGGCCGCAGCGCGGAGGAGCTGTTCGGACCGCTGGCCGGGCACCTGGTCGGTTGCGAGTACGACACGCGGCGGCTGGTGCGGATGAGCTTGCAGCGCGTCGGCGACACCTATCAAGGTGCCGCGTATCCGATGTCGAGCGAACCGGCCGCAGGCGCCGAGACGTTCGAAGGGCCGGTCGCGTGCCAGGTGGCGCCGGACGGCGATCTGTACATCGGCAACATTCGCGACAGCGGATGGGGCGGCGGGTCGAATACCGGATCGATCGTGCGATTGCGCCGGCAAGGCCCGCTGCCGGCTGGAATCGCCGAAGTGCGCGCGCGGGCCGACGGGTTTGTCATTTCGTTTACGCAACCGGTCGACCGAGCGCTGGCCGCCGACGCGGACAACTACGCGATCTCCTCGTATCGGCGTGTTTCGACGCCGGCCTACGGCGGGCCGGATGTGGATCGGCGCGTCGAGCAGATCGAGCGGGCCGACGTCGCAGCGGATCGGCACAGCGTGAATCTCGTGTTGCCGGAGTTGCGCGAAGGATTCGTCTACGAGCTGCACTTGCGGAAGCTGGTCAACGAAGGGCGTTTCTTCCCGGCCGAAGCGTATTACACGCTGCGCAAACGACCGGGCGTGTAACGTGCGGTGCGCATGGATCGCGCGGCATGGGGCGACGCGGCAGCAAACGGGCGATGGACCGACACGGCACCAACGGGGCCGATGCCGTGGAATTGACTTGACCACGCGGCGGCCGATCGCCGACACTCGACAGTTTCGCGAATAGCTTGCACACCATTCCCTACGAAACGTTCGCGACACGATGTACGACTTGCTTCTCCGAAACGGCACGCTGATCGACGGCAGCGGCGCGCCACGGCGACCGGCCGACGTGGCAATCGCCGGCAATCGGATCGCGGCGATTAGCGCACCCGGGGCCGACGCGCCGCCAGCGCAGCGAACGATCGATGCGACCGGACTAGTCGTGGCACCCGGCTTTATCGACGTGCACAATCATTCCGACGGCTGGCTGCTGAAAATGCCGCAGTTCGTGGCCAAGACCAGCCAGGGCTTCACGACCGAAATTCTGGCCAGCGACGGGATCTCGTACGCACCGGTCACTGACGGCAACTATCGCGACTGGATTACTTATCTGCGCGCGCTCGATGGGCTGACGGAGGACGACTATTGCGGCTGGCACTCGATCGCCGACTACATGGCGCTGTTGGACCGGCGGACGACGCAGAACGCGATCTCGCTGGTGCCGTACGCCAACCTGCGCGTGCTGGCGTCCGGTTGGCGGCGCGGACCGCTCGACGACGTACAGCGCAAGATCATTCGCCGCGAAGTCGAACGGGCCATGGACGCCGGAGCCTGCGGGCTGTCGACCGGGTTGGACTATATCGCACAGTGCTTTTCCACGAGCGACGATCTGGTGGATGCTTGTCGCGCGATGGCGCCTTGGCAGGCGCCGTACGTGACCCACGTGCGCTACAAGCTGGGCACGCTGGCCGGCGTGCAAGAGGCCGTCGAGATCGGGCGGCGTGCCGGCGTGCCGGTGCACATCTCGCACCTGAAAGCGGGCAGCACCGAAGAGACCGATCAGATCCTGACCTATGTCGAAACGGTCGCGGTTAACGAGGTCGACTTTTCCTTCGAGATCTATCCGTACCTGCCCGGCTCGACGATGGTCAACTACCTGCTGCCGTACGAGGCGTGGGAAGACGGGCCGATGGCAGCGATCGAAAAGCTGCGCGGGCCGGCGCTGCGCGAACGGGCGGACGCGGCGATCGGCTGCTTCGACATGCCGGCGGATCGAATCACGCTGGCCTGGTGCGCCAGCGAAGCGAACAAGCAATTCCAGGGCTGGACGCTCGCGCGCTACGTCGAACAGACCGGCAAGAGCCTGGGCGCCGCGATTTGTGACCTGCTGATTGAAGAGGCGCTGGCCGCGCTGTTGGTGCTGAACGTGGGCGACGATCGGCTGGTCGGCCCGTTTTTGGCGCATCCGAAGTGCATGCTCGGCAGCGACGGCATCTATTGCCCGGGCGGGCAAGTCCACCCGCGCGTCTACGGCTCGGCGACGCGAATGCTGGGCCCGCTGGTGCGCGATTGGAAACTGTTCTCGCTGGAAGACGCGGTATACAAGATGACCGGGATGCCGGCTGAGCGATTCGGACTGGTCGATCGGGGCATCGTGCGGGATGGTGCGATCGCCGACCTGGTCGCGTTCGATCCGGACACGGTCGCGGATCGAGCCACGTACGACCGCCCGCACCAGTTATCGGTTGGCATCGAGCACGTCCTGGTCGGCGGCGTGGAGGTGTTTGCGCGTGGCGAGCCGGTGGCCGACTTGGGTGCCGAACTGCCCGGCCGGGCGTTGCGGTATCGGGGCGAGTGACACGCTGTGGCCGCGGCAGGCGTGCGGGGTTGATTCCTTGGCGCCATGCTCGGTGTGCGCGGCTTACGCCTTGTCGCTGCGGTAGGCGATAACCTGAACTTTCTCCAGCGTGACCAGGCCTTCGCCGATCATTTCATCAAGGTCAGGCAAGAACTGCTCGATCTTTTCCGGCGTGTCGACGATCTCGATGACCATCGGCAGATCTTCCGACAGGCGGAGGACCTTGGCCGTGTGAATGCGGCTGTTGGCGCCAAAGCCGAGCGTGCCGCGCAATACCGTGGCGCCGGCCAGTCCGCGTCGACGGGCGTCTTCGACGATCGCTTCGTAGAGCGGACGGCCGTGAACCTTGTCGCTCTCGCCGATGAAGATTCGCAACAGCTGGGCTTCGGCCGGAAGGTTCATGACAACACACTCCAAAGGCGTTCCAATCCGCGCGACGCGCCGGGCGTTAGAACTGTTTCCCGATCGCGATGCCGCACATCACCAAAGCGATGCCGGCCAAGTTGTGCAGCAAGAGATTTCCGGCGGCCGCCAGCCATTGCGAGTCATCGAGCATCTGGCTCGTTTCGAAGGCGAAGGTCGAAAACGTGGTGAACGCGCCCATGAAGCCAACCAGCACGATCGCCCGGGTGGCGCCACTGATGAGCATGCGATCCTCGGCCAGGGCCCACACCAGGCCAAACACCAAACACCCGACCGCATTGACGACGAACGTTCCCCAGGGAAACGACGAGGCGAACATCCGCTGCGCGAGCCCGGCCAGACTGTAGCGGGCCAACGTGCCAGCGGCACCGGCGGCGGCCAGCAGTGCCAAACGTTGCCAGAGTTGAGGATCGGTCAGCGACATGGAAGACGTATTCTGCGATGCACCGCGGCCTGACGGGACCTACTTCTGCGCCAGCAGATCGGCAAAGCGTTCCTGCAGGCACTGCACGGTCATCTCTTCGTTGCGGAGCGCTTCCATGGCCCGCACGGCGGCGTCGGCAGCTTGAATCGTGGTGATGCAGGGAACGCCGCCGGCCACCGCGGCCGCGCGAATCTTGCCCTCGTCGGTGCGGGCGCCTTTGCCGCTGGGCGTGTTCATGATCAGTTGGATCGCGCCGTCGACCACATAGTCGAGCAGATTCGGATGGCCTTCCTGCAACTTGTTGACGTGCTGCACCTCGATGCCGACTTCTTCCAGACGTCGGGCCGTGCCCTCGGTGGCCATCAGCTTGTAGCCCATCTCCGATAGCCGCTTGGCCAGTCCCGCCATGTGGTCTTTGGCCGGCGCGGCGACGCTGATGAAGATTGTGCCTTCGGGCGGCAACACAATGCCGGCGGCAAGCTGCGACTTGGCAAACGCGATCGAAAAACGCTCGCTGATGCCCATCACCTCGCCGGTTGAGCGCATCTCGGGGCCGAGCACGATGTCGACGCCGACGAACTTGCGAAACGGAAACACGCTTTCCTTGATCGAAACGTGGCTGGGGATCGGCTCGCTGTTGCAACCCAGCTCGGGCAGCGTCATGCCGGTCATCACCTTGGCCGCGATCTTGGCGACCGGAACACCGGTGGCCTTGGAAACAAACGGCACGGTGCGGCTGGCACGCGGATTCACTTCCAGCACGTACAGGTTTTGCCGGCCGTCCTCCTTCTTGATCGCGTATTGCACGTTCATCAGGCCCACCACGTGCAGCTTGCGGGCCAGGGCGTGCGTGGCTTCGCGGATCTCGTTGAGGATCGGACCTTCGAGGCTGTAGGGCGGAATCACGCACGCAGAATCGCCCGAGTGAACGCCTGCCTCTTCGATGTGCTCCATGATGCCGGCCACGACGACGTTCTCACCGTCGCTGATCGCGTCGACGTCCACTTCGATCGCGTCCTCGAGAAATCGGTCGATCAGCACCGGTTGGCCCTGCGCCACGATGAACGCCTCGGCAACGAACCGTTCGAGCTGGGCCTGGTCGTAGCAGATGACCATCGCCCGGCCGCCCAACACGAAGCTGGGCCGCACCAGGGCCGGGTAGCCGACCTTGGCGGCTTCGGCCCGAGCCTGCGACATGGTGCGCGCGATGCCGTTGGCCGGCTGCTTAAGGTCCAGCCGGTGGAGCAACTGCTGGAACTTCTCGCGATCTTCGGCGTCTTCAATCGTGTCGACGCTGGTGCCGATGATCGGCACGCCGGCCGAGGCCAAGGCGCGGGCCAGGTTCAGCGGGGTCTGCCCGCCGAACTGCACGATCACGCCGTCCGGCTCCATCCGATCGCAAATGTTCAGCACGTCTTCGGTCGTGAGCGGTTCGAAGAACAGTAGATCGCTCGTGTCGTAGTCGGTGCTGACCGTTTCGGGATTCGAGTTGACCATGATCGACTCGATGCCCAATTCGCGCAGTGCAAAGCTCGCGTGGCAGCAGCAGTAGTCAAACTCGATGCCCTGCCCGATGCGGTTCGGCCCGCCGCCGAGGATCATGATCCGCTTCTGACCTGGGTTGCGCGGCGGGGTTTCGTCTTCGTCCTCGTAGGTCGAATAGTAGTACGGCGTGTAGGCTTCGAACTCCGCGGCGCAGGTATCGACCGCCTTGTATGTGGCGACGATGCCCAGCGCCTTGCGGACCTGACGAATCTCGATCTCGTTCGAGCCGAAGATTGTGGCCAATTGTCGATCGGAGACCCCGTATTGCTTGGCGCGGCGCAGCAGGTCGGGCCCGGCAGCCTCGACGTCGTCGTACGTGCGCAGCTCGTCCTCCAGGGCGACGATCTCGCGCAGGTGTTCGAGAAACCACGGATCGATGTGCGTCAACCGGTGGATCTCGTCGACCGTCATCCCGCTTTTGAGCGCATAGCGCAGGAACCAGACGCGCTCGTCGCCAGGCGTGGAGAGCTTGATGCGGATCTCGTCGTGCGACGGTTCGTCGGGCGTGCCCCAGCGATCTTTCGAGTCGCAGCCGAAGCCGAAGCTGCCCACCTCGAGCCCGCGGAGCGCCTTTTGGAACGACTCCTTGAACGTGCGGCCGATGGCCATCGTCTCGCCGACGCTTTTCATCTGCGTGGTGAGCGTGGCGTCGGCTTCGGGGAACTTTTCGAAGGCGAAGCGGGGCACCTTGGTCACCACGTAGTCGATCGTCGGCTCGAAGCAGGCCCTCGTCTCACGCGTGATGTCGTTGGGCAGCTCGTGCAGCCGGTAGCCCACGGCCAGCTTGGCCGCGATCTTGGCGATCGGAAAGCCGGTCGCCTTCGACGCCAGCGCGCTACTGCGGCTGACGCGGGGATTCATTTCGATGACGATCATCCGGCCCGTCTGCGGGTGGAACGCGAACTGGATGTTCGAGCCGCCGGTCTCCACCCCGATTTCGCGAATGATGGCCAGCGAAGCGTCGCGCATCCGCTGGTATTCCTTGTCCGAGAGCGTTTGGGCTGGGGCGACCGTGATCGAATCACCCGTGTGAACGCCCATCGGGTCGAAGTTTTCGATCGAGCAGATGATCACGACGTTGTCGTCCACGTCGCGCATCACCTCCATCTCGTACTCTTTCCAGCCGATGATCGATTCTTCGATCAGCACTTCGGTCACCGGCGACGCTTCGAGTCCGCGGGTGACCAATTGATCGAACTCGCCCCGATTGAACGCCACGGCCGAGCCGCTGCCCCCCATCGTAAAGCTGGGGCGAATCACGCAGGGCAAGCCGATGTCGGTCAGCAGCTCGCGGGCTTCGGCCAGGGTGTGGACCGTGTCGCTGCGGCAACTCTCCAGGTGGATCGACTCCATCGCCGCCTTGAACTCCTTGCGGTTCTCAGCCTTGGCGATCACTTCGGGCCGGGCGCCGATCATCTCGACGCCGAACTTTTCGAGCACGCCGTGCTCGGAGAGCTCCATCGCCAGATTGAGCGCCGTCTGGCCGCCCAGCGTGGGCAGCAGCGCGTCGGGCCGTTCGGCCTCGATGATCTTGGCCACGACTTCCCAGGCCAGCGGCTCGATGTAGGTCCGGTCGGCCATGCCCGGATCGGTCATGATCGTGGCCGGATTGGAATTGACCAGCACGACCTCGTAGCCTTCCTCGCGGAGGGCTTTGCAGGCCTGGGTGCCGGAATAGTCGAACTCACAGGCCTGACCGATGACGATCGGGCCGGAGCCGATGATCAGAATCTTGTGGATGTCGTCGCGACGTGGCACGGGCGTGGACCTTGGGCAAACTGGTCGCCGGCGGCGGGCGAGGTCGCGCCGTGGGCGGTTGCACAGCCGCCCGGCGGGCCTGCCCGGCTACCGGGAAATGTCTGGGATCGTTGGGACGCGGGCGCCCGGCGGCCGGCCGCGGTGTTCGGCGGCGGCTTCGTGCCGGAGATCCGGTCCGTTGGCTCTAAAATCCCTCAAGGTTAGCATGCCTCGCCGTCGCGATTCAAGTAGCCGGCGGGGGCGGGTAGTGTCCTAAGAGTGAGTTGGTCGGCGGCGGTCGGTTTTGGTTCAGATCGATTCACCGGTATATGGCGGCACAACCTCGACAGTTGCCTCCGGGTAAAGACTCCTAATTCTTTCCAGGACTTGTTGCTGCTCATTCGATAGACGATGCTTGTCCGCCTCGTCGGGAAACGCGATGCGAAGTCGGTCGTATCCGCGCTCCCCAAACAGCCAGAGGAGCCCCGGGGCGCTTCCTTCCTCCGAGCCAACTACTATACGAGGTACATCCCACGGCGGCTCCGCGAGAACTCCTGCCTTCTGGCGCTCTTGAATCCAGTTCAGGCTGTAGGCACGCCAGCCCAGTACGACAGCCGATATCGTCACCACCACGAACAGCGTCCTCAAGCTGAACCGGAACCAGCGGCGTTTGGGGGCGGCGTCGCTCATGTCACCATTCTAAGCCAGCACCGCGTCGAATAGCTCATCGAACGACCAAACGTGCCCGGCCACGCCGCAGATCACAAGCACCGCCACGGCACACCCGGCGATCCATTCGAGGTTTACCGCGCGTCCGTTGCCGAGTACCGTGGCGATGGCCGTTATAGCGATTAAAACCAGAAACAGACGAACGCCGCTCATGCCCGCCATCCGATCCATGAAGATTTGAGATGTTTGTCGCGAGCGATCGAGTGGCGGTTAAAGCTGGAACCACCCCACGAACAAGAACGGACCCAAAACACCGGCCACTGCCAGTCCGGCCAACAAGCCCGTCCAAGGCCGACTCGTCAGAAGACCGATCGCCGCGCCGGCCACGCCGCAGATGATCGGCAGCGTGAAGATCTTTGCTAGAAACGACAGCTCCCAATCACCGGCGCCGGCCATGTACGTGCCCGGATCGCGTGCCCACAGCGTGAGAAAAACGGCAATCGCCGCCAGGGCGGTGGCACCCAATAGCGCACGAATTCCGAACTGCGCCCGTGACTTACCCATGGGCGCCATTCTACCAAGTGGCGCGCGTGGCGGGCGAAGTGAATGAGCCGCCAGCGGTATAATAGGGGCATGAGCGAAATCCGCAACTCGTTTCAGCAAGTTGCGCCTGTTGATCTAGTCGTCGTTGGCATTGCTGGCGTCATCTTTGGACTTCTAGTTGTCATCATCTGTTCGTGGCTGTTGCTCCGAAGACGCCGCAAGCCGAAATGAACGACTACCGGCGGGGGAAAAGTGAACGAGCCGCGAGCGGTATAATGGGGACATGAGCGATGACCAGCAACAATATGGGTTACGAAGCCTATTCATCGCTGTCACGGTCATTGCGGTGCTAGTTGGTGCGTTCCTTGGTTTCGCTAGGATGGCCCGCGAAGCAGACCGCAAGGCCGTTCGAAACGCCTACCAGCAAGGACGTCTGCCGCGGGAAAACGCTCTCGAGTACCTCGGGCCACACGATGAAGCATTTCGGGAAGCGGTCGATGCGAGGTGAAAGAGCCGCCAGCGGTATAATGGGCGAACGATGAACCCGAAATGCTCACCGTTCCCGGCTGCTGCGGAGTTTCAGCGTGTCTACGTCAAGTCGATCGAGTACGACGGAACCTTGGCTATCAAGCTAGAGGCCGATGAGACCATCAACGCAACAGTTGTTTTCCAGAACCCCGTGGGCTTTCGCGTATTGGACGAGAGGGACCTGTGCGAATTCTGGGATGATTACCACGAGAAGAACGGGTGGCTTTACGAAGTTGAACAAGGGGGATGGATGGATCTGGAGAAGACTCGGCCGCTATTCAATTCGCCTGATGTCGTCCCTGGCTTACGCGAGTATTTCCTCGTGGATGAGATGTGCATTAGTGTGCTGACGGAACGGCCACCGGAAATAGTCGTCTCGAAGTAAGTCGGTAGTGCGTCCGTCGAAACGCAACCCGCCGCCCCGCAACGCGCCCTAAAGCAACCCCGGCAGGATCGCCATCAGCAGGATGCCGATGCATACGGGGATCCAGATGACCAGTGCCCTGGCTGCCCAGGCGATGGGCCGGCCGAACAGCGACCCGACGGCCCCGGCCGCAAAGACGAACCACAGGGCGGCCAGCATGCGGGGCGCGACGTTGTCGCCGTCGTCGTCCAGGAAATGGGCCGCGTCGAACAACGGCACCGTGGCCAGACCGACGCCGATCCAGGCCATCGCCCAAAGCATGCCGCGCAGGGTGAATTGATATCGCGTGCGGTCCACGGGTGTCATTCTAACAGCGCGACGCGGCGGAGATCAGACGCGGACGCGCCGGTCGACGAAACGTGTCTCCCCGGCCCGAAATCGCCCGGGCTGGAACTGGTACAATTCAGGCATGGACCAGCGCGATTCCAGGTTGCCGATTCGGTTCGGCTTGAAATGGTTGTTGGTGGGGGTGGCATTGGTGGGCATGGCGATTGCCGGCGTGCTGACGGCCAACACGTTGTGGGTCGGCACGGTGTCGATGCTGACCGTTTCGTTGCTGGTGCTGGCGGCGATCGCTGCGCTGTTCGGTAGGCCGGTCGCGCGGCCGTTTTGGGGTGGCTTGCTGATCGGCGCGGGTGTGTACTTCGCGTGCAACGTCTATCCGGCCGCCGACCGGAGCCTGTTCCCGACCGACGACTTGTTACAGGTGCTGCACGCGCAAGTCGCACCGTTTCAGGCCGCAGCGCGCACTGAGCCGGGGTTCGTGACCCAATACCGATCCAACACGACGTGGACGTATCAGGTGGGTCCGAACTCGCTGTTCGTTGGCGAGCACACACTGGGCGCGACGAGACGGATCGGCCACTGCGTGCTGGCGATCGCGTTTGGTTTCGTTTGCGGCATGGCCAGCGCACGTATCGCACGATGGCGAACGGCTGAGGAACCATCGCGGACGGAGGGCGCGGCGTAGGCGGCCAATCGTTTCGCAATCAAATCCATCAAGCTTCACCATGAACGAACAACCCACCGGCGGATTCAGGTTCAGTCTGGCGGCGCTACTCACGGCGGTGGCGCTGGTCGGCGGCACGTTCGGCGTGGTGGGCGGGTTCTGGAGCAGCAGGGGTTCGAACTACGCGCTGCAGTTGGGGTTGTTTCTGGGATGCGTCACGACGGCCAGCGTGGGGGCGTATTTTTGCCGGCCGAACGCGCGGCCTGCGCTCGTGGGGTTCGCGGCGTTTGGATGGGCCTATCTGGCATTCGTGCTGCACGGCGGCTACGGAATCCTGGGCGGCGGCACCATCTACGACGCGCGGAGCATCGCCGAGCAGTCGGAGATGGGAATCGCGCTGGGGGTGTTGGCCGCGATTGCGACGCACTTGTGCTTCTTGCTGTTTGGAAAACGAGAGTCGTGACGTAGGTCAGCGGCCGGCTTGCTAGCGCACCGCTTTCCAGCGCCAGGTCGGCGCTTCGCGGTAGTCGAACTTGACCCGATCGCCCGGGTTGAGGACGAACGATTGGCCGGCGGTCAGGCCGGTGCGAAACTCGCTCCACGCTTGGCCGGCCGGCTGTTCGCTCCACGCATCGACGCTGCCCGGATCGACGATGCGCACCTCGACCGGGAACGGATTGGTGTTTTGACAGGACTCACCCGAGGCGGGCACGGCCGGCATGTCGATCGCCAGCGCCGCGTCACCGGCGGCAATCACGCGATTGGTGTGATCGCTCGAGCGATCGGTGAGCCGAAACGGCGCGTGCAACATGACGATGTTGCCCGAGGCCGAGGGCTCGAAGATCAGATCCGAACTCGTGGCGGTTTGCCGGGTGCTGAGCACCAGCAAGTTGCGACGGCCGAACAGGCGCGCGCCGGTCGTGGGCTCGAGCCCCTGGCTGTCCATGAAGGCTTCGATCCGGTTGTCGTTGGGCACCGCATCGGCGGCGGCGCCAATCTGCACGTGGTGGCGACAGAGATGGATGTTCGTCTCTTCGATCGTGTTGCGGGTGGCGGCGCCGGTGAGCAGCAGCCCGATGTTGCAGCCGACGGTTTCCAGCACCGTGATCTTGTTGCCGTCGATCGGGCCCGGCTCGGCGTCGAGCCACAGGCCGACGCCTTTCCAATCGCGCGATTGATCGAGTTGGTTGGCGTGGGGCTCGCCGCCCGGCCAGGCACCGCCGCCTCCGACCAGCGCGTTGAAGGTGAACTCGGTGGAGGTGATCACGCGGAAGCGGTCCGGGCCGGCCGTGTCGGGACGCATCCGCACGACTGCGCCGTCGGATTGCGACACGATCAGGCCCAGCCGGTAGCGGCAGCTCATCTGGCTGTCGAACACGACCGCATCGCCGGTGGAGGGCGTGTAGTTGAGGACGCAATGCCCGCTATCGAGCCTGAAGTTTTGCATCCACGGCACGTGCAACGTTTCGTGCAGGTGATAGACGACCGGTTCGGTCTCGTCGTGGGTCCAACTGCCGCCGGCCAGATAGACGTCTTTGGCCTGGCGCTTGGCGGCCAGCAGCGCTTCTTGCAAGCCCGAGGTCTTGGTGCCCGGGGTGTGCGGTCCGAAATCGCCTCCGTCGCGCGGACCCTGCGGCGAGACGACGATCTGGTTACGCGCCGCGCGCGAATCGGGCGCGTCGTCGGCGGCCGTGATCGTAGCGACCGGCGCCAGCGCACTGACGACCGACAAAATGAGCGGAAGAGGCAATCTCATGGCAGGCACCGTGCGGGGTGAGTGAGCAGGCAGCAAACGCGGGGCAGAAGGCGGCCGAAGGCTAACCAAACAGCTCGACCAGCGGGCGGCCTTCGCTGAGACGGTGCGGACGGCGCTGTTGGTCGTAGATCAGGCTCTCCGGCGGAATGCCCAGCGCGTGATAGATCGTGGCGATCAGGTCTTCGGGCGAGACCGGGTCGCTCTTGGGATAGGCCGCGTGGCTGTCGCTTGCACCGTAGACCTGCCCGCCGCGGATGCCGCCGCCGGCCAGCACGACCGACTGGCACGCGCCCCAATGGTCGCGCCCTTGCTCTTTGTTGATCTTGGGCGTGCGGCCGAACTCGCCGAGCATGACCACCAGCGTATCGTCGAGCATGCCGCGCTGGGCCAGATCTTCGAGCAGGGCCGAGTAGGCCTGATCGAGCGGCGGCAGGCAGTACTTCTCCTTGAGCATCTGATAGCCGGTGATCTTGCCGATCGAGCCGGTGCCGCCGTGATTGTCCCATACGTTGAGCACGTTTCCGTCGGGCGCGATGTACGACCAGACGACCGTGACCAGCCGCACACCCGAGGCAATCAACCGCCGCGAGAGCAGGAAGCTGTCGCCGTATTCGTTGCGTCCGTAGCGGTCGCGCACGGCGTCGGGCTCTTGTTTGACGTCGAAGGCGCCGCGCGACTCGCGCGACATGAGCATGCGAAACGCCTGTTCGCGAAACTGCTCGAGGCCCGGCGCGGCCGCCTGGCCTGAGTGGCCGAGCCGCTGGGTCAGCCGGTCGTGCTCGCGCATCAAATTCAGCAGGCCAAAGCGGGCTTGCAGCCGCGTGGCGTCCATCCCCTCGGGCAGTTCGAGGCTATGCGGCGGGCGGGCCTTTACCTCGCCGGGAGATTGCATCTCCATCGGATCGTGTTGCGCGCCGAGGAAGCCGGCGTACGTTCCGGTGTAGATCACGCCGTCGTGGCCGATCGGCTTGGGCACGGTCACGCTGGCGGGCATGGTGCCGGGCGGGCTGAAGTAGCTGACCACGGCGCCCGTGTTGGGAAAGTCGGCCCGGTTGCGTTGGTTGCGCGGCACGGCAAGCGTGTTGTTGACCTGGCCAGTCAACGTGTGATAGACGCCCACCTCGTGCGTGTTGCTCGGATGCGTGTACGAGCGGATGATCGCCATCTTGTCGGTGTGCCGGGCGATCTGCGGCAACTGATCGCAGATCTGGATGCCGGGCACGACCGTGTCGATCGGCTGGAACTGGCTGCGAATGCCCTCGGGCGCGTCGGGCTTCATGTCCCACATGTCCTGCTGCGGCGGTCCGCCCCAGAGATAGAGCAGGATGCAGTTCTTCGCCGTGGCGTTGGGCGCGAGGGGCGCGGCGGCGGGGGTCGTTTCGGCCCGCAGCAGGTTCGGCAGCGCGAGCGCACCGAGTCCGGCGGTGCCGAGGCGAATCATCGCGTCGCGTCGGTGGAGCATGGCCGGCAGGACCCTCGGGGCGGTGCGCTTCGAAGCGAAGCATCAGCGGCCGCTTATCTTACCGCGCGGACCGGCGGGATTGAAGCGTTTTTCGGACGGCCCCCGGCCGCGGACGGGCGGGGCGGTCACCGGCAGCGCGGCGAAATAGATCGGGCCTTCAGCCCTTCGGGCTGGGTGCGAGTGCAGGCTTTCTTTCTGGGGCGTTGCCTCAGGCTGGTATCGGGCGCACCTTCGGTGCTCGGGTGTGTCTGGCCAATCGCCAAGATCGATGCGGCGGGGCGCCGCGATTCGGTTGGCCGTTTGCCATGGGCGACGGTGCCGGGCACAATGGCGACTCGCAGCACATCGGCGTTTGCCAACGACGGCGCGGCTGGGCCCATCACAAACGTATTCCTTCGCCACGCCCCGCATTTGGCACGCAATCACCATCAGGCATCAATCATGAGCACGCGCACCAATCGCAAATTCACGCTGGCCGCCCGACCGGTCGGCATGCCCAAGACTTCGGACTTCAAGTTGGTCGAAGAGCCGGTTCCGGAACTGGCCGACGGGCAACTGCTGGTCAAGTCGCTTTATTGGTCGGTCGATCCGTACATGCGCGGCCGGATGAACGACGCCAAGAGCTACGCGGCGCCGGTGGCGATCGGCGGCACCATGGTCGGCGGCGTGGCCGGCGAAGTCGTCGAATCGAAGAACCCCAAGTTCGCCGTGGGTGACCACGTGCAAGGCGAGTTCGGCTGGCAAGAGTACACCGTGACCGACGGCCGCGGCGTGCGCAAGATCGATCCGAACGTGGCACCGATCTCCACGTCGGTTGGCATCTTGGGAATGCCCGGCCTGACGGCGTACTTCGGCCTGCTGGACATCGGTCAGCCGAAGGCGGGCGAGACGGTTGTCGTCTCCGGCGCGGCCGGAGCGGTCGGCTCGATCGTGGGACAGATCGCCAAGATCAAGGGCTGCCGCGTGGTGGGCATCGCCGGCACCGACGAAAAGGTGCGCTGGATCACCGAAGATTTGGGATTCGACGCTGCGTTCAACTACAAGACCACCGACAACTACGTCGAGAAGCTGAAGGAACTATGCCCCGACGGGGTCGACGTGTATTTCGACAACGTGGGCGGAACGATCAGCGACGCCGTGATCCCGCTGCTCAACACGCATGCGCGGATGGCGATCTGCGGACAGATTTCGCAGTACAACGTGGAGAAGCCGGAGATGGGCCCGCGCTGGACCTGGGCATTGATCGTCAAGCAGGCCCGAGCCGAAGGATTCTTGGTGTTTCAGTTCGCCGACAAGTTCCAACAAGGGATCGCCGACATGGCGAAATGGATCCGCGAAGGCAAGCTGAAGTACACCGAGGACATTGTCGAGGGATTCGAGAACATGCCGCAGGCGTTCATCGGCATGTTGCAGGGCGACAACACGGGCAAGCGGCTGGTCAAGGCGTAAGCGTTGCGGCGCAAACTGCGTTGCACGGCGCGTCGGCAGGACAGCTCGCATGTCTCGGCGCCGAAACGCGTCGATCAGGGCGCTTCGCCGGCCGGTTCGTCGACGAAGGTCGACTGATCCACCTGAACCAGGGCGTGCAGGCTATTGCCCAACGGCTCGATCGCGTAGACGCACTTGTTGGCGTGAATCAGCCCGCTCACCGCGTCGCCAACCACCGTGAGCGTGGCCGATTGGGCCGTCTTCTTGCTGTCCCAGGTGAGTTCCTGACTGAACTTCCCCTTGGTGAGGCGATAGTCGCTCAACTCGAATTTCTTACCTGGCTGCAACGGCAAGGACAACGGCGCCGGCGCTCCGTCGAGGCTGACCGGCTGAAACTTGATCAGCTTCACGTCCACGGTCGCTCGGGCATTGCGAATCCGTTCGAGCACCGCGTCTTGCTTGGGGCTCAGTTTGGCCGAATTCATGTCGACCTCTTCGAACAGCGGCTTCGGCGCGGGTTCGTCGCAGGCGGCGACGCTGGCCATGACCAGTCCCACGACGCAAAGAACGGCCATTGTTGCGATGCGATTGTGCATCTCCGAGTGCTCCTAACTAGGACCGGTCGGGTCATGCCGCCCGTTTGCCGTGCGGCCATGAATTATTCGTCACCTATCGGACTGCATCAAGCCGAGCACGACGGTCCCTGCGTGCATTGCATGCTTGCAGCGCGGACTGCTTTTGGCTCAATCGGCCCAATTGGACCCCGTCGGCCGCCCAAACCCCCTCCACAGAGTTAGAAGCGGCCGTGCTGTCCGGCGAGCCGGCTGGCTGAATCGAATCCGGCCGGCCGGCACGTTCCGCAGCAGGTGTTCGCATCGTCTTGGACGCAACTGTCGGCCGGCGCGTTCCCTAGCGAAACCGACTGATGTCTCGCGCCGATCGGTTGAGCATCAGCGCGTTGTTGTGCTTTGCCGCGGTGCCCATCCGGTCTCCACCGTACACGACGTTGGGGTTGGACCAGTACGGGATGCGGTTTCTGTTGCCGGGCTGGTAGTAGGCCATCACGGTGCGCCAATCACCACCCGGATTCAGATAGCCGTGATTGAACGGGTAGTTCGGATCCACAGTGGGGTCTTTCTCCGGATTGTGGCGGGCGCCGAGCAGGTGTCCGATCTCGTGCGGGAATGAGAGGTTCTTGATCGCGCAATCGTAGTGGACGACGACGAATGCCGTGTCCTCCTGGGCCAGTATTTCCGCCGCCAGTCCACAGGCATCCTTGTCGTCGATCAGCAGGACGCAGATATCCGCCTTGTGCTCGTCGCGCAGCTCGTGAATCTCACGCATTTCCGGATCCGCCTTGCCGCGAAACAGATCGAGATCCTGGCGGTGCGTGCCACGTTCCGTGTAGTCAACTTTCCCGAAGTGTACCAATTCGAGTTCGGCATTCACGTTGCTATTAGCGAAGGTGGCATTGGTGAGTGCGACCGCGCCGTTGATCCGCGACGGGATTTCGGTCCAGTTATTGTCAACCGCCGGCGTATACGCGACTAGGACCGTGATCGTGATCGGCGGCGTGTCGGCAGCCGGTTCATCCGGGGCGGGCTCCTCCAAAGGACGCGCTAGTTCTGCTTCGGTCTCTTTGAACTCCGGCGGCTCGTCCTGATGAAACTTGCTCTGGTCGAGCTTGGCCACTGCCTGCAACCCGTCGCCCAATGGCTCGACGGAGTAAACCGCGTCGGCGGTGACGATCAACCCAGTTGTCGCCATGTCGGTTACCGACATGACAGCGGCCTCGCCGGGTTCCGGTCCGCGCCAGTCGAAGCGCAAAACGTTCTCGCGGCGCTCGACGCGCTCGGGGCGAATCTCCATTCGAAGGTCCGGCGCAATATCCATCGCCAGTCGGACTTCTGGCGCGACACGGGCAGGCTGTTCGAGCGAAACAATCTGAACGTCGCCCACGGTCGTCGGCGCGTCTTGAAGGCGCGCAAGCACTCGGGCTTGTTTCTCGGTCAGGTCGGTTGTGCCGATGTCGACAGCTTTGAAGAAATAGACGGGTTGCTGGGCAAGCGCCGTTCGACGTGGACCAGCTGCGAGGCAAATGGCCACGCAGATCAAGCCAACCCACGATCGTCCAAGCCTCGTGCGGGATTCTCCTCCAGCAAGAAACGCCATGACGTGTCCTCCCAATGCAGGTGTCGTTCGGCCGTGGAACCGTACGCGTGCCTACCCCTGTGGTCCGATACCCCCTCCTATATCCGACTTACACCCCCCGTGTCCAACTTTTTGTGGAGTTTTTCCGCGAAACCGTTCCCTGGACGGTCGCTCCAAGCGACAAGAGCTTGCCCCTGGGAATGCCGAAGGAGAAAGGCGCGAACGGCCCGACGATCTGGCGCGAGTTCGCCAAAGGCACGGATCGAAGCGGCCGGCGGCTACGTCGTGGCGCGCCGGGCCAGCGCGTCCAGATCGACCAGTTCGGCCGCGTCGCCCGCATCGGCGACCATCTGGCAGATCATCTCGATCACTTCGAACTTGGGGTCCGTGACGTAGAGGCAAGACGGATGGCCCAAGAAATCGTATGCGGCCCGATGTTCGATGGCCCAAGCGACGCCGCGGCGGACCGCGTCCTTGAACCAGGGTAGCTGCCACCGTCCGCCGCGAAACGCCGTGATGTCGCTGGGCGGGCTCATGGGCACTTCGATTAGGCCCGTGTCATACGCGAACGGCTGCGAGCGGGATTGCGCGGCGACGATCTCTTCGTAAACCGCGGCGGTGGGTTGCACCATCGGTTCGCCCAATGCGTGCGGCCGATAGACGCTCGAGACCCAGGTGAAGCCCAAGTCGAGCAACATGCGCTGCACGTCGGGCCGATCGCTCAATCCATTGGCGAAGCCGCCCGGCGTGCGAAACCCCGCGGCCTTCACGCCCGCCCGCTCCTGGAGCGCGGCCGAACAAAGCCGCACGTTGTCGCGAATGACGTCGGCGGGCGTGCGACCTTCGATCAGCCACGGAGCGCGCTGGAAACGAAACTGAATGTCCCGCGGTTGCGTGGCCGTGACGTTGACGTGGTCGTACGTGTGGTTGCCGATCGGATGGCCGGCTTCGGCGATCTTGCGCAGCCAGTCCACGTCGGGCTGTTCGAAGACCTGGCCCACGGCAAAGCAGTGGAGCCGGCCGCCATGGTTTTTGACCCGGCGACAGGCTTCGACCGTATATCGTTTGGTTGGTTCGTTGAGGTTTCCTTTCTCGTAATCCCAGCGCGTTTCTTCCCACACGGGAAAGTTGCGACTCATTTCCAAGTCGAGCGTGATGGCGATTTGGGCCTTGCCTGGCGACGGCGGGGTAGCGCTGGCTCGCGTGCCGTGCAGCGCGCCGGCCGCCGCGATTGCCGAGGTGGCGAGAAACTGCCTGCGAGAAACTCCGGGCCCTGGGTGCATCGTGGTGGTCGCTCTTGGTGATTGAGTTTGCGCTGGTCGGGCCTACTTGTCGTCTGGGGGCGGATCGCTCTGCAAGTAGGCAAACAGATCGCGCAACTGCTGCGGCTTGAGTTCGGCGAGCAGATTGTCCGGCATCAGCGACGTCGGCGATTCCTGCAGCGTTTCGATCCGCGCGCGGGGAACGGTCGTGCGCTGATTCTTCGCGTCGAGCAGCGTGACGCTGCCCGGCGTCTGATCGACCAGCAGTCCGGTCAACACGCGGCCCTCGGTGCTTTGCAGCACGAAGTTCATGTACTCGCGGCGCACCACGGAGCTGGGGCTGACGATCGTGGCCAGCAACTCGGCCGTGTTCTTGCGATTGGCGTGGGTCAACTCCGGCCCGACCTGGTTCCCTTCGCCGAACAGCCGATGGCACGTGCCACACGTTTTGGCGAATAGTGGTTTGCCGGCCCGCGCGTCGCCCCCAGCGGCCCGCAGATCGTTGTTGATGCGCCGCATCTCGGCCAGCCGCTGTTCGGGCGTGCCTTCGGCGACCCGTCCCCAATGCTTCTTCACGAGTTGATCCAACGCGTCATCTTCGTGGACCGCGACGATCCGCAGTTGCTCCACGGCGACGTTCTTGGCGGCGATCTTGCCTTCGTCGACGAGCGCCAAAAACCGGGCCGCCCAATCCCTGCGGCCCAGCAGAACGTCCACGATGCGAACGCCGAGCGGTTCGGCGGCGGTTGCGTATCGCGCGAGCAGCGCCTCCGGAATGCGCGGATCGTCGAAGGCGGCCAGCGCGTCGAGTGCCGCTTGTTGCACGGTGGGCGGCTCGGCGGCGTCGAGCAATTGCAGTACCGGCTCGACGCTGCTTTCCGCAGTGGCGCCGAATCGGCCGAGTATGCCCAGCGCCGCGACGCGCGACTCGATCGGCGCGTTGGCATCGGCCGCCAACGTGGCGGCATGCTGCAAGGCACCGCGCAGACCGAAGCGCGCGGCCAAGCGCAGCACGACCAGGTCCGTGGAATCGCGCTTCCAGGCACGCTCGACGTGGTGCAACAATTCGTCGGGAACTTCGACCGGCGCCGTGTCCGTGTCGCTTGCCGCAGCCGCGGTCGTTTCTGCGCCTGCCAGATTGGCGAACAGGGTACCCGCACTGCCGCCGCCCGCGACGCCCCGATCGTCCAGCCCTTGATCCAGCGCGCCCAGCAGGATCATGCGATCCGCCTCCGGGGCGGAATCCAACAGCTTGGCACACGCCAGGTAGCCGGTGCGGCTGGCGTCCGCAGCGTAACGGCGCATCAAGCGCGGCAGGACCGTCTTGTGCATGAGTGGTCGCTGCCACACTTGTGGCTGGCAAACGGCCTCCAGCAGCGCGTTGTGCGCGGCAACCGCATGTCGTTCCACGGCCCACCACAACAAGAGCGGCAGATACGGATCGGCCGCGTCTTCGTCGTGCGTGACGAGCGCTTCGATGATCGGCAGCGCTTGGGCTGGCGGCAGGCGCTGCGCCGTGCATGCCAGTTGCGAACGAACGGCGACTTGTGTTTCGTTGACAGCCAACTCGCGCAGCCGGTTGGCCGTGCCGTCATCGATCTCTTGCTGGTCGCCCAGGAAACGCACAGTCCAGGAACGCACGTCAGGGTCGGGATGATCGAGTAACGTCACGGCAAGCGGTTCGTCGAATCCGCCGGAGACGTACAGGGCCCATAGCGTCGGGGCCGCGCCGGTTGCGCGCTCGGCCAGTTGCTTGCGTAGCCGTTCGACGATCGACGCATCGCGCCGATCGGCCAACAGGCGGCGGGCTGTGCGGGCACGCCATCCTTCGGCGTCATCCAGCATGTCGATCAGTTGGTCGCTGGACAACGATGCCAGCGACTGAGGTTTTTCGCGCGGCGCGAGTCGGGGCGCGATGCGATAGACCCGGCCGTTGCGGCGATCCCAATCGGCATCCGGATCGGGATGGGCCGTGCGCTGATCATGCCAGTCGCAGACGTAAACGGCGCCGTCCGGCCCGACGGTCATGTCGCTGGGCGCGAACCAAGTATCGTTGGCCAGCAGCAAGTCGCCGACATGGCGGGCCGTGAACGTGGAGCCGGCGGTGCGCAGTTCGTGCCAATAGACGGCATGGCCCAGCAGATCCGCGCCGATGTACTTGCCGCGAAACTCCGGCGGGAACAGATCGCTTTGATAGACCAGCCCGCCCACGGTGACGTGGCCGCCGCGCAGATCCTGGTGTGGCACGTGATCGAAATAGCCGTACGTGAACGGATTGTGTAGCGCGCCGTGTTTGCCGAATTGTTTCCAGTAGTAGCCGCCCTGCACGCCGTGCAGCATGGCGTAGCCGCCGTGGTTGGTCGAGTAGAGCAGATTGCCGTGGCGGTCGAAGTCGAGGCCCCAGGAGTTGCCGCCGCCTTCGCAAAACAACTCGAACTGCTTCGTCAGCGGATGGTAGCGCCATACGCCCTGCTGAAACTCGATGCCGCGAATGTTGGCCGTCACCGTGCTTCCCTGGCATCCGTAGAGCCAGCCGTCGGGGCCCCAGGTGAGCGAATTGGCGACCGAGTGGGCGTCTTCCATGCCGAAGCCGGTGAGCAACACTTCCGGATCGCCGTCGGGCACGTCGTCGCGGTCGCGGTCAGGGTAGAACAGCAGATAAGGCACTTGCAGGACGAAGACGCCGCCGTGGCCAAACGCCAACCCGCTGGCCAGGTTCAGCCCGTCGACGAAGTCTTTCGCCTT
>CALFYT010000053.1 GCA_937952415.1 uncultured Planctomycetaceae bacterium | reverse complement strand
AACGCGAACCCACTGAACCGTCGCCGGTCAACATGATGGACGCCCCGCCGGTTGGTCCCCTGCCCGGTACCACCCTGCCCTGCTACGTCTTCAGCTCACACGAGCAATTGGCCCGCCGCGTGGCGGCCATGATCGCTGAGGTGGTCCGCGACCGCGCCAGCCACGGCCAGAAGGCCGTCTTGGGCCTGCCGACCGGCAGCACGCCGGTGGGCATCTATCGCGAGCTGATCCGCCTGCACCAGCAGGAAGGGCTCGACCTGTCGAACGTCGTGACGTTCAACCTCGACGAATACCTGGGCCTGGGGCCCGATCGGCTGCAAAGTTATCGCCGCTGGATGCACGAACACCTGTTCGACCACGTGAATATCGCGGCCGAGAACATTCACATTCCCGACGGGCTCACGCCGCCGGCAAAATTGGACGCCCACTGCCGCGAGTACGAAGCAGCCATTCAGGCGGCCGGCGGCATCGACCTGCAACTGCTGGGCATCGGCCGCAACGGCCACATCGGCTTCAACGAGCCGTTCAGCACCGACGCCAGCCGCACTCGGGTCTGCACGCTCGATCCAGTGACACGGCGCGACGCGGCCAGCGACTTCTTCAGCGAAGAAGCCGTCCCGACCCAGGCCATCACGATGGGCCTGGGTACAATCCTGGACGCGCGCAAGATCGTGCTGATCGCGCTGGGCGAGCACAAGGCGGGCATCATCCACGAGGCGGCCGAAGGCCCTTCCACGCCGCGCGTCCCGGCTTGCTACCTGCGCAATCACGCCAACGCCGAGTTGCTGCTCGATACGGCGGCGGCCGGCAATCTCACTGCGATCGCCACGCCCTGGCTGCTGGGCAAGATCGAATGGTCCAACGCGCTGATCAAGCGGGCCGTGCTCTGGCTCTCAGAACAGTGCGGCAAGGCCCTGCTCAAGCTCGACGACGACGACTTTCGCGAGCACAACTTGCACCAACTGTTGCGGCATCACGGGCCGGCGCAGCGCGTGGCGCATCGCGTGTTTCGCTGGATGATGGACACCATCGAATACCATCCGGCCGGACGCAAATCGAAAAAGATCATCTGCTTCAGCCCCCACCCGGATGACGACGTGATTAGCATGGGTGGAACGCTGATCCGACTGGTCGAGGACGGACACGAGGTGCACGTCGCTTACATGACCAGCGGCAACATCGCCGTGTTCGATCACGACGCGAAGCAGGTGGCCGACCTGGTCGCCGAATTCAATCGACGGTTCGGCATCGACTCGACTAAAACGCACGAATTGGAATCCCGCGTTGCCGAAGCGCTGGCCGCCAAGGGACCCGGCGACTCGGACTCGGACGAAGTGCTGACAATCAAGTCGCTGATTCGTTGGAGCGAGGCCAAGGCCGGCGCGATCGTGGCCGGCTGCCGCGAAGAAGACCTGCACTTCCTGGACCTGCCCTTTTACCGGACCGGCACGATTGCCAAGAATCCGATCGCCCAGGCGGACGTAACGATCGTCCGACAGTTGATCGAGCAAGTGGCTCCGGCGCAGATCTACGTCGCGGGCGACCTTTCGGACCCGCACGGCACGCACCGCGTTTGCGCGCAGGCAATCTTTCGCGCGGTGGTGGCCATCGAACGGGACGGCGGCCAGCGTCCGGAAGTGCTCCTGTATCGGGGTGCCTGGCAAGAGTGGGCCCCGCACGAAATCGAGATTGCCGTGCCGCTGAGCCCACACGACTTGGAAGTGAAGCGGGCGGCCATTTTTCGCCACGAGTCGCAGAAAGATTCGGCGTTGTTCCCCGGACCGGACGACCCACGCGAGTTTTGGCAACGGGCTGAGGACCGCAACCGCAACACGGCGGCACTCTACAACCAACTCGGCCTGCCGGAGTATTTCGCCCTGGAGGGCTTTGTGCGGTGGGACGGCCTGCCGCTCTAGGCGGCCGCTGCAGTGGACGTCGGGGCGGTCACGGCCGTCTGGGCAGATACTGCTGGCGCGAGGCCGCCTGTCGCTATGCCGCATTCTGTGTAACGTAGCGCACCAGGGAGCATGACTGCTCCAAGTCCATTGGCCGCCTGTCCCCCCGCACCCAGACCGAATGCTGTACATGCGCTATTGTGCGATGTACAGACGTATATTATGATGGCGGGCGAGCCCCATCTTGGGGATCGGCCCGACCCCAGCCTTCTTCGACAGGAAGCCGACCCATGTCCATCTTCGAACAACTGACGGATCGTCAGAAGGAAGTCTACGAATTCATACGCGAGAAGATACGCAGCCGCGGCTATGGGCCAACCGTGCGCGAGATCGGCGATGAGTTCGAGATCAGTTCGCCGAACGGCGTGATGTGTCACTTGAAGGCGCTGGAAAAGAAGGGGCTGATCACGCGCGAGCCCAACATGTCTCGCGCGATCCAACTGGCCGCCGAGCCCATCGAAGAGCGCGGAATGCCGCTGGCCGGCAACATCGCGGCCGGCGTGCTGCACGAAGCGGTCGAGCAGGACGAGCGGCTCGACATCGAAGCCCTGTTCTATCACAAGAGCAAGAATCAGTTTGCGCTGCGGGTCACCGGCGACTCGATGATCGACGCGCAAATCGCGGACGGCGACTACGTCATCGTGCGCAAGCAGCGCACGGCGCGCAATGGGCAAATCGCCGTCGTCCAAACCGATGAAGGCGAAGCGACGCTCAAGCGATTCTATCTGGAGAAGAATCGCATCCGGCTCGAACCGGCCAACGAAACGATGAAGCCGATCTACGTCAAGCACGCCAAGGTGCTGGGCATCGTCGTGGGCGTCGTGCGAAAAGTCGAGTAGCCGCTCGGCGGCCTGCCACCCGATGGGCTACGCAGATTTTTCCAGCGACCCTTGCGCCTGGTTGAGCTTGTTGTAAAGCGTCTTCAGGCTGATCCCGAGTTGCTCGGCCGCTTTCGGCTTGTTGCCGTCTAAGCGCTCAAGCGTCTGATAGATCACCTGCATTTCGATTTCGCGCAGCGTCTGCGGCGTCGAGCCAAACGATTGGCCAGCCGGACCGCCAGCGTGCAGCCGGGCAAGGGGACGAGCCGATTCGAGCCGTGCGGGCAAGTCGTCGACGTCGACCGGACCATCGTCTGAAAGGATCGCGGCCCGTTCGATCACGTTGGCCAGCTCGCGCACGTTGCCGGGCCAAGTGTGCTCGGCCAGCCGCTTGTGTGCCTCGGGAGTAAACAGCGCGTCGCCGGGTCGAACGCCGGAACGAAATCGGCCCATCAGGTGCGTAGCCAGCTCCGGAATGTCGTCGGTGCGTTCGCGCAGTGCCGGCAAGCGAATCTCGAAGGTGTTGATGCGGAACATCAGGTCTTCGCGAAAATCGCCTTCCTCGACCATCTGTTCCAATTGGCGGTGCGTCGCGCAGATCACGCGGACGTCGACCGTGAACGACTCGTTTTCACCCACGCGCCGGATCTCGCCGCTTTCGAGAAACCGCAGCAGCTTGGCCTGCATCGCCTTGGGCAACTCGCCGATTTCATCCAGAAACAGCGTCCCGCCGTTGGCCACTTCGAACAGACCGACCCGGTGCTCGTCGGCGCCGGTGAAGCTGCCCCGGCGGTGACCGAACAGCTCGCTTTCGATGAGGTTTTCGGGCAGGGCGCCGCAATTGATCGCCACGAACGGCATCTCGGCACGCAGGCTCTGATCGTGCAGCGCGCGGGCCACCAGTTCCTTGCCGGTGCCGGTTTCGCCCAAGACCAGCGCGGTGGAGTTGGTCGGCGCGACCTTGGCGATCAGCTTCCGCACCCGCTGCATGCCTTGGCTGGTGCCGATCAACTGGCTGCTGCCTTCCACGCGCTCGAGCTGGCGCTTGATCGCGAGATACTTATTGGTCAACTGCCGCTTCTCGGCAACACGCTTCAAGAGCGATCGTAGCTCGACCAGTTTGCACGGTTTGGTCAGGTAGTCGAAGGCCCCGTGCCGCAGCGCCGCCACGGCCGACTCGAGCGACGACTTTCCGGTCAGCACCACGGCATCGGTCTGCGGCGAAAGTTCCTTGGCCTTGGCGATCACTTCGATGCCATTGAATCCAGGCATGTCGAGATCGACCAGGATGCAGTCGTACGAATTGCGCTGCAACGCCGCGACGGCTGTCGTGCCGTCGGGACAGACGGTCACCTCGTGGCCCATGCGCGGCAGCTCCAGGCTCATCTGCGCGTGCAGCGACTTCGCATCGTCGGCGAAGAGCAGCTTCAGGCGATCAAGCGGCTTGGTAGCGATGGTCGGCCTCCTTCGATGATTCCGCCATGGGCAGTAGCACGCGGAACTGCGATCCGGTGCCCGGCCCATCACTGTGGGCGTCGATGTGTCCGCCGTGGTCGGCGATGATTCGATACGTGATCGAGAGCCCCAAGCCCGTGCCCTGCCCGTTACGCCGCCGCGTGAAAAACGGCTCGAACAGATGCTTCAACACGTCTTCGGTCATGCCGCAGCCGTCGTCGGTGAAGAGGATCTCCGCTTGACCATTGTGAGCCGACAGCTCAATGGTCAGCCGCCCGCCCTCCGAGACGCTGTCCAGGGCGTTGGTAATCAGGTTGAGCACAACCTGCTTCAATTCTTGCGCGTTGACCGGTGCGACGACCGGCTCGCCGTCGGTCAGCTCGATGTGCTTGTCGTTGTAGCGGCCCAAGTGACCCACCACGTCGATGACTCCCCGCACTAGTTCGCGCAGGTCGACGGCGTGCCGGGCGGCGTCGCCAGCGCGTGAAAAGTCGAGCAACCGCTCCGTGATGCCTTTGCACCGGAACGCCTCGCTCTGAATCATGCGGAGGTAATTGCGGGCCACGTCGCGGTCTTCGCTCGACAGCTCGGGCAGCTCGTCGAGCAATTCGATCAACCGTCCTTCCAGTGATTCGGCGCATAGCGCAATCGAGGCCAGCGGATTGTTGATTTCGTGGGCCACGCCCGCGGCCAGGAAGCCGACGCTCGCCAATTGTTCGCTGCGGACGACCTGCTTGGTTCGCTGGCGCACCTGGCAGTCCAGGTCGTCGCGAATCGCCTCAAATCGGGTCGTCATGTCGTTCATGGCCGCCGCCAGTTCCGACATCTCGTCGTTGGCATCCAACTTGATTCGATAGCCGAATTCGCCGGCCGCGACCCGCCGCGAACCCGCGATCAGCGTGTTGAGCGGGCGGAACACCCAGTCGTAGAACAACCGAATGAACAGCCCCAGCAATAGCATGCCTAGGATCGTCGTGATCCATGTCAGGATGATCAGTGCGCGATACTGCGTGCGCACTTCGCCAGCAAAGTCGTGCAGTCTGCGGTGCAAGTAGCTGGGCAACTCCGCGGTCAGCACTTGCAACCGTTCGAGCTCGGAGTGGGTCGTTTCGAGCAGCGCCGGATCGGCCACCCAGTCCGGTGCATTCGTGGCTTCGGCGACGCGTTCCATCGCCGCTTCGATTCGGTGCACGGTAGCCCATTCGGCATGGCTGTCGCTGATGCGCGTGTCTTCGAGTTCGTTGCGCCGCAACTGTCGCCTGTATTGTGACAAAGTCCCGTACAGCGCGTCGAGTTGATTGGCGAATCCTTCGGGCAGCGAATGCGACTTGTCCGCGCCGGCAGGGTTGCCGGCGATGGCAGCGGCCCGCGATGCGCGCAAGCGGGCCACCACGACGCGCATGTCGCTGATTTGATTGCTCAGCGTCTTGGCGAGCGGCAACTCGTCGGCACGTCCGCGGAATCCGCGCACCGCGCCGCGATAGGCATACACGCCGACAAATCCGCTAACCGACAGCGTGGCCACGATGACCAGCAGCAGGCCGATGCCGATGAGCACTTTGTTACGAATGGGCCACTTCGAAAGCAATGGCGACCTCCTTGTCGCTATCGTTCGATCGTCTCGCCCGCGGGCCGATCCTGTGGATCGTGGCGGGTCCGCGCCGGCGGGGCGGGAAGTCTAGCACCAAGCTCCGGGCCAGAGCAATACAGGACCGGGCGTTCGTGGCACCGCATTTTGGGGATATGCGATCTTGACCGAAATGGCTGCCGCCGATAGCTTTTCGCGACCCGAGGTTCCCCCCAAACAGCTCGCACGGTACGCGATCCTGTCGCGCCGCCGCGCCTCACCCCCAGGCTCCCAAGCATCGTGCCCGCTCACCACGACGCACCGCAGGCGTCTGCCTCGCCCTGCGACGAAACACGACGACGCTATCCGTGGTGGCATCCTCATGCCTGGTCCGACCGACTGAAGATCGTCGGTTTGCTGGCAATCGCTTTCGCGGTGTGGGGGTGGGTCGACGTACGGCTACGAGGAACAGTTGATCCCGAGAATCCGGGCATCCACAAAACCGACCTCACCGTTTACACCGAAGCCGGTGCCGCGTTCTTCGACGGGCGAAAACCGTACGAAGTCACCAATCCGCGTGGCTGGGGTTATCTCTACCCGCCGCCGTTTGCAATGCTGCTGGCGCCGCTGCACGCGCTGCCACCGCGGGCACAAGTGCTCGTTTGGTTTGCGCTGAGCGTGGCAATGCTCTACGGCTGCTACGCCGAAAGTGTGCGCGTCGCCCGCATCGTCGTTCCTGACGGCCCACAGAATTGCATCTTCGGCCCGATTCCGTTGTGGATCGGCTGGACCGCGCTGGTGGCCGCGACGCTGCCCGCCCTGAATTGCTTGCAGCGCGGGCAAGTCGGCGTGGCCAAGCTCTATCTGCTTCTGTTGGGATTGCGGCTCTGTTTGGAAAGCCGCACGGTGGCGCGATCCTTCGCGGCTGGTTGCGTCTTGGCGCTACCGGTTGTGGTCAAGCTGTCGCCAATCGTTCCCGTGGGCATGTTGGTTTTTGCACAGGTTGTCGCGACGTGGCGGGCGGCCGACCGATCTGCCGTGCTACGACGCACGACGGCGCTGGGCGGCGGCGTGGTCTTTGCCACAGTGTTGACGCTAATCCTGCTGCCGGCCGGTGCCGTTGGATGGCGGGCGAACCTGCAAAACCTGAATACCTGGTGGCACGCGGTGGCGTTGCAGATCGCCGACTCGCGCGATGACAGCCTGGCCGGCGACTCCTCATCCGTGCGCAACCAAAGCCTGACGAATGCCGTCGAGCGGCTAGGCAACTGGGGCCACTACTTCTTCGCCGACGGCCCGAACGACGAGAACCCGATGCCTCTACGAATGCAGGGACAAGAATTCTTCATGGACTCGCCAACAGTCAAAGTCTCACTCGTAGCGGTCCGCGCCGCGGCGGCTTGCCTGCTGCTGGTGTTGGCCTATCGGGTGGGCCGCAGTCGCGACACGTTGGCCGTTGCCGCCATGTTCGGACTGGCCTGCGTCAGCACCCTAGTGCTCTCGCCGATTTCGCGCGGCCACTACTACGTGCTGCTAATGCCCGCCGCACTGTTTGCCGCCGCCTGGTTCGCCCGAAAGGGCCGAATTCGCTGGGCAGTGGCCACGGTGGGCGTGCCAGCCGTTTTGTCGGTCACCCACTACGTTTTGCTCGACGTTGCGGGGCGCGTCGGTTTGTTGGGCATCGGAACAAGCCTGTGGTACGCCGCCACCTGCGTCGCACTGGCCGCTGGCGTCACAAGCGGCGCTGCGTTAGCGGCACCGACAAGCGACGATCAGAGCGACGATTCGATCGGACGCCGGCCGATGGCAGCGTGAGCAATTAGCGCCGCTAGTTTCTTCTGGCGCGCCTGCGACCTACATGTCGAGCACGGACCGATCCCGCTGGTCCTTGCGCGACGGCTGATGGCGAATCTCGCTCATCATGAAGCTGATAGCCAGCGCGTATTGGCGGACTCCCTCGACGAAGTCGCCCTTTCCAAGCGCGGCCTGCGCGTGCTCGCTATACTCGTTGAACTTGGTCCAATCGAGCGTCCAGTGTTCCTCTTTGGCAGCTTCGCGCAGTTGTTGGGCCATTTGGCAAAGTCCGGCCACACGTTCTGGGTTGGGAGCACAATCGTGTTCGGTGTGCGGACCGGTGCCGAACGGTCCTTCGGGTCCGGCGGAGCTCGCGGCAGGCGACTTCACAAGGTTAATCACCATCGCCACGACCGCTGCCACGGCGGCGAGCAGTCCGCTGGCCAGCGCGCCCGGCAAATTGCCCGAGGCGATCAAGACCAGCGCGCCAAGCATTCCCAGAGCGGTCAGCACCCAAAGAACCTGAGCCAATGGCGTGCTGGGCGTGTCCGTCGAAGTCGGAACGTTCGAATCGATCGCGCCGTCTGACGGAACGTTTTCGACGCGCGCCACGACGGCCGTGATATTGTCCGGCCCCCCGCGCAGATTCGCCATATCGATCAGCGCGCGGACCGCTTCTTCGGGAGTTAGCGCGGATAAGATGGCGCCGATTTCTTCGTCGGTGACCTGGCCGCTCAGCCCGTCGCTACACAGCAGGAACGTGTCGCCGGCCGAAAGCGGGAAAGGCCCCTCCAAGTCGATTTGAACGTCGCGCCTCGGGCCGAGCGAACGCGTGATTATGTTCTTGGGAATGAAGCTGGCCACTTCACCGCGCGGCATTTGTCCGGCGGCCATCATTTCCCAGACAAGGCTATGGTCGAACGTAAGCTGTTCGATCTTTCCATCGCGCACGCGGTAAACCCGGCTGTCGCCGACGTGTGCCACAACGGCCGCGTGCGGCAACAGGACGAGCACGCTGCTGGTTGTGCCCATCCCCTGAAACTCGGCATTCGTTTCGCCCCGATCGTGGATCGAGCGGTTGGCGGCCGAAATAGCCGACTTGAGCACCGTGGCCGGTGAGCCGTCGGGTTGCTTGCGATAGGTGTGGGGCACGGTCTCGCAGGCCATCTTGCTGGCCAACTCACCCGCGGCATGGGCACCCATGCCATCGGCGACCATAAACAAGTGCCCGCGCCGGCGCCATTCGCCCGTATCGCCCGCCAGGGCCACCGCGAAGGTGTCCTGGTTATTGGCACGCCGTAGACCGACGTCCGACAGGGCCGCGTGTACGACGGCTTTGCGGGGATCGCCAAGTGGTTCGGCCATTTCGGTCACTTCGCCTGAACGCGGTGTCAGCCGGCGGGGCTGCTCGCCAAAGCGTCGTTAGAACTAGCTAGCTATCCTGGAGCAGGCATCGCACGCCCGGAAGCCCCGGAACAGCCCGCCAGACGAACGCTGTCATGATGAATGGGGATTCTAGTATCTATTCGTTCGCCTAAACATCCTATTGTAGTCCAGCAAGAAACAACCGAACAGAGCCTCAAATAATGCAGTCTCTCTAAGGTGCCCAAGCCAACGGAAATGCGTCGCTGCTGTTGCCGCGGACGACCTACGTCCCTTTGCCCGATGTGCTCGCCTGGAATCTGCCTAGCGAGTGTCACGGCATGTCTCTATACTCCGCCGCCACGGTCCGTTCGGGCCGTGCGCGAAGAAGTCTTGTCAGCCCGTCTGCGCGATTCTCGCACAACATGCCAAACGCGTCGATTCCAGCGACATTCGTCCGCCGGTGCGGGCGCTATCGTCGTAGCATCGCCCTGATGCTACTGGTCGTTGCGGGCTGCGCGGTCGCCAGCGGATGCGTCCAACGACGGCTGACCATTCGCAGCAATCCACCCGGCGCACTGGTCTACGTGGACGACTACCAGATTGGCACCACGCCGGTATCAACCGACTTCATCTACTACGGCAACCGCAAGATTCGGCTCGTCAAGAGCGGATACGAGACGCTGACTGTCATTCAGCCGATCCCTGCGCCGTGGTACGAGTATCCGGTGGTCGACTTCGTCGCCGAAAACCTGGTCCCCGGCGAGATCCGCGACGAACGGGTTGTTGAGTATCAACTGCAGCCGCAGATGATCGTGCCCAGCCAACAGTTATTGGGCCGGGCTGAGAACCTTCGTCACGGAGCGGGCGTGCCTCAGATGCCCGTACCACCTCCACCGCCGCGACGTCCGTACACGCCGCCAGGCGGCACCACGCCGCTCGGACCGCCGCAAGCGCGACCGGGAATGCCCGTCACGCCGCCGCCGGTAACGCGGCCGGGAAGTCCGTTCCACCAATAGTCCAGCAGAACGAACAGCGCGCCGGCAAGGCAAATTGGCACGCTACTTCGTGCCCGTGCTGCGCTGCAAGGCGCCGCGCACGCCCAACAACTCGGGGTGTCGCGCGATCTTGTCGGCAAAGACCCGCGCATCGGCCACGACCGGCCGCAGTTCGCAAGTGAGCTGGGCGATGTTCTGTGCGGCCCGATTGAGGTTCTGGTAGAGGTCCGGGTCGCTCATGATGCGCCCCAACGACCCCTCGCCGCTGTTGAGTTTTTTGCCGAAGTCGGACATCTCAGTGAGCAGCTCGTCAAGCCGCAGGATGGTGCGATCGACGCTGTCGACCATTTGACCGCCCCGTTCGCCCAGCGGACCGGTGAACCCTTCTAGATTGCGCAGGTTGCGGTCCATCGAATCCACCGTGGTATGCACGGTGTTCATGGCGCTGCGCGTGTCGGAGAGCAATTGGGGCAGCTCGTCAATCGCCTGGCGTAGGCTCTCACGGACTTCTGGGTTGCCAATGACGTCGTCGACGTTGCCCAGCACCCGCTTGAAGCTGGAAAGTGTCTCCTCGGTGTTCGCGATGATCCGGTTGAGCTGATCTTCGTTGCCTTCGATCAGGCGGTTGATCGAGGCGGCCACTTGCCCAACTTCTGTGCCGGCATTGGACAACGAGTCGATCGCGCCGGCTAGGTTGCCTTCCAGATTGGTGATAACCTGCACCGGGCTGGGCGCCACCGTGCCGGTGATGTAGTCGCCTGGACGAATCGGTTCACCGGCCGGATTGGCCGATGCCTTCGGCGCGGCGGACTGCTTGTCGGCCGGTTGCCCGCTATCACCGGTGCGAGTTTCGCTAGGATTGCCCGACTTGGGCGGTGTGCCGGGCTGCGACTTGTCGGACGGAGTGATCAGCGGCGACTGTTTCGGCCGTTTGATGAATTGGATCACGACGTCACCGCCCAACAGCGACCCGGTTACCTGGGGCACTTCATTTTGATAGAGCTTCACGGTGTCGTTGATTTCGACGGTCACGTTGACGCCGCCCTGGTCGGCAAAGCTGACTCTGGTAACGCGACCGATCAGAATGCCACTTTTGCGAACAGGAGTGCCCTCGGTAACACCCGGCGCTTCGTCGAAGTGGATCGTGATTTCGTAGCGCCCGCGGACGATCGAGCCCGCGTCGCTAAACAAAACCACCAGAATTCCGGCCAGGAGTAGGGTGGAGACCACCATCACCCCGACACGGAATTTCACTACGCGTTCGTCCATTGGTCCTGCAGCCTGCCTGGTCCGCCGTGATCCCGAAGAAACCGTTTGGGACCTTCGGCGCTAGTGTCCGTTCGTTGAGTTCAACTCCGCCGCTTTTCTCATCTCCATGAGCCGCTCGCCGGCTTCACCGTTTACGAATTGCGCGACGCGCGGATCGGTCGCGTTGTCGATTTGGTCGGCCGGCCCGTCGTACAAAATCTGCGATTCGCCAACTTCGAGCCGGCTAACCGGGTACAGCATGATCGCGCGGTCAGCGACCTTCCGCGCGGTGCGCATGTCGTGCGTCACGACCACGCTGGTGACCGAATGTTGATCTCGCGTCCGCAGGATGAGCTCGTTGATCACGTCGCTCATGATCGGATCCAAACCGGTGGTCGGCTCGTCATAGAGCATCAACTCCGGGTTAAGCGCTAATGCCCGTGCCAGCCCGACACGTTTGCGCATGCCGCCTGACAATTCGGCCGGCTTCTTCCCGACGATGTTTTCTGGCAGCCCGACCTCGGCCAGCCGGGAGACAACGATTTCCTGGAGGCCGGGCTCGTCGGTACTCGTGTGTTCGCGCAGCGGAAAGCTGATGTTCTGGCCAACGGTCATGCTGTCGAACAGCGCCGCCCCTTGAAACACGAATCCAAACCGCGCTCGCTCGTGCGTCAGTTCGCGATCGCTCAGCTCGGCAAGGTTCTTGCCATCGAAACGGACCTCGCCGCGTGTCGGCCTGACCAGCCCGATGATCGATTTGAGCAAGACGGTCTTGCCACACCCGCTTTCGCCGATGATCGCCAGGGTCTGACCGCGTGGAATCGCCAGGTCGATCTCGCGCAGCACCGACAGCCAGCCAAACGCGACGTCAACCCCGCGCAGCTCGACCAACGGGCCGTTGCCCGTGGTGCCGGCTCGCACTCTTTCTTCCATTGCGTTCATCGCAAGTTGTCACTCCCCTACGCGCCTCGCGCGGCGTGCCGCGCTATAACAAGCTCCTGCCTTCGGGCCACAACAATCGGTAGAAGTCGTCCAGCAAAATGCCCAGAAAGAAGTCGAGAATCAGAATCATCACGAACGAGATGACAAACGCGCTGGTCGCCGCGCGCCCCACGCCTTCGGCTCCGGCGTCGCAGTGGAATCCGCGATAGCAACTGACCAGCGCGATCGCCGCGCCGAAGAACAGGCTCTTGAACACACCCGACATCAGATCGTAGGTGCCGATGAAGTCGCGCGAGTTCTGCCAGTAGTGATTCGAATCGATGCCCAAACCGTAGATGCAGTAGACCGCTCCGCCGACCACGCCCATGAAGTCGGCCATGATCGTGAGCATCGGAATCAGGATCAGGCAGGCCAAAAAGCGCGGGACGACCAGGTAGTGGATCGGGTTGGCGCCCATGCTGGCCATCGCGTCGATCTGCTCGGTAACGCGCATGGTCCCCAGTTCGGCGGCCATCGCGCTGCCGACACGCCCGGCCAGCATCGTGGCTGCCAGCACGGGCCCCAGTTCGCGCACCAGCGACATGTTGATGACGGCACCAAGTCGCGTTTCCAGGTTCAACTGGCGGAACTGTGAATGGCTCTGCACTCCGAGCACCATCCCGATGAACATCCCCGTTAGCGCCACGACCGGCAGACTCAAGACGCCAATCTGATAGAAATTCGGAAGCAGGGTTTCACGACGCGGCAAACGCGTGAAGATCCACAGCAGCGTGCGGGCGAAGAACTGTGCCGTGTCGCCAATCGAAATGACCCAGTTCACGACAACCCCGCCCAAGTCGGAGATGCCGTCAACGAGGGTCTGTCCGAACCCTCCTGACTGGCTCTTCGCGCTTCGTGATTGCGGTCCCATGGCACGGCCCATTTCTCTGCGAGTCCACAGTCCGGGCGCATAACGACCCGGCTCCATCTTTTGATTCTTCGTCGTCGCGAAGATGCCGCTTGAGAAAAGCTTGCGGGTTATGCGAGCGGCCAGGAGGTGGCGAGAATGGAGGGGCTGGGGCGTGCGCACCGCGCGTGCTAGCGATGCGCGCAAGCCGCCACAGTCTCCGCCACGCCGTCAGCGACGGTGGCCGCCGCGCAAAGAAACAACCGGCGACACGGGTCGCCGGTTGTCAATTGGATTCGATCGCGTCGCACGCCATGAACACGGCGACACAGCTATTCGGCCGATTCTTCCGGTGCATCCGCCGGCGGAGCATCACCCGACGCGCCGGCGCCGACGGCGGCCTCTTCGGCCTCGCCCACGACCCCGGTGAAGAACAGTTGCTTCTTACCGCCGAGTTCCTTGACGTCGACGATGATTGTGTCCTTGCCCTGGAATTCGCCCTTGAGCAACTCCTCGGACAGCGGATCTTCGATGTAGTTCTCGATCGATCGCCGCAACGGCCGGGCGCCGAAATCCGTATTCGAGCCCTTCTTGATCAAAAACTTCTTGGCGTCGTCGCTCAAGGAGAGCTTCAGGCCGCGCTCGGAAAGCCGCTCGCGAACCTTGCCCAACTCCAGATCGACGACTTCCTTGAGATCGTCGAGGGTCAGGTGACGGAACACGATCACGTCGTCAACACGGTTGAGGAACTCGGGCCGGAACACTTTTTCGATCCGCTCACCGACCCGGGCCTTCATGTTGTCGTACGACGCGTCGTCATCCGGCTTTTGGAACCCAAACGCGGATTCGTTCTTGATCGCCTCGGCGCCGGCATTGGTGGTCATGATCAGGATCGCGTTTCGGAAGTCGACGTTGCGTCCGAAGCTGTCGGTTAGCCGACCTTCTTCCATCACCTGCAAGAGCATGTTGAACACGTCGGGATGCGCCTTCTCGATTTCATCGAGCAAGACGACGGCGTAAGGCCGGCGACGGATCTTTTCGGTCAACTGCCCACCTTCCTCGAAACCGACATAGCCCGGAGGCGCACCGATCAGACGACTGACGTTGTGCTTCTCCATGTACTCGCTCATGTCGATTTGGATCAGCGCGTCGTCGTCGCCGAACATGAACTCGGCCAGCGCTTTGGCCAACAGGGTTTTTCCGACGCCCGTCGGCCCGGCGAAAATGAAGCAGCCGGTGGGCCGTTTGGGATCTTTCAATCCGCTGCGGCTGCGGCGCACGGCCTTCGAGATCGATTTGATCGCTTCGTCCTGGCTGATCACGCGCTTGTGCAGCTCGGCTTCCATCTGCATCAACCGCATGCTGTCTTCGGTGGTCATGCGCGTCAGCGGAATGCCGGTCATCTTCGAGACGACTTCGGCAATGACCTCTTCGTCGACCACGCCGTCGGTCTCGCGCGATTTCTCACGCCAGTCGCGGGTGATCGACTGTTTCTTCTTCTTCAGCTTGTCGGCCTGGTCACGCAACGCGGCGGCACGCTCGAAGTCTTGGTTGGCGACCGCGTCTTCCTTGTCCTTGTTGAGCGTCTCGACCTCGGCGTCGATCTCTTTCAAGTCCGGTGGACGGGTCATGGCCTTCAGGCGAACGCGAGCACCGGCTTCGTCGATGACGTCGATCGCTTTGTCCGGCAGGCAACGACCCGTGACGTAACGGCTCGACAACTCGACGGCGGCGACCAACGCGTCGTCGGTGATTTGCACGCGGTGGTGTTGTTCGTACCGATCGCGAAGTCCTTTAAGGATCTCGACGGTCTCGTTCTTGGTCGAAGGCTCGACCATGACGATCTGGAATCGGCGGTCCAGCGCGCTGTCTTTTTCGATGTACTTGCGGTACTCGTCAAGCGTCGTGGCGCCGATGCACTGAATCTCTCCGCGGGCCAACGCCGGCTTGAGCACGTTCGACGCGTCGATCGCGCCCTCGGCGCCGCCGGCTCCCACCAGGGTGTGCAACTCATCGATGAACAGGATCGTGTTCTTCGCCCGACGCACCTCGTTCATCACCGCCTTGATGCGTTCTTCGAACTGTCCGCGATACTTGGTGCCGGCCACCATCATTGCCAGATCCAACACGACAATGCGGCGATCGGTCAACAGTTCGGGTACGTTGCCTTCGACCACGCGTTGCGCGAAGCCTTCGACAATGGCCGTCTTGCCGACTCCGGCCTCGCCCAGCAACACCGGGTTGTTCTTGGTCCGGCGGCTGAGGATCTGAATGGCACGCTCGATTTCCTTTTCGCGGCCGATGACCGGATCGAGCTTGTTCTGCCGCGCCAACTCCGTCAGATCGCGGCCGAAGCTATCCAGCGCGGGCGTCTTTGACTTTCCGCTCTTGGGCGACTCGCCGCCCGAGCTTCCGCGTTCGCCGCCGCTACGTTCGCCCGCTTCGCCGCCTTCGAGCCCGTGGCCGAGCAGATTGAGCACTTCCTCGCGCACTTCTTCCAGCTTCAACCCGAGGTTCATCAAGACTTGCGCGGCAACGCCCTCTTGTTCGCGCAGCAGTCCCAGCAGGATGTGCTCGGTGCCGACGTAGTTGTGGTTCAGGTTGCGGGCCTCCTCCATCGAATACTCGATGACCTTCTTCGCCCGCGGAGTCTGCGGCAGCCGGCCCATGGTGACCATGTCGGGCCCACTCTGGACGAGCTTTTCGACTTCGAGGCGGATCTTCCGCAAGTCGACGTCGAGATTCTTCAGGACGTTCGCGGCCACGCCACTGCCTTCCTTGATTAAGCCCAACAGCACGTGCTCCGTGCCGATGTATTCGTGATTGAAGCGCTGGGCTTCCTGGTTGGCCAGTTGCATCACTTTTCTGGCGCGGTCGGTGAATCGCTCGTACATGGTGCTCTCCGTGGATGCGGGTGAAAACGGCCCATCCCGGCTGAAGGAACCGGACAGGCTCGCGCCACCGCTTTAGTTGTTACGCTTGTTTCACTCTTGTTGTTTCGTTCAATGGGGCGATTGCTGTTCGATTTTCGGATTTGCCGGGGCGCTGTCTTGGACCGTTAGGCCGCTTCTCGCATCTGCTGTTGATCAAGTTCGTCGACCGGAATCGGCTTCGTTTCGTCCGAACTCGCAATTGCCTCTGCGATTCGCTGCCGTTCGTCGGTGATCTCGCGTGACCAATCCGCGGCCCTTTGAAGCCGTTCCAGCCGGTCCAGTTGTTCCAGCGCGTCGTCGTATCGTTGGGCGTGCCGCAAAACCGTGGCCAGCAACAAACGGCCCTCCACGTCTCTCGGCGCTTGCCGCAACAAACGACCCAGGATGGCTTCCGCCTCGAACCAACTCCCCTGCAAATACTCTGTCAACGCTTTGCGATACAGTCGGTCGGCCGAGGCAGACGCCGGCGCCCGGGCGACAAACCCGGCGGATAGAATGGCCGATCCGCCCCATAACAAGCCGGCTGCCATCCATCCCAAACGCAACGACAGGGGACCGAGCCACTCCACCCAAACGAAACTAGCAACCAGCAGCAGATCGAAGAGAACTGCGAAGCCCGCCGCCAGGACCAATCCCGACCACAAACCGGCCAGCCACAATTGCGGCAAACCGGGCCATAAGTACACCAAGCGGGGCATCCTGCGCATCGAACTCTGGGCTCCTTGCCGGGATCGAATCGCCCACACGATTCCAAGCGGGCCAATTCGCCACGGAATTCTAACTCCTAGAATGACATCGAGCAAGGCAACTGAATACGCCACTTAGAGTTAGGGCGTAGTTTGACACCCGTGGTGCTGTCACGCGTGCGATCCGTTTGCGCCAATTCCACCGATAAGTAGGAGTTGCGCGCCTTTCGACCGCGCGACATTGCCGCGATCGACGCTTGCGCGGCCCACAGGCACCGGCGAATCGGCAAACACGACAATTGGACAATCGTGGCGAAAAACCAAACCGCTTGTCCCGGTTGTGCGGCAACGGGGGCGCGGACCGGGCTACGAGTGCGACAATTCCTCGCGGTCCGCACGGCGAGCCCGTGCTGCGGATCCCCGCAGTCTTTATGATGAAAATCATGCGAGCCGAACTGACACCTGCCGCCGAACGAGCCCTGGAGTTCGCCACACGCTGGGCCCGAAACAATTGCGGACCATCGGCCGAACTAAGCGTCCCGGAGATCCTAATGGGTTTGCTGGCCGAGCCGGAGTGCCGCGCGGCACTCATGCTGGCGGCCCACGGCATCGATGCGTCGTCGGTGTGTCGCCGGTTCGACCTGGTTGCCTCCGATGCCACAGATGTTAGTCGGGTCAATCGGATATCGACCGACTGGATCGAATGCCTGATGGCCGCCGAGCAACGGTTGGAGAACTACCCCAGACCGCTCACGTTGGCCACCGAACACTTGTTGCTGGGGATTGTTGCTGCCGAGAACGAAGTTTCCCAGTGGCTTGCCGCGCAGGGGCTACGGGTCGAACCGCTGCAAGCCGAAATCCACCGGCTCAACGGCTATGATCCCGGGCCGTTGCCGCTCGAGCCTGACGTGGCCGATGGTGACCGGCCGCCGGATCCGTCGGCCGCCGCCCCATTATCGGAGCCGGACCAGCGATCCGTCATGCGGGCCATCGACGCGGCGGCCAATCGTGCCAACGAAGGACTTCGCGTTGCCGAGGATTACGTGCGGTTCGCGTTGGACGATTGGCACCTTACGGGCCAGTGCAAAGCGATTCGGCACGACCTGGCCGCCGCCTTGGGGACGTTCTCGAACCTAGAACGAACCGCGGCGCGCGACACGCTGGGCGACGTCGGCACGAGCATTAGCCTGGCCAGCGAACAGGCACGTTCGGATCCGGCGGCAGTCGCTGGGGCCAACCTGAAACGCGTCCAGCAGTCGTTACGCAGCCTCGAAGAGTTCTCGAAGTGCTTGCCGGTCGACGTCGCCGCGACGTTCGAACAATTGCGCTATCGCACCTACACGCTCGAGCGCGCTATCGACACGACCAACGATGCCTTAAAGCGGCTGGAGGGGACGACGCTTTACGTGCTGATCGACGCAGGGCCGTCGGTCGAGGCATTCGCGCGGCTGGTCGACGCGTTGGTAACGGCCGAAGTCGGGGCCATTCAACTGCGCGAAAAGCGTCTGCCGGACCGTGCGTTGCTCGATCGGGCCCGATTGCTGCGCGAGCACACGGCCGGCTCGTCGACATTGTGCATCGTCAACGACCGACCCGACGTGGCGCTGCTATGCGGTGCCGACGGAGTACACGTCGGGCAGGAGGAGCTCACTCTGGGCGAGGTGCGTCGCGTCATCGGGGTCGAGAGATTGGTCGGCGTGTCGACGCATTCGATCGAACAGGCACGACAGGCGGTAATGGACGGCGCCAGCTACATCGGCGTCGGCCCAACGTTTGCCAGCGAGACCAAGCAGTTTGCAGAGTTTCCCGGTCCGGCGCTTTTGGCCAGCGTGGCCTCGGAGATCCGGCTGCCCGCGTTTGCCATCGGCGGAGTCTCGCTGGAAAATCTCGACGCGGTGTTGCAAACGGGCATTCGCCGCGTTGCCGTCAGCAGCGCGATCGCCGGCGCGATCAATCCCGCAGAGGCCGCCGCGGAATTCATCGCGGCGCTGGCGAACGACTAAGACAGGCATGCCGTCGCCGCGGTTGCTGGTTCCGCGATTGCCGCCGTCGTTCAAGAGGCGGGCTCATCCTCGGCACGGGACAACAGTTGCGAAGCCAGCGTGCGCATTTCACTGACGTACGCCGGGTTGTAGCCGACCCAAAAACCCTGGATGCGGCCATTGCGATCCACCAGCATCGTCGTCGGGTAGGCAAATTGGTCCATGCCGAGCAGCAACGCCAGACGACGCCGGCTGTCTGCGTTCTGGTCCGCGTAAGTCGCCAGCGAAGCGTCGCGGGCCTGCAGGAACTGCTCAGTCAGGTCGCGCAACTCGTCCAAGTCTTGGTCGTTGCCCTGCGATCCGCACGATACCGGATAAAATCGAAATGAGTCGTTCGCGGACAGCTCGTCGGCCATGGCGACCAGCTCAGGAAACTCGCGAATACAGGGGCCACACCAGGTGCCCCAATAGTTCACAATTGAAACGTGCCCTTGCAGATCGTCGGCCAGTACGGTCTTTGCGTCGCCGGTGAGCGGTTGCAGACGCAAGAATTGCACCTTGCGGCCGACCGCGGGATTTTGCGTGCCGCTGGGCTGGCGACTGGGCGCCGTGGCAACAACGACGTAGCCCAAGGCGCCCGCGGCAATCACCGCCAACACGATCCAGCCCCAAGGACCCTTGCGCGCCGGCACTTCGGATGGTGAGTCGGTTGCATGCATCGGCCGTCTTTCGGAAAATCAACCGGCCACGCGCTCGGCGCGGCACGTCCGTCCAGCAACCTTTCGAGCAGGACCGGTCGGACCCGTCGAGCATTCCGACGATCCGAGACACCCATGCGCATCGAAGTCGAACAGAAGTTTACGGTCGCCGATCGAGCGGCACTCGAGCGACGCCTAACCGAAATGGCCACGACTGGTCCGCCGACGCGCGCGGTGCAAATCGACAACTACTTTGCTCATCCCAGTCGGGACTTCGCGTCGACTGACGAGGCGCTTCGGCTGCGGTACGTCGACGAACACAACTATATCACGTACAAGGGACCAAAACTGGACACGACGACCAAAACACGTCGCGAAATCGAACTAGCCTTGCCCGATGGCTCGCAGGCAGCCGCCGAGTCGGCCGAGTTGCTCGAGGTGCTGGGTTTTCGTCGCGTGGCGCAAGTGAAAAAGCGGCGAGATCACATGGTTGTTGAGTGGCAAAGTCGGCCGGTCGAGGTATCGCTGGACGAAGTCGAAGGGCTGGGCACGTTCGTCGAGCTGGAAATCCTGGCCGACCAGAGCGAATTGGAGGCCGCGCGGGCCTGTATGACGTCGCTGTGCGAGCACCTGAATCTCGGTAAAGGCGAGCGCCGCAGCTATTTGGAGCTACTGCTGGCCGAGCGAGAATAGCCGATTCTTCCAGTGGTTCGTTGGGACGATTTCATGAAATCCCAGCCTGGCTGATAAAGAAACTTGACTTTTCCGGTTGTAAGGACCGACAATCAGAATCGCCTGTAATCGTCAAACCTTCGGCCAATAGCCCATGCTTTCACTTACGGCGCGTCGTCTCATCGTAGCAGTGCTCGTCGTCTCGGTTTGCGGGACGCCGGTGCTGGCTGCCACGACGAAGTGCTGCCGCAACACGCTTGCGGCGCGTAGCAGCGATGCCGATCAACTGTCCTGCTGCTGTGGCGCGAAGGCTTTGCCAGAAGAGCGATCGTGCTGCCAAACGGCGGAGCCGAAGTCCTGCTGTGCGGCTGCCGCGCCCGAGACGATCGAAACCCGGCTCGACCCTGCGCGGCCTTGCTGCTGCAAATCGCACCACGCGGTGCCGGCGGTTACAGAGCGGCGAGCCCGGTTTGAGGGTCGTTCGACACTGATCATTGCCGCGAGCCTGCCCAGCGAGGTGGGCGTCGCGATCCTTGGAGGCGCGCAGGTCATCCGATCGATCGAGCGCTTCGAAAGGCCCCTGCGTGTCGCTCTGCCCAAGTTACTCTGTCGGTGGACGGTCTGATTGTCGCCGGCCTCGTCGCGCATCGGCGCGACACCCTGGCCCTGCCAGTCTCGGATCAATTCGGTTTGGGAACTTTAGGGGCCGCGCTTTGCAAGACGCTCGCCAACGCGCGGGCCAACAAACCAAGGCGATGCCCAAGCTTCAGGACATTATTTTGAAAGGAACACGATCATGAAATTCCGAATTAGCCTCGTGGCGGCCGCCGCCGTCTTGTTTCTGGGCGCCACCGCGTTGAGCGCCGCCGATATCGAGCTGAAGTGCCCCCTGTCGGGCAAACCCGTCGACGAAACCAAGACGGTGGACTTCAACGGCGGCAAGGTGGCTTTCTGCTGCGGCAATTGCCCAAAGGCGTTTGCCAAGAGCCCCGATAAGTTTGCCGCCAAGGCGAACTTGCAGTTGGTGCAAAGCAAGCAGCTGAAGCAGGTCGCTTGCCCCTTGACCGGTCGGCCGTGTGCCGACGACAAGGTTGTTGAGGTTGCCGGCGTGGAAGTCGGCGTCTGCTGCGGTGGCTGCCTGAAGAAGGCCAACGCCGCCGAAGGCGACAAATTGATCGTCCTGCTCTTTAAGGACACGAAGAAAGGCTTCGAGCCGGCCGAGAAGTAGACTGCCATCGGCCCAACGGCCGTTGACCGGATGATTCGCAAGGGGCGCTTCCTGCACGGGGAGCGCCCCTTGTTTTGCGCTACATGCAAACGCGCTAGCAGCGACCCCGCGCGGCACTGGTGATAATTCTTCAATTCCCGCGCGGTTTTCCCTTCGCAATTCGCCACCATTTCTCGCGCGATTGGTCGAAACTCCACTTCCGACACGCTAGCAGATTTGCGATACTTCGCGCGCCACGGTGAGCCAAGGGATCTGGCGATATGGAAGGTGGCAGGGCTCCAATGATGGTGCACTACACGGCGTTGGTCCCCGTGCAGGAGATGACCGACGCGCTGGCGCGCTGCGTCGAGCGACTCGACGACGTGTTGCGACGACTGACTTTGCCATACGAGATCATCTGCATCGACGACGCGGCGCTCGCGTCGTCTGCTGGCGATCGGCCTGCTTGGATGCGCCACCACGAACACCTACGGATCATTCGCTTCGACCAAGCGCGCGGCGTCGGTGCGATGCTGTCGGCCGGGATTGCCGCCTCGCGCGGCGATCTGGTGATTGGACTTTGCCCGCAAAGTGCCGATCAACCCGATTATGTCCCTCACCTGATCAGCCGGCTTTCGCGATTCGACTTTGTGACGGCCCGGCCGGATCGGACGCTGCTAGAAACGCTGCAAGCGCGATTGGTCAGCCTGCCCAGCCTGATGGCGGCGTCTTGGCGGCCTGGGCACCAGCGGCCGCCGTTCTTCGCTGGCCGGCGGGAGACAGTCGCCGGCTTGTCGTTTGGTCGCGGCGCAGTGGCCCTGCTCCCGGAATTGGTCGCACGGCGCGGATGGCGTGTCTGCGAATTGACCGTCGGCGGCGGTTTGCCGCCGCGTGGCGAACCGTTGCAGCCCGGAATGCTGCGGCGGTTAGCCGCAAGTTGGCACGGTCGGCGGTTCGAGCCGCACCTGGCCAGCGAGTTGGCAACCCCGTCCCCACCGCACGGCGTGCCGGTTGCATCGAGGGCAACGTTGGCACGACGTGGGTCCGGTGCGCCATTGCCGGCCCAGCCGACTGGCAAGCAGCACGGCAAGATCGCCTGAATCTCGGCGCCTGGTTGCGCCCTGCCCCGCGTTTGTTATCCAAGGACGACACCATGCGAATCTTCTTCTCTGCCGGCGAACCCAGCGGCGATGTGCACGGAGCCAACCTCATTCGCCAGTTGCAAAAGCGGTGCGACTCGTTCGAGGCCGTCGGCTACGGCGGACCGGAAATGGCCCGCGCCGGCTGCCGATTGCACGTCGACCTGACGGCGCTGGCCGTGATGTGGTTCTTACGCGTGTTGCTGAACATTCATAAGTTTCTGGCGCTCGCCGGGCGCGCGGACCGCTACTTCCGCCATCATCGGCCCGACGCCGTCGTATTGATCGACTATCCGGGTTTTAACTGGTGGATCGCGCGGCGGGCCAAGGCGCACGGAATCCCCGTGTTCTACTACGCGCCGCCGCAAATCTGGGCATGGGCGAGTTGGCGCATCAAGAAAATGCGCCGCTACGTCGACCACGTGTTGTGCAGCTTGCCGTTCGAGGCCCGCTGGTTCGCCGAGCGAGGCTGCAACGCAACGTTTGTCGGCCATCCGTTCTTCGACGAGGTCCAGCGACAGCAGCTCGACGCGGAGTTCGTCGCCCGGCATGTCGACGAGCAGCGACCGCTGGTGACGATCCTACCCGGTTCGCGCACGCAAGAGGTCAGCCACAACCTGGCCTATTTCCTGCAGGCAGTGCGCATCGTACGGGCCCACGTTCCCCGGGCGCGTTTCGCCGTCGCAGCGTTTCGGCCCCACCATGGTCGGCTGGCGCGCCAGGCAGTGGCCGAATCGAGCTTGCCTGTGGACGTGTACGTCAGCCGCACTCCGGAACTGATCCGTTTGGCCGACTGTTGCATGGCCGTCTCGGGCTCGGTGTCGCTGGAGCTGCTGTATCACGCCAAACCGACGGTCATCCTGTACTGGATCAATCGGATCGCGTACGCCGTGCAGGAGCGGTTTCGCCGGGTTCGCTACATCACGCTGGTAAATCTATTGGCCAGTGACGAACTTTATCCCGACGACACGACCCCTTACGATCCCGACGCACCAAACGCTGACGAAGCGCTGTTTCCCGAGTATCTCACGTGCCAGGACCGCTCCGCACAACTCGCCCGGCACGTGATCGAATGGCTGACGGATCGCCCTGCACGGCAGCGACTCGTCGACCGGCTGACACAGCTCAAGGCGGAAGTGGGCCACGGCGGTGCCGCGGAATCGGCGGCACGATACATCGTCGACGCGATCGACACCGAGTCAGCGCCGTTGCGGCCGCACTACACTCCCCCGCGCGTTGACACTCCGAAGATTGCTCCAGCCGTTCGCGGTGCTGCGGCGTGAACCGCAGGGCGACAACGATGTCGTCGCTCGTCTCGCCTTGTGCGAAGTATGGCAAGTGCGTGCCGCGCAATGCACGTTGGCGGCGCACTCGTTTTGCGTGGTGCTGGCCGCCAGTGTGATACAATACGGTCGCGGCAGCATGAAACGACTGCTGCAGTGAACCTCGCAAGCCGCATTCGGCTTCGCTCGTTACGTTGGCAGGAATCGATCGATTGTGATTTTCAACGAGCCCCCGCGCAGCGCATATGACCTGAACTTCCGGCTGCTTGGCATCCCTGTGCGCGTTCATCCGTTCTTTTGGGTGATCGTCGTGCTGCTTGGGTTGGGCGGCAGTTCCGAGCCGGTGAACATGCTGATTTGGGTCGGGGCGTGCTTCATTTCGATTGTCGTCCACGAGATGGGCCATGCGCTGGCTGCGCGGGCACACGGCTGGCCACCGTGGATCACGCTGTACGGGCTCGGCGGCCTGGCATCGTATCAACCGACTTATCGTAGCCCACGCAGCCAGATCTTGATTTCGCTGGCTGGCCCGGCGGCGGGCTTTGTGTTTGCAACCGTGCTAGCCGGGATCATCGCCGCGACCGGGCACAAGCTGCTGTTTGATCGAACGTTCGAGTTCCGAGTTCCCCTGCTCTGGCAACCATACGAGTCAGCCCAGGCCAATCGGCTGATTTACGACCTGTTTTACATCAACATTTACTGGGGACTGGTCAACCTACTGCCCGTCTATCCGCTCGACGGCGGCCAAATCTCGCGGGAAGTGTTCGGAATCTTCAGCGGCCCGGACGGCGTACGGCAATCGCTGTGGCTGTCGGTGATCGTGGCCGCCGGGCTCGCCGTGTTGGCACTAATCCGTTTGGAAGACCAGTTTTTAGCGATTCTGTTCGGGTATCTCGCCTACAGCAGCTACACGATGCTGCGGGCCCAGTTTGGCCCCGGAGGCGGACTGGGCGGGTTCCGATAGCGCGCCGCGGCCGACGTTTGACGATCGTCCGCGGTCGATCGACGTCACGCGCGAAAAGATAGCGCGACTTTCAATCTGCGCCGCCGCGCTCGAGCCCTTTCTGAGGTGTCGCAGGCCTTGCGACGCGCGCCGGGAGAAACTTTGTCGCCCGTTGTAGTTAAAAATGGCACGCTAGTTGCATATCACGCGATTGCGGCGCGATTCCGTTCAACAGCGCCAACGTTTGCCACGACACAACGTCGACAAACGCAACAGCAGGACAAGCCGCGCGTTGCGCTAAGGCCGCGTCGTGTTTCGATCGCGTGGGTTTCGCGCGCGATGCGCCAGCGCGATTGGCAACGCGCATGACTCACGGCGGGAAAAAAGTATCGTGGATCGCGCGATTTTTTTTGCAACACATCTTGCAAGGCTTATGGAAGTGTGTATTAATACTTTCTAGTTCTTTGCCATCAACGGTGCGTTTCGTCTTCGCAAAGCGAGTTGCGACGTCGCGCTTAGCGAATGACGTTCTTTTTGTTCGGGGTAGGATTCGCTGTAAACAACGCGTGACCAGGACGTCACCATCGCGAATCTTGCCGCACCTTTTTTAGGAGGACGGACTGTGGCCAAGAAGAAGAAAGCCAAGAAGAAAAAGAAGGCTGCTCCCAAGAGAAAGGCCAAGAAGGCCAAGAAGAAGAAGTAGCCATCGTCTGACGGAGATTGTTGGCTCCTTCTGACTGCGGACGTTTCGTCGTCGATGCTGCTGTTAGCCATTTACATCCGGCTGGGCGGCGCATCGGTCGATTCGGCGTCAGCAACCACGATTCCAACGAGAAAGGGCCGTTCGGAGCATTGCCTCCTGAACGGCCCTAATTTTTTGAATCACCGCGATGCGCAGCGGGCGGGCCCCTGAAACGGCGATTAAAGCCCTGCCTGGCAAGTGGTTACATCACGTCGATAGCACCGGCAACGGCCCGGCCCCGGCGACGTTGTCGCCCAGATGCCGCACCAGATTCCGGCAGAGCATGAGTAATGTCTCGGCGGAAGCTGGATCGTCGAAATTGGCGCCGGTTTGTCCCGCATCGCCCAGCTCGCGGATCCGCATCGTAATCGGTACCTCGCCCAAGAACGGAATTGCGAGTTCTTCGGCCCGCCGCCGCGCTCCGCCGCTGCCAAAGATTTCATAGCGCTTTCCGCAATCCGGACAGACAAAACCGCTCATGTTTTCAACCATGCCGAGCAGCGGGATGTTCACCTTGCGAAACATGGCCACGGCCTTGACCGCGTCGAGCAGTGCCACGTCCTGCGGTGTGCAAACAACCACGGCGCCCGTCAATGGCAGCAACTGCGAAAGCGTCAGGGCAATGTCGCCCGTGCCGGGCGGCATGTCGATGATCAGGTAATCGAGCTCGCCCCAATCGGTGTCACGCAGGAACTGGGTAATCGCGCCGTGCAACATGGGCCCGCGCCAAACGACCGCTTCGCCGGGCGGTACGAGGAATCCCATCGAGATCACCTTCAAACCCGAGGCCTCGATCGGCTGGATCCGGTTGTCGGTAACTTCCGGCCGTTGGTTGACGCCCAGCAAGTGTGGAATGCTCGGCCCATACACATCGGCGTCCATCAGCCCGACCTTGCTTCCGGCGCGCGACAGCCCCAATGCTAAGGCAGCCGCGATGGTACTCTTGCCGACGCCGCCCTTTCCTGACCCCACAGCGATAACGCTCTTAGTGGTCAGGCCGATCTGGCCGATCTTCTGCGGCGCGCGGGCGTGTTCGGTGATCTCGACCGAAACGTCGGCAAGCCCCGCGAAGCGTTCTTTCAACCGCTCGGCGACCTGCTGCTTGACCTCGTCGTACAACACGGCCGAATGCGTTGTCAGGCCGATCGTAACGCGGAGCGAATCCTCGCCGACTTGCACGTTGCCAAGCTGACCCGTTTCACCGATGCCCTTGCCTGTCTCGGGATCGGGAAAGCTCTGCAAGGCGTCGCGTACGGTGTCTTCGGTGATTGGACCCGGGGCCATTGGTGGTTTGTCCCTTCTACGCCGTGAGGGCGTCGTTCCAGGGCAGCGTGTCCCAGATCCTTTGGAAAACGTCGGTCTGCCGAGATTGCGTGGCTCGAAAATGGTTCATGACGATTGGGCGCAGCCCTTCCAGCCGGCGGGGTGAATCAAACACGTGGGTCGCGCCCGCCTCACGCAGCAACGGAGCAAGCTCGATCAGCTCGTCGCGGGCCAATACCAACAGCCGTGCCGATGGCGGCCCCCCGGCCACCTCGTCGATCAAACCCAGCAGCTCCGCCAGGTTCTGTGCAGTCAGTTCGACGACGAGTAGGCACGCCGGCAAGCCATTTGCCTGTTCGCGGCATTCGGCCAAGCTACCCACTTGCGAAACAGCCACGTCATCCCGCAAATAGCGCCGAACCGCGGTCGCCCACGTCCCGGTTCGTTCGCAAAGAATGACGCGTGGTTGACTCATTTAAATGGGTCGCCGTGGTTCGGTTCCAACGTTTTATGGCCTGCAAACCTCATCGTAGGGACGCCCATGGTAGCTGGCAACCCAATCTGTCGTGTTCGTCGTCGCCGGCAGAACTAGTGCGTGAAAAAGATACGTCGAGGGTTGGCACAGTGGATCGTTCGGTGATTCGTGCCATCGACCAGCAGCCGTTCATTGTTAGTTAAGATCGTCCTCTTCGATCTGTTCCAAGCCCAACTGTACAAGCCGGCGGTAGAGCCGCGGTCGGGTCAATCCGAGCATCTTCGCGGCCTTGCTCTTGTTATTCTTTGCGCGTCGCAAGGCCCGGCCAATGAGTTCTTTCTCGATGCCCGCCAGAAAGTCCTCGAGCACGATCACTTCGTCCTTCTTGGGCGGATGGGCGCCCGCCTGGGCCGCCCACTGAACCTGTCGCGGCAAGTCGCCCGCACGCACTTCTCCGGCCGTCGCACTCTGGTGGGCCTGCCGGACTACGGTGGCCAGTTCGTCGAGGTTGCCCGGCCAGGGGTAGGCCGCCAGTCGGTCGAGCGCGTCGCTGGTGATCCCGCCAACCTGCTTATTGCTCTGCCGATTCTCGTCCTCTAGCAGCGCCTGCACCAAGATCGGCAAGTCGTCCAGACGCCGGCACAAGGGAACCAGCTCGATCGTGATCGTCGACAGCGCACAAGCCACTTCCTGCGACAATTCGGCTTCGCCCGTCACTTCTTTGAGCGGTTGGCTGGCCGTCGCCAGGATCCGGGCCGTTGGGGCTTGGCCGAGCAACGTCGCCAGGTCGGATTGGGCCGCAACGGGCAATTGATCGACGTCGTTCAACAGCAACGTTGCGCGCCGTTGTTGAGAACCGACCGCCGGCGACCCGATCGACCGCAGCGCGGTACGCAGCACGTTCTCGTCCAGTACGTTGCAGGCCACGGGCAGTAGGTCGCCCGGGTTGATTTGGGCATAGTGAATGGTCTTGGCGACATGATCCTTACCGGTCCCGTCCGCCCCAACGATCAGCACGTTGGCGCGCGAATCGGCGGCCAGTTCGATTTGAGCCCGGGCTCGTCGCATCGACGGGCTTTCGCCCAACAAGCGATCGACCCGAAACCGCTCGGCCAACCGGCCGCGCACAGCGCGAAGTTGCTCGTGCAGCGTGGCCGCGGCGTCCGGCGCGTCCGGATCGTTCGGATCAGCCTCCGCCGCCGAGCAATCCACCATTTCCAATACGGCCACCACCGGCGCGCTTTCGTCCGCACCGTCGGAAAGTGGAAAGAAATGGCCGCGACGGTGAACGGATTGTCCGTCGCCGGTGGGACAACTTACGATCGCCGCCCGTGGCAGCCCACAAAACACCTTCGGCGGTGGGCACAATCCGGCTGCAATCGACGCAGGCGAGCGGTCGTCGGACTCGCTGCAATAGTTGCACTGCTGATTGAGCAGCTCCGCGGCATCGAGGCCAATCCAGCGGGCGCACGCCTGATTGCAAAACACGATCCGGCGACCATCGTCCAAGACGTAGATCGGAGCCAGGCTGTCGTTCAGCAAACTGGCCAGCTCGACGGCCGACGATTGCGCATGCGACATCGTAAATCCATCACCTTGGAATACAGACAGGCCGCTTGAAGACCCCAGGGATGAAATGCCCCGGGGCCTGTACCCAATTCGCGGAGCACTCGCACCGAGATGGGACCGCCCCTGTTCCGACGATCGACTGCCCCCAAACTCTAAGCATACCCAGCCCGTGACGAAGGCTCCACTCGCCCCCGCACAACTCCGCGGGCGCTGCGGCACGGCCGATTCAATCAGGCGCCGCAGCGAGCCGGACGACACACGGACCGTGGCAGCCGAATCTGTTGCCCGACTACCGGCGCGGCTGAGCGACCTGCGAGGTAGCCGTACCGCGGCTGGAACCGTGAGCCAACGGGGCATGAGCTGCGGTGGAGAGCTTCGCCGAGGCAGTGCGCGTGCTGGTGCTGGCTACCGTGTCAGGCACAATCCGCGCCCCAGGCGACGATTCGCGTGCGGATTGGCTGGCCCGATTCGCTTCGTCCAGTAACCAGCCTGGATAAAAACCGACGCCAACGACCAACAGTCCGCAGAGTGTCATGGCGAGTGCGGCGCTGGTGCCGCCGCGAGCTTCTGGCGTGGTGGTTGGATTGCGGAAATACATGACGCCGACGATTCGCAAGTAGTAGCCGGCCGAGATCGCGGCGTTCAGCGCGCCGACAATCGCCAACGCCAAGAACCAAGGCCAAAGGCTGCCCGAATCCGGGCTGCGGGCGTCGACGCTCAGCGCGCCGGTGAACAACGTAAACTTTCCCCAAAAGCCTGCCAGTGGCGGCAGTCCGGTCAATGAGAACATGAACACCGCGACCGCTGCGGCCGTTTTGGGAAAGGCCCGCGCCAGGCCGGCCAACTCATCGACCGTGTTGATTTCTCCGTTTGAGCCGCCCAAGAACGTGAGCGCAGCAAAAGTGCCGATCGTCGCGGCTGAGTAGACCAGCATGTAGAACAGCGCGGCGCCGACGCCGTCGAAGTTGTACGCTTCGGCAGCGCCACCCGCCGCGGCGAAACCCACGGCCAGACCGATCAGCATGTATCCTGCATGGGCGATCGACGAGTACGCCATCAGCCGGCGCAGATTGTTCTGCCACAGGGCCAGGACGTTGCCGACGGTCATCGTGATCATCGCCAGGGCCAGCGCGATCTGCCAGCCCATCCGTTCCAATCCCGGCATCGCCACGCTCGCGATCCGCACGATGGCAACCAGCGCAGCAACTTTGGGCACGACCGCCAGGATTCCAGCGTTTGGGTTGGTCGTGCCCTGGTAAACGTCCGGGGCATAGAAATGAAACGGCACGGCCGTCAGGCGAAAGCCCAGACCGGCAAACACGAAAACCATCGCCACGGCCGCGAACGTGGCAAGAGACTCCGAGTCGGCGGCTTCAAGCGACAATTCGGCATGAATTTGCGTGAGGTTCGTCGATCCGGTTGCCCCGTACAGAAAGCTAAATCCGTATAGCAGCAAGCCGCTCGACAGCACGCTCAGGAAGAAGTACTTCGTGCCGGCCTCCAGCGCCAACTTCCCCCGTCCCAGGAACAGCAGGAGATAGGTTGGAATTGATATCAGTTCCAGAGCGACGAACAGCATGACCAGGTCGCCGGCCATTGCCACCAACATCAGGCCAGCCAGGATCAGCAGCAGCGAGCCCATGAACTCGGTCGACTCGCCGTATTCGCTCGTGCGAGCCGCCAACAGGATGAAGGCGAGGCCCAGTCCAAGCACGACCCAGCGCGTCGCATAGGCAAACTCGTCGGCGATGATCATTTCGTAGGTGACAGCCGATTCGGCACTGGATGCGGCGGCGCCTGTCGTGTCTTGCCGGGCAAGCGCGATGGCCGCCAGGACGATCGCGCCGGCGGCCAACCAGCTCCAGCCGCGGCGCGCCGGCAGGAACGCTCCGCCCAGGTAGAGCAGCGTCGCCGCGAGCACCAGCACAATCTCTGGCAGCAGGGTGTAAACCGTTTCAATCGACACGCAACAGGTCTCCCCGCTTCGATGGATTCTCGGCCGCGATGGCACGAGTCTGACCCGACTGGTGATCGGCCAGCGCCTGGGTCGCCGAGCGCGTCAACGGATCCAGGGCCGGCCGCATGCGGCTGAGGAAGAATTCCGGATGAAGCCCAATCCAAAACACCAAGATGGCCAGCGGCGCGAGTGCCGCGATCTCCATCGGCGAAAGATCGCGCATCGCCGCGGAGGGATGCTCGTGCTGGCTTTCGCGCGGCGCGCCGAAGAAAACACGCTGCACGAGCCAGAGCATGTACCACGCACCCAACACGACTCCGAATACGGCCAATACGGCGATCGCCTTGTAGACGTGGCCCAAGGTTGCCGTCGGTGCCATGTCGCCCCATGCCCGTTGAAACATGCCCAGCAGAATCAAGAACTCGCCGGCAAAGCCGTTCAGCCCCGGCAGCCCGATGCTGGAAAACGTGAATAGCAAAAAGAAAAACGCCAACACGGGCGTCACACGGGCAAGCCCGGAGAGCTCGCGAATCTCGCGCGTGTGATAACGGTCGTACACCATGCCGACCACCGCAAACAGTCCGCCGGTTGAGATGCCGTGGTTGATCATCTGGAGCACGCCCCCTTCCACCCCGACACTGGTCAGGGCGAAAAGTCCCAACATGCAGAAGCCCAAGTGGCTCACGCTGGAGTAGGCGATCAGCCGTTTCATGTCGCTTTGCGCAAGCGCCACCAGCGCTCCGTAGATGATCCCGGCTACCGCCAGCCCCAACATCCACGGCACGCAGGCGGCCGTCGCCTCGGGCAACATCGGCACGCTGAACCGCAGAAAGCCATACATCCCGATCTTCAGCAGCACGCCGGCCAGCAACACGCTTCCGGCGGCCGGGGCTTGCGTATGGGCCAGCGGCAGCCAGGTGTGCAGCGGAAACAGCGGAACTTTGATCGCGAATCCAGCAAACAGCCCGACGAAGATCCAAAGTTGATACGGTTCCGCGATGGGGTGCTGCGACAATCCGGTCGTCAGATCCGCGATCGAAAACGTCATCGTACCGTCGGGCGAATGGTAGTAGTCCCAGAGCACGATCGAGATCAGCGCCAGGAACGTGAGCATGCTACCGGCGAGCGTATAGATGAAAAACTTTGCCGCGGCGTATTGCCGCTCTTCGTGCCCCCACACGCCGATCAAGAAGAACAGCGGGATCAGCGTGAACTCGAAAAAGATATAGAACAGAATGATGTCGCGGGCGGCAAACACGCCCAACATGCCGGTACCCAGCAGCAGCAAGAGTGCGTAGTACGCTCCGGGTCGGCTACTGACAGATTCCCAGCTCATCAAGACACAGGTCACCAAGAGCAGGCTCGACAACCCAAACAGCCACAGGCTGACACCGTCCAGCGCGACCGAGAAATGGATGTCGACATTCGTTGATTCGCCCAGCCATGCGAAGCTGGACGCGGCAAAGGGCTCGGTGCCGGGCTCGTAGTTCGCCAACAGGATCACGGTCAGTACGAGTGTCGCCACTGTGGTCGCCAGCGCCGTCATTTGCACGGCCCGCGCGTCGCGCGACAGGGCGCAAATCATCAGTGCGCCGGCCAGCGGCAGGAAGATCGTCACCAGTAACATGGTCGGCATCGACATAAGTGATTCGCTACGCTGGCGACTACTCCATACTGCGGGCCAGTGCCGGCCAAACCAATAACGTGATGATCAACACCACCACGCCCCAGACCATTGCCAGGGCGTAGAACTGCACCATGCCGGCTTGCAGCGAGCGCAACCGGGAGGCAACCCAAGGAGGCACCTTGCCCACGAGATTCACGATGCCGTCGATCAAGTAGTTGTCAATCACGCTGCTCAGCTGGGCCAACAGCCACATCGGCCAAACGAACAGCACGTTGTAGATCTGATCGAAGAAGAACTTGCCGTACGACAACCAATACAGTGGATAGAAAATGCGGGCCAGCAACGCGGCCGCCGAGTTATCGCCCAAGTAGAGATACGCCGCGATCCCCACACCCGCAAGCGCGAACGCGGTGCTGATCGTCTTGACGATCAGGTCGCCTTCGCCGCCATGCACGTCGGGGCGCGGTACGGCGCTGTAGGCCAGCGACGGCGTCATCCCCAGCCAGTGGTGCAACTGCCCGGTCCACTCGAAATAGGCACCGGACGTCAGCGCGAAGAATGCCAGGATCATCAACGGGATCGTCATCCAGCGAACCGATTCGTGGGCATGCTCGCCAGCTTCGTGCGGCACGCGCGTGGGTCCGTAGAACGTCAAGAAGAACCCGCGGAAGGTGTAGATGGCCGTCAGGAACGCCGTGATCATGCCGACCCAATACAGCGGAATGTAGAGCGAAACTTCCTGCCCCTTGGCGTTGACGGCGCCCAGGATCGCGTCCTTGCTCCAAAAGCCGGCAAAGGGAATGACGCCGGCGAGCGCCAGCCCTCCGAACAGGAAGGTCCAGTGCGTGATCGGCATGATGCGGCGCAGACCGCTGAACCGGCGCATGTCGATGATCCCGCCCATCGCGTGCATCACGCTTCCGGCGGACAAGAACAACAGAGCCTTGAAGAAGGCATGCGTCAGCAGGTGAAACATGCCGGCGGTGATGCTGGCGAAGGTAGCCGCACCCAAACCCAGAAACATGTAGCCCAACTGGCTGATCGTCGAGTAGGCCAGGACGCGCTTCAAGTCGGTCTGCGTCAGTGCGATCACGCCGCCGAGACCACACGTAATGGCGCCAACGATTGCCACGGCGTACTGCGCGTCGACCGATGCCATGTACAGCGGCGTGCAGCGCGTGATCATGTAGACCCCGGCGGTGACCATGGTGGCCGCGTGAATCAGCGCGCTAACCGGCGTGGGGCCCTCCATCGCGTCGGGCAGCCAGACGTGCAGCGGAAACTGAGCGCTCTTGCCACAGGCACCCAACAGCAAGAGCAGGCAAATGGCTGTGGCGGTGCCGCCGGTGGCAAAGGCCGCCGTCTGCGACAATCGGGCCTGGCCCAACACACCGGCGATACCGCCCGAGTCGTGGTAGTTGAGCGTGCCATACGTGATCCAAATCAAGAACAGTCCGAGCGCAAAGCCGAAGTCGCCCACGCGATTGACCAGAAACGCCTTTTTTCCGGCGGCAATCGCGGCCGGTTTCTCATACCAGAAACCCACCAGCAAATAACTACACAGGCCGACCGCCTCCCAGAAGACATACAACAACACAAAGTTGCTCACCGAAACGAGCATCGTCATCGAGAAGACGAACAGCCCGATGTACGAGAAAAACCGCCAATAGCCGCGGTCGCCGTGCATGTAGCCCACGGCGTAAATCGCAACCAGCGATGCCACGAAGGTGACCACCGCCAGCATGATGGCCGTCAGCGCGTCGGCACGCAGCGTGACGTCCACGGAAAAGGGTAGTCGCGCCGGCGGCGCAATCGCCACGCCGGTTTCCGTGAGTCCGATCGCGCGTTCGGGCGCAGCCAACGCGTCGGGCACGCCGGACCAGTTCCACAACTCGATGGTCGTTTCCCAGCCGACCGCCATCTCGCTGTTTTCCGATTCGTGAACCACGTGCGACAGCAACATCAGGCTGAGCACGGCCGAACAGACGATCGACACTACGACCGGCCAGTGCGCTTCGTGCTTCAGCCATTTCCCGAACATGGCTGTCACGATTGCGCCGGCCAGCGGAAAGGCCGGAATCAGCACCATCAGAACTGGAAAGTCAAATGCCATCAATGATCGGCGGGCTCGTTACTCCGATCGCGGCCGATCTGGGCCGCATCGTTGATCTCTTGTCGTGAACTAAATGTGGGTTCGGTGTGTGTCTTGGTCCAAGTCAGGCTCGGGCTCAATGCCCGCGGGCGTGAGCGTCGGCCAGCGGACCTGCTGGCGGCGCTCGAGCTCGACGAGGTCGCGGTCAACAAACGCCGCCTGATTATCCTCACGCAATTGCTGCCACACCGCGATATCCAGTTTGCCGCTGCGGTGGAACAACGTCAGCACCACAGCCAGGGCAATCGCGGCTTCGCAGGCGGCGACCGTGAGTATGAAGATGACGAGCATTTGCCCGCCCCAGTCGTTGTGATAGCGACTCCAACCGACCAGGCTCAGCGACACGCCCTGCAGCGACATCTCCGCGCAGAGAAACATCACGATCATGTTGCGCCGGCTGAAGAAACCAACCAGGCCGATTCCAAAGAGCAGCGCGCCGACGATCAAGTAGTTTTGCAGCAGGGCCTGTTCATCCATGCGAAGACCCTCCGTGCTCAGGCTGGCGAATCTGTGCCACGATCGCCACCGTGCCCACCAGCGCCGCCAACAGCAGCGTGCCGGCCACTTCCACGGCCAGCAAGTGCTTGCTGAACAACTCCGCCCCCAAGTGCGCCATGTGCTCATCCGACAGGATATTCTCGTCGAGCTCGGCCGCGTTGAACGGCGCCTCGGGCCGTAGCGCAACGTCCGGATTCTCGAACACCGAGACCACGACCAGCGTCAACGTGCCCACCAGCAGCGCTCCGGTTAGCGCGGCCAGGCGAGGCGCCCAACTCAGTTGATCGTAAGGCGCTTGGCCTTCGGGCTGCGCCAACATCAGCACGAACAGAAAGGTCACCAGAATGGCGCCCGCATAGACCACGACGGTCGCCACGCCCAGGAACTGCGCCCCGCCGAAGAGCATCAGCCCGCCAGTGCCGAGCAACGACAGCCCGAACCAAATTGCCGAATAGACCGGCTTGCGAAAGGCGATCGTCGCCAACGCCGACAACAGCGTCACGCCGGCCAGGATGTAGAACACGATTTCGGCCGGTAAATGGCCTACGCCCGGGATGCGCGACGCGAGAATGCCCAACGCCACCGCAGCCAATAGCGCTCCGATCGCGCGACCAGCGGCTGCACCGCGAGGCAACAAGAACCAAAGGCCCAGCGCCAGGATGGCCGTCGCCAGCCCCAGCACGGCAACCATTTCGTTCATAGCGTGCCCCCCAGCGAGTCGGACATCATCGGCTCCGCGTCTTTGGTCTGGTCGTAGACGCTCAGCAGTTTTTCCTTGTCGAAGATCATTTCTTCGCGGCTGCGGCCTGTCAGGTCGAACAAGCTGGTCAGTTCGATGGCGTCGACCGGGCAGGCCTCTTCGCACATCCCGCAGTAAATGCAGCGCAACTCGTCGATCGTAAAGCTCTGCGGATACTTCTCGCGATCCGGCCAGGGGCTTTCGATGCCGACAATGTCGATGCAGTGGGCCGGACACGCCGTGGCACACAGGAAACAGGCAACGCACTTCACGCGACCTTCCGCGTCTTTGTTCAAACGGTGGACGCCCCGATAAATCAGAGGATTATCGATCTTCGGGCGCACTTCGGGGTAGTCGACCGTCACCTTCCGGCTGAACAGGTGCTTGGTCGTGGTCGTGAGGCCCTGCACGAACAGCGGCAAGTACATCTTGCCGGCCAGACCGAGCTTCGGCTCTTCGATCCACTTCACGTCGGGATGGTCGCTCTTCATGGCTATCGCGCCTGAGGTTGTCCGCGCAGCCCATCTTCGGGCTCGAACTGCGGCGGGTTCATTGCTTCGAGGCGGGGACGATTGTCGGTGTGCAACGGAGCCAGCACGGCCGCGGCGATCCAGGCCACCAGCGCCACACCCCAACCGATGGCCACGCCCCGCCAAAGGCCTTCGCCCGGTGCGCCCAACGCGGCCGAATACTCGTACACCGCGGCGACCGCCACCAAGTTGACCAGTCCCAGCGGCAGCATGACTTTCCACGCCAGGCTCATTAGTTGGTCGAAACGGAATCGGGGCCAACTCCAGCGCACCACCATGAAGAACGTGATCACCAACAGCACCTTGACGAGCAGCACCGCGACGCGGAGCAAGGCCTCGGGCCAGGTGACGGCCGCTTCGGCCGGCACGGTCATTCCCCAAAAATGCCAACCTCCCAAGAACAGGATCACGATCAAGAACGACGCCACCACCATGTGCAGAAACTCGGCAATCAAGAACAGCAACAGTTTCATGCCGGAGTATTCGGTGTGATAGCCCCCGATTAGCTCCTGTTCGCACTCGGGCAGGTCGAACGGCAGTCGGGCCGCCTCGGCAAACGCGGCAACCAGAAACACGCTGAACCCCAGCGGCTGCACCAGGACGTTCCAAACGACGGAGTTTGCCTGTTCGAGGATGCTGCGATCCAGTCGCAGCGATCCGGTGGCCAGAATCACGCCAAGGATGCCAAGCGCCAGCGGAATCTCGTACGCGATCAGTTGCGCGCTGGAGCGCAGCCCGCCCAGGAATCCGTACTTGTTGTTGCTGGCCCAGCCGCCCAGAATCACACCGTAGACGGCGATACTCGAAAGCGCGAAGACATAGATCATGCCGACGTCCAGCCCGGGCGCCACAATCAACTCGATCGGCTGGCCGTCCATCCCGGGCAGGTCCAACGGCAGGACGTAGCCAAAGGGCACGACCGCGAACACCGCGATGGCTGCCGCCAGGATGGAGATGGGTGCCAGGATGAACAGCGCCTTGTCGACGTGCGACGGCGTGTACTCCTCCTTGAAGATGAACTTCAGGCCGTCGGCCAACGGCTGACCCAGGCCGAACATGTGAAGCTTGGTCAGCGGAATGCCGACACGATTCGGCCCGCGACGATCCTGAATCCAGGCGGCCATCCATCGCTCGAGCAGCACCAGGTACGCGGCCGCGGTCAGCAGCGCGAAGATCAACACGAGGATCTTCACCAGCGGCACGATCAGCGGCGCCATCAGCGCGGTCCAGTCGATGTCCATGGATGCTGCCCTACCCTGTGACGGCCTTTTCGACGGCGGACCCGGCCTTCAGGTCGACGCCCAGCGGGCCGACCTCGTTGGCCGCCGCGGCGAAAAACGGAATCTCGCGGGCGACTTCCTCCAGCACGCCGCGGGCCTTGAACATGCGCTGGCCTTGGAGCAACTGCCAATACACGCCGCCTTCGACGCGCACTCCGGCCGGTGGACGAATCGCCCAATCCACGCTTTGCAAACGATCCACGTGATTGACGTAAGAACCGGCACGTTCGGCGAACGCCGCGCCCGGCAGACGGTATCGCGCGCGATCCAGCAGCGGCGAACCGAACAGATCTTGCACGACCAGGCAGCTGACCGGCGCAAGCCGCTCGGCCTTTGCGTCGTCGATCCAATCGTTCTTGTATCCGCCGCTGATCCAGGCCGCCTGCACCACGCCGGCTTCGACGTTCGCGATCAATTCCTCGAGCGTCGGCACGCCGTCCGAGAAATGGCGCACGACCTCTTCGACGCCGCGCCGATTGGGGCACTTCTCGGCGCGGATCGTGAATCCGTTCTTGAACGACTCGTCCTGGCCCTCGACCGGTACAGGCCCCAAGACGACAACCGCCTCGGGATCGATCGAGCGGACGTACTTGGCCAGCAAGTACGCTTCCTCGACGGTCAAGTGCGGCGACAAGGCGGCACCTAAACGGCCGGCCTGGCGAAACCGCTCGTCGATTTCCGGCAGCACCTGCGTCCATTCCAGCAGGACCGTCTCACCGTCTTCGATACGCTCGACGTTGGTCAGCCGGCGATCGCTGTGAACGTGGTGAAAGCCGTAGCGGCCTTCGTCGCACATCCACCACTCGTTAATGTGCGGATTCTCGCGCGGCTTCAAACGGTAGACCGTGTCCTGGTTCTCTTCGACCTCAATCGAACATCCGGTCGAACAGCCGGTGCAGACGCCATCGTGCGCCTTCATCATCCAGACGCGCTGGCGGTAGAGAAAATCCTTGTCGCCCAACGCGCCCACAGGGCACAAATCGACGACATTACCCGCCATCTTGTTGTCCAACGGGTAGCCGGGAAAGACCTCGATCTCCTCGTGGCTGCCGCGATGTGCAACGAACAGCTCGCTCGTGCCGCTGATCTCGCGCGTGAAGCGGACACATCGGGTACACATCACGCAGCGATCAACGAACAGCGTCACGGTGTCGCCTACGTCGCGACGTCGGCTGGTGAACGGTCGCACGTCGGCCCGGCGCTCGTCCTGGCCGTACTTGAAGTGATAGTCTTGCAGGTCGCACTCGCCCGCCTTGTCGCAGATCGGGCAATCAATCGGGTGGCGGATGAGCAGGTCTTCCTCGACAATCGAGCGAGCTTGCTTCACTTTGTCGCTGTTGGTGACAAAGACCGTGTTGTCGCCCGCGGGCGTCTGACACGCCGGCACGAGCTTGGGAAGCATTTTCACTTCGCCCGACTGCGGATCGCGCGTGCCAGTCTCGACCAGGCACATTCGGCAACTGGCCACGACCGTCAGCCCAGGATGCCAGCAGTAGTGCGGAATCTCGATGCCGGCGCGCTCGGCGGCCTGGATGCCGTTGGCGCGCTCACCCTCGGCCAGTTGCACTTCGATTCCGTCAATATAGACCGTCGGCATGGCGGAGCGATTCAGGTTCGAGGAGTTGGAATCGGGGGTTTATTCGTTCGTGCCCTGCCCGCTTGGCCGACTCGCACGGCCGGTTATGGGTGTCTTAGTGAATATTGACCAGCGGCAACGCTGGCACAGCGTCGGTCACCAGGTATCCGCTGGGGTTGGTACGTTTGATGTAGTCTTCGAACTCGTCGCGAAACTTGCGGATTGCCTGTTTGATGGGCCAGGCCGCACCATCGGCCAGCCCGCAAATAGTCGTGCCGGGCATCATGCCCATTGTGTCGCCGATTTCCAGCAAGAGTTCCAAGTCGCGCAGCCTTCCCCTGCCGGCGCGAATCCGTTCGAGCATTGCCAGCGCCCAGTTGGTCCCCTCGCGGCACGGCGTACACTGGCCGCAGCTTTCGTGGGCAAAGAACCGGCAACTGTTGTGCAAAAATTCAACCATCGAGACCGTCTCGTCCAGCACGACGACGGCCGCCGTGCCGAGGCCCAGGCAGCCTAGTTTTCCCAGCGAGCCGAAGTCGAGCGGCGTATCCAACTCCGCTTCGGTCATCAACCCCGTGCTGATTCCGCCGGGAATCACGGCCTTGGCTTTGCGTCCTTTCCAGACGCCGCCGCCGTACTCGTCGATCAATTGACGGCATGGCAGCCCGAGCGGCGCTTCGTAGCAGCCGGGTTTGTTGACGTGACCGCTGAGGCAGTACAGCTTCGGCCCGTAGCTGCCCGGGTCGCGCGGGTTGTCGGGATCAGCAGGCACGCCCAAGCTCTTAAACCACTCGACGCCCCGATCGACGATGTGCGTCACGCAGGATACCGTTTCGATATTGTTCACGACCGTCGGCTTACGGAACACGCCCTCGACGGCGGGAAACGGCGGCTTGACGCGCGGCCAGGCCCGTTTGCCTTCCAGGCTTTCGATCAGGCCGGTTTCCTCGCCACAGATGTACGCGGCGGCGCCGCGATGCAGGTACATGTCGAGCGAAAACTCGCTGCCGAGGATGTTCTTCCCTAAGTAACCCGCCGCGTAACACTCGTCGATGGCGGCCTGCAGTCGCTCGAGCGCCAGAGGATACTCGTACCGCAGGTAGATGTAGGCGGTGGTGGCGCGGGTGGCGTAGCAGCTCAGCGTCGCGCCTTCGATTACCTGGTGCGGATCCTCCTCCATCAGGATGCGGTTGTTAAACGTGCCGGGCTCGCTTTCGTCGGCGTTGATGCACATGTAGACCGGGCCCGGATGATCCTTCGGCAAGAAGGACCACTTGAGCCCCGTCGGAAAGCCGGCTCCGCCGCGGCCACGCAGATTGCTCGACTTGACCAACTCGACGAGCGCCTCGGGCGTCATGTCGGCCAGTGCCTTGCGCAGCGCGCGATGCCCCCCCACCGCGTCATACGCCTTGAGCGTATGGCTGTCCGGTTTGTCGACGTTGGCCAGCAGTACCGGTTCGAACTCGGGCATGGTCAGTGGCGGCGTTCTCGCTCTGGGTCTAGTGCGATGCAGTTTGGGCGGGACGGGGCTCGACGCCGATCTCTTTCAGATAAGCGTCGGCCGACTCGGGCGTTAGGTTCTTCAGCACGCGGCTTCCCACTAGCGCGCACGGCGCAAATTCGCACGTGCCCAGACACTCGGCGAACTCGATGGTCAGTTTACCGTCGGCGGTGGTTTCACCCGGCTTTGTTCCGGCCGAGCGGCAGATGTGTTCCAGAATCTCGTCGCCGCCGCGCAACGCGCAACTGATCGAACGGCAGACCCAAGCCCGGTATTCTCCGTGCGGCGCGTCCTGCTTGAAGAAGCCGTAAAACGACAACGTATCTTGCACTTCGGCGGGCGGCAGCTCGAGCAGTTCGGCGATCTCGACCACCGCCTGCAGCGGAACGTAGCGGAGCCGCGAGTTGACCACGTGCAGCGCCGGGAGCGTCACCGCCTGGCGCGTGGGATAGCGCGGGAAGTAGGCCTTGATGGCCTCGATCATTTCGTCGGTCAGGATGCGCTCGGCGGTCGACATGCGGGGATCGGTCGGTGGATGGCGAAGGTTTGGATGAAGTCGTCTTGCTTTGGTGGCGGTGTGCCGTGCGAGCTATCGGTCCAATTCGGCGGCGATGATGTTCAAACTGCCGAGCACGGCCACGATGTCGCTCAACGTGTGGCCGCGAATCAAATGCGGGAACAACGAAAAATGGATGAACGACGGCGGACGGCATCGCGCGCGATACGCCACGTCGGTGCCGTCGCCTACGACGTAAAAACCGAGCTCGCCGTTGGGCGCCTCGATGGCGGCGTAACTTTCATCGTGCGGCACGGTGAAGCCGCGATTCCACATGACCAATTCGAAGTGGGAAATCGTGCCCTCGATCGTTGAGTAGACCTGCTTCTTGTCGGGCAAGGCCGTCCGCTCGTCGATTTCGACGTTGATTGGACCCGCCGGAAGATTCTCGACCGCTTGCTCGACAATCTTCAGACTCTCGCGCATCTCGGCCATCCGCACCAGGTAGCGTGCGAAACAGTCGCCGGCTTCGGCGCAGCACATCTGGAAATCGAGGTCTCCGTAGGCCAGATACGGGTCGTCTTTGCGCAAGTCGCGTGTGACGCCACTGGCTCGGGCGATGGGGCCGCTTGCGCTCCGGGCGACGGCGTCCTGTTTGGTCAACACGCCGACCCCCTTGGACCGATCGACGAAGATCCGGTTGCGGTTCAGCAGCCGCTCCATGTCGTCGAGCGTCTTGGGAAAGCCGCGAATAAAGGCGCGAATCTTGTCGACCACCAGCGGCGTCATGTCGTGCATGGCTCCGCCGACGCGCGTGTAGCTGTTGGTAAAGCGGGCCCCGCAGAGCGTCTCGAAGATGTCGTACAGCACTTCGCGCTGGTGGAACGCGTACAGGAAGTAGGTAAACGCGCCGACGTCGAGCCCGACTGCGCCGTTGCACAGCAGATGGTCGCTGATCCGGGACAGCTCGGCCAGAATCGTCCGCACGTACTTGCAGCGGGGCGTCAGCTCCAACCCCAACAGCCGCTCGACCGCACCGTGCCAGGCGATGTTATTGGCCAGCGGCGAGATGTAGTTCATGCGATCGGTCACCGTGACGTACTGGTTATACGTGAGGTGTTCGCCGATCTTCTCGAAGCCGGAGTGGAGATAGCCGATGTCGGGGATTGCGTCAACGACGCGCTCGCCGTTCAAGAACAGAACGATCCGCAGCGTCGTGTGCGTGGCCGGGTGCTGCGGACCGAAATTGAGCGTCCACAGGTAGTCGCGCGATTCGGCTTTAGCAAGCTGTTCGAGCGTTTTCGTTTCAGCGATCGACATGGCAGTCGTCGCGCGGCGTGCGCGACTTGTCCTGGCGTTCGTGCCGCGCCGATGTTACCCGATCCCTCACGGGCACGCGGCGCGCGATTCGGCATCCGGTTCCTTGGCTAAGCCTCCGACCGGTGCAATACCGGAAAGTTGTGCCGCTCTCCCCGGCCCTGCATCGGGTAGTCTTTGCGCAACGGGTGGGCCGTGTATTCCTCTGGCATCAGGATTCGCCGCAGGTCCGGATGACCCTCGAAGCGGATCCCGAACATGTCCCACACTTCGCGCTCCATCCAATTGGCCCCCGGCCAAAACGACACCGCCGACGGCACGACCGGATCGGGCTCGTTGACAAACGTTCGCAACGTCAGCCGTTCATTGGTTTGTGTATTGGCCAGCAGATACACCAGCCCGAATCGGTCTTCGGCATCTCGATAGTTCAAGTAGTCCACGCAAGTCACGTCAACCAGCAGATCGAATCCGCACGTGTCGCGCGCGAACTCGAACACGGCAGCCAGTTCGCCGGCGGCAACTACGGCGCGCGCTTGACCGCGAAACTCGCTCCATGCAACGGAGCCGAACGCCTGGCTAATCGCGGATTGCGTCTTGGAATCGATCATTCGCGGTTGATTGGCCCTTACTCCACGCGCACGCCTTGCGGCAACCGGCTTACGCCGCGCGGCAGCGACACCACCGGCAACTCGACCAGCGCCCGTTTCGGCTGCTGACGCTCAGCGGTCAAGAACTCGCGCCCGCCAACGGTCCCTTCCGCCTGAATCTTGTCCTGCAAGTCGATAATCGATTGGAGCAACTGCTCCGGGCGGGGCGGACATCCGGGAACGTACATGTCGACCGGGATGAATCGATCGATTCCTTGGACCACGCTGTACGTGTCGAACACCCCGCCGGTCGACGCGCAGGCGCCCATCGAAATGCACCATTTCGGTTCGTGCATCTGCTGCCAAATCCGTTGCAGCACGGGCAGCATCTTCATCACTACCCGCCCGGCCACGATCATCACGTCGCACTGGCGCGGGCTGAAGCGCATGACTTCGGCGCCGAACCGCGCCATGTCGTGTCGGCTCGCGCCGGTGGCCATCAGCTCGATTCCACAGCACGCCGTAGCAAACGGCATCGGCCACAGGCTGTTCTTACGGCACCAACTGGCCAACGCGTCGAGGCGGCTGACTACGACGTTTTCGGGCACTTCTAACGCCATTGGAAAACCCCCTTGCGCCACGCATAGACGAACCCGACAGCCAGCAGCACCACAAACACGAGCACCTCGCCAAACACCAATCCCCGGCTACTGACCCAACCCTGCGCCACCGCCGCGTCGATCCCCTGAGGGTCTCGGCTGGCCACTGCCCAGGGATAGAGAAAAAGCAACTCGACGTCGAACACCAAGAAGGCGATCGCCACCAGGTAGAATCGGACGTCGAATCGCCGCCGCGCGTCGTGGATGGGGTCCATGCCGCTTTCGTAGGGCATCTGCTTGACGCGGCTCTGCCGGCTGGGGCCAACGAGCGCGCCGACCCCCAGCATCAACAGCGCAACGGCCGTTGCCACGGCGGCGAATAAAAAGATGGGAAGGACGGCGTAGTCCATAGGCGTTTCCCGGCGAGAATGCTCACTTTGTGAATCTTGTCACAAAGTAGGGCCTAGCGAAAGGCCCGATTTCTCGGGCCCATCAGTATGGGTGATCGTATCGGCCAGGTCCGAAGCGGTCAAGCGGACGCCCCCCGACCGGGATGGGGGGGCAGATTCGCGAGCGTATGCGCCGGGCTGCCAAATCAGCGCCAATGCGGCAAGAGAACGCTGGCTGAAGCCGCGTTGCAACACATTGTGCGGGGCGCTAGTCATTCGGTGGCCCCCTGCTCGACAGGGGTTATGATGACGCATTGTCGCGACGCCCCACCGCGCCGCGCCCGAATTTATCCCGCGCTCCCCCGCACGGACAGCCCATGCCGCTCGATCTGACACAGACCCTCAGCGACCTGGTGGCGCGACCCAGCGTCAACCCAATGGGCCAGGCGGCCGACGGTCCGGAGTTTTTCGAGTATCGCGTCACCGAATACTTGGAAAAGCTGTTTACCGACCTGGGGCTGCCGCACCAGCGCCAGACCGTCGAGCCGAAACGCGACAACATCGTGGCGATCGTCCACGGTGATCCCGGACCAAACGAGGGCGGCCAGCTTATCGTCTTCGAAGCCCATCAAGACACCGTGCCGGTTACCGGAATGACGGTCGAGCCGTGGACGCCGGCGGTGCGCGATGGGCGGATCTACGGCCGGGGCTCGTGCGACATCAAAGGGGGCATGGCCGCCATGTTGGGCGCCGTGGCCCGACTGGCCGAAGAGCGCCCGGCCGGCATGCCGACGATCGTGATGGCGTGTACGGTCAACGAGGAGAACGGCTACACCGGCGCCAGCGCGTTGACCAAGCTCTGGTCGCAGCCTGGGGCAATCATCCCCCGTCAACCGGATGCGGCCGTGATCGCCGAACCAACGCAACTGCAAGTCGTGGTCGCGCACAAGGGCACGGTTCGCTGGCAGTGTCACACGCGCGGGCGAGCCGGACACAGCTCGCAGCCGCACTTGGGTGTCAACGCGATATTCAAGATGAGTCGCGTCCTGGACGCGCTGGCCGACTATCAGCGCGACGTGGTGACGACTTTGGGCGAGCATCCACGCTGCGGACGCCCCACGCTGAGCGTCGGCACGATCACCGGCGGACTAAGCGTAAACACCGTGCCGGATCATTGCACGATCCGGATCGACCGCCGCCTGCTGCCCGGCGAAGACCCTGAAGAGGCCTACCGCCACGTCGTCGAGTTCGTGGCCGAGCGGACAGACCACGACGCGGCCGTCGAGCACGAACGGCCAGCCGTCGGATTCGCGCTGTTGGACCAAGGCAACGGTCCGCTGGGCGAACAAATGGTTGCTGCGGCGCAAGCGGCGGGTGTCGACTCCGAGTTGATCGGGGTGCCCTACGGCACGGACGCGGCGGCGATCGCTCGATCCGGCGTGCCCTCGATCGTGTTTGGGCCCGGCTCGATCGACCAGGCCCACACGGCCGACGAATGGCTATCGCTCGATCAACTCGCCGCGGCCAGCGAAGTGCTCTATCAATTCGTTTGTCGCGGACTGCCGCGCTAGACGGCGGCGTCCGCCCGCGCTGCGGCGAATGCTAGAACTGATCCAGGATGAAGTGGTGGCCCGAATGATA
>CALFYT010000052.1 GCA_937952415.1 uncultured Planctomycetaceae bacterium | reverse complement strand
CGCCGCTCTTGACCACCGCGGCGATCTGGTCGTAGACCCGCATGAACGACAGCGGGCCGGACGGCTTGCCCCCGCCCGAGAGCTTTTCGCGATGCGACCGCAACGTGGACAAGTCCGTTCCGGTTCCGGAGCCGAACTTGAACAGCATCGCCTCGCTGCGCGCCAGCTCCATGATGTCTTCCATGTTGTCGCGCACGCTCTGGATGAAGCAGGCCGAGCCCTGCGGATATTCGTAGGGATTCTCCGGCTGTTCAACCTGGTCGGTGTCCGGGTTCCAGTGCCAGTTGCACTGCGAGCCCTGCACGCCGTACTGGTGATACAGGCCGACGTTGAACCACACGGGCGAATTGAATGCCCCGTATTGGTGCAGGCAGAGGTACGTCAGCTCGCGATAGAACCGTTCGCCGTCCTCGCTGCTGGCGAAGTATCCGTCCTCGATTCCCCAGTCGGTGATCGTGCGCGAGACACGATGGATCAACTGCCGCACGCTGTTCTCGCGCTCGGGCGTGTTGACTTCGCCGTAGAAGTATTTGCTGACCACGACGTTGGTGGCCAACTGGCTCCACGAGGCGGGAATCTCGCAGTTGGTCTGTTCGAACAGCTTTTCGCCGTTCTCGCCCTTGATCTCCGCGGCGCGCTGTTCCCACTGGACCGTCTCGAACGGATCGACGTCCGCGGGACAGAACCGTGCATCAACCCGAAGGCCGGCAGTAGACCGATCGACGGCAGTTTTACGGGACGTGGACAAGGGCCTGCGCGCGACTCCGGTGCCAAGCGTTGCCATGGATTTAGCTCCCTCTAAATAGACGGCGTGGGCATCCTACCTAATATACAGACGTATACCAGTATCAGGCCTGCAATCCAGCGGCCTGCACTGAAATCCATGCCGGAGGCAAATATCGATCAAAAACCACCCAAGAGTGGTAAAAAGATGCGACCGAACACCATATATTGTAGTAGATGCCCTCTATACCACAATATACGGTGCATGAGGAGAGAATCTTAATCAAATTCGCCGGTCCGTCAATCAAGTCCTAACAATCGCCGGAAGTGCTTGTGGTCGCGCATCTTGGGTCGCGTACCCTACTTTAGGTGGGTGTGAGTTTTCGACGCCGCTGAAATGCGATTCGCTCGAAGAAATGCGGCTTCGGCGAGCGTTCGTCGCGCGACACTCTGCGCCGCGCCGCCTCGGGCAAGATTTCGAAAAATTTTTCCCGCCGGCTTCGGTCGCCTTTTTGCCCGCGATCGAGTGGGAATCTCAGACACGAGCGCAGCGCGGTAGCTGCCGCCGGTTCGCCATCGCGGTGTTTCGTGATGCGCTGATCGCGATGCCGCGCCGGTCGGCGCGCTGTTTGCGCTGTTGGCTGGCCGTGCTTGTTTTCTGCATCGCCAGGTTTGCGGAAAGGGCCGCTGGCAGCCTCGGCGAAGCTGGACCAACACCTAGGCGACCGCCGACCCAGTCGCGCGACGCGGGCTGTGGGGGCTCACACGGTCAAGAATCCTGCGCCTCGGTTGAGCGCGTGTGCCGGACGAAACTGGACGCTCTGCGTCGGCCGACGAGGTCGCTTTGCAGCATGAGCGCGCCGGCGGCAGATGGCCGAAAAAGTGGCGCGCTGCACGAGGCCACTAGCGCCGCGCCGCTAGCGACGCGAAAAACCGACCGCAAGCCGCGAGTTTGCGACAATTGACCGTGTTAACTGGCGCTGATCTTGTCGATCTGCACCTTCGTGTAGAGCTGCCGATGGCCCGTCTTACGGCGGTAGCCTTTGCGGCGGCGAAACTTCTGCACGGTGATCTTTGGCCCCTGCGCGACCCCCAGCACCTTGGCGGTTACTTTGGCGCCGCCGAGCGTGGGCTCGCCTAACTTCAGCTCGTCGCCCGTGCTGACCGCCAGGACCCGATCGAACTGCATGGCATCGCCTTCCGAGGCGTTGCGGTAGTCGATGACCAGTTCTTGTCCTTCGGTGACTTTGTATTGTCGACCGCCGTCGATGATGATCGCGTACATGCTCGGGTTTCCGTAGGTGAAACGAGTCTCCGCGGCGGGTTAAATGCCCAGCGGTTCTTGTCGCCGGCGCTGGAAAACCGCCCAACGGCGAGCCCATCAATTTACTCGACCGGTGCCGATTGGTCGAGTGCTACGCGGTTTGAAACTTCAATTCTCGGCCCTGGGCGTCGTGGCACTCGATGATCAGATGCTCGGGCGAAACGCCTTCGGCGGCATAGACTTGCACCGAAATGCCGTTTTCGTCCTCCAGCCTCGACAGTTCGCGCCGCTTCTTGTTGTTCAGGTAAGTGGCGACCTCTTCGGCCACCGTGACCGAGATCTTTTTGACCTCCGCTTGTTGCGTGCTGGAAATCAGCAGCCGCACCACTTCGATCGCCATGCTTTCGGCCGTCTTGACCACGCCGCTGCCGGTGCAGCCGGGGCAGTCTTGGTAGACGCTCCGTTTCAGGCTGGGCCGAATCCGCTGCCGCGTCATCTCGATCAGTCCGAACGGGCTGGTGCGCAGGATCTTGGTACGGGCCCGGTCCCGCTTCACCGCGTCGCGCAGCGCGCGTTCGACGGCGCGGCGGTGCTTTTCCTTCCGCATGTCGATGAAGTCGTTGACCACCACGCCGCCCAAATCGCGGAGCCGCAATTGTCGGGCGATTTCGTTGGCGGCCAGCAAGTTCATCTGGTAGGCGGTTTCCTCGGCCGAGTTGTCGGCGCGGAAGTTGCCGCTGTTGACGTCGATGGCCACCAGCGCTTCGGTTTGATCGATGACAATCGACCCGCCCTGTTTCAGTGGAACCTTCCGCTGGTGGATCAAGCTGATTTCGCGGTCGAGATGATACTTGTGGAACAGCGGCTCCTTGCCTTCGTACAGGTGCAAGCGGCTGACGTAGCGCGGCATGACGATCTGCAAGAATTCCTTCGCCCGCTCATACGCCGACGGCTCGTCGATGTAGATCGAATCGACGTCGCCGGTGAAGATGTCGCGAATCGTGCGAATGATCATGTCGCTTTCTTCATAGATGTCGATCGGCGCCGGGTGCTTCTTGACCCGGCGAACGATGACCTTCCACAGCCGCAACAGATAGGCCAGGTCGCGCGACAGCTCGCGCTTTGTTCGGTCGACGCCCGCAGTCCGCACGATGAACCCCAGCCCCTTGGGCGGGTTGAGCTCGAGCATGACGTCGCGGAGCTTGCGGCGCACCTCGTCGTCTTCGATCTTGCGCGATACGCCCACACGGCCTAGCGCGGGCATCAGCACCAGGTAACGGCCCGGGATGCTGATATAGGTGGACAGCGTGGGCCCCTTGGTGCCCATCCCTTCCTTGATGACCTGCACCAGGACCTCGTCACCGCGGCGAAGGATCTCCTGGATGGGCGGTTTAATGCGGGGCCGCGCGCCAGGGCGCGGGCCGCGGAAACTGCGCCGCGGGGGTGCCGACTCGGATCCGTTGCCCGAGGCGTTGTCCGAGTCGTCGTCGCCGACGTCGACGTCGGCCCGATGGGCCGCGTTGCCGCTTTCGAGCGGTTTGCCCGGATCGATTCCGCCTTGGCGGTAGTATTGCGGCTCGACGTCGCTGATGTGCAGAAAACCATTGCGCCCGACGCCAAAGTCGACGAACGCGGCCTGAATGCTGGGTTCGAGGTTGACGACTTTGCCTTTGTAAATGTTGCCGACGTAGTTGTCCTGACTGGTGCGTTCGATGTAAAGCTCTTCCAAGGAACCATCTTCAACGATCGCGATCCGGCACTCTTCCGGTTGCGCGACGTTGATCAGCATTTCTTGTTTCATTCGGTTGTTCTTTCTTGGGTTGAATCGCCTGGCAATGCCGGCGGTAATCGAAGGTGTCGAACAGCGGGTGACGCCCGGCGGCAAACCGGACCACGAATCGGTGGTTCGCGCGGCGCGGCGGCGTCATCGGTTCGACGTTGTATGATTGGTTTCCTACACGACCATTTCGGGCAGGATCTTCTTGACTTCCTCTCGCAAATAACTCTTGATGTCTCGGGCATTTTCCAGCGCCATCACGCGCTCGGCGACTTGCCGGCAGGCGGCCAGGTCGACCGTGCGGCAGACTTTCTTCACCTCCGGAACAGAGCTGGGCGTCACGCTCAAGCGCCGCAGACCCATTCCCAACAGCAGCATCGTGCACAGCGAGCTGCCGGCCATTTGCCCACAGGCATTGATCGGCACGCCCTTCAGATCGGCGGCGGCGATGGCGATCCGCATCAGGCGCAACACCGAAGGGTCGTACGAGTTGTACAGCCCGGCCACTTCCTTGTTGCTGCGATCGGCGGCCAGGGTGTACTGCGTCAGGTCGTTGGTGCCGATGCTAAGAAAATCGACCTCGTCGACGAAATGATCGATCATCATCACGGCGGCTGGCACTTCGACCATCATCCCGACGGGCAAATCCCGATTGAACGAGACTCCCTCGTCGTCGAGGTCCTCCATCACGTCGGTCAGCACCATCTTGGCCTGCCGCAATTCCATCACCGTGGAGACGAGCGGAAACATGAGCCGCACGTCGCCCTCGGCGCTAGCGCGCAGTACCGCCCGAAGCTGCGTGCGAAACAGCGGCAGGTTTTGCAGCGAGAGCCGAATGCTGCGCAGGCCGAGCGTGGGATTGCGGGCGCCGTCGACGTCGTACGTCACCTTGTCGGCGCCCAAGTCGCACGTGCGGATGACGACCGGCCGATCGCCGATTTCGCTGACCACGCGCGCATACGCCTCGTAATGGACATCTTCGTCCGGTTCGGCATCGGCTCCCAGGTAGAGGAATTCGGTGCGATACAGCCCGATGCCGTCGGCGCCGCGTTCCACACAGTGCAGCACTTCGGACGGAAACTCGATGTTAGCCAGCAGCTCGATCCGCGTGCCGTCGACCGTTTCGGCGGGCAGATCGCGGAGCGTTTCCAGTTGCGCGGCGCGGGTGCGATTCTGCTCGGCCTCGTACTGGTAGTGGGCCAGGGTTTCTTCGTCGGGCTGCAGAATGACCAGACCCTGGTCCCCGTCGATGATCACGACGTCGCCGCCAGAAACGTCGGTCAAAAAGGGACCCGTGCCGACCACCGCGGGGATTTCGAGCCCTTCCGCGACAATCGCTGTATGGCCACCCGGCCCGCCGACTTCGGTCACGAATCCGCGCACATACTTGCGATTGAGATTGGCCGTTTCGCTGGGCGTGAGATTGTGGGCCAGGACGATGACCTGCGAGACCAGGTGCGAAAGTTCTTCGCGCCGGCGCCCGAGCAGGTTGCGCAACAATCGTTTTTCGATGTCGAAGATGTCGTTGGCCCGTTCGGCCAGATAGCTCGACTCGATGCTCTGAAACACCTTGGCATAGCGCCGCAGCGCACGGCTGACGGCGTATTCGGGCGAATAGTGCCGTTCGCGGATCATGCCCTCCATTTCGGTGCGCAGGGTGGGATCGCGCAGCATTTGGAGGTGGGCGGAGAAGACGGCGGCGTACTGTTCGCCGAGTTCTCGGGAGACAGCTGCGCGATTGCGCTCGATTTCGGCGCCGGCGGCGGCCATGGCCGCTTCGAGCCGTTCCAATTCGTGCTCGACGGCGTCGCGCGCGACGAAGCGGCGAGGGATCCGAAATCCCTCGGTGTCCATCACCATTGCCTCGCCGACGGCCACGCCGGGCGAGACGGCAATTCCTTGTAGTTTTTGCATGGCGCGATCGATCGCGACGGCGCCGCAGAGAGGATGCGATCGCCGGACCCTCTTGTCCGGCTGTCGCGCGATCAACTCCCTGTTTGTTTCGGGCCCTACGTCCACCAGGGACAAGCGGGCCGGCGACGCCGCGCTATCGGCGAAACTCCTGATCGCGTCCCGATGGCTCGTTCGGCTTTGCTAAGGTTGAACGAACCCGCAACGCGACGATTGTCTATTCCACGGTACTGTTGTCTTCGGAAACGCCGCTCTCGAAGCCGCTTTCAACCAGTTCCGCCAGCGCTTCCAACGCGTTGTCGGCATCCGGTCCCGTGGCTTCGATCGTCAACTGCGTGCCCTGCCGAGCGGCGAGCGTCAAGATTTCCAAGATGCTTTTGCCGTCCACCCGCTCGTTATCTTTGATTACTTCGATCTTTGATTCGAATTGACCGGCTAGTTTGACGAACAGATCAGCCGGGCGCGCGTGCAACCCCTGCTGGTTGCTAACGACGACCGTTCGAGAAACCACCGCTTCGGCCATACTGTTCGTTTCGTTCTTCGGAGGTGCCGCGTTGGGGCAGTCCCGCGTCGTGCCCCGTGGTACCGGTACCTTGTCTTACCCAACGGTTCGATTGTCTGCGATCACGAGGCAAAGCCGTTGTTGTCGGCTTCGTCGAGAAGTTGTTGAATGTCTTCGGCCGACGACGCCTGCTTGAGAAACTTGCAGAACGTTTCGTCGCGCAATTGCCGCGAGATGTTTTCCAGGGCCCGCAGGTGATCGCCGGGCCGATCGGGGGGCGAGATCAACAGGAAGAAGAGTTGCACCTTCTCGCCGTCAAGGCTGTTGAAGTCGATGCCCTCGCCGCTAACCGCGACGGTGCCGACCAATCGCTGCACACTGGGATGCTTGGTATGCGGAACCGCGACTCCGCGTCCGATCCCGGTGCTGCCCAACTCCTCGCGCTTCATGATCGCCTTGACGATGCTTTCAACTTCGCCCGGCACGATGCTTCCGGCGTCCAAGAGCGCGCTGATTATTTCGCGGATTGCGCTTTCCTTGTCCTCGGCTGCCAACTGAGCGCGGATCGCGCCAGTACTCACAAAATCGCCAAACTTCATACCCTGTTTTCCTTTCTCACCGTTGCTCTCCGCGGCGCGCCGATCAATGCAGCTCGTTGAGAGTGTGGGCACCTGGCCCAAGCGTCACTCGCCGTCGGATTCCACCTCGTCGGGCGGGGGCGCGGTATGGCGGGTCGCCGCCGCTCGATGATGTTTTTGAACTTTTTCTTTGTACTTTCGCAGTTGCTGTTCCAGCTTGTGCACGACTCCGTCCAAAGCCGCCATCAGGCTCGTCGATTGTTCCGTGGCGATGAAGTCGTGCTTGTGCTCGGCCGATACCCGCATGTCGACCGTGGGGTTCTGCTCGTGCTCCAGATCGATGGTGACCTCGATCGCCGTGAGTCGCTCGAAGAAGCGAGCGAGTTTCTCCACTTTGGCTTCAATCTTGCTGCGCGAGGCGTCGCTAAGATGTCCGTGGCGGACCGAGATGTTGATTTGCACAGGGGAGCGCTCCTTCAACTAACCCAAACCTTGGCTTCGGTTTGCGACCCGGAGTCGAATTGCCAAACAGAACATTCTAGCGGCTCGCCCGGGAGGCGACCAGCCGACCCGAGCCGACTCGATCGGGGCCGCTCGACGCTTCGTACGGCAAATCCGCCACCTATCCCAGTTTAGCCCTTTGTGCGACGCTCGGAAGGGCCTATCGCGCGGCATGAGAGTGGTTCGGCCGAATTCCAGGCCGGCTGGCGCGACGCCGTGGCAACTCTACGGTCCGGCTGCCTCGGCCCGTGGCACGATCTTGCCTTGCCGCAATAGCTCCTTCCAGCGATTGACTGGCTGAGCACGCTGCCGGGCCAGGTCTTGAGGATAGTACCGGTGATTTGGCAGGCCGGTAATGTCGCGCAGATTCCAAATCGCCAGCACGCGGTAGTCGAGCGAGTCGTGGTTGAGCCCTTCGACCAGCTTGGCCGCGTCTCCGTTCTGCAGGTCGTTGGCACTATAGCCCCACAGCATGCGAAACAGTTCCTCGCCAACCAGCCCTTGCCGGTCGAACGTGTTGCGCACGCGCTGGGCCGTGTCGGGACTGCGGGCGATGGCCGCGCGCAGGGTCTCGATATAGATTGGCCAAAAATTCTTTTCGTACTTCTCGTTCAAGGCGTCGATACACGGCTCAAAATCGTCGAGATACGCCGCGCTGCGAATCGCCAGGGAACGCACCTCGCTCCGCCGATCGGTCGACAGTTCCTTGAGTACCAGACCTACGAGTTGATCGGGCTGAAGGAGCCCTTCCACGTTGCCAGCCGCGCGCAAATTCGAGTCGCTCACCGCTTCGGAATTCACCCAACTGGGCACTTCGCCGGGCGGGGCGATCCCTTTGCCGATCAAGGCACGTCGGGTTGGCGCCTGGACGTCGAGCGGCGGCTGGCCATCCAGCTCGACCCGAATCGACCCGCTGGTTGCGTAAAGGTCGACCGCCTGGTCGGCCGGCTGTTCGATCGGGTTCGCGCCGGGCGTCAACACCCGTTGGGACTCCAGAGCGACCGTTGCCTCCGCGTCGACAAAGGTCAAAACGGCTTCTTGCGTGCCGAAGTTCAACTGAATCGAGTTGCCGGCCTTGCCGACGGTCATCATCAGCAGCCGCCCGTATTCGACGTTGATGATCGGTACGCCGTCGGGCGTCCATCCGACGAGTTCCATCGCGGCGGCGCCGTCCGGCTGAATCGAAACACTCGTGCTCAGGGCGATCGTCGGCCGGTACAGCGGGAGCGACAGCAGGCGATCTCCCGTAGCCAGCGGCGCCATCGGCGGCAAGCGTTTCCAGCCGCCGCTCTCGGCGTCAAACCGCAACAACACTTCGCCCCGCTTCGACGTGTAACGGCCAAACGCGGTGCTCTGCGGAACATCGTCCGTTGCGCCTTCCGGGGCCGGTTCGTCCGTCAACGGATCCGGGGCGTCGGGCATGGGTTCCGGCGGCAACGGATCGGCGTCCGGCAGCGGCGCCGGCGCATCGGCCGGCTGGGCGGGGGCGGCGGGAGCCGGCTCCTCGGCAGGTGCAATCGCGACAAGC
>CALFYT010000051.1 GCA_937952415.1 uncultured Planctomycetaceae bacterium | reverse complement strand
GTGGTTGGTGGCTGGTCGGTCGTTTGCGCGGGGGTGGTCTGGTTGGCGAGTGCAGATCGGCCGCCAATCGGCCGGCTCGTGCTGCCGTTGGTCGGCGGATTGCTGCTCGCGCTACCGGGATTGGTGCCGGCGCTGGCTCTCGGCGCGGGCGCTGATGCCCAAACGGTTGTGGAAGCAAATCGGCTCTATGTGTACGAGCGCCTGTACCATCACTTATTGCCACAGCGGTTTGGGACGTGGTTCGTTCTCGATGGCTACGCCGTTTCGATCGTTGCCCGTCACATGTTGCTGATCGGGTTGCTCGTGTGCCTGGTACGGATCGATGAATCAGCCGACGCTGGCGTGCGACGGTTGCGGGCCTTCGTCGCCGGTTCGATTGGGATCGCGGCGGCGGGAATGTGCATCGCACTGGTCGCGCCGTGGGCACCCGACTTTGCCGCCGGACTGCTGCGGTTCTACTGGTTTCGCATGTCGGACGTGCTGGTGCCGGTGGGCGTTGCTTTGGTTGGATGCCGCATCTTGGGCCGGTGGGAAATGACGCGGCCCTCGTGGCACGTAGCGGGTTTGTCGGTGTGTGTCTTGATTGTCGCGGCACACGTCGCGGGACTGATTTGGACTCGCCGGCAAGATCCGCGGCCACCGGCCGACCGGCAGATTGCCAACCTGGCCGCATGGCGCGAGACCTGCGCCTGGATTGCCGACCACACGCCGCACGATGCGGTCTTCCTCACGCCGCGGCTCGCCCAGACCTTCCGCTGGTATGCATCACGGGCCGAAGTGGTCAGCCGCAAGGACATACCGCAGGATGCCGCGGGCATTGTTGCCTGGTTGCATCGCAACCTGGATCTATATCGCGACGACGCGGGGAGCGCGCCCGACGCCAATGCCGAAGCGGGCGCCACCGAGAGGCAAGAAACCAGCCACTCTGGCCAGGCGCGCTGGCGACGCTCATTGGCTGAATTGGGCTCGCGGCGCCTCGCCGACTTGGGCCGAACGTACGGTGCCGACTACGTCGTGACCACAGTCGATCCGCCGCTTGCACTGCGTCGCATTGGGCCATCCAACGCCAGCTTCGCGATCTACGTTCTGAACGAGGACGCGGCCCCTGGGCAATCACCGCTTGGCCGATCGGCCAACGAGCGCGGACCGGTCACTGAACCACCGACGCGCGGGCCGTAGCACGCGAGCAATCGCGCTGGCAAAACCGCGTTTGACCTCGTGGGGCACGCGCACGGATAATTGCACGACAATCAGCACTGGGGCGAACCGCAAATGGTCGACGATTCTTTACCAGCGACGTTGGCTGGCCGCTTGAAGCAGCCGCTGCGCCATTGGTCGGCACAGGCCGGCTTTCAGCCAGAGCTCAGCTTTGGCCGTCATCGCGGGCCGGCCGAACACGACGCACGCGCGGCGGCCGTCATGATTGCGCTTTACCCGCACGGCGGCAATTGGCACCTGCCGCTGATCGTGCGACCGAAACACATGGTCGATCATGCCGGACAGGTCAGCCTGCCCGGCGGTTCCGTCGAACGGGGTGAGACGCCGAAGCAAGCAGCTCTGCGTGAGTATTCCGAGGAGCTGGGCGCGCCTTCGGAAGACGTTCGCGTGCTGGGGCGACTGTCTGAGCTGTACCTGTTTGCCAGCAACTTTCGAATCGAGCCCTGGGTCGGTGTCCTTGCCGAGCGGCCGAACTGGCGCCCCAGCAGGCACGAAGTTGAGCGGCTGCTCGAAGTGCCGCTAGACCACTTGCTGGACGCGAACAATTCGACAACGTTCGAGCGGCGTCACGGCCCGATCGCCTACTGCGCACCCTGCGTTCGCTTCGAGTCGGAGCACATCTGGGGCGCCACAAGCATGGTGCTGGCCGAACTGAAAGCCGTCATCGAAGGATTGCCCGATTGAGTACTGGGGCGGGCCCTCCGGCCGCCACGACGCACTGTGTCGCAACCATCACCACAACGCCGTCCGCGCGCCGTCGTGTTCGACTTGGACGGCCTGATGTTCAACACCGAAGACCTGTACCAGGACGCTGGCACCCAGATTCTTCGCCGCCGCGGCAAGCAATTCGACGACGAGCTATTGGACGCCATGATGGGTTGTCCGGCCAGCGTTGCTTTGCAGCGGATGATCGATTGGCATCGATTGGACGACACGATCGCCGGCCTGGCCGCCGAGACCGACGAAATCTTCGCCAGCTTGCTCGATGAGCGATTAGAGGTGATGCCTGGTCTGCTGGATTTGTTGGAGCGGCTGGAAACATGGGGGCTACCCAAGGCAATCGCCACCAGCAGCGGACCGGAATTCACGCGCGACGTGTTGGGCCGATTCGACCTCGAGTCCCGCTTCCAATTCGTGCTGACCAGCGACGACGTCCAGCGCGGCAAGCCGCACCCGGAGATCTACCAGACAGCCGCGCGCCGTCTTGGCCTTGCGCCGGGTGAGGTCCTGGTGCTGGAGGACAGCCAGAATGGCTGCCGCGCCGCGGTGGCTGCCGGAACCATCGCCGTGGCGGTTCCTGGTGGACACAGTCTTCGCCACGATTTCGCGGGTGCGTCGCTCGTCGTCGAGAGCCTGCGCGATCCGCGCTTGCTGGCCATGTTGTCGAGCGACCCGGGCGAAACGCGGCCACGCGCGACCTAAGCCGCAGTTTCCAGCGCCGACCGCGGCGGACCGACAACCCTTGCTCGCGCACGCCAGCCGTTGTGCCGTTGCTCAGCGAATCTCTGGAGCCCGTCACCCAAGAGCGGCATCTGTGTTTCGAACATGCGGCGTGCCCGCTTGCTGCTGAGCGATGTTTCTCTGTGACACCTATCGCTGGGCGCGACGGATGCCGACGTCCAATGGCGCGGCACGGCGAGCCCGAACACCGACGCCATTTGGTGCACGAAGCGAAACGGGCTGGTGCGCTCGGCCCCGGCAACGTGGTAGAGCCCAGCCAGTCGAAGTTCGAATGCGCGGAGAAGTCGATCGGCCAAGTCGGTAGCCAGGATCGGGGTGGCGTGCCGATACCCGTCGGCGTCGGCACTTTCGCACAACGAGACCGCGTCGAATGCCCGCTCGGCAAATCCGGCCAGTGCTTCCACCGGGCTCCAGCCGTAGGCGTGCGTGCGGACGACGAGGGCGTCGCGTTCAGCGAGGGCATGCTCCATGGCGAGCGCTTGGACCGCCTGTGGGCAAGTCGCGCGGGCTTGTGACGCCTCGTCGTGGAACATGCGTGGGCCGGTAAACACCGTGTCGCTGGAGAGTACCGTGAGCCGTGCCGAACAACGGACCGCCAGATCCGCCAACTCCGCGGCGACCCGCGGCTGTTCATCGGCCAGTTCGGACTGCGGTGGCGAATCCCAAGCAGCGGCCACCAGCGGACCGCAGTGAATGATCCAGTGAGGCTGCCATTCGTCGGCCAGCGGGATGAGCTGCTCAACGTCGTGGCCGTTCCATGCCGCCGAGCGAAACGCGTTAGACTCGATCGTGTGCAGCCCGTACACGCCCAAGACTTCGCAGTGGTCCGCCAGACGCAAGGCCACATTCAGCCCCACCGGGCCATCAACTCCCGTGACAAGCAATCGTACCACGTCGGCCTCCTTGCCTAAGCGGTTCGTCGGAGATTTCGAGTCGGCGTGTCTCGGCAGTAACGGACTGGCGCCTGCGTCTTCGACAAGCGGGCCGCGACATGGCAGCCCAGCGAGGTCGGGATTGTACTGTTGGGCGCCGATCGGACCAACACAGGTTGCAACCGGACGCGCGTTACGGATTCATGGCGGATTGCTGGCATCGCCACCACGCTCCGCCCCCATCGGATTGGCGCTCTACAGGTGTCCGTCGTCGACCCCGTTGCCTAGCCCGTCATGGTTGATTGTCCGATCGATTGCCGCGTGTAAATTGCCGGCCACTGCCGGGGAATTGGCCCGTATTGACGCTCAATTCGACAAGCTGCTAGACTTCCCGCGCTTGGACGCGATGGGTAGGGGCGCCCTCCGGTCCCGCCAGGAAGGAATCGAAGACAGCATGACAAAGACGTTAGGGATCGTTCACGTGGGGCCTGCTTCGCCGGGCTCGAGTCCCAGATTCGCACGCAAGCTGGCCGGTAAACCGCTGCTCGAGCACGTCGTCCGTCGGATGACGGACTGTCAACGATTGGACGCCGTGGTCGTCGTGTCGGGCGATCCGCGCCAGGATCAGCTCGTGGCCAGCCTGGTGCCGCCAGACGTGGCCACGGTGACTCGCCGAATTTCAGACGGGCTGTCGCGATTCGTCGCGGCGATCGATCAATTCAATGCCCAGGCCGTGGTGCGCGTCGCTGCCGATCAACCGTTCGTCGACCCGGTGTTGGTCGATCGATTGGTCAACACGGCCGATGCGCATCCGGCGTGTGACTACATCGGGTATTGTTGCAAGGACGGCCGGCTGGCGGTGCGTTCACAGATCGGCTTGGTTGCCGAGTGGTGTTCGGCCGAAGCCCTGCGCTGCGCCGACCGATCAGTAACACGCCAGGCAGACCGCGACGGCGTGACGCCCTGTTTGTTCGGGCATCCCGAACTGTTCATGATGCGGCTCGTTCCGCTGCCGCGTGAGTTGGACCGGGATGACGTGCGATTGTGCGTCAACCGGGAAGAAGACTGGGAGCACGCACAGGTAATTTACGACGCGCTGGGACACGAGGAGTGGGACTGGCAACGGCTGGCCGATCTGCTCGACCACCAGCCCAGATTGCGGCAGCGCATGGCAGCGCTGAACCGGGCCGGCTCGCCGGCGTAGCGCGGACGTCAACCAGAGTCTTTAATAGTGGATGCCTGGTGCGACGAAGAAGGGATTCTTTCGTCCATGGACCTAGCACGACCGTCGTTTCCCAATCACACAAAATGCGGCGATTGCACTGGCCCCGCCCAGGCCGGCGTGCCAGACATCACGTCGTTGCAGGGAGCTGTGTCCGTCGATGGCATCATCGGCGGGACTGCCCGTGGCCGCGAATCCACCGAAAAGCAGGCGCCGAACCATTCGGGCGCTCGCACTGTGGAGTCCGGATGCTCTGACGGGCACAGCGATCCGGCGAAGTCGCCGGCGCCAGCGATCGCCGCCCTGATGATCGACACGGCCGATGTCCTGTACGACGCATCGTCTTGGCCGCGGAAACTGGTGCGGTTGGTCCGGCGGATCGGCGTCGAAGCCGAATACGAGGCATTCGTCGACGTCTGGGAGCGAAACTACCTGCGCGACGTCTATTGCGGTCGTCGCGACTACGACGAGGCCCTGCAAGATTGTCTGTTGGCGGCGGGGCTCACTTGGGCACAAGTCGACGAAGTGGAAGCGGCCAGCCGCACGGAGCGGCGCGACCTGAACGCGAAGGTGCGGCCGTTGCCGGGTGTGGTGGCCACGATCACCCTCCTGCGACGTCGCGGCATTCGGCTGGTAGCCTGGGCGGACGCGGATTGTCCCAGCGAAATGGTCGCCGAGCGAATCGAACGTCTGGGACTTGCCGGTCAGTTCGACGCCGTGCTTTCGTCATTCGATCTCGAAGCCGCGCAACCGTCGGGTCAGTGCTACTGCGCGGCACTTTCCGCGTTGAAAACGCCCGCGGAGCGTACCGCCTACGTTGGCCACGCCGCGGACCATCTAGAGGGCGCACGATCGGCCGGCTTGCGATCGATCGCCTTCAACTACCGCGAAGGCGTCGCGGCCGACATTCATCTGGCCGCGTTTGGCGATCTGCTCGACGTGCTGGCCCCGCCGTCGCTGTGCTAGCGAGCGGCTCGTGCCGAAGCCCGGTCGCCGGCGTATCCAATTCGGCCGGACCCTGAATTCGTCGGGCGGTTGCATCGCTTGCTGTCGCCCGGGTGCCAGCAGCCGCGGCGATTCCTATCCGTTCGTCACGATGTGCCAGCAGCCATCGGGCGTTTCAGGCGATTCACGACTTAGCACCTGGCCCGGCGGCAATTCGGCAAAGATGGTCAATGGATGGCATGCAACGAGCCGATGATAGAACCGTTGTACTCGTCAAAGGTCGCTCAGTTTGCGCAGGCGTACATTGGGCGCGAAACTGCCGCGACACCGAGTGCGAGTTCATCGTCGCACAGCAGTCAACTCTTGCCGGAGCGATTCGCCATGCTTGCCGTTGTTCGTTGGTCGATGGTCGTGATGGTCGTGGCACCCATGTGTGGCTGCCGGATGTGCCAGTCGCCGTTCGACTACTGCAATCCGATGATCGGTCCCAGCGGCTCGCTCAACTGTGACTTTGGGGCACGACGCTCCTCGGCATTCCATCCGATGGCCGACGATCCGCCGCTGCGCGTCCTGAAAGCCGAACCGCCGCAGCCCGGCACGACCTACGAGTTAGGTGTGCCCGATCCGGAAGCCGAGCGCGGCTACGATCCGTCCGCGGCTGCACCTTCCTACGACGAGACATACGTCGAGTAGCCGTCCGTCACACTGCGGCATACGCAGAGGCGTTCAACCGGCGTGTCGCCCAGTGCGCGGCGAATAGTCTAGCGACGTTTCTCCAAGGTTCCGCGACAGGACGCTGGTCTGCGCTGCTCGCGCGGTCACGGTGCGCAGAACGCGTGAGTCGTTTCGCCGCCGCGCTGCAGCGACAGCGACGCTCGGACGTTGGTGCCGGGGCAAATCCGGCCGGGATGGTCGTCCTTGGTCCGCGGCAAACCATGGGACGGTTGGCGCCAGGTCGTGGTCAAGACCCATCCCAGATCGTCGTGGGGCCACAATGCAGCGGACTGGATTGCTCTGAGCAGTAGGCACCCAGCGCAAGAAAAAACCGTACGCAGCGTTTGCTGCGTACGGTTTGAAGAACGCGTACTTCAGTCGTTGCTAAGTTAGGCAGCCCGACGACGACGGCGAATGGCCACAACAGCCACGCCAGCGACGGCGAACAGAGCCATGACTACCGACGACGGCTCGGGCACGATTGTGATCGTACCGTCGAGGGTGTTCGTCGGGAGTCCCGCAAAGTCCGAAGGAGGAAAACCAATCCCCGGAACACCACCGACGAGGAACGCATAGACACCGGGGCCAAAGCCCGTGGTGTCGAGCGTCACGAGAGCCAGGTTACCACTGGCCGATACGGTACCCGCGTTGGTGGTCGTGTTCTGCTGACCAAGCTGGTCGTTCGGTATGAACGTTCCGGAGTGCCCGGTGTTGTTACCGTTGAACATCAGCGTACCATCAGCAATCAGGTCGATCGCGGTGATGATCGGGGCCAACACACTGCCACCAAAGTTCGGGCCGCCGTCACCGGTGGCCAAACTCAGGTTGACGCCCTGAACGGCGTCACCGCCGCTGGCGGTCACGTAAACCTGGTGCAGACCTGGAGCGTTCGGCAGCACATGGTTGCCGGCACTAATGGTCGGCACCGCCAATGCCACAGTCGGCAGTAGCAATAGTAGTCCCATCAAAAGGACAACACGTCGTTGCATAATCGTCTCCTTGTTATTACTCACGTTGTCTTCAAGCTTACGGGCCAAGGTCAAGTTGCCCAAACTAAATCGCTAAACTGCCTTGGCGAACAAACCTTGCGACATCCCTGTCATCTGCCACCCAAGGGGAATAACCCCCCTTAAATCTCAAGTTGGTCTTGATTGTAGTTAAGGGCCTCCTGATTGCAACCAAAATTCCAAAAATTTCCGGATTCATGTTCGATCCCCACTGTGGTGGGGACTCAGTTTAGAGCCCCTCCACGAGCGAGTCGAGCACGTCCTCGTCCACGCTGTCATCGTCGTCGCCGCCGAGATCCTCGGCTTCGAGCAACAGTCCGGCGTCATCCGCGGCGGCCGCAGCCGGGGCTGCAGATGCCAGGCGGCTGCCCACGCTGGTGGGCAGGGCCTGCTCGTCGGACGAGCTGCCCTTGCCAGCCAGGGCCGAAGCGATGCCGGCGTCACCGTCGCCATCGGAGTCACCGCCTTCCGGCGCGAACGGGCCGCCGGTGCCGACGTTGATTTTCACCAACTGGGTCAGGAAGTTCGTACTGTTGTTACGCGAGATGAGCTGGTCGGTCGCGTTGACGAAACGATCCTTGTTGTAATCGTACTGATCGTCAACGGTCGCCGGGTTACCGAAGCTGTGGGGATTGTTGCGGGCACCGATTTCATCGGTGGCGTTTACCGGGGCAGCGGTCGCGGTGTTACCCGTGTCGCCGTCGCCGACCGCGTTACCCCAGAAGAACACGTCACCGATGCCACCGCCGAAGTTATCCGGCAGGCCGGTGTTGCCGTTGGCCAGCACCTGGACTTCGAGCCACTGCTTTTGAATGGCGTTGTTGGCCCAGATGATGTCCACACGGTCCGAACCACTCACACCAGCACCGGTCCTTACCTGAATGCTTGACGGTGCCGGAGCGGCGCCCCAGGAACCAGGCGTATTGTTGTTGCCGACCTTGAACACGAAGTCGGCCGCGGAGATCGACCCCGGACTCCCTGCGTTGGCAATGTCGATCATGATGCCGTTGATGCCCTTGTCGTAGCCGGTGATGTTGGCATCGACGGCGTTGCCGGCACCCGGCAGGTAGGCCGAGCGGACCGGATCGATGGCCGAATCGTCACTGACCGAGAAGCCGGCCGTGTTGCCATCGAAGAACGACTGGTTGTAGAAGATGTGCCGGCCGGCGATGGAGCCGGAGGGCGCCTGCTGGGTCAGCACAACGTCGTTGCCGTCACCGCCGGTGTAGCTGATCGCATAGGTATCCGAGCCAACGGTCAGCGTGGCGCCTTCGGCCAAACCGGCGAACGTACCCACCACGGCGTCGCCACCATCGTTGTTGATGATGGTGAACGTCTGACCGGCGCTCGAAACGTACAGCTTGCCGCCGTTCGACGGAGCCAAGATGGCCCCAGTAAGGTTGACCGTACCGGTGACGTCGAATTGCGACTGCCGCGGTCCGGCGACGAAACGGATTTCGTCGACGACCACCGACAGAGCGCGGGTAACCACCGCACTGGTCGAACCGAACGCACCGGACATGGACCAGCCGGCAATCGCGGACAGGTTCGAGATGCCGTCACCATCCACGAATCGAACCGGCGGAATCAAGATGTTCTGCGTGAACGTCTGGAAATCCGTCGTCATGTCGGCGATCGGGAAGTAGTGCAGGTCGGTCGTACCGTCAAGGTCCGAGACGCCCACCAGGAATTCCTTGGCCGTGTTGGTCCCGACGCCCTTCTTGGCGACGAGTTCCATGTAGCCCATTTCCGTGATGTCGAAGGGCGTGGTTCCCAGGTTGAGCAGAGCGCCGATTTCGCTGGCACCGCCGCCACTGTTTCCGATTTGAATGGTGCCGTCGCCGTTTTGAATCGTCTGGCCAGCCGACCACAAACCGAGGCGCGCCGGGTTGAGGAAGCCCGTGTTCCACGGATTGACGTGGTCGATATCCGAAACGATCCCGTAGCTGAACGACGAGCCGAAGTCAGCCAACACCACCGTCGACGGACCGGTCGGGTCACCGTTGAGCAACGGAGCGAAGATGGCATCGCCCGTCAACGTGAGATTGCCCGTGCGAATGATGTCCGGCTTCGGCTCCGTGACGTCGGAAACTGTCGGAACCGGCGGCGTAACGTTGGTCGCCGGGCTAGTCGGCGGAACCGGTTGATTGGTTAGGGCGTCGGCATAGGTTTCCAAGATGTTGGGCAGGAACTGGCCCAGGATCGTGGTGCCTGGATCCGTCACCGGGTCAGGCGTGTTGAATTGGCCATGGATGATCACGCTACCGCCGGGATCGGTCGGGCCAAAGTCGTAGCCGGTGCCGTTGCCATGTACGTTGAGTCGATCGAGGAAGACGTTCGTCGCGACCGTCGAGGCGTTCGACTGGTTAATCTTTACGCCGGTCTCAAAATTCGTGACCTCCAAAAGGTACGAGGCCAGGAAGGTGGTGTCGGTATCCACGCCAAACGTGTTGTCGGCCAAAATACCGATCGAGCCGCTCACAGCCGTGCCCGGGCCCTGCAGCAATGAATTGGCCAGGACGACACTTGTACCGTGGCCGGCCGTATCGGCTTTCTCAAGCTTGAGCCCGATCAGCGGGGCGTTGGCGGCGCTGGTGCCCAATGAACTGCCGAGCATGTTCAGATCGGACTCAACGTTCCAAATGCCGATCGCCGTGTTGCCGGGCGCGAACGTGGCCACGTTGTTGATGAAGTCGTTGCCGTTATTGAACTCGCGATAGTACGCGGCAACGACCGGGTTGTTGACGGTGTTGAACGAGTAGGTCGAGTCGTTTTGCGCGGCATCGTCACTGGACCAACCTCGGGTGCCGTAGGCATTGTTGCCGATACCGATACCGGCGTTGCTGACCACGTTGTCGTAGGCGTTGCCGCCCTTGGAAGCCGGGGCGCCACCGGGATCGCCCGTGTCGTAGTCGTCGACATTCATGATCATGATGCCGACGTGGTTGAAGCCCTGGTTGCCAGCGTCGCCGACGTTGGTCACGATCGAGTTGGCGACTTCGTTATGAGCGCCGGAGCCGTCTTCATCGAAGTTGGTTCCGGTCGGGCCGGAGAACGTGATGCCGTGGTACCATGCATTTTGCACGGTAACGCTTTGGATGAAGAGCTTCGGCCGAAGCGACGCAAGTCCTTCGACGATCCCGCCGTAATTGGCGATCGCATTGGTCACGCTCAGGTTGCCGGCACGTAGCGACACGTAGTCCTGCGATCCGCCGCCCGGTCCGTTCTGTTGCTCGTAGAACGTCGTGATACCATGGTGATACGCAAAGCCCGGCGTAATCGAGCCGTTGCCGCTGCCGTCCAGACGGAGGTTACGAACCGTAATGCTGTTGTTGTAGATGATGATTCCGGAGCGCGACCCGATGGGGAACTCTTGCTCGGCACGAGCGGAGGCTACTTCCGGAACGATCAAGGTGTCGGTCAAGCCGCTACGGCCCGAACCTTGAAAGATGACGGACTTGTCAATGACAATATCCGACTCGGTGTACGTACCTTCGATGATGCTGACCGTGTCGTTGTTGTCGTCCAACGCGGCGGTAATCGCCGAGTAGATGAACTCGTTGCCGGCAATATTCGGCACGTTGGTGCCGGTCACGTTACCGAACGCATTCGTGCCGTAGGTAGCTGTGATGCCAAAGTTGACTGGATCGTTTAAGCTAACGACCGAGTCGCCCAGGGTCAGGGTCCCGTCCGCGGTGTTCGGGTTTTCGGCCCAGTTGTCGTTGACGTAAAACGTCGCCGCCAGGACTTTCCGAACTTCCAATGGCTCGATGGCCGCGCGATAGTGCTCAGGCCTGTCAGCAGTACGACGCGCCAAGGTCCGAGGGCTAAGGCGACCGAAGAGTGATTTGCGATTCATGCGAGGCTCCTACCAATTAAGCGGAAAGTATGACGGTTGGGAGACACCTTTCGGTGCACATCATCGACGCGAATACACCAGCGGCGAAGGATTTACGGGTTTTGCGGACTTTCTGCCATCCGCCAGGAATATTGAAACCACCGGACAGCTGGATGTCAACCAGCTTCGAAAAAATATTTGCAAAAAAACGAAAATCGGGGTCCCCGCGGCTGGGGGTACAATTTCGCGAGTCCCTGAGTTTGCGGTTCCAAGTCGGACCGAGGGCTAAACCGCACCGTGCGGCGATTTTGCCCCAACAGCGACAACTTCTTGCCGGTCGTGACATGACGCGCTCGGAAATTACGCCGAACCGCGCAACATTCCGGACGCGATTGACACCGAAAAAATGGACCTCGCCTGGCATGTACGGAAGCTGCCGCGCCGATACGGTACGAGATGTTGCAATTGCACGTTGCCTACCCGTCGATGGCTTTGCAACGTGACGCGATGCGCGATCGCTCTGGCCGATTGACCCGATTGACAGGCTAGTGTTCGTTGGATGAGACTAGCCGCCGGACGCCCCGAAACTTCAAGCGAAAAAAATCTGCCCTATGCGCCTGTCAAGATTCTTGATCCTCGAAATGGTCGTTTTCGCGTGCTGCGCAAGCGTGTTGGCGGCCGACAAGCCCGCCCCGCCACCGTCGCTAGCGAAGCTAGCGCCGGCCGACGACTTGCTCCGACAAGTCGACGAATACCTGACGCGCGCTAGCGAAGCGCTGGCTGATCCGAATGCGTTCGATCTGGCCAGCCAAAGTCGGGTGAGCAAAGACGCCAATGCCCTGGCAGCGCTGGCGTTGGTGCTGGCGATGCACGATCAAGATTTTCCACAGAAGGCTTCGATGCCGGTCATGCTGCAAGCTGCCCAGGAATTGGCCGAGTGCGAAGGGGACTACCAGTGTGCGGTCGATGCCTTGGCGCAGTTGAAGGCGGCCCGTGCGGGCGATGCGAAGGCCGACGCGCCTGCAAAATGGGAAAAGGTGGCATCGCTTAGCGCGCTGATGAAGCAGGTGCCGCTAATCCACGCCGCGATGAAGCGGGGAGTCGGGCGTCGGCTCGCGAGTCGGGCGGAGCAGACGACCGCACAATCGGCCGCGCTGGCCGCCATTGCCCAGGCTTCGATCTACGACACGGAACACGCGCTAGACGACGAAGAAGTCGAGGCCTGGCAGAAATACTGTGCCGAAATGCGCGATTCGGCCGGCGAGGTGAACGCCGCGATTCATGCCCAAGACGCGGCCCGCGTCGACGCGGGCGTGAAGCGGCTTGAGCAGAGCTGCGAGGCGTGCCACGCAAAGTTTCGCGCACAGGTGCAGTAGAAGCGTGTCGCTACGTCGGAGGCATCGAGCCGATATCGGGCGACGGGGATGAATGCCTGCGCAGGAGGGACGATATAGCAAGTCCGCGCGACGGGGCGGTTCGCGCGGCGTCGGGGCAGCCGGTGTGGCTCACGTCCGGCGCAGGCGGCAAGAGTTTACAGGGTCCCCTGACTGCGACACCCGTCACGCGCGGTCCTCGGATGAGCACGATTTCCTGATTCCCGATTCCGTCGGAGACACCGAGCGCTCGGCCAGGTGGTATGGTTGCGATGCAGCCGCTGACTCCACCCGCATTGAAACGAGGCGAGCGTTCCAACATGCTCATGTTGCACCGCCATCCGGCACTTCAATTCACGCATCCGCTTCCGTACGGCGCGATCCTGCACGACCACGGCGTGCAGTTCGTGGTGTTCAGTCGGTCGGCGACGTCGATGCGGGTCTTGCTGTACGACCACGTGTCGGACCGCGAGCCGGCGGAGGTCATCGTATTCGACCGTGCGACCGACCGGTGGGGCGACATTTGGAGCATTTTCGTTCCCGGCATCGGAGCCGGGCAGCTCTATCACTTCCAGGCGGACGGGCCGTACGACCCGGAAATCGGGCAGCGTTTCGACCGCTCTGCCCGGCTGATCGATCCGTTCGCCCGGGCGTTGGTCGGCGACTTTATGGTGGCCGACGACGGCATCATCCGCCCCCCGAAGTGCGTGGTGATCGACGATCAATTCGATTGGCAGGGCGATCGCCATTTGCGGCGCGATCTGTCCGAGACCGTGATCTATGAGATGCACGTACGCGGCTTCTCGCGCGCCAGTTCCAGCGGCGCGGAACATCCCGGCACGTACCTGGGCGTGATCGAAAAGATCCCGTATCTACAATCGCTCGGCGTAACGGCGGTCGAGTTGATGCCAATCCACGAGTTTCCTACGAACGGGTTCTGGGGCGAGCGGGGTGGGCACCAAAACTATTGGGGCTACGACCCGCTGGCTTTCTTCTCGCCGCATCGCGGCTACGCCGCCAGCAAGGAGTGTGGCGCGCAGGTCAACGAGTTCAAGGAAATGGTCCGCGCCCTGCACCAGGCCGGCATCGAAGTGATTCTCGACGTGGTGTTCAATCACACCTGCGAGGGCAACGAGCTGGGGCCCACGCTGAGCTTCAAGGGCCTGGAGAACCAGGTCTACTACATGCTCGAGGGCGGCGGCGCCTACTACAAGAACTACTCGGGCTGCGGTAACACGATCAACGGCAATCACCCGATCGTCCGCGAGATGATCTTCCTTTGCTTGCGGCACTGGGTGCACAACTACCACGTGGACGGCTTTCGATTCGATCTGGCATCGATCCTCAGCCGCGACCGTCGCGGGGAATTGATTCCAAATCCGCCGGTGGTCGAAGCCATTGCCGAAGACCCTTTGCTGGCCGATAGCAAGATCATCGCCGAAGCGTGGGATGCGTCCGGCGCGTACCAGGTTGGCTCGTTTGCCCAACTCCGTTGGGCGGAGTGGAACGGCCACTATCGCGACGACTTGCGCCGCTTTTGGCGCGGCGACGACGGCATGGCGCCCAGCGCGGCAACCCGAATCGCCGGGTCCAGCGACTTGTACCAGGCGGGTGGGCGGCAGCCGTATCACAGCATCAACTTCATCACGTCGCACGACGGCTTCACGCTGAACGACCTGGTGACCTACGCCGAGAAACACAACGAAGCCAACGGCGAGGGCAATCGCGACGGCGACAACAACAGCTTTAGCGCCAACTACGGCGTCGAAGGTCCGACACGCGATCCGGCGATCGAAACATTGCGGCTGCGCCAGATCAAAAACATGCTCGCGACGCTGTTCCTCAGCCAGGGTGTGCCGATGCTGCTGTACGGCGACGAGTGCCGGCGTACGCAGCAGGGCAACAACAACGCGTATTGCCAGGACAACACGATCAGTTGGTTTGACTGGAGGCTGGTCGAAAAGAACCGAGACCTGGTGCGTTTCTGCCGCGCGTTGATCGAGTTTCGCCGAATGCAGCCCACGGTTCGCCGGATGGAGTTTCCCTGGGGCGAACCGCCTCGGCCCGGCGGATTGGCCGAGGTGATGTGGTTTGGCCCGGACGGCCGCACGAAGAACTGGGGCGCCGACACGTCGAGTCTGACGTGCTTCTTCGCGGCGCCACCAACCATCGAGGGGCAGGTGCCCGCGCGCCACGTACTGATGATGATGCACGCTGGGCCCAGGCCGCGCGAGTTCGTGCTTCCCCGGCTACCCAAGCGCGTGGCGTGGCGCATGTTTCTCGATACGAGCAAGGTCAGTCCCGACGACGTCTATTCCGACCTGAATGGTCCGATGGCACCGCGGCGCGGTCGGCTGATTCTCGATCATCATTCGATGGTCGGGTTCGTTTCGAACGACTAGCTTCGTCCCCCCAGTGGCGCAGGGCTCCTTTCGTACTTGGCGGCAAGTCCGTGGGCCGTCCCTGTTTGCGATCGCGCGCGTTCCGTTTGCGGCGCTCACCACGCTGGCTGTGCGCGGCAGCCGATCACCTACAAGCGATTCGACGCAACCCGACGGTGCAAGCCCTAGCAACGGCGCGCTGTCCCGTCGCCGGCGCGCGGATTTCTTCACTTCCGCTGTGACAGTGCAGCCGTCGCGCACGATAGAGAATCTCGGGTCGGTCCCTGTTGCAGTTTGCGAGGTGCCCCTTGAGCCGAGTTGTCCCCATTGGAACGTTCGTGGCGATGATGCTGATCGTGCTTGGTTCGGCCGCGCGGGCCGACGAGGCGCAAACCGTGGCATGGCACACCGAATTAGAAACAGCCTGGTCCGCCGCCTGCCGCGACAGTCGACCGCTACTGCTGTTCGTCACCCGCGACGATTGCACATTCTGCACGCGGATGAAGGACCGTACGTTCTCGCACCCCGGCATCGCCGCGCAGATGCGTGACGCGTTTGTTCCGTTGGTGCTCGACGGACGCGCGGACTCGCCGTTGCTCAAAGAACTGAAAGTCGCCTGCTATCCCTCGACGTTCGTGATCTCACCACAGGCAGTGGTGCTTTTGCGCGTCGACGGGTATCTTTCGCCCATCGACTTCGGTCGCCGACTGACGGCTGTGCGTCGTCCAGCCAGCGCGTCCCACACAGCGCGTCATGCGGAGCGCAAAACCGGCGCGCCGTAGGTCGAGCATTCTCCACTCGTCATTTCCACAAACGTCGATAGGGGTTGTTCGACACGCACGTGCATCATTAGCCTTGCGACTAGATGGCCGCAGCGGGGCGCGGCATAATCGTGGTCGCCCCGGCGGCCGAACCTCTGGCCGGGTTGGATCTGACTCTGGGTAGCGATCAAGCACTGCGGGAATGTGTCATGGTCGAGGACTTGTCGCGGCGTCACGAGCCGGTGGGCAGCTTGTTGGACGGCGCCGGCGAACCATCCTGCTATCGATTGAGCGATGAACAGATCGCATTCTTTCACGAAAATGGCTACCTGTCCGGCGTGCGCGTCCTGACCGACGAACAGGTCGACCTGCTGCGTTCCGAGTTGGCGACGCTCGTCGATCCGGATTGTCCGGGCAACGAGTTGTTCTATGAGTACAACTCGAACGAGTCGACCGACCCGGCGCGGGTTTTGTTTCATGCGTTGGGTGCTTGGCGGATTACCCCGGGGTTTCATGACGTGTTGTGGAATCCGGCGTTTACCGTCCCGGCCAGCCAGTTGCTGGAAGGCGCCGTGCGATTCTGGCACGATCAGCTTTTTTGCAAGCCGGCGCAGCACGGCGGCGTCGTGGCCTGGCACCAGGACTATTCGTATTGGACGCGCACCCGGCCGATGTCGCACCTGACCTGCTGGATCGGATTGGACGACGCGGCTCGCGACAACGGGTGCTTGCAGTACATACCGGGCAGCCACCGTTGGGACCTGTTGCCGATTACCGGCTTGGCCGGCGACATGGACGCGATCCAAACCGTGCTGTCCGACGAGCAGAAGCGCCAGTTTCGGCCGGTTGCCGTCGAGCTCGCCAAGGGCGAGTGCTCGTTCCATCACCCGATGATGGTCCACGGTTCGTTCGAGAACACGACCGCCCGCCCGCGAAGGGCCACCGTGATCAATGTGTTTCGGGACGGTGTTTGCTCCTACACCGACGAAGAGCTGCTGGCCGGCGTGCCAATCATTCCCCAGGGCCAGAAGATGGAAGGGCAGTTTTTTCCTCTGCTGTACGACCCTGCTGCGGACTGATTGCGCGACCGATTTTCTGGTCGATGCCGATTGCTATCACGTCCACGGCTGGCGATGTGCCGCTGAACTTGCCGCCCTGCGCGACGACGACTACGATGACGGCGCGGTTACGTTCGTCCGGGAGTCCGGCGGGCGTCGCGACGGCGTGTCGGCGATCGTTCGAAAGAGTGACTTCGAGGAGGTGACATCGTGGAACAGGTTCGCAGCGCGCCAACGTGGGCCAAGTGGTTGGCGATCGTGATCGTTTGGGTTGCCAGTCCGATTGCACGCGGCCAAGAAGCGGCCACAGAAGCGCCCACCGTGCCACCAAAATCTGGCGAATCGGAGACGATCGAGCTGTTCAATGGCCGCAATCTGGACGGTTGGGAAGGCCACGAAAAGTATTGGTCGGTGCGCGACGGCGTGATCGTCGGCAAGAACACGCACCGCGTACCGGTTAGCACGTACCTGCTGACGAAGCGGAAGTTTACCGACTTTCGCCTGCTGGCCACCGTCAAGCTGGTGCGTTCCGAAATGCACTCCGGGATCGCGCTGTGGGGACGCGTGGCGCCTGAGAAGGACGACCCGTACACGTATGCCGGCCATCTGGTTATGTTTCCCAGCGGCTGGGGCCTGTACGACTTGTACGGCCGCAACGGCTTGCCGGTCGACGGCACGCCTGCCAAGAAAGCCGGCAAGCAGCACGATTGGAATCGGTTGGAGATTCTCGCCCAGGGCAACCGCATTCGCCTGGCAGTCAACGGCGTGCAAGTCGTCGATTGGCGCGATCCCGAGCCGGATCGCATCAAGGAGGGCCCGATCGGATTGCAACTGCACTCGAACAACGAGCCGCAGGAAGTTCACTTCAAGGATCTCACGCTCACGACATTTCCCGAGGACAAGTTGATCACGGTCAAATAGAATGGCAACCGGCTACCGACGCCCGTGCCATCGGTCGTGCGACGTCGTGTCGCGCTTGTCGCTGCTTTGAGTCCGCCACGTGAGAGTGCCGCCATGCATGTTCAACTGCGCAGTTTTTGTCTGGCGATGTTGGCACTGTTGTCGTTTGTCGTGCTGCCCGGCTCATTTCTCGCAGCCGGCGAACCACGGCGCGAGCTGCTCTGGCCCGACGGCGCTCCGGGTGCCAAGGGCGACAGCGAAGACGACAAGCCAACGTTGACGATCAGCCTGCCGCCGGCCGACGAGGCAACGGGAGCGGGGGTGGTGGTCTGCCCGGGAGGAGGCTACGGCGGTCTGGCGATGAGTTACGAGGGGATCGACGTTGGCAAGTGGCTCAACGACAACGGCGTCGCCGCGTTCGTGCTCAAGTATCGCCATAAGGGCTCGGGCTATCGTCACCCGGCACCGCTCGATGATGCCCAACGTGCCATTCGCACCGTCCGTGCGCGGGCGGACGAATTTCGCGTGGATCCTAAGCGAATCGGCATTCTTGGTTTCTCCGCTGGCGGACACCTGGCCTCGAGCGCCGGTACGCACTTCGACGCGGGCGATCCTGATGCGGCCGATCCGATCGACCGCGCCAGTTGCCGGCCCGACTTTCTGGTGCTGTGCTATCCGGTGATCTCGTTCACGTCGCCCCATACACATCAAGGCTCCAAGCGCAACCTGCTGGGCGACGATCCGGACCAGAAGTTGGTCGAGCACATGTCAAGCGAACTGCAGGTGACGTCCGACACGCCCCCAACGTTTCTGTTTCATACCAACGCCGATAGAGGCATGCCGCCGGAGAACAGCGTCTTTTTTTACATGGCGCTGCGCAATGCGGGCGTACCGGCCGAACTGCACATCTACGAGCAGGGGCGCCACGGTGTTGGGCTGGCACAAAAGCTGCCAGCGCTCAATAGCTGGCCGCGTCGCTGCGTCGACTGGATGCGCGGACGGGGACTGCTGGGCGAGCCGTAACACGCGACACGGGTGCACCCTGCGGCGCGGCACTCGCGCCAGACCGTGATCGACTATTCCGCCGCGGCGTCGGGCGTCTGGGCGGCTTCGACCGTGACGGCCACGTTGCCGCTGGCCGATAGATCCTGGCCATTGAACTTGGCGACGGCACTGACCGGCAACGTGTATGTTCCCGGCGCGGCGTCCGGCGCCGCTTCGAGCGTCAACTTCGCTTCGCTGGCGTCCTTGGCGATGGTCACCGCGGCCACTTTCAGACCCTTGGCCTCGCCGGGCACTGTCACGTTGACCTGCACCGGATCGGCGTAGTTGTAACGCCGCGCGATGGCGACATTCACTTCAGTTTTCGCGCCCGGAGCCACGGTGGCCGGCCCCATCGAGTTGAGCGTGATCGGTGCGGAGGTGACTTTAAGCGTCACGGTGCGCGACGGCACGGCCACGTTGATCTGCTTGGGTTGGGCGGCTTTGGTGGCGGCTTCTACCTGCTTGGCGACGCTGGCCTGCGCGTCGGTGGCCTGCTTTACCTTGGCTTCGGCGTCGGTCGCCGCCTTGTCCGCCGCAGCCTTGGCGTCGGCCGCGGCTTTGGCTTGCGCCTGAGCTTCGGCCATGGCCTGGTCGGCGGCTGCCTTGGCTTCCGCGGCGGCTTGAGCCTTTGCGGCGGCTTCCTCAGCCGCTTTGGCTGCTGCTGCGGCGGCCGCGGCGGCTTTGGTCGCCGCGTCGTTCTTGGCCGTCACTTGTTGTTCGGCGGCCGTCTTGGCCTCGGTCGCGGCTTTGGCGGCAGCGGTCAGATCCGCGACGATCTTGTCCAGCGCGGCCTTCCGCTCGTTCGCGGCGGTCACGGCCTCTGGATTACGCGCGTAGTTGACCTGCGTCGCGCCCACGATCGTGAACGTGTAAGTTCCTTCCGGCATATTGGGCGGCAGCGCGAGCTCGAGCGTGCCCTCAGTGGTCTTGTCGTTGAGCGTGACGCTCGGCGGTTTCACGTTGGGTGGAACCGGCTCGGGCGCCAGCGCCACCGCGGCCTTGAAGTCGCCCTGGCGCACCACCTTCAAGGGCAATTGCACTTTGCCGGCCTTGCACATTTCGAGCACGGTGTTCTCGCCCGCGTCGACCACTACCGGCGCGGTTTCGCCGGCGCTGACGGCCAGACCCAGATTGCGCGCCAAGCGAGAACGCGGCGTCACAGCGTTGAACTGCCCGCCCCAGACCATGGTGGCGTAGCGCGCCGGGCGAACGACCTCGGCCCCGCCGATTGTCGCCTTGCCCGTAAGTTGGATCAGGCCCATCGATTCCGGCGCGTCGTTGGCCGCCGTGAGCACGAGTAAGCCTTTCTCTTGGCCCTGGCCGATGACCAACGGCGATGCGGTCACGCGCTGCGGCAGTCCCTCGACTGAGACGGTGACTTCACCGTCGAACCCGTCGCGCCGAAAGACCATGACGTCGATCGACGCGTTGCCTCCCTTGCGCAGCAGCGGGCTCCAAACGGTGGGCTGATTTTGATTGGGGTCGGTGCTAAACGGCAGCAACCGCGGATTGGCCACGACACGAAAGTCGGGTTTTGCAGGGCGGATCGCGACCCGGTAGACCAACCGCGGATCCGGACGCGAGTATGACGCGGCGTTGCGGACCAGGATGCGGTACGTGCCGTCGGCCGGCGGCGCGAAACGAAACGCCGGATCCGCCGTCTTCATCGCATAATAGAACAAATTGCCTTCGCGACCGCCCGGGTCGTTGCGATAGTCGTCGACCGCTTGCACGTCTTTGACTTGTTGTTGGCCCTTGTCGTCGGTCGTCACCTGTTGCACCACAATGAATGGATCAGTGGGCAGCCCGAGACGTTGGGAAATGACCTCGATCCACAGCGGCTCGGATTTCTTGGCTTCGATCGTGATCCAGTCGCGGTCGCCGAGCGGATCGAACTGCCCGACCAGCTCGCAGGGCGTGGCAATCGCTTGGGCTTCTTCTGGCTTGTTGTTCGGCTCGGTCTCGGCGACGATCGGCGCGGTGGCCACGCCCACGGTGACCGCGTTGCTTGGACCGGTCGGCGTGTCCAATCGAAAGGCGATGCCGTCGATATCCGACTCGTTGGGCTCGACGACCGTGTCGATGTCGCGCTGATTCGCCTGGTCAGCGGCCGGAATCGCGATCTGCACCGTCAGCGTTTCCAGCGGCCGTCCGTCGACACCCCTGGCTTCGCTCGGCTGACCGTCGGGCAAGTTACGTCCGTAGAGCGTGTACTGGTCGTTTGAGCCGGGAAGCCCCGCCGGCGGGAACACAAAATCGAGGTACGCGCCAGTGCGGATCATCAGGCGATAGAAGTACTCGCTGCTGCCGGCGTAGAGATAGTCGTGGACCTCAACGTAGTACTCGCCATCTTCGGGTACGGAAAAGTCGATCATCGGATCGCGGCGGTTGGTGTCCCGATTGCGCGCCAACTCGCGCCCGCCCGCGTCGTACAACACGAGCGTCGCATCCATGCGCGAGTCGATGCGAAAACTCCAACAGTCGATGATCAACCGCTGGCCCTTGGTCGCGGCGAACTTGTAGTAGTCTTCGTCGCTGGCGCCGTTCGACATGCCGTTGGCAATCGTGTCGAGTGGAAGCGGCGTGGCCTGCTCACGCGTGTTGTTGGGTTCGGCCTCGGTGATCTCGTCGCGCGCACCGATTACGAACGCCCGTGGATTCGACATGCCGTACTTGCCAATAGCGCGGACTTCGCAGATGCCCAGCTTTGCATCCGGCGCGATCGTAATCGTGAACTTTCCGGGCACGCCCTGCGGGCCGGTTTGACCAAGCGCGGGCGGAGACGTGTTTTGAACGGCCGTTACGCCCGGATCGGAAAAGTGCAACTTCGAGACGTCCTCGAAGTCTTGGCCCGCCACCGTCAGCTCGAAGCTCGTTCCCTGTTTGCCGCCCGCGGGAAAGACGGAATTGAGCCGCGTGACCGGCAGCGACTGCGCCATCGAGACGGCGCTCGAAAGCACCAGACCTGCCGCGAGCAGCAACGTGTTTAGGCCGAGTCCGATACGGGGCGGGGCATCGTGCGAGCGCATGGAGACGTTCCTAGGGTTCGGTGACGACTTGCGTGACGCTCCGTCGGGCAGCGATTCCAAATCGCCCGGCAAGAGCGACGCGCGGTGGTCGGGTTGCAATCAACACGGATCCGGTGCTCCCGGAGGATCACCAGGGCTGGAAATCGCCGACACGCGGCAAAGTCGCCAGCGCGCCGGCGTCGTCCGGTTTAGCGTGCCAGGTTGGCGGGTGTTGGGGGCGGGTTGGACGGCACACCTCGGCCCGATTTTTCAGGCACCGGCATGCAGCGAATGCACCCTACTGGGGGTCCTTTCGCCAGCGACGATTATGGCGCGAAAGACCCTCAAATGCAAGGAGTTTTATGCGTTCGGATCGCGGTGCGGGACCGGCGATGGCTCGACTAAGTCGCGACGCCACGGCTCCTTGAGCGGATAGCCCGGGCTCGGTTAAACTCGCCAGCTTGCCTTGCGATGCGTGGGGGTGGTGTGAGGACGTTGGCCGTGAGCCGGCGAAGCCGTGCCCGCTGCGCGGCGATCCCCAAGAACGAGGACTGGCAAAGGTACGATCGATGAGTCGACACCGCGTCGTGATTACGGATTTTGTCGCCGGACCGCTTGAAACTGAGCGGCGCATTCTTGGCGACGTGGCCGACATCGTTGCGCTCGATGCCTCGAGCGAGGATGAGATCGCCGGCAAGATCGAAGACGCCGATGCGATCATGATGTATCACACCGTCTCGATCACGGCCCAAACGATCGACCGCTTGAAACATTGCAAGCTGATCGTGCGGTGCGGCGTGGGCTACGACAACGTGGATTGGCGTTTGGCGCGACAGCGCGGCATTGACGTGGCCAACGTGCCCGACTATGGCACGGAAGAAGTCGCCGATTCGGCAATCGGGATGATGTTGGCTCTGGCGCGCGGCATTTCGCAGTTCAACTCGCGACTGCGCGCTTCTCACGACGACGAGTGGATTTACAAACTGGCCAAACCGTTGCACCGTCTGCGCGGCCGCGTGTTCGGCATCATCGGCTTGGGGCGGATTGGCACGGCATCGGCCCAACGGGCCAAAGCGATTGGCATGGATGTCGTATTCTACGATCCGTACGTGCCGGATGGGCGCGACAAGTCGCTTGGGGTGCGGCGCGTGGAAACGTTGGACGAGCTGCTGGCCGTGTCCCACGTGCTCAGTCCGCACTGCCCGTTGACCGACGAAACGCACCACATTGTCGACGCGGCGGCACTGGCCAAGTTGCCGCAAGGCGCGATCGTGGTCAACACGTCGCGCGGCGGCGTGGTGGACGCAACCGCCATTCCCGACGCGATTGCCAGTGGTCGGCTCTCCGGCGCGGCCATCGACGTTCTCGAAGTCGAGCCGCCAGGCGACGACCATCCGCTGTTGGTAGCCTGGCGCGATCCTAAGCATCCAGCACATCATCGGGTGATCGTCAATCCGCACGCGGCCTTCTACTGCGAAGAGGGCATGGAGGAAATGCGCGCCAAGGGAAGCGAGTCGTGTCGGCGGGCGCTGTTGAACCTGCCGCTGCGCAATATCGTCAATTGACGGCGAGGTTTCGCCCGGCTCGTTCGAACGCGGCCGCGCAGGGGTGAGCCGGCCGCGAGTTACTTGTCCAGATTCGGTGGGGCGTCTACAGGCCGCTGCGCGTGCGGCAAACGCTCTTTGACCGCGATGCCGCTCGTTTGCTGGCTGAGCATGAGTTCGGCCAGCGCGAGGATCCGTTCGGCCGCGGCGTCCGGCGGCACGCCGCGAGCGTGGATGTTCGAGATCAAGTTGCGGTTCGCGTCGGTGTGCCCGGCTCGCGGTCGGAACGCCATGTACGCCGAAAGGCTCACCGCGGTGACCAGTCCCGGGCGTTCGCCGATGAGCAGCACGACCACCTCCGGCTCGAGCCGGTCTCCAATGTCGTTGAGCACGCCCACCCGACAATGACGGATGGCAAACGGCCGGCCGAACGTCCAGCCGCGGCGCAGGCAGCCGGCTTCCAACAACGGAAGCAGCGGCGGCACTTGTTCCGCGACCGCGGCGGCCGACAGCCCGTCGCCGATGGCAACCTGCAACGTGCATTCCTTGGGACAGCACTGCTCGATTCGCGCGATCGACTCGGGGCTCAACGTGCGCCCCAGAGCGGGTTGTTGCAAGAACTGCGATTTGTCCTGGGCCTGGGTGGTCACCTCGACTAATTCGAACCGTTCGACGAACGCCTGGCCGAAATCACGGACGATGTTCATCTCTGCGTGGACAGCGTCCACGGCAGCGGCATGATCTTCGCGCAGTTTGAGTTGCGTTGAAGTTCGGTAGCCGGTGCCGGCTCGGCCGACAAGCAATCGCGCCGGCGTGTGGGCCTGCAGCGCGGCCAGTGCGGCGTTGTTCGCGTCGCGGCCCGCGGCGGGCACGGTCGAATCGGATTCGGCGTTGTGTTTCGCGTTGGCTTGCATTGTCGCGTTCAACCGGTCTTGGGCTGCTCGCTGAGCACCGACTGCACCTGGCCCAGCAGCGGATGATCGCCGCCGCCGGCCGTCATTAACTTGCCTTGTTGAAAAATGCCGCGTGCTTCAAGCCATTCGAGAAACTCCGGCGCAGGCGTCAGTCCAAAGAGCTGCCGCATCGCCGCACCGTCATGAAAACTCGTCGACTGATAGCTCAGCATCACGTCGTCGGCGCATGGCACGCCCATGAAATAGTTGCACCCGGCCGAAGTGAGCAGCAGCATCAGGTTGTCGGCCGAATTCTGGTCGGCGTCGGCATGGTTCGTGTAGCACACGTCGCAACCCATGGGCAGCCCGAGCAGCTTGCCCATGAAGTGATCTTCGAGACCGGCGCGGGTGATTTGCCGCTCGTCGTAGAGATACTCCGGCCCGATGAAACCGACGACCGTGTTGACCAGAAACGGATCGAACGCCCGGGCGACGCCGTATGCGCGGGCTTCGAGCGTCAGTTGATCGATGCCGTGATGTGCGTCGGCTGACAGCGCGCTACCTTGCCCCGTTTCGAAGTACATCACGTTGTCGCCGACCCACGCCACGTCGCGCGTGTTGTGATGTTCCAGCACCCGCTCCCGGCCCTCGCGCAGCGTGGCCAGGCTGATCCCGAAGCTGGCGTTGGCCGCCTCGGTGCCCGCAATGGACTGAAACAGCAGGTCGACCGGCGCGCCACGGTCGAGTGCCGCAAGTTGCGTCGTGATGTGTGCCAGGCAGCAGTGCTGCGTGGGCACTTGGGCAACCGTGATCATTCGATCCAAGCCGTGGAGCACTGCCGAGACGGTTTCCACCGATTCGATCGCCGGGTTGACGCCGATCACCGCGTCGCCGCAGCCAAACAACAGCCCGTCGACCGCCGAAAGCAGGATGCCCGCCAGGTCGTCGGCCGGATGGTTCGGCTGCAAGCGGATTCCCAATACTCCGCGCTGACCCATCGTATTGCGACAACGGGTGACGTTGCGGATCTTGGCTGCCGCCAGCACGAGATCCCTATTGCTCATCAACTTGGCGACCGCCGCGGCGATCTCCGGCGTGATGGCCCATTGCGCGTCGGCCAACTGTTTGGCACCGGTCGCGTCGTCGAGCAACCATTCTCGAAACTCACCCACGGTCATTGCGGCCAGCGGCGCGAATCGATCGGCGTCGTGCGTCTCGACGATCAGACGACTCACCTCATCGCGCCCTGGATCGATCAGCGGATTCGCGACGATTTCCCCCAACGTCACGTCGGCGAGCGCGCGTTTGGCAGCCACGCGCTCGCGCTGGTTTTGCGCACCGATGCCGGCCAGCATGTCGCCTGATTTTTCCTCGTTCGCCTTGGCCAGCAACTGGCGCAAGTCAGCAAACGTGAATCGCTCGTGCCGAATCGTGCTGTGATATGCCATCGTGTAGATTCCGCGGGTTCGTGCATTCTAGCTCGCATGGCGCGCGGGCCCTAGGGCGTCGCCCCCGGGTGCGGCGCAAAGCATGAGGTCATCGCAGGGCTTGCATTTCAACCTTGTTTCGCCGCAAATAGGGTCTATGGCCAGCGCGACCGAACAAGCGTTCGACTTCGACTACATCGTCATCGGATCCGGATTCGGCGGCAGCGTCTCGGCAATGCGACTCGCGGAAAAAGGATACTCCGTCGCGGTGATCGAACGGGGCAAGCGGTGGCGCACCGCCGACTTTCCCAAAACCAACTGGAACATCCGCAAGTACCTGTGGGCGCCGATCGCGCGGTGCTTCGGCATTCAAGCGATCACGTTGCTGCGCGACGTGATGATCCTGCACGGATGCGGAGTGGGCGGCGGAAGTCTTGTGTATGCCAATACGCTGCTCGTGCCGCCGGATCGCGTCTTCGAAGATCCGCGCTGGAGCGCGCTGGGTCGCTGGAAGGAGGATCTGGCCCCGCACTACGCGACCGCACAGCGCATGCTCGGCGTGACAACGGCGCCGTGTCCGACCGAGGCCGATCATCTGCTCCGCGAAATTGCCGAAGAGAGCGGACGCGGCGACACCTATCATGCGACCGAAGTCGGCGTGTTCTTTGGCGAACCAGGCAAGACGGTGGCCGATCCGTACTTCGACGGCGAAGGGCCCGAGCGTGCCGGGTGCATCGAGTGTGGCGGCTGTATGGTTGGCTGCCGACACAACGCCAAGAACACGCTGGACAAGAACTACTTGTACTTCGCCGAGAAGCGGGGCGCGCAGGTCATCCCGGAAACCCAAGTGCTCGACATCCGCGAACTGCCGGGCGGGGGATACGAAGTCGAGACGCAAAAGATCACCGATTGGATCTTCAAGCGGCGTCGCACGTTGCGAGCCCGTGGCATTGTTTTGTCCGGCGGGGTACTTGGGACCGTCCCATTGCTGCTGCGCTGCAAACAGCGGGGATCCTTGTCGCGGCTTTCCGAGGCCCTGGGCGACTATGTGCGGACCAACAGCGAGGCGCTGGTCGGCGCCAGCAGCCGGCGCCGCGACGTCGACTACTCCCGCGGCATCGCGATCGCCTCGGGCTATTGGCCGACCGAGGACACGCACATCGAGATGGTGCGTTACGGCGAAGGCCAGGACTTCATGTCGCTGTTGACCACGTCGTTAGTCGGCGGCGGGCCGCCCTGGCCGCGCCCGTTACGGTACGCGTACGAAATCATCCGCCACCCGATGCGCTTCCTGCGGCACTGCAATCCGTCCCATTGGGCCCGTCGGACGGGCATCCTGCTGGTGATGCAGTTGCTGCCGAACCACATGAGCCTGGGCCTGCGACGACGGTGGTACTGGCCGTTTTCGAAGCGACTGGACACGATGTGGCAATCGGACCAGAAGGTGCCCAAATATTTCCCGTTGGCCAATGAAACGGCCGAGCGGCTGGCCGAGAAGATGGACGGAGATCCGGCAAGCAACCTGGGAGAGGTGCTGTTTAGCACCACGTCCACCGCCCATATTCTCGGCGGCTGCCCGATGGGTGCCGATGCGTCGCAGGGCGTGATCGACAAGTTGGGTCGGGTGTACGGATATGATAACCTGTATGTCGTCGATGGCTCGATTGTGCCGGTGAATCTCAGCGTCAATCCGAGTCTGACCATCTGCGCGTTGGCTGAGTGGGTGATGGCCCACGTGCCCGCCAAACAGTCGCAAACAGCCCCAGAACCGGGAGGTGTCGCATGTCCGCCGTAGCCCTCGAACAAACACCGGCAACCAACGAACGGATCGATCGCTGTGTTTCCGAGCTGGTGGCCGCGGAACCGGTCCTGACGGCGTTGCCGCTGGAACACCGCATCGCATTGCTGCAAGACTGCCTGGCACGCGTTGTCCAGTTGGCACCCGAGTGGGTCGAGCTGGCGTGTGAGGCGAAGGGACTGGCTCCGGGCAGTCCGCTACGAGCTGAAGAGATCTTCGCCGGTCCGATCGCGACGGCGCGCCATCTACAGCTTCTGATTCGCAATTTCAAGTCGCTGGCCGCGACCGGCAAGGTGGCACTGCCCAGCGCGCCGAAGCAGGGGGCCGACGGCTCGTTGCGCGTGCCGGTCGTTCCGACCAAGGGACTCTTCGATTCGCTGATCTTTGCCGGGTTCAAGGCCGAGGCGTGGCTCGACCCGAAGGTCACCCGGGAGGACTTGGACCGCCTGGGCGAGCAAGTGAAGAGCCCAACGCCTGCCAAGTGTGTGCTGGTCCTGGGAGCGGGCAACGTTTCGAGCATTCCGCCGACCGACGTGATCTCGAAGGTCTTTCAAGATGGCCACGTTGTGCTGCTGAAGATGAACCCGGTCAACGAATATCTCGGGCCCATCTTCGAGCGTCTGTTCGAGCGGCTGATCGAAGCCGGTTTCGTGCGGATCATTTACGGCGGTGCCGATGTCGGCGCCGCGGCCGTTGCGCATCGGCAAGTCGACGAAATCCACATCACCGGTTCGATCTACTCGCACGACGCGATCGTCTGGGGCCCGCCAGGTCCGGAACAAGAGCGCCGCAAGCGCGAGAACGATCCAGTCCTCAACAAGACGATCACCAGCGAATTGGGCAACGTCAGCCCCTGGATCGTCGTGCCGGGCCCGTACACCGACAAACAGCTTCGCTTCCAGGCCGAAAACATCGCCTCGTCGATCGTCAACAACGCCTCGTTTAACTGCGTGGCCACCAAGGTGATCATCACCTGGAAGGGTTGGTCACAGCGCGAGGCGTTCTTGGACCAGCTAGAGGCGGTGTTGGCGAAGGTGCCGCCGCGTCGGGCGTATTACCCGGGGGCGCGCGACCGATTCGAGCGCTTCTCGGGCCAAGAGCCTCCGGCCACCGGAGACACGCTGCCTTGGACGCTGGTGCGCAACGCCGATCCGGAACAGCGCCCGCACATGTTCTGTGAAGAGTCGTTCGTGTGCGTCTGTGCCGAAATCGGGCTGGACGGCACCGATGAGAAAGACTTTCTCAAACAGGCGGTCGACTTCGCCAACAACAAGCTGTGGGGCACGCTCAGCGCCGCGCTGACGGTACACCCGACGTTCCGTAGCGACCCGCAGGGCGAAGCCGCGTTTCAATCCGCGGTCGAGCAGTTGCGGCACGGATCGATCGGCATCAACTACTGGCCGGCGCTGGTCTACGCGATGATGAGCCCTCCGTGGGGCGGCCACCCGAGCGGAACGTTGGCCGACGCACAAAGCGGCATCGGTTCGGTGCACAACACGTTCATGCTGCCCAGCGTCGAAAAGACGGTGCTCGAGGGCCCGCTGACGATCTCGCCCAAACCGCTTTGGTTTCCGACGCATGCACGGCCCGAACCGCTGGCCTGGAAAGTGCTCGACCTCACGGCGAAGCCGTCTGTTTGGAAGCTGCCTGGTCTGATGCTGGCGGCCCTGCGCGGCTAGCGGAAACGTGACTAGGTCAGCCAGCCGGCCCACGTCGCACAGCGCTTGCCATGCCTCAGGCGATCAACAGCGCGTGTTCGGCCAATCGGGCCAGCGTGGCCGTCATTTCCCGCTCGGCGAACGCGGCCGATTGATCCTGCGCGACGGGTTCGCCCTGTTCGACCAGCGCTATTTGGCCTTCGGCCGCCGCCGTCGTCAGGTGCTCGATCGCGTCGGCGACGGTCCGCGTTCCGTCCAACAGGACCATGATGTAGCGGTCGAGCGGCTCCAGCCGCACCGGCTCGTGACGGCGATTGGTGGTCACTTCTTCTCGGGCCGCTTGCCAACGCGCCAGTGGGCTGGCGGTCGGCCGTTCGCCCGGCGTGCTCACGAAGGACTGGCGTGTGCTATGAACCTGTACGATGCCGGGCACGCAGCAGTGCAAAAGCGTTTCGGTCAACCGTGCCACGTCGACGGTCTTGTCAATCGACTTGCCGCGAGGAGGCTCCGTGCCGGCGGCTTCGATCCGCGCGCGAGCCACTTCCAGCAGCTCGTCGAATGCGATGCGATTGGGCCAGATCGAACCAAGGTGCACCAGTGCTGCCTTCGCGGCGGGCACCGCCGTCACGATCGACAATCCGTCCGGCCCGACGAACTTGGCATCACGTGTCGATTCGATCGGCTGCTCGGGCTCCTCCGGCTGGAGGCGCGCTTCGAGGAAAGTGCCGGCAAGGCGCGTCGCGTCCAGCTCGACTTGCAGCGCGATCTGGTCGCGAGCGAGAAGTGCCTGCCGATGCGACTTGTTTTGCAGAATGTCGCGCAACTGGAGTTGCTCGTCGAGGTCTGCGGTCAATTCTCGCAACATTCGCTCTTGCGGCGGCGGCAAGTAGTCGTAGGGTCGAATCCCAAGGCCCGCGTCACCGACGACTTGCAAACCGTGTTGCCGAACGTGCGCCGCAAATTGCGTGAAATAGGCGGCGTATCCCGCCTCGCCGAGATAGTCGTGTAGCAGGGCGCGGTCGGGCTGAAGCCGAATCGGTGCCAACAATTCGTGCATCATGGCTCCATAGCCGCCATCGTCCGCGGGAAGCGTCGATTCGACAAATGCCAACAACGTGCGCGCTGCTGCCAGCCGTTCGGCGTCGGTTCGCGCGCCGCGCGTTTGAAACTGCATTATCGAGCGCAACAGCTCGTGGGCCCGCCAACCGGGATACAGGTTCGTGTTGACATACGCGAGTCCCGCGGGCGAGAGCTGTTCGCGGCAAGCGCTCAGGAACTGGTCGCGCGAATCCGAATCAACCCAAGAATAGACATCCGGTGCCAGGATGTAGTCGAACGAACCCGGCTCGCCGAAGTTCCAACTGTCTTGTTGTCGGAACTCGACGTTTCGCAAACCGACCGTCGCGGCGATCTGCGCTGCGTTGGCGATCGCCTCGGCCGAACGATCGACTCCCAGGAAACGACTGCCCGGATAGCGTTCCGCCAGCGGTAGGAGATTGGCTCCCGAGCCACAGCCGATTTCAAGGATGCTGGCTGATTCCACGTCGGCCGGATCCATCCCCCGCATGCGCGCGATCGCGGCCAGCCGCTCTGGTTGGGATTGCGGCAAGGGGAGTTCGCTGTTGAATACGCCGACATCGGACGGCGGCGATGGTTGCGACATGCGGTGATCGACTTGGGCGTGTGAGTTGTTTCGAATGGGGAGAAACGTTTTGCGTTACGCGACTAGCAGTGCACTTCGCGCCAGCCCGGTGAGCGCTTGATCGAGCGCCTGTTCGAGGAACTGCCCGCTTACGGTCTCTTGGCCGGCCGGAATGCCCTCGCGCAGGATCGAGAGCCTGCCCGTTCTTGCCGCTTCCTGCACGACGGCAAGCAGGGCGGCCCGATCATGTTGGCCGTCGAGGTACTGCAGCAGGCTGTGTGCCATTTCATCCAGCCGGACTGGCTCGTGGAGCCGGTTGGTCACCTCTCGTTGCGACTCCGCCTCGAGCCGCGCCCAGGGGCTTGCCGTCGGCCGATCGCTAACGTCGACGACGAAACGATCCGCCGCGGCCCGCGGTTCGATGAGTCCGTTGGCAACGCACTCGATGAGGTTTTTGCCAAGTTCTTCGCGGTCGCTGTCCGACAGCCCGGCGCCGCCCGACGCGCTCGCTTCGAGCTGTCGCCCGACGTCCTCGACCAGTTGACGAAACGCGATCGCCTGGGGCCACTGCTGACCGATCGTCGCCAGTGCGAGCTTCAGCGGCGGCGACGACGACGCAATCGTGGTCCCGCTGGCCGTCTCGAAGCGGGCTGGCCCATCTGCCGTCAATGAGTCGTCTCCTCGGTGGCGCAGAAAGCCGGCCAGAGCGATTTCTTCGAGCCGCGTCGGTGACCAATGTCGCGAGAGGGCCACGTCCTCGCGGCAAAACAAGCTGCGGTGATAGCTGCGGTTTCGCAGAAAATCCATGATCTGTTCGAGCGACGTACTGTCGCGCACGATGGGCATCAATCGGGACTCGATCTCTGGGCCAAGCGACGCGGCAAACATGGTGCCGATGTCTGTATCGCCCACGTATTGAAGCTGCTGCGCCGCCGCCTGATCGACCAGCTCGTGAAAAAAAAACGGGTGGCTCTGTTCGCCCAAATACTCGTGAAACACGGCGGCATCGTTAAGCTCGAGCGCAAACTCGACTTCGTTACGCAGCAGGCGCCGATAGCCAGCGGCGCCCGCAGGAAGCGATGCCCCGAGCACCTGAAAAACTTCTCGGGCTTCGGCGACACGTTTGGCCGATTGCTCTTTGGTCGACGCGCGTTGCCAGGCAGCGTCGCCAAGAATCTCGGGAACGAGCGCCCCGGGGAACGTGCGAAAGGACAGATATACCAAACCCTGCGGGTTGAGCAGCTCCCGGCATCGTGCCAGCAGGGCCTGCTCCGTTTCCGGCGCGGCGCGCGACAGCACGTCGTGACAAATGATGTAATCGAACGTGCCGAGTTGGGAATCGATCGCGTCCAACGGCGCGACGCGGAACTCGGCGTTGTCGAGCTTGAGCCGCTCGGCCAGTTGCTGCGCCGCGGAGACCCGCTCGGCCGACGGGTCCACACCCATGAAACGGCTGTCCGGGTGGCGTTCGGCCATCGGCAGCAGATTTCGCCCGGTCCACGACCCGATTTCCAACACACGGCAGTTGTCTACCCGCTGCGGCTGCATGCCGAAAAACGTAGCAACGGCGGCCAGCCGATCGGGATGGCAAAGCGCGGCGACGCGTCCTGGTTGGAAGATGTCTTGAAAGGTGCGCGGGGCTGCAAGTTGCGTGGGCATTCGACGGGCGAGAATTGTGGAGTCCAAAAGATTCTGCCGCCGGGCCGGCGATGTCCGAATCGCCACCATGAATTCCACCCGGCGGTGCAGTGCGACACCAATTCTAATCGTTAACGGCCCTGGCCGTCTAATGGTGACCGGTCGCGCCTGGGATCGATGCTTGCGCGACGGATGCAATGCGACGTCTGGTACGCAGACCGGTTCGGCGCAACGAGCTCAGTCGTCAAAGAACGGAAACAGCTCTCGTAGCTCGTCATCGTTCGGGCGGCGGCCATACTCGCAAATCTCAAACGCTTCGGCATACTGCACGTCGGCGGCGCGCTTCGCGCCATACCACTTGGAAAGGGCGTCGCGATGCTTCTCAGCCACCGCGGCGTAGCGGCCGCCGTGGTTCTCGACCAGCCACGTCCGCCGGGCGATTGGGTCCTTGGGAATTGCGGCCATGAATTCCGCCGATCCGGTGGCGCCGCCTTCGTACACCTGTGACGGCATGGAGTCCACCGCGTCGAGCTTTTGGTCCAACACGTCGTCAATCGCGACGGCAATGTCCGCGGTGAACGCGTTGGGCCGCTCAAACCGGTCGGAGTAGTACAGAAAAACCGGGTTCTTCTTCAGCGGCGGCGTATCGGGACAAATATACGGAACGGTGACCATGTAGGCTGCGTCCTGCACAAGCACGCCCGTGTAGCGATGATCGGGGTGATAGTCGTTCGGACGATGCGACATGACGATGTCGGCCTTCCAGTCGCGAATCAGCCGCGTAATCGTGCGTCGGTTTTCGAGCGTCGGCATCAGTTCGCCGTCGTGAATATCCAACACGTCGGTCGTGATGCCCAACACGCTGGCCGCACGCTTGACCTCGGCAGTGCGCCGCTGCGCCAGCGGACCTCCGGCCATTTGCCAATGCCCGATGTCTCCGTTGGTGACCGAAACGAATTTGACGTGATGTCCCAGCTTGGCCCACTTGGCCGCTACGCCCCCGGCTTTGTATTCAGCGTCGTCCGGGTGCGCTCCGAAGCAGATGATCCGCAGCTTTCCGTCCGACTCTTCGGCACGGGCCGGATGTACCGCCAACAGGGCCGTCAAGCCGAACGTTGCAAGAATGAGGGTCGCGAACCGGCCACGGCCAATACAAATCATGATGCAGCTCTCCGAATGTGCGTGCCAAGAGTGAAAGCGACGACGGTGTCCCGCTCGCGGGCCAGCCCGCTCCGACGCCGGCGCGGCTGGGAACGACTCATTGTAGTTCGAGCAACGAGGCCGTATCCACCGTGGGCCAACGTCGATTGGCGGCCTTTGGGCTCAGTACGGCTCCGGCAATGCGGGCGCGAGTTTGGAAGTCCGCTGGGCTGGGTGTAGACTCAGGAGGTATCCGCCCAGCGTCGCCGTCCGTTTGTCGACCGTTCGAACGCCGCTGGCCACAGAACGCCGGCCCCGCCTGAAATCGCAGCGTCACACATTGCCGGAGCCTCGAGATGTCAACCGAGTCGAGTACTGGTTCCGAACGAGCGTCGCGGCGCCGTTTCCTGCAAGGCTCGTCGACCGCGGTGGCGGCGATGACCCTCAGTGGCCTGGCGCGTCCGGTCCATGCTGCCGGTGACGACACATTGAAGGTCGCACTGGTAGGATGCGGCAATCGGGGAACGGGCGCGGCTGCCAACTCGCTCCAGGTTGCCGGTCCGGTCCGACTTTGGGCCATGGCCGATGCGTTCGAAGATCGGCTCGAGCAAAGCCTGGGCATTCTGCAAAGCGGCGGAGCATTGCGGCGCAAACGCGTGCCGTCGGAAGTTGCCGCACGGGTCGACGTACCGCGCGAGCGGCGCTTTGTCGGCCTGGATGCCTATCGACACGCGATCGATGCGGCCGACGTTGTGATTCTGACAGCGCCTCCGGGCTTTCGGCCCGAGCAATTCGAATATGCCGTGGAGCAGGGCAAGCACGTCTTCATGGAAAAGCCCGTGGCAACCGATCCGCGAGGCGTGGCACGCGTGGTGGCGGCAGGCAAGGTGGCCCAGCGCAAGGGGCTCAAAGTCGGCGTCGGACTGCAACGGCATCACGATCCAAAGTACCTGGAAACGATACAGCGACTGCGCGACGGCGCGATCGGCAAGCTGCAAACGTTGCGCTGCTACTGGAACGGCGGCACGATCAAACGTCCGGTCGACCGCGCTTCGCTGACCGAAATGCAGTACCAGGTGCGCAATTGGTACTTCTTTACGTGGCTCAGCGGCGATCACATCGTCGAGCAGCACGTGCACAACCTGGACGTTTGCAACTGGGTGATGGGTGGACCGCCGGTTTCGGCCGTTGGCTCCGGCGGACGCTTGATGCGCGTCGGCAAGGACTATGGCGACATCTTCGACCACCACGCCGTCGAGTACACCTATGCCGACGGAACCAAGATGTTCGGATTCTGCCGCCAAATGCCCGGTTGCGATCCGCTGGTCGGCGAATTCGCTGTCGGCACTTACGGGTCGGCGGAGATCAGCAAGGCGCGACTCGAAGGACGCGACGGTAGCTGGCGCTATCCGCGAATTCGATCGGGCAGCGTGTCCGGCCCGGTGAACCCCTATCAGGCGGAGCACGACGCGCTGTTCGCCGCGATTCGCAACGACACGCCCCATAACGAGGTCGCAACCGGCGCATCGGCCACGCTGACGGCCATCCTGGGCCGAAGCGCCACGTACACCGGGCGCACCGTATCGTGGGACGAAGTGGCGACGTCTGAACGGATGCTCGGCCCGGACCAGATCGTCGGCTGGCAGACGATGCCGCGCACGCTACCCGACGACGACGGGCTGTACCCGTTGCCCAAGCCGGGGATCGTCCGCGAAGTTTGACGCGCACACCAGCTCGAGTCGACCGTCCAATGCACCGTCGCAAGTTTCTGCAGCAGTCGAGCGTGGGCGCCGCCCAGTTGGCGCTAGTGTTCGGCGGCGCGCGCCACGCTCTATCGGCCGAAACAGAAACGGCCCACTCTTTCACATGCACGTTCGCGCCGCACTTCGGCATGTTTCGTCATTCGGCCGGCAGCGACCTGGTCGACCAACTCAAGTTCGCCGCCGACCATGGCTTTCGTGCATGGGAAGACAACGGCATGAAGAGTCGGCCGATCGCCGAGCAAGAGCGCATCGCGCAAGCCATGGAGCGGCTGAATCTGCAAATGGGCGTGATTTCTTGCACGCGCGGCACGAGCGACAAGCCGACATTTACCAGCGAAGACGCTGAGTTGCGCCGCCGCGTCGTCGCTCAGATCGGCCAGGTTGTCGAGGTTGCCAAGCGGGTCAACACCACCTGGCTCACCACGATCTTGGGCGACATAAACCCGCGGCTGGATCACGACTATCAGACTGCACTGGCCGCCGATTTGCTCAAAGCCTGCTGCGACGTGGTCGAGCCCCACGGGATGACGCTGGTGCTTGAGCCACTGAATAGGCTGGTCAATCATCCGGGAAAGTTTTTGGTCTATTCACCGCAAGCGTATGCGCTGAGCAAGGCGGTCAATCGGCCTTCGTGCAAGATCCTGTTCGACATCTATCACCAGCAGATCAGCGAAGGCAACCTGATCGGCAACATCGATCGGGCCTGGGACGAGATCGCGTACTTTCAGGTAGGCGACGCGCCCGGCCGCAATGAACCGGGCACCGGCGAGATCAACTACGCCAACGTCTTTCGCCACCTGCGCCGGCGGGGCTACGACGGCATCTTGGGCATGGAGCACGGCAATGCGCAGCCAGGGCGTGAGGGGGAGTTGGCCGTGATCGAGGCCTATCGCCGGGTTGACCCACCTCGGTAATACGTGGCAACTTGTGCTGCGTACTGCTGGCGCGCCGTCCCAGCCGCCGGTGCTTAGATCGGAAAGTAGACGAACTCCGCGTCCTGGGGCGCTCCGTCGGGCCAAATGTCGGCCGGCACGCGCGAGTAAACGGGCGTTTGCCAGGCCGGTTCGACGAATTCCTGCTCTGCCCGCCTGATTAGGGATTTCAACTCGGAGACCTTCTCGGGCATCGCGTCGGCCAGATTGGTGCGTTCCCCGACGTCGTCCTGGATGTTGTACAGCATCACCTTGCCCTGCGTTTCGTCCAGTTGGAGGCGATATTCGCCAGCGAGCACGGCCTTGTACTTTCCGCTCCGCCAGACGAGCGCCCGATGGGGCCGCTCGGCTACTTCGCCCCGCAATAACGGCAACAGACTGACGCCATCGATCGTGCGATCGGACGGAAGTTTTGCCCCAGCGGCCGCCACCGCGGTGGGGAAGATGTCGAGCAGGCTCACCGGTGCGTCGATCACCGTGCGGGGTTTGATGACCTTGGGCCAGCGCACAAGGAATGGCACGACTACGCCGCCCTGGTAATACGTGGCCTTCGAGCCGCGAAACGGCAGGTTGCAATGCGGGATGCGCGTGTAGGGGGCGGCCCCGTTGTCGCTGCTGAAAACGACCAAGGTGTTTTCGTCCAAACCAGACTCTTTCAATTTGGCGAGCAGCTTTCCGACCGCTTCGTCGACCGACTCGATCATTGCGCAATAGACACGCGTCTTGTGATCTTCGATGTGCGATAGTTTGTCATATAGCCGCCTTGGAGCTTGCAGGGGGGTGTGTGGCGCGTTGAAGGCCATGTAGAGAAAGAACGGACGGTCGCTGTTTTCCTCGATGAACTGCACGCCTTCGTCAGCGAAGACGTCGGTCATGTACTTGTCCGGCTGAAACGACTGGCCGTTGCGAATCAGCGAATTGCTCAGCGCCCGCCACAGGAATTGATCGATGCCGTCCCAGGGCAACTTGGCATTGACGACGTCCGGGTCGTCGCGCTCGTCGAACAGTGCGGCGCCGGGATAGAAGCCGACAAAGTGGTCGAATCCCTGGTTGGCCGGCTGGAATTTCTTTGCCGATCCCATGTGCCACTTGCCAATGACTCCGGTGCGATAACCGTGTTGCTTGAGTACCTCGGCCAGCGTGATCTCGGACGTGGGCACGCCCATCTCCGCAGCCGGTACCCGCTTTTCCGGTGGAATGTCGATGATGATGTTGCCTTGTTCCTCGCCGAGCGTGCCGTCAAACGCCCGCACGAACAGCGGCGGAATCACGACGAACTCATACCCGAATCGCTGCTGGTGCCGCCCGGTGATCATGCCGGCGCGCGACGGCGAACAGGTGGCGTTGGTCGTGTGTCCGCGCGTGAAACGCGCTCCGTCCGCCGCCAATGAATCGATATTCGGCGTGCTGAGCATGTTGTTGCCGTGCAACGAGATATCGTTGTAGCCCAGATCGTCCGCCAAAATGACGATGACGTTGGGACGATCTTTCGCGGCACGTGCCATGGTTGCCGTCGGGCCCATGGCGGCGCAGGCCATTACGATCAGGCCGCCCCAAGACCAGCAACGGATGCGGCGTAGGTCGTGCCATGCTGCGGCCATGCAACGCGGGCGGTGGTTCACTGACTGAAATTGCCTTGAGATCATGCTCGTTGTTTCCTTGGATATGCCAGTGCGAGCCTCGTTTCGCGATCGTCGCAGCGCGACACCTGGCGTCAGTATCGCGCGGTCCACGATACCATGCCATGCTCCGGACCTGCAAAAGTGGTACCAGGTTGGGTCTCGTTTGTGCGATCGAGCGTTGTGCGGTCGTTTTCCCGCCGGATCGGCATCGGCGAATCGCGACGATTCTCTTTGAGTTCGTCTGCGTTTCTTATTCTCGCCGGGCGGCAAAACGCCACACTCGTTGGCCCACGAGCCACTTTCGAGACCCAATCTAGTGCGGACTTCGGTTCTGCCGGCGCAACTGCTCGCGTCGCGCACCGTACGGGCCCAGTCCGGCCGCGCCCGTGGTACCGCAGCATCGCGGCAGCCATGGCTAGACGCAGACCCAGTCCTTGAGCTTCTCGTGCTCGAAGATCATCTCCTGCTGCAGCGCAAGATCCTGTCCCAAGCCGGACTCCATTCCCCGTTCGTACATTGCGATCGCGATGGCGACGTCGACGTACGCCAGCCCGACGGCGTTGAAATAGATCCGCTCATTGGCGCTTTCGCGGCCCGGCTTTTTTCCTGTGACAAGTTCGACGAGGTTGGCGTGAATGTCCTTGTCGGCCAGTTCGCCGTCTTTATACATTCGGCTGAGCGTCTGCGATGCTTCACGGTTTCCCAATCGTCGCAGACAATCTTGTCGCACTGCTTGGCGACGGCATACTCGTCTTCCCATCCCCCGACGTGACTGTAGAACGCGCCCGGCTTGAACCAGTCGGCCTTGAGCAGTGGTGCCTGGGCACTGGTGGCCGTGACGATAATGTCGGCGCCGTTGACGGCCTTGCCCAGTTCAGTGTTGCAGGCCTCGAATGTGACGCCCGGCAGGATTGGCGACATCTCGGCGATGAACTGCGCCTCCTCCGCTTCGTACTTGGCCGCCACGCGGCAGTGCTCAAGCGAGGGAACTGCGGTCTTCATGGCGATCATGTGCATCTTCGACTGCTCGCCGGCGCCAATGAAGCCGATCGTCTTCGAATCCGTGCGCGCCAGGTACTTTGCCGCCACCGCGCCCATCGTGCCAACGCGCACGTTTGAACAGAGCGTGCCGTCCATGATGGCAATTGGCAGACCGTGCTCGATCTCGGAAAGAATGATGGCGGCCGACAGATTCTGGATGCCGTACTTCACCGGGTTGGGCGGAAACACCGAGACCCATTTGACGCCACAGATCTTGCGTTTTCGAAACGTAGCCGGCAGACAGTTGATCCGCTCCTGAGTTTCGTCGTTGAAGATCTGGACGATCTTCTCCGGAAAGATCACGTCACCTTCTTCGTACAAGCGCAGCGCTTCTTCGGCGGCCGCCATCGACATGCGAATGTCGAGACAACCGGCGGCCAGCAAGCTTTCCTGGGAAAAGAACTGGCAGTGAATCTTGTGACGAGCCATGTCGTGGTGCACTCCTGGAGTTGGTACCCGGTACGTTTTGCCGCGACGCGCTCGACGCGTCGAAACCACCGCATCGGTCCGTCGCGTGCGTGGCGGCAATCGCGTGCATGATAACGATTGCCGGCGACCGTGTACCGCCCCGATTGCTTCGGCGGTTACCATGCGGTGTATCCGCCGTCGATCACCACCGCCGAGCCGGTCATGTAGCGCGCGGCATCGCTCGCCAAATAGACGGCCAAGGGGCCCAGATCTTCGGGTGTGCCGAATTCGCACATCGGAACCAGTTGGCGGTACATCTCCATCATCTCGGGCTGCTCCTTGGCCCAACGTTTGTTTGCATCGGTCATGAAAACGCCGGGGCAAATCGCGTTGACCGTGATGCCATGCTTGGCCCAATCCGTGGCCGTAGCCTTGGTGAACTGAATCACCGCGCCTTTTGAGGCCTCGTAGCTGCGGCCGCCGATGTCGCGGTTGACGATCATTCCCGACATCGAAGCGATGTTGATAACTCGCCCGCCCGTGCCTCGGGCGATCATGGCGCCCCCGATGTGCTTCGTGCAGATGAACGTGCTGGTCAGGTTCAGGTCGAGAATCTGCTGCCACTGTTCGAGCGGGTACTGTTCGGTGGGTACGTTGAAACGCCGGCCACCGGCGTTGTTGATCAGGATGTCGATCGGCCCGAAGTCGCGCAGTGCTGTTTCGCACATGATGCGGCAGTCGTCAGCTTGGGAGACGTCGCAGACGATCGTGTCGGCGCGGCGTCCCCGTTGTCGAATCTCGTCGGCGGCGGATTCCAGGTTGTCTTTGTCGCGCGCCACGAGCACGACGTCGGCTCCGGCTTCGGCGATGGCCAGGGCCATTTCGCGGCCCAAGCCGCGACTGCCGCCCGTGATCAGCATTCGCTTTCCGTCGAGCCGAAATCGATCGAATATACCCATCCGTTCCCCCTAACGGTTAAGGTCCACCGCCGCGTCGACGCGGTTCGTTGCAAACGGTCGGGCAACCGGCTAATGTTGAGCAAAGATTCGGTTGCGCAAGGCTTTGCACCGACCCGCCTGATGACAAAGGAATCCCCATGTCCACGCTGTCTGCTCGTGCCGCGCTGGTTGCCATGATCCTGTCGTGTGTTGGTTCTGAGAATCTGCTGGCTGAGCAGGGCGAAGTCAAGCCCGAGGCCGATGGGGCATCGTCGGGCACGGAAAAAGTCGCCGCGGCAGGCACCCCGGCCAAGCCAAACGCGACAGAGACTGCGCCGCAGCCAAACGCCGCCGACAAGAAGCCGGACGCCGCGCGTGACTCGGCGAACGCGGCTGCGGAAAAAACCGGCCCCGCGGCGGGCCACTCGATGCACGGCGAGGTCTTCAACGAGGGTCCTCGCCAGCGAGCCTATCTGATGGGCGGTACAAGCAACGTGCATTTCCCAGTCACCACGCCTGTGCCGCTGGCACAGAAGTTCTTCGATCAGGGCGTCGGCCAGTTGCACGGCTTTTGGTACTTCGAGGCGGAACGGTCCTTCCGCCAGGTCGCGGCGCTGGATCCCGATTGTGCGATGGCCTACTGGGGAATGGCCATGGCCAACGCGAACAACGACAAGCGGGCCAAGAGTTTCATCAAAAAAGCCCAAGAGAAGAATGGCAACGCCAGTCCGCGCGAGGTGGCTTGGATCGAGGCGCTCGCCGCCACGTACGAAGGCAAGGACACAATTGAGCGGCGCACCAAGTACGTCCGCGACCTGGAAGCGCTGGTTCACGCCGATCCAAACGACGTGGAAGCAAAAGCATTCCTCGCGCTTCAGATCTGGAAGAACGGTAGTTGGATGACGGCCAAGGAAAAACAGTTACCGATCGTCAGCCACCAGGCCGTCGACTCGATTCTCGACCAGGTGTTTGCCGCCAACCCAATGCACCCGGCGCATCACTACCGCATTCACCTGTGGGATCGCGAGAAGCCGGCACGGGCACTGGTTTCCGCTTCGCTCGGTGGCCAATCGACGCCGGCCATCGCGCACATGTGGCACATGCCGGGACACATCTATTCCCGCCTGCATCGTTACGCCGATGGAGCGTGGCAACAGGAAGCTTCGGCCCGCGTCGACCATGCCCACATGATGCGCGACCGCGTGATGCCGGATCAGATCCACAACTACGCGCACAACAATGAGTGGCTGATTCGCAACCTGGCGTTCTTGGGCCGCGTCGACGACGCCATGGCGCTGGCCAAGAATATGATCGAGCTGCCGCGCCATCCGCAGTACAACACAGCCGAGAAACGGGGCGGAAGCGCTCACTACGGGCTGATGCGGCTTAGCGGCGTGCTCGAGCAGTACGAGCGCTGGCAAGAGATCGTGGACTACGCGGGCACGCAATATTTGCCGGCGGCCGACGAAAGCGATCTGGACGCCACGCTTGCGCACCATCGGCTGATGGGTCGGGCCTGGCTGGGGTTGGGCGACGTGGAAAAGGCCGGCGAACAGATCGCCGCGATCGAAGCCCTGCTTAAGAAACAGCGAGCCGCCCGTTACGCTTCCGCGGACCGCGCAGAAGAAAAAGCCCGCAAGGAAAAGAAATCGGACAAGGAAGTCGCGAAAGCCATGGCCGACGCGCTGGCAGCGGCCGGTGCGAAGCTGAAAAAGTTTGAGCCGGTGCTGGCCGAATTGCGGGGCTACGCGGCCCTCGCGGCCGACAAGCCCGAGGACGCCAAGAAACAGTTCGCGAAGATCGGCGACGACGGGCCGATTCGCAAGGATCATCTCGCCAGGGCCTTTTCGCTGGCCGGCGATCACGAAAAGGCAGAAACCATCGCCCGCAAGTCGGTCGACGACGGGCCGAACGAAGTCTATCCGCTGGCGGTGCTGGTCGACATCTTGCAACGTGCCGGCAAGCGACAGGAGGCTCAAGAGCAGTTCGCGAAACTGCGAACCATGGCGGCCGACGCCGACCTCGACAATCGGGTTTTTGAGCGGCTGCAACCCATCGCGGCGGAACTCGACCTGCCGACGCATTGGAGCATTCCGCGCAAACTGTCGCTTGACGTTGGGCAACGTCCCGACCTGGCCAGCTTGGGCCCGTTTCGCTGGGAACCGACTCCGGCGACGAGTTGGACGTTGGCTGGTGCCGATGGCAAACCGGTCTCGCTTGACCAATATCGCGGACGGCCGGTTGTGGTGATCTTCTATCTTGGGTCCGGGTGCCTGCACTGCGTCGAGCAATTGCAAAAGTTCGCGCCAATGGCCCCGCAGTTCGCCGACGCGGGAATCTCGATCGTCGCAATCAGCAGCGAGCCACTCGACACGCTGGCCGCCTCGCTCGATAAGCTGTCGCCCAACGAACCAGTCCCGTTTCCGCTGGCGGCCGATCCCGAGTTGGTCGTGTTTAAGGACTATCGGGCGTACGACGACTTCGAGAAGATGGCGCTGCACGGCACGTTCTTGATTGACGCCGAAGCGCTAGTCCGCTGGCAGGACATCAGCTACGAACCGTTCCTCAAGCCGCAGTTCTTGCTGGAAGAAGCTGCGCGGCTGTTGGGTCAAGAGTGATGACCGCAGGTCGCGGGCAGTCTGTGGCGGAGTCGGGCCGATGCGTTTGATGCACGACCGGCGTCGGCTGTTGGTATCTGCCGGCCAGGCGGCGGCATGTGTGGCCATCTGCATTGTGGCCCTGAGCGCCGCGATTGCTGCCGCCAGAGAGCCCACTGCCAACGCGCCGGCTATTGACGACGTACCGGCAGCCATCGACCGGGCTTCGTCGCGCGCTAGGGCGGTTGAGTTCGACGGGAACAACACGACGCTTCCGCCCGGCGGTCACCTTCAGGGAATCCAGATGGTGCGCACCCAGCGCGGGGGTCCGCAGCTGGTGCTGCTGTCGCACGACTCGACGACAGTGGGTTATCTGCTGATCGTCGAGCTGCCAGACGATCCGACGACCACCGGTCGCGTCGTCAGCCGATTGACCTTTCCGTCCGACGGGCGGCTGCCGCCATTGCGGCACGCCGGTGGGATTCAGGTTGCCGACAACGTGCTCGTCGTCGGGCTGGAAGACAATCAACAGAAGACGCGGTCCGAGGTCCAGTTTTGGAATGTTGCCGATCCGGCCAACCCAAAACGGTATCCGCACTTGACGATCCACCGCGCCGGCAAACCCAAGGACCAAACGGCCGGTGGCGTGGGCATCGTGGGCCGCGATCACGATTACCTGGTCGCGGTGGCGAATTGGGACAGCCGCGCGATCGACTTTTATTTGTCCAATGGTCAGCCGCTGGCGTCGGAGGCATGCCGATTCGAGTTGGCTTCTCGGTGGCAGGTCGAGGGCGCGGATACGCGCGATTGGCGGCCCGACAAGGAATTTGCGCCGTATCAGGCGATCAACCTGGTCGCCGACGCTCTCGACAACATCTACCTGATCGGAACCGGCATGGCCGGTGGCAAGAACGTCGTTGACCTGTTCGCCGTCGACTTAGACCAGCCCACGCCCGGCCAACTGCGCAAAGTGTTGCGCAAGGTGATGACATTGCCCACCGGCAATCGGCTTCAATACGGTGGCGGCGTTTCGTGGGACGGTAACCGCCCGGTAATTCTCTCCAGCCCGCGAAATGTCAGCCGCCGGACGCGGATCGGCTTGGCGCGCTAGCCGGATCGCGGCCTGGCATGACGTGTGTGGCACTCTTGCTACTGGCAGTTTCGGCGGACGGTGCGGCCAGGTCGATCAATTCGACTTGCATCGACGAGGTGTCCATCAGCGCGATCGTTGGCCGCCCGAACGTCCAACCGCTGACTTCACCCGGATTGACCATCAGCCGACCCGACTCGTCGTGGCGCACCACCGGCTTGTGCGTGTGGCCGTAGACCAGCACGTCGAATGGATCGGTCCAGCCGCGGAGCTGCGTCAGCATATGCACAATCACAAATCGCACTCCGTCGGGTGTCTCGTACCGGACGGGCGCTTCTTCCAATCGCCCCACGATCCGCATGCCCGACAGCAGCCCGACGCGGTTGCCCTCATTGTCGCCAAAGCAGCCGACGAACGGGCAGCGCAGCGCCCGCAGCGGCGGAACAGCAAACGTCGACACCAGATCGCCAGCGAACAACACCACGTCACACGAGCGCCGATTAAACTGATCAACTGCCAACCGCAGGTTACCCAAGTGGTCGTGACAATCGGCAAAGAGTCCAATACGCACGTCGTTGCGTCCTACCGTTGCGGTCGTGTCGCGAAAGAGGCACGCGGCAGTGCGCCACGCCACCCACCGCGTTTGGCGAAGTCTAGGGTAGTTCTAGCAGAAACATCTGACGTGTGCGCCCAGCGTCGTCGGCAATCGCGGTAACGACGACGGCCGTGCCATCACGGTTACAGCACGGAGCGCCGTCGATCCGCAACGTGCCCCCGACGAATGGTCCGCGCGACAGCGGTCCGCCGCGTACGGTCAGCCCGTCGGCAAGCCGGTAAAACGTGTATCGGTTCTCTCCGCGAATGCTGGCACCGTTGACCAGCCACTTGCCGTCGGGCGACAAGGCGATGTCTCCCTCTGGTTGCTCAAACGTCTCAGGCTTGCCCAGTGTACCGACGAACGCTTGGCGCTCGACATCGTACACGCCTTGCCGCGCGTCCCAGCGGCCGATCATTCGGTTTCCGTCGAGCCACTCCGGATGCCCGCCGAAGTGATGGGCCAGCAGCGCCAGATCGCTGCCGTCCGGACGGACCACAAACCCGGCGTTGATTCGTTGTTGCTTGTTTCCAAAGTTGCCGCGACAGAAAAAGAAAAGCTGCTCTCCGTCCGGGCTCCACAGCGTGTGATTGATGAACAGCGAAACGTCGTCGACATTCGGATGCGTTGGTCGCAGCAGCGAAGCAAGCCGCGCGAACGAGGCGACCAACCGCTTTTCGCCGGTGGCAATGTCGACGACGAATACGCCGTCGTCAGCCGGATGCGCAACGCCTTCCGTCCAATCAACGGTTTCCGGATAGCCGGTCACGGGCCGCAAGCGGGCCATCCGGGCGTAATTGATCGCGGCGAATCGTTTGCCCGACGGCGCGACGCCGCCGTTGGCCACCGGCGTGTCGTCGAATCGATACTCGCGCAGGCGGCCGCCCCGCGGTGCATGTTGCGCGCCGCGCAGCGCGATATCGAATAGCACGGTATAAATCGTGTTGTTGTCAGAATCGCGGTCGTTGAAAAAGAATTGCGTCTCGGCGCTCTCGGGATTCCAGTAAAACATCGTGCCCTGCTGAAAGTTCCAAGCCCGCGTGCGATCGACCTCCACTTCGGCGTAATCTCGTTGCGCGTCCAGCAGCACGATGTCGGCCGCGTCGGTGCGGCTGGGCATGTGGTTTTGGAACGTCGTCCGCAGCGCGAGCACGTAGCGCCCGTTGGAGTTCCAGGGAATGGTACGGCAATGGCCGATGTAGCCGAAAAAGTGGTGCGCTGGTCCAAAGGTGATTTGGCGCACCCGCGCAACAGGTGCTACCGCAGGATCGGCGGCACGGACCGGAGCGACCAAGAGCGCGAGCGCGGCGGGCAGTAGCAGCGAAGGTACCCCCGAATGCCGCGCGCAACGGGGTGTCGTCCGACGATCGAGGTGGCACCGAGGGTTTAGCACAACTCGGGAATCGGCCGGCCGCCGTTGGTGACGATCGGAATCGGGCGGCCCTGCCGGTTGGTCCAGTGCGAATTCAGGTCGATGCCCAGATGCTTGAACGTGGTGGCGGCGATGTCGGCCGGCCGCACCCGCGCTTCTTTGACGCCATAGCCCTTGTCGTCGCTCGCGCCGATCACCTGACCACAGGGCATTCCACCGCCTGCAGCCAGCATCGACATCACGGGGGTCCAATGTCCGCGGCCGGCAGTTTTGGTCATGACCGGCGAACGACCGAACTCGCCCATCATTAGTACCAACGTCGAATCGAGCAGCCCGCGATCGTCCAGGTCCGTGATCAGCGCGTGCACGACCCGATCGACGCGCGGCAGTAGCGGTGTCAGCCCTTTCTGAATTCCGCCCCAGCGGACTTCGTCGCCATGGTGGTCGAAGTAGCCCCAAGCGCCGCTTACTAGCACGAACGTGACACCCGCTTCGACGAGCCGTCGGGCCAACAGCGCCTTTTCGCCGATGCTCTCCCGCCCATAGGCGTCACGCATCGCGTCGCTTTCTTGGCCGACGTCGAACGCTTGCTGTACCTTGCCAGACACGACCATGTCGTAGGCCATTTGGGTATATCGATCGGAAGTCTGCACGTCGGCCGCGCTATCCAACCCGCGGCGCAAACGATCGAACTGTTGCCGCAGGTCGTGTCGGTCTTGCAATCGGCGAACGTTAATGCCCTCGGGCATGGCCAAACGCCCGGTCAGTTCCTTGCCGCTGATTGGTTCGTACAATCCGCCCATGTGCCCGGCGCCCCAGACGTCCGACTTCCAACTGTCAGCTAGTCCGATGAAGGGCGGCATCTCGGGGTTGTTCGGTCCGCGAAACTTGGCGGCGATCGAGCCCATCGACGGATAGCCGGCACCGTCGTTACCGTCGTTGGTGCGGCGGGCCAACTCGTTTCCGGCCTGCATGGTGATCGGCGTGTGATTGCTGGCCGTGCAATCAACGCTGCGAATGACGCTCAACTTGTCCATGATCCGTGCCTGCATCGGCAGGTGCTCGCAGACCTGGATCCCAGGCACGTTGGTGGAGATGGCGCGATACGGCCCGCGAATTTCCTGCGGCGCGTTCGGCTTGGGGTCCCACATGTCGAGATGACTGGGCCCGCCGGAAAGCCAGAACAGGATGACCGCCTTGCGGTCGGCGCCGGACGAGGCGCCTTGCGCCGAATGGCGCAGCAAATCCGCCAGTCCCAATCCGGCCAGCCCGGCAACTCCGGTCTGCAAGAACCAACGCCGCGAACCCACCCGCAATAAGTCACCGGCGGGCGGCACCATCGGATTGGCGTGTGCCGCGGCAAGGTGGTCGAGCTTGTGGGCTAACTCGTCCATGGTTCGTGCTCCGTTTTGGGCGGGGGGAGGGCGGGACCAGCGAAGCGACGTCGAGTATAACGAATCGAAGTCGGCTGATGCAATTGGCCTCCGCAGTGGTCGCCGTACCGCGATCCCTACAAATCGCGGCCGACCACCGCGTTGCGGCCAGATCGGTGTGGGCACGCCGCGCGAGGCGCTGGCCGAGACAGGCCTTGCCCGAGCGGTGCAATAGCGTTCAATGGAGCGATTCGCGAACGGACGGGCGCCCGAAGCGGCGGCTGCCGGTCGCAAAGCTCTGTTCATCTTCAACTCTCCATGCGCATCCTGGCCATCGAAACCGTGGACCTGACCGGCTCGGTCGCTGCTTTGGACGGCGAGTCGGTCCTCGCCGAGCGCACGATCGAGGGGCACCGGCGAACGGCGCGGTCGCTTGCACCGAGCCTGGCCGAACTGCTGCGCGAAGTGGGATGGCAACCGGGCGACGTGCAACTGGTTGCCGTGGCCGTTGGGCCTGGTTCGTTCACCGGGTTGCGGATCGGCGTGACCACGGCCAAGGCGTTCGCCTATGCGACCGGATGCGAAATCGTGGAAGTCGACAGCATGCTGGCGATTGCGTCGCGCGTCGACGACCCGGTGGCGCGCGTAGCGGTCGTGCTCGACGCACAGCGGAGCGAATTGTTCGCGGCCCAGTTCGCGCGGGACGGTGACGGTTCGTTGCAGGCGGACGGCACGACGCGCATTGTGTCACGTGCCGACTGGATCGGATCGCTGTCGCCCGGCATCCACGTCACTGGCACCGGGCTGACGTCGATTTTTGATGCGCTTCCGCCGGGCATCGTCGCTGCCGATGCTTCGCTGTGGAACGCCACGGCGGCCGCGGTCGGCGCGATCGGCCGGCAGCGGTTTGTCGCCGGCGAGCGCGGCGACGTCTTTTCTGTGGTCCCGCGCTACGTTCGCCGCGCGGCGGCGGAAGAGAAGCTCGATCCTCGCAGGCCGTGAGTCCTTTCAAGACTCACGTATGGCGCCGCGCCATGAGCCACTGACGCCACATGCGTCGTTCGGGCAGTTCGAGCCATCCGCCTTCATAAGTGCACTGCGCAACCGCAACAGCGCAAAATGAACCGGGCCTCCGATATCCAATATCGGAGGCCCGGGTGGGTGGCGAGCTTCGTTGCTCAATAAACTCTCAAGGTTTTGCTAAGGCAAAGTCAGGCGATTAAGCCCGTCGCTTTCGGAAACGTCGTGCACAAGCTACAAGACCGACCGCCCCGACGCCCAACAAGATGATGGACGAAGGCTCGGGAACAACCGGCGAAGCCAAAATTACACCAACGTAGTCTACGTCGATACCATCTCCGGCGCCCGGGGACGACTCGGGGATGCTCAGGTAGAAGTCCAACGGGATGGTCAGCGTGACGCCGTCCCAGTCGATGGGGCTAACGCCTTCTGGCCCGCCCGTGTACACGATCGGGGCCGGAAAGCCCGTATCGGCGGTACCAAACTCGGGCAGATACAACTGATCGATGATCAGCGTTGCCACATCTTCCCAACCGTCGGTGGCCAGCAGCGAAAGGCCGTCGGTGCCCGATGGAATCGGAAGATAGGTCGTACCTCCGGCGAACACGGCCGGGGGGCCACCGTCAAGCGTGCTGCCCACGGTAGCCGTGAGGTCAACGGTGCCAAAGTTGGCACGATAGTTGAAAATCCTGGCGGCACCAGAACCAAACGATCCCGGCGTACCACCGGCAGCGAGTGTGTTCAATTGGAAACCCATTTGGCCCGGGGCAACACCGCCCGGATCAACCGCGCCACCGGAATTCGGCGTGCGGCCAGGCGGGTAAACGCCCGTGTCGGCAAAGTTCACCGCCGAACCGCCGGCAAGGAACTTAATTGACGCACCGTCGGTAACGTCGGCCTTGATTCTGCCCCACGCGGGAGCAGTAGGCGCAAGCGCGAGGGCCTTCGCATCGGGAATCTGCGTTCCCAAGGCCAGGTCCGGATCGCCCGGCGCAAAACCGGATCCGATCGAGTGACCGACGAGGGTTGCGGCGCCACCCAGCACGTCAAAGCGCTGGACCAGGCCAAAGAAACTACCAGGCAGGATTTCAAACTCAATGACGCCTGCCTGAGCGGTCGGGGCGAGGAGAAGAGTTGCAGCCAATACTGCAACGCCCGCCACCTTTCTGCGATCTAGACGCCGATCGCGAGGCGTAGTACCACCCTTGTTCTTCACACGCATTAGCGGTCTCCTTGTCCAACGAGAACAATAGTTGCCTAACCTTGCCTAGCAACGAAGCTATGCACGTTGACCCCAAATATAGTCACAACCCCTACAACTTACAACAATCTCACCCAGAATTTTTTCTTTTTTCTAAATACCGGTCCCTCGCCGGCTGGGATACGTAAGTATTTTCTCCCATTCCACTTAGGAGACTCCCGTCAAGCTGGCGCTGGCATCCCGGCAAGCCGCTTCCGGTCGCTAGGGCCCGAATCTCGGGGAATTTTTCGAGAAATGCTTCGCGCAGCCTAGTTCGCCGCAATCGGCCGTCGGGTTGCGGACTACTCGCCCGGACCCGCGAATTGGCCCATAGCTATCCGGGCAGCAGCCAGCGTGGCGTCGACGTCCGCCTCGGTATGTGCCGCCGAGACGAACAGCGCCTCGTACTGGCTGCACGGCAAATACACGCCCTGGTTGGTCATTGACCAAAAGTATCGGGCATAGGCTTTCGTATCGCATTGCTTGGCCACGTCCCAACTAGTTACTGGCGTCGGATGAAAGAACAGCGTCATCATGCTGCCAACCCTAGCCAGCGTGTGTTCCACTCCGGCGGACCGCGCCGCTTCGCCAAGTCCCTGGGCCAACCGCGCCGAAAGTTGTTCGAGCCGAGCGTACGGCGGAGCATCGCGCAGTTGTCGCAGTGTTGCGATTCCGGCGGCGGTGGCTAACGGATTGCCGCTTAGAGTGCCCGCCTGAAACACGTCGCCCTTGGGCAGTATGCGATCCATGATGTCAGCCCGGCCGCCGTACGCGCCCACTGGAAGCCCACCGCCGACAATCGTTCCCAGCGTCGTCAAGTCGAGGACGATCCCGAACAGCGACTGCGCTCCATCATACGCTACACGAAAACCGGTCATCACTTCGTCGAAGATCAATAGCGCACCGTACTTCTCCGTAAGCGATCGCAGCGCCTTGAGAAACTCGCCAGTCGCCACGACGCAGCCCATGTTGCCGACGATCGGTTCGAGGATGACCGCCGCGATGCGATCTCCGTGCTCGACAAAGGCTGTTTCCAAGCCGACCGGATCGTTGTATGCCAGCACCAGCGTGTCGCGGGTTGTACCGGGGGTAACGCCCGGCGAATCCGGCACGCCGAGCGTGGCCGCGGCACTTCCGGCGGCTACCAACAGGCTGTCGACGTGGCCGTGGTAGTTTCCGGCGAACTTGACGATCACATCGCGACCGGTGAAACCGCGCGCCAAGCGGATGGCGCTCATCGTGGCTTCGGTACCGGAGTTGACGAGCCGCACGCGCTCAATCGAGGGCACCGCGTCGACGATCAACTGTGCCAAGTCGTTCTCGGCCAACGTCGGCGCGCCGAAACTCGTTCCGCGGGCGGCTGCGGCTTGTACGGCTTCGACCACCTCGGGCGGTGCGTGGCCTAGGATCATGGGGCCCCAGGAGCCGACGTAGTCGATGTACCGGTTGCCGTCTAGGTCATACAGGTACGCCCCGTCACCCCGCTCGAAAAACACCGGTTCGCCACCGACCGCGCCAAACGCCCGGGCCGGACTGTTGACGCCGCCAGGGATTAGTTGTTGGGCGCGGGCAAACGCGTCTTGGCTGCGCGGCAGGGCCTTCGTCGGGTCGTCAGCCGACCGATGGGCAGGTTGCGTGGGTGTCATGGTTGCGTTGCGTGTTGATTAGGATCGGCCGAGGTGCCTTCGATGGTGGGTGGCCGGCAGCGGCGCTCCGAGTTTGGAAACGCGCCGACGGTCGGCGGAGGGTCAAGTCACCAACCAGGCGGCGGCCTGCTTGGCCCAATAAGTCAGGATGATGCTGGCCCCGGCGCGGCGGATGGCGATCAAGGACTCCAGGGCCACGGCCCGTTCGTCAATCCAGTCGCGCTCGGCAGCCGCTTTGACCATGCTAAACTCGCCCGAGACGTTGTACGCGGCCAGCGGCACACCCGGGAAACGTCCTGACACGGCCCTCAATACGTCGAGATAGGCCAGCGCCGGCTTGACCATGATCATGTCGGCCCCTTCGGCCAAATCGAGCTCGACTTCGCGCAGTGCCTGGTCGGCGGCCGCGGCCGGATCCATCTGGTAGCCACGCCGATCGCCGAACTGCGGCGCGCTTTCGGCAGCCTCGCGAAACGGCCCGTAAAAAGCGCTGGCATACTTGGCGGCGTAGCTGAGGATCGGTACGTGCTCGAATCCACCCTGGTCGAGCGTTGTGCGAATCGCGCCAACCATGCCATCCATCATGCCGCTGGGGGCCACCAGGTCGGCGCCGGCTTGAACGTGGCTCAGGGCTTGCGCGCCGATCATTTCCAGGGTCGCGTCGTTGTCGACGTCGGTACGACCAGTGCGATCGCTGGTCGCGCCGCAATGCCCGTGATCGGTGTATTCGCAGAAACAAACATCGGTCATCAGCAGCACGTCGGGCGCCGCCTTTTTCGCGGCGCGAATCGCCTGTTGGACGATGCCGTCGTCACTTGTCGAATCGCTGCCGTGGGCGTCTTTGGCGTCTGGGATGCCAAACAAGATCACGCCGCCCAAGCCGAGACGGGCGACTTCTTCCATTTCACCCGGCAACTGATCGACCGAAAGTTGAAAGTGCCCGGGCATCGACGTGATCGGCGCGCGGACGTTCTTCCCGGGACGCACGAACAAGGGCAAAACGAAATTGGCTGGCGCCAGACGCGTGTGCCGCACCAATTCGCGCACGGCCGGATGGTAGCGCAAGCGGCGCATCCGCGTGGTCGGGAATCCGGGGCTGGTTGCTCGTTTGTTGGACGGGGCCATACACAATCCTATAGTGCGAACGCTTGGTTATAGTTCAATCACGCCGGGGCGAAAACCACCGAGCTCGGTCGGCGTCTGGCAGTGGGTCGCAACGAAACGAACGGCGGTAACAGGCGCGAGGCGCGATCGGCAGTCCGTCCGAATGGCAGTACTCAGTTGGCCGCGGCCTGTGAGTCGTTGATCCGATCGAGTTGGGCGCGGGCCTGTTCGACCAAGCCGTTGGCCCAGGGCTTTTCGGTGTAGAGCGTGATAACGCCCTGATAGATTCGTCGCGCGGCGGCCGGATTCTCGTCGGCCAATTCGTCGGCCCGCGCCAGTCGCCCTTCAAGCGCTTCGCGGTCTACCGCGACCCGTTGGGCGATCTGCTTCTGAATGCTGTGCAGCTTGATTCGCGCGAGCTTGATGAAATGCCGTACCGAGCCGGGCACCTCGTCTGGATTCTCGGGATCGTCAAAGACATCGATCAGGGCCTGAAACTTGGCTGCCGCCAGCTCCGGACTGAGTATGGCCAGCCGCTTGGCTTCGGTATAGGCTCGCTGCGCGGGATGGCTTTGCGTGGCTTCGGCTTGCAGCGTTTGAACCTGTTCCGCCCGCGGATCGTCGGCGTAATGCTTCAAGAACAGTTCGATGCTGGGCAGGGCCGCCTTCATTTGATCGATGTCGCCATCGGCCGAAGCGGCTTCAATGTCCTGATACAATCGGTTGGCACTCGGCGGTTGCATCGCATACCAGCCAATGGCCAGCAACATCGCCAGCGCGGCCGCCAGCACGAATGTTTGCGCGGAGAAGAAACCGCTTGGCTCTTCGGTTGGTTGATCGGTGACGGATTGACGAGAATCGACCTTCGTGTAGCGATCGCTAGCCGGCGAGGCCTCTTGTTCGTCCGACTCCGATCGCTCGACGTACTGGCCATGTGCCATCGTGGCCGCCGTGGCTTCGGCGTCCGGCGGACGATCCGGATTGTTTAGCGCCGCCAATTCGTCCGGTGACAACGTCGGAGATTGCGACGAGCGGCCCACATATTCGCTCGCGGGCCGTTGCGGCGGCTCGGCGATCAAGTCCCTGCCGCGATGCGTTGCCACCGAGAGACCCCGTTCCATTGCCTCCAAGCTTCGGGCCAGCATCATTGTGTTGGCGAAGCGTTTCTGCGGTTCTTTTTCCAGCAACTGGTGAATGATCCTGGCCAGCTCGTCGGGCGTATCTGGAGCGTATCGGGTCACGGGGTCTGGATCGGCGTAGCGTTGCAACTGAAGCATCTCGACGAGCGTTTTGGCGCGAAACGGCGCCCGGCCGGCCAACAGCGTGTACATCAGCCCGCCCAGGCTGTACTGATCGCAGCGTTCGGTGACGTGGCCGCCGCTGGCTTGTTCCGGGGCCATATATTCGGCCGTACCCAACACGCCACCGTCGCCAGTCAGTCGGGTGTTGCCGAACAGTCGGGCGATTCCAAAGTCGGACAGTTTCACTTCGCCGTCGGTCGCGAGCATGACATTGGCCGGTTTCATGTCGCGATGGATCACGCCGTGGTCGTGTGCTAGCTTCAACGCCCGACAGAGCTTGATGGCTATTTCGGTCACTTCGCGCCAATCAAAGCGGCGACCGTTGCAAATCTCTTCCTCGAGACTCGTCCCGTGAACCAGCTCCATCGCGTAGAACAACGTGCCCGACTGTTCACCGTAGCCGTACAGTCGCACGATGTTCGGATGACGGAGTTTCTTGAGCGACTCGATTTCTGATTCGAATCGGGTGCGAAATCCCTCGTCGGACGCGAGGCTTGGCGAAAGTACTTTGACGGCCGCGGCTTGCCCCGACTCGACGTCGACCGCTTCGTAGACGGTGCCCATGCCGCCTTTGCCAATCAGTTTGCCTAGACGATAGGGTCCAAGTCGTTCTGGTTGCATGGTGATCCGCGGGCCATCGAATGATTAAGCGAACGTGGAGCTACGATCGAACCGCGCAGCCGCCGTTGAACTACCAACGGCGAAAACTCGACCTCCGCGGCGTACCGCGACAGTGCCGGGATGGTCCTCTGACTTCGCACTGACGTCGCTAATTGTCGTGCCAGCGGCACCGACTGGCGTTTCACGCGACCGTGGATTTCATCCTAGCATCGGTCGTGTGACGCGACCAGCAACCGCCTCCTCTGTCGCCGCTTTACAACGCGGTACAAACGCCGGTAGATTGCCCAAATGGCCAGTGCGAAACGTGCCGCGGCGCTGGTCGTGGGAGGGTGCCGCATGCCGCGCGGCATTCTGGAAACGATGAACCTCATTGCAAGCCCGGGAGTAATTGCGTGTCGAACGAATGGGTAGTCCTGTCGCGCTCCGAGAACCAGGCCCGAGGAATTGGACAATACGCCGTCGACTTTCTGTCGGGCAAGCTCGGTGATCCGCACCAGTCGGTCTTTGACAAGACCGAACAGTTTCATCTCGACAGCATCGCTTGCGGCGTTTCGGCGTTGGCTTGCGGTGCGAATGCCCCGAAGGTGTTGCGACAGGAAGCGGCCGATTACGCGTGCGCGGCAGGGCAGGGGGTGCCGCTGTTCGGTTCGCGCGCAAAGGTCATGCCCGAGAAGGCAGTGGTGGCCAATAGCTCGGCCGTGCGCGAATGGGACTCCAACGGCACGAACTTTGGGTACAACCCGGCACGTGGTGCGACGAAAGGGGAGTTTGGCCACAACGACTTCTATCCCGTCGCGGTCGCCGCGGCGCAGTTGGCGGGTTTTGACGGCCGCCAGACGTTGCGGGCGATGATCTTGCTGGACGAGATTCGGGGCCGGTTGGCCGAAGTGTTTGCGCTGAAGAATCACAAGATCGATCACGTCGTACACGGCGCGATTGGTTCGGCGGCCACGTTCGGCGCCGCGCTGGGTGCCACGCCCGAGCAAATCGAATCGGCGATCGGCCTGGTCGTGGCCCACTACATTCCGTTTCGCGCGATTCGGGCCGGCAAGCAGCTTTCCGACTCGAAGGGCGCTTCGGCCGCGATCAGCTCCGAGGTCGCCGTGTTGAGCATGCGGCGCGCAATGCGTGGATTTGTGGGGCCCGCGGACATCTTTCGCAACCCCGAGGCGATTTTCTGCCTGTTCGAGAAACCCGACGACGCGGAGACCAGCCCGTTCGACCTGGCGCTGGCGGCAAGTGGCGACGACTTCGCCGTGATGGGGATGCACTTCAAGCTGGGGCTGTACGAGCATCAGTCGGCCGGCGCGATCCAGGGACTGATGGATCTGCTGACGAAGCATCCGGAGTTGTTGTCCGACCCGGCAAAGATCACGTCGCTGCGGATCACAATCTACGAGCCGGCATTCGGCATCATTGGCGACCCGGCGAAACGCGATCCGCGCACGCGTCAAAGCGCCGACCATTCGATGGTTTACATCGTAGCGACCCTGCTGCGCAAAGCCTTGCAGTTGAAACAAGCCGGCTGGCGCGAGCTGATGCTGGTGCCGGCCGATTACGACGAGCCGGCGCTATTCGATCCGCTGACGCGGCAGCTCATGGAGCGAATCGAGTTTCGCCACGGAGGGAAGCAGTACGACGAGAAATACCCCGACGGGATTCCCACCACGCTCGAGATTGAGCATGCCGACGTGGGCAGCGTTTCGAGCGGGCTGGTGATGTATCCCGAAGGCCACGCGCGCAACACCAGCGGCAATCTGCCGTCGCTGCTCGAGCACAAGTTCCGCACATTGGCCGGACTGGGTGTGGGCGATGTCGACGCGCTGTACGGTCGGTTCACGGGCATGGCCGAAAAATCGGCCGCGGAAATCGCCGAGCTGTACGATTTCGAGATCTCTGGTTTGTGACGCCACGATGACACTGTTCGGGCTATTGAACGTCAACAAGCCGGCCGGCGTCACTTCGCGCCGGGTGGTCGATCAGGTGAAACGACTGGTCAAGCCCGCCAAAGTCGGTCACGCTGGCACGCTCGACCCTTTGGCCACCGGGGTCTTGGTAATTGGCCTCGGGCAGGCAACGCGGTTGGTCGAGTTTGTGCAGCAGATGCCGAAGCACTACCGCGCGACGTTTCGCCTCGGAGCAAGCAGCACGACCGAGGACGTCGAAGGCGACGTGACCGAACTAACCAATCCGCCGCGACCGACCCGCGAACAATTGGAGCAAGCCGCCGCTGAATGGACGGGCCGCGTCGAGCAACGCCCACCGGCCTATTCCGCACTGCACGTTCACGGGCGACGTGCGTACGCCCGGGCCCGGGCCGGCGAGTCGGTCGAACTGGCCGCCCGGCCGGTCGAGATCCACAAGATCGAGATCGTCGCGTACGACTATCCGATGCTCGAGTTGCAAGTCGTTTGTGGCTCGGGAACCTATGTCCGTTCGCTGGGCCGCGATTTGGCACAAAGTGTGGGCACCGCAGGGGTGATGGTGGCGCTTGAGAGGACGGCGATCGGACCGTTTACGATCGATTCCGCGGTAAGCGTCGACGAGTTGAATCGTGATTCGGTGGGCCCGCACCTGCTGTCGCCGGTGTTGGCGGTGTGCGACCAAATGCCGGTCTGCACCGTGCCACCAGACGACCTACGGGACCTGGCAGACGGACGCACGATCCGAGGCGTGAACTGCTCGGCGCCAACGTGCGCCGCATTGGACCAAGCCGGCACACTTGTCGCGATTCTCACCCATTGCGCCGACGGAACGTATCGCCCAACCAAATACTTCCCGCCCGGCGATTAGAACCGCCGTCGAAGCCGATCCAAGTGTCGCGTGCGCGCAGCGCCGTGGCGCGCAGTTTTTGGACAACTCGCGGCGCGAAACTTGTCCGGCTGGGCAAGGTCTGTGGGGCGGATAGCCGCTGCATCCCGCACGACCCGCGCGGTATATCCCGAGATCGTTCAGGGGAGGCTCATCCGGCCGTCCCGCGTGCGGTGCGCGTGCTAGACTTTCCAGTGGACGATCAACTGAGCGCCCGCACCCTACCGTTTAT
>CALFYT010000050.1 GCA_937952415.1 uncultured Planctomycetaceae bacterium | reverse complement strand
ACGGAAACCTACAACAAGCAGAAAAACACTACCAAAACACAATCCAGGGGAAACCCCGTTCGGCCGAGGCCTACAACAACCTGGGGTCGGTCTATCGCATCCAGGGCAAGCTGGACGAGGCGCTTGATTGTTTTCAAAAAGCGCTTTCCTATCGACCCGACTTTGGCGAAGCGCTCAACAACCTGGGCAACGTTTTCACCATGTTGGGCCGGCGCGACGAAGCGCGAATCTGCTACGATCAGTCGCTGCGCATGCGTCCCAACTATGCCCAGGCCCACGTCAACCGTGCCCTGGCCCGCTTGGCTGACGGGGACTTTGCCGAAGGTTGGGACGAGTACGAGTGGCGTTGGACGTGTACGGACTTTCCGCAGCACGGGCTGGATCAGCCGCTCTGGGAGGGCGAGGCGCTGGGCGATCGCCGGCTACTGATCCACGCCGAGCAAGGCTTCGGCGATACGCTGCACTTCATGCGGTTCGTGCCGTTGCTAGAAGCCGACGCCAAACAGATCCTTGTCGAGGTGCGTCCGCCGTTGGTCAGCCTGTTGCAATACTCCGGGCACAACGTCGTAGCCAAGGGCGACGAGCGTCCGCCGTGCGACGTGCGCATTCCGCTGATGAGTTTGCCGCGTGTGTTGGGTACCACGTTCGAGACGATTCCCAACGAGACACCCTACCTGTCGGTCGATCCGGCGCTCGTCGAAACGTGGCGCAAGCGCTTGGACGACGTCAAGGGATTCAAGATCGGCATTGCTTGGCGGGGTAGTCCAACCCATCGCACGGATCGGCTGCGATCGATTCCGCTGGCGCTGTTCGAGCCGTTGGCCCGACTGCCTGGCGTGCGGTTGGTGAGCTTGCAGAAGGACGCGGGCGTCGAAGAGATCGAGACCACGGCGGCAGATTGGTCGATCGTCGACACGAACGAGCAACTGACCGATTTTCACGAGACGGCTGCGTTGGTCCGCAATCTCGACTTGGTGATCACCTGCGATTCGTCGCCGGCGCATCTGGCCGGCGCCTTGGGCGTGCCGGTTTGGGTAGCCGTTCCCTTCGCGCCCGACTGGCGATGGCACTACGACCGCGACGACAGCCCTTGGTATCCGACCATGCGGCTCTTTCGGCAACCGGTGCACAAAGATTGGTCGAGCGTGCTCGAGCGCATCACCGACGCGGCCCGCGACTTGGTGCAACAGGGTTAGACCGCCTGACGCTGGTGCTTTGTCGCGCGCATTGTGGCGACATCACCCGGCCCGTTTCGCGGCCCGTGCATTCGTGCGTTTCGTGCGAGCCGAACGGGTTCGCGCGCCGCCAGTTTTCTTGGCTCGCTTGCTCTTCGAGGGCCGGCGCTTTGGCGTCTTGGCGGCGCTTGGCCGCTTCTTCGGTCGGGCCTTCTTGCTGGCCTTCTTGCTCGTCTTCTTGGCGGTTCCCTTGGACGAGCGCGACTTCGTCTTGGGTGCGGCCTTTCGCGCTTTGGTCTTCTTCTTCGCGCTGCTCTTCTTGCCGGTGGCCGGCTTGGTCCGCTTCTTCTTTGCCGCCTTGGTCGAACGGGGCGATGCGTGACGCTTCGATCCCGTCGTTGTCTTGCGTTTGGCTTTGGTGGTGCGCGGAGCACCCTTGTCGTCCGTCGATTGCCGGACTGCCGGTTGCCGCGTGCTGCGGGCAGCCATCTTGTGCTTGGGCGCCGGGTCGGGAGCACAGGGGGCTTTCGCGTGCGCGCCGACGGCACCCTGGGTCGCGCCGTCGAGCTGCCGCGCCTGCCGGATCATGTCCGATACGCGCGACCTGGCGCCGTCGACCTGCGACTTGGAAGCCGCCTGCGCGGATGGCGGCTGCCCATCCGATTGGTTCCGCGTCGGGGCGGACGTGGCCTCGGCAGCTTGTGTTTCGATGTGAAACAATTCAGCCAACTCCGCGGCTTCGAGCGTGTGCTCGTCGCGCGCCGCGACCAACGGCTCCATTAGCTTCGTCCATCGACGATGGACGTCGGACTCCCACAAGCGCTGCCATGCGGCCGCATCGGCGACTTCGGAAACAACGATCACTTCGTCGCCGCGCGCGAAGCTGCTGATCGACGCGATGCCGGAGCGCTCGACTTCGGCGACCAACTCCGGCCAAATGCTTTCGTGCCGGCGCCGATACTCGGACATCGCCTCCGGTTTGAGCCGCATGATGAAAGCGCGGCGGATCATGGTCGTTGCTCCGCGGTGCGATCGAATGCCGACGGCGCATCCGGTCGCACGTTTCCAGATCGTTGTGATCGTCCGAAGTGGGGCCTGTTTCGCCTGAGGTTTCCGGCGATTCTAGGCATGCCCCCCAAAATCCGCAAACCTCGCAGGCGCGAGGACGGCGGTCGGGCTGGCCGCTGGCAAAGGTTGGCGCAAACTCGGGAACCGCCTATCATATTGGCTGGTTTTTATGCGTGGTTGCCACGTCGCGGCCGAGCGGCACGATGCGGCGCTCGAATAGAAGCCAGACCCGCGAACGAATTCCCACCTAGATCCAGCCTTTGAATCCGCGCCGGCCTTGCCCGCAACGGACGCCGGCCCGTTTGTGAGTTGTCACGCGGCCGGACCGACGCGCTGCTTCGCACGTCGCCCCGACTGCCCGAGCGCCAACGACAACGTCGCCGGGAGACCCATTGATGCCCAACGCCGCGGTCCAACGCGCTTGTGCCATGGGAGGACTTCTTATGCGCCGCGTCTGGTTCCGCAAGCGCGCGTTGGTTGTGTTGCTGGTCCTGTTTGCGGTGGCGCCGCCGATGGCCCAGGGCGACGAAGAGCCGTTGCACGCGCGAATCGACGCGCTGCTGGAGCGCGCCAGTTTGGGACCGCACACTGAACTTTCCTCCGACTCGGCATTCCTGCGGCGCGCGTATTTGGATCTAATCGGGACGATTCCCGACGCGGCGACGGCACGCGCGTTTCTGGATGACACGTCGCCGGACAAGCGTCAGGCGCTGGTCGATCGTTTGCTTGCGCATCCGCGGTTCGCGCGGCACATGGCCAACACATTCGACGTCATGCTCATGGAGCGACGACGCCAGCGCCGACTGCCTGGCCCGGAATGGACGATCTCCGACCAGGATTGGCGCGAGTACCTGCGCAAGAGCATCGCCGAGGAGAAGCCGCTCAACCAATTGGCGCGAGAGATCCTGGGCGCCGACGGCGTGGACCCGGCACTGCGGCCAGCGGTGAAGTTTTATTTTGATCGCGATGCCGATCCGGATCTGTTGGCGCGCGACATCGGACGACTGTTTTTCGGCCGCGACTTGCAGTGTGCACAGTGTCACGACCATCCGTTGGTCGATGACTACCTGCAATCGGAATACTACGGTGTCAAGGCGTTCGTGAATCGGGGTGTGCTGTTCGACGACAAGAAGGAAAAGAAGCTCTACTACGCCGAGAACGCCGAGGGGGAAGTCACCTACACCTCGGTGTTCACCGGCGAAGGCCGTCAGCGCGTGCTCCCCCGGCTCCCGCAATCGCCGCCGATGAGTGAGCCGGTGTTGGCCAAGGAAGAGGCCTACGTTGTGGCGCCGGCCAAGGACGTGCGACCTATTCCGAAATTCAGCCGCCGCGCGCAACTCGCGGCCCTGGCAACCGACGGCTCCAACGACGCCTTCAACCGCAACCTGGCCAATCGCCTGTGGTCGATGATGATGGGTCGTGGGCTGGCCCACCCGCTGGACATGGTTCACAGCGGCAATCCGGCGATTGAGTCGGAGCTATTGACCGTGCTGGCCGATGATTTGGTCAAGAACGACTTTCGTCTCAAGCATTTCCTCCGCGAGGTGGCCCTGTCGCGCGCGTATCAGCGTGAAAGCGCCGCGCCGGCCCGCGCGTCACTGGCACTCGATCCATCCACCGGGCAGTCGACGGTCGAAAGCTGGAAGGCCGAAGCGGAAAAACTTGCGGCCGAGTTGACGACGCTTGAAGAGGCTGCGCAGGCCGCTTCGACCACCGTGGATGCGTCCTACGAGAAGTTTTCGGCGGCGGCTACCAAGCGCGATGCCGCAGAGAAAGCCCGGGCCGAAGCGAAGAAGGCCTCGGACGAATTGGCCGCCGCACTGTCCGCGGCTGTGACTGAGTCGAAGACCAAGGAAGACATCCTCAAGGCATTGGTCGAAGCCCGGGTCAAGGCCGACGCCGCCGTGGCCAAGCTGCCCGACGACAAGCCGCTGGCCGAAGCGGCAGCCCAATTCAAGACGCGGGCCAACGAGGTTGACACCCAATTGGCCGCGCTGCGCAAAACGGTGAAGGAGAAAACACCGCAGGTGCAGGCGGCATCGCTCAAGCTGGCTGAAGCCGATAAGCAGCTCGAGCCGGCCGTGGCCGAATTGACGCTCGCGCGGGGTGCTTTGGAATCGGCCGAAACGACGTTACGCGACGCTCAAGAAAAACTGCGCGTGGCCACAGCCCGGCAATCGGAACTCGCAACCCGTATGGTCGACGGCCAGGCGGTGTTGGACTATCTGGCGCTCGAGTCCGCCGCGAACGCGGCACAAACGGCCTCGCAATCCGCCAACGAACAGTACGCCGCCATCAAGGCGCAAACCGACGCGACCCAGCAGCAGATCCTCGAAGCCGAGGAAGCCGGACTGGCCGCGGCCGAAAAACTGGCCGACGCTCGCAAGGCCGCCGACGACGCGTGGAAGACATTGGCCGAGAAGGCGACGTTGCGTTTCACGCTGGCTCCGCTGCGCCCGCTCTCGCCCGAACAACTGGCCTGGGCCACGATGCAGGCCGTGGGGCTGGTCGACCAGCAATCCACGGCACTGGCGGAGCAAGTCAAGAAAGACGTCGAGGCGAAGAAAGATCTCTCGCCCGAACAGCGGACAGGTGAAGAAACCCAGTTACTCGAAGCCCGCGTTGACGAAAAACTGCGCGGCAAGGTTGGTCCGTTCGTTTCGCTGTTTGGCCAAGAGCCAGGCCAATCGCCCACGTTTCAGGCGACCGTCCATCAGGCGCTGTTCTTGTCCAACGGCGGCACGCTGGCCGGTTGGCTCAAGCCGGGCGGCAACAACCTGACCGAACGACTCTCCAAGTTGGAAGATCCGGCGGCCGTGGCCGAGGAACTGTACTTGTCGGTCCTCACGCGCCGACCGAACGACGAAGAACATCAAAGTGTGGCTGAGTACTTGGACGCGGCCCAAGATGCCCGGGCCGAGGCCGTGCGCGACATGGTTTGGGCACTGCTGACTTCGACCGAGTTCCGTTTCAATCATTGACCGGCGGTAGAGCGAACAATTTCAATGGACCGACGCGCCACGAGCGCGCTGGACGACCGAGACCTACGGAGGACACGGCGATGAAGTGCCACTACGCATGCCAGTCCGAGGAACACCTGCTCGCGCGGCGCAGCTTTCTGGGCACGTTGGCCGGCGCGGCCTGCGGAGCGTCGCTGGGGCTGCCGCGATTGGTGCAGGCCGCCATGCCGGAATTGGCCGGTAAGCAGAAGCACATCCTGGTGTTCTTCCTGGCCGGCGGCGTAAGCCAACTCGAGAGTTGGGATCCGAAACCGGGCACCGACACGGGCGGACCGTTCCGCGCGATCCCCACCTCGGTACCAGGCACGCACATCAGCGAACTGCTGCCGCACACCGCCAAACAGATGCACCATCTGTCGATCGTGCGGAGCATCAACACCAAGGAAAACGATCACGGCAAGGGCCGCTACTGCATGACGACCGGACGCCGCCAGGATCCGGTTGCCGACTATCCGCACCTGGGCGCGGTCGGGGCCAAGATGCTCTCGCCCGAGGCGCTGCCGTTGCCCGGTCATATTCACATCTCGCCCGGCGGTAGCGGCGGCTCGGGCAGCGACGCATCATTTCTGGGCCCGCGCTACGCCAGCATTTCGCTGGGCAACGGAAAACCACCGCAGAACACGGAACTGCCCGAGGGCATGAGCGAAGTGGCGGATCGAAAGCGGAACGCGTTCCGTTCGATCGTCAACGGCCATTTCGCGCGGCGCCGCCGCACGGCCGACACCGACGCGTTTACTTCGTCGTTCGAGCAGGCCCAACAATTGATGACTCAGCGCGACGTGTTCGACGTCGCCAAGGAGCCACAAGCTGACTTGGATCGGTACGGCGACAGCGAATTCGGGCGGCATTGCCTGCTGGCGCGCCGATTGCTTGAACACGGTGTTAGCTGCGTGCAGGTGAACCACTCGAACTACGACACGCACTATGAGAACTTCGATTTCCACATCGAGCAGCTCGGCGAGTTCGATCGTCCGTTTGCCACGCTCGTGGCCGACCTGGTCGATCGGGGCATGTGGAATGACACGCTGCTGGTCGTGATGGCCGAGTTCGGGCGCACGCCGAAGATCAACAAACGATTTGGACGCGATCATTGGGGCAAGGCCTGGAGCGTGGCGCTGGGCGGATGCGGTATCCAGCCCAGCGCCGTGATTGGCAAAACAAACGCCAACGGCACCGAAGTGGCCGATCGTGAAGTGGACCACGGGCATCTGTTTCACACGTACTTGCGGGCCGTGGGCGTCGATCCAGCGCACAAGTTCGACGCCGGCGGCCGGCCGATTCCAGTCGCGGATCCGGCCGCGGCCGCGATCGAGGAGCTGTTGGCATGACCTCCGAAGCAGAAGTCCCCGCGGTCGACGTGCAAAAGATCCACAAGGTGGGCGAGTACAAGCACGGCAGCCCGCTGTTGACGTGCCGTTTCGATCCCAGCGGGCAGTTCGTGTTCGCCTCGGCCGAAGACTTTTCGATCCAACGCTGGAACCTGAACGACGGCAAGGTGACGCCGCTGGTCGGCCACGAAAGTTGGGTTTGGACGTTGGCCTTTCACCCCTCGGGCAGCACGCTGTACAGCAGCGGGTACGACGGGCGGTTGATCTACTGGGATGCCACGGCCGAAGCACCCCAGCCGCAACACACGATCGAGGCGCACGATGGCTGGGCCCGGTCCGTCGCGGTAAGCCCCGACGGCAACTTGGTGGCCACGGTCGGCAACGATCATCTGGTCAAGCTGTGGAACGCGGTCGATGGCAGCCTGGTCGACGTGCTCGAAGGTCACACCTGCCACGTCTACAACGTGGCCTTTCACCCGACGCTGCCGCTGTTGGTCTCGGGCGACTTGAAAGGCGTGGTCCGCTTGTGGGATCTGGCCAGCGGGGAAGAACTGCGGCAGTTCGACGCGGCGCCGCTATGGAAATACGATGGCGGCTTTCGGGCCGACATCGGCGGCATTCGGTCGATCTCGTTTTCGGCCGACGGCAAGTACCTGGCCTGCGGCGGCATCACCGAAGTCTCCAACGCGTTCGCCGGCATTGGCACGCCGCTGGTGCTGGTGTTCAACTTCGAGACGGGCGAAAAGGTGCAGTCGCTGATGGCCAAAAAGAAGTTTCGCGGCAAGGCGACCGGCGTATTCTTTCATGCCGACCAATTCGTCGCCGGAAGCACCAGCGGCCACGACGGCGGTCACCTGCTTGTCTGGAAGCTCGATCAGAAAGAAGAATTCTTCGACTTCAAGTTTCCCGATTCGATCCGCGCCATGGATCGACACGCCGACGGAGTGCGCCTGGCCACGGCCGATCCTGGCGGCAACGTGCTGCTGTGGAAAATGGCGGCGAAGGCCGAATAGCCCTAGATCAGCCACGACCGCGCGACTTGGCAAAACACGCGGCCCGTCGAGCAGAAAGACTCCGGCAATAACCGCCCCGCGACAGATGCTTCAAGGCTTCTCAAGCGGCGCGTAGTACCGACTCGCACGCTCAAGTTCCGCGGATACTGCCATGTACGGACTCATCGCGCTCGTCGTGCTGCCCCTGGTCATCATCGCTGCGCAGGTGCTGTTGGGCGCCAGCGGCGCACTGGCCAACTCGGCCTACAAGCTCTCCTTTATCATTCCACCGCTGGTCTACTGCTGGTTCCAGCGAATCAGCCTGGGGCGCGACATCTTCAAGTGGCGCAATTGGCGGAACAACCTGCCCACGGCGCTCGTGCTGGGCTTCGTCGCGGGCGGCATTTTTCTCGTGACATATGCCGCGGTGGGTCACCTGCTGCTGGACAAAGCCGCGATTACCGCCAAGATCCAACAACAATTCAGCGTTACCGCGTCGACCGTGCTGCTGATCGCGCCGGGCACAATCCTGGTCAACTCGCTGATCGAAGAGTTCTTCTACCGTGGCTTCGCCTTCGGGTTGTTGGCGCCGAAGCGGCCCTGGATCGGCACACTATTGCCGGCCACCGTGTTCACCGTGCAACACCTGCTGTTCATCTACCATTGGGTCACGGCGCTGCCCTTGGCGCTGGCCGTTGTCGGGCTGTTTGTGTTCGCCCAGGTGTTGCAGGCGCTGTATGCCAAGTCCGACTCGATTGTCGCCCCGTGGGTCGTGCATATCCTGGGCGACGTGGCGATGATGCTGATTGCGGTCGAGCTGGTGTTCAAAGCCGTGCAGCCGGCATGAACGGTGCGGCGCGCGCTCGGCAACCGCGCAATTCGTCCGCGCATATCGCGGGTCGCTTGGTAGCGCAACGCGCCGGACTCACAGCGGCACGGCGTGCTGCGTGACGTACGCGTCCAATGACGTGTCCGGGCCGATGTGGTGAAACTGCTCGGCGTATTCCAAGCCGTAAGGCTCGCCGCGGCGCTTTGCTCCGCTGCGGAACCGCATGTCGGCATACGCCCGAATCGCGGCGTCGCGGTCGCCTTCCAACTCGGGCAGCTTCAGCTTGCGAGCCGCCAGCGCGTCGCGAAACTCGCCGACCATGTGCCCCAGCATCGTCTTGTTCGCGCGAATGGCCGCCATCTTCTGGTCGATGGTCGACGAAATGTCCACGACGCGATTGACCAGTTGCGGGCCGCGGGCATAGTAGTACTTCTCGCTGACGCTGTACGGTGCAAGCCCGGCTTCGAGATGCTCGGGAAAGTCCAGATGCCCGCCGGCCATCCAGCAGGCGGCTTCGACGCATTGGGCCGTGACGCAGTGATCCGGATTTTCCTCGTAGTGACCCCACGGGTCGTAGCTGAAGATCGTGTCGATCTTTAGCAGCCGGATCAAGAAGATCAGCCGGGCCCGCATCTCGACGCGCGAGTCGTCGTCCATGCGGTGATTGCGATAGCCTAGGTCGTAGACCTTCTTGATGCCCAGCACCTTGGACATCGCCTCGTTGTCGCGCTCGTTGTCCAAAATGGTTTGGCCCAGCGAATCGTCGTACGAATCCTTTTCGTCGTTGCTGGTGCGGATCAAGTAGCCGGTGTAGCCTTCGGCGATCAGCTTGGCGATCGTGCCGCCGGCCAAGATCGAATGGTCGTCGGAATGCGGCGCGATCGTGGCCAGCACCTTGCCCGCGTGCGGCTTGCCGCGCTGGGCGCGTTCGACCTGCACCTGCGTTGCCGCGTTGGTTGTGTCGTCGGTTGGCTGTGGATTGGTTCGGGCGGGTTGCGTACCGGCCGTCAAGGCGGCCGTGCCGGCCAGGCTGTTTTCGAGGAATTCGCGTCGCTGCATGGTTGCCTTCTCCGGGTTGTGGCTGGATGTGCCGGCTTTTTGGCGGGTACAACGGCGTGTGCCGCTCGGCTGGCACGTCTGGCGACATTGTGGACAGCGGCACCGGGCCATGTCCACCAAGCGCGCACACGCCTCACGAGGGGCCCCTGCGACGCCCGTTTCGCCCGTTTTTTGGCCACTTTGGCAAAAGACCTCCGTTGCCACGCGGCGGTTGTCGTGTGGTAAACTTCAGTACCGCGCACCGCCGCAAATTCGCCCGCCACCGGCCGCACCCGACGACTCGCAGCCGCACACCGCACGAGGTTGTTTTATGAACCGACACACCACCCAACGATTCGCGCTGGTTGCCACGGCGCTCTGCTCGTTCGGCCTGACCACGCTGGTTGTGGCTGACGATCCGCCGGCCAAAACCGATTCGAAGCCAGCCAAGCAAGCCGACGCGGACGATAAGGCCGATGCCAAACCGGCAGCCGCCGAAGCGGCAAAACCAGCAGCCAAATCAGACGGCGCGGAGAAAGCAAAGCCCGCCACGCCCGCCAAGCAGCCAGAAAAGCCGGTCGCGGAAAAGCCGAGTGTGACCGCACCCAAGAAAGATACGGGCAAGGACGCACCCAAAACAGAACCCGAAAAGGCCCCCGCCAAACCGGGCACCACTCCGACTACAAGGAACAGGAAACCGCTGATCGTGCCGCCCGGACTGTTGTCGCGTCCGCCCGCGCTGATCCCCGAGACCCCACCCGGCTTGGGCAAGCTCAACTTGAATCGCTGCAAGATCGAGGATATTCAGCGATTGCCGGGCGTGGGCGTGGTTTGGGCTCCGCGGATTCTTGCTGGACGGCCCTATCGGACCTGGGGCGACGTTTCGCGCACCGGCGTTCCCTACAGCGTGATTGTCGCGCTGAGCAAGAACACCGAGCTGGGTCAGCCCTAAGCCCGCCGAGCAATTCCAGGAAGACGTCCCATCGCCCCCGTGCGGTTCGCCAGCGGCAGTTGGTGACTCGGGCGTCCTGGTGGCTACAATGGCTTGCAGGACGCCTAACCCGTACACACCGCCTTGCGAGATGCGCACGATGAACGATCAAGCCAACAACACGGGAATCAACTACGAGCGCCTGCCCGAGGGCATGGCGATGGACGAGACGGACATCAACCTGCGGTCGTTCTTCAGTCGCAAGTCCGACGAAGAGCTGGCCGAGTACGACCCCACGTGGACCGACGAAGAGTTGATGGCGTGGGATTCGGAAAACTTCCGCGACGACGGCACGCTGTTTCTGATTTGCAGCGAACGCGAGATCGAAGTCGAAGAGTATCGCCGTGTGCTAGAAGAGCACATTCGCTTCCGCTTCGCCAACAAGAAGTAGCGCGGCAGACTGACGAAGTCCTTCGTCGTCATGCTTCGTCGGGCACCTCTGCGCAGTCCGGTTGGCAGATTGCGACGACGCCCTCTGGTGAGTCGGCTCAATACTGACACCGCTCACTGTGGACGTCGTAGCGCTTGTACCCCGTGATCGGCTCTCGCTGGTCGTGGCACTGGAAGCAAATCGCCTCGACGGCCAGCTCGCGATGCTTCTTACTTGAGCTGTTGTGAACGTCGTGGCAGGTGAGGCAGGTCATCGATTCGCGTCCATGCACCACCACGTCGCGTACGTTGGTCATCACGTGGCGATCGGCTGGATTGAGCTGTTCGTCGTCGGCCTGATCGAAGTCGACCTGAAAGTCCTTGAACAGGTTGTCGCCGGCGACAAAGTTATTGGGGTAAGGCAGGCCCGTTGATTTGGACGTGCCAGATCGAACGTGGCACGACGCGCAGATCGAAATCACGACCGCCGGCGGATCCTCGCGCGCCTCGGCCAGCGAGATCAACGTCGGGTCGTTGGCATGCTCCTCGGTGGCATCGCCGTGGCAGGTGTAGCAGTCCAACGACACGGTCGCAAAGGCATTCGTCTCTGGGTTGACCGCCGTCGTGTGGCATCCGGCACATTGCAGGGCGAACGACTCGCCGTCCCAGTGCGGATTGTCGGCATGTGTGAGCCGGGCACGCCGCCCACGACCAAACGTGGCGACCGGCGAAAGCAGATCGACCTTGCCGTAGGCCTTGGACCGCTTGAGGAAGCGCTGCGCGCGGGTGTCGCCCAGGATGAGCTCGACCTGGTCGGCCAGCTCCGCCGTGGCTTCGCCGTCGCGCAATGCCTGCATCGCCGGGTCGTCGGCCAACTGCTCGCGAATCGTGAGATTGTGGCGGTTCTTCTGCCAGGTCCCGCCGACCTCGTTGCGGTGGCAGAACAGGCATTCGCCGCTTTCCATGTAGAACGGCAATCCCTGGCCCACGTGATCGCTGCCCCAGGCGGCCGGATCCAGTTTCTTGGGCTCGGGCGGATCGGCTGCGCGCAGCGAGCGCGGTGCCGGCGCGGTCAACATGGCAAGTCCCAACGCCGCCGCGAAACCGGCGGTGAGCAACGTCGCCGGGCGCATCGCGGGTCGACGGGAAAACCAGGACCCCTTCATCAGTGCCGTTGTCCTTTGCTTCGCAAGACTACGTCGTGCCGACGCGCGCTGCGCCGCCGCACTGTGGGCCCGATCGAAAAACGCGGCGCAAGACCGTCTCGAACGATCGTGCGCCGCGTGCGGTTAAGCTCTGCCTCGTAGTTGCAACTCGTATCCATCATGGTGCGACGTCGCGTCAGGCGTTGACGTCGTCGCGCACCCAACCGTAGGCAGCGTTTTCGCGCGTGCCGCCCATCTCGAGATAGGCCGTCTTGAGCTTAGACAGCTCGTCCTTCGGGATGTTCTTGCGTTTCTCGTCGGGGTCCACTTTGTAGATTTTCGCCGCGTTGAGTCCGAAAATCTTTGCTTTGTCTTCCTTGGTCAGCTTCGTGTAGCCGAACTTGTCGCACAGCTCGTCGGAAATCTGGAACCGTTTGAACGCGTCGATGGCCCATTGCGGCGAACCCCACCACAGGCAATCGGTGCCCCAGACGACGTGATCCGCGCCATACGTCTTAACGTTGCGGCCGATCAAGTGCTGGCACATCAGGGGATTGGCAATCGCCAACGTGCCGAACGACGAGCCGATTTCCGGATAGACGTTGTTTATCTTCGGGTTGCGTTCCTTGATTTCCATCAAGATCTTGTGCCACTCGAAGTCGCCCGTCTCGGGATCGAATTCGTTTAGTTCCTCGTAGTTCGGCTCGTTCGGACCGTGCTTCAGAGCCGAGTGATAGATCACGAACGTCAGGTCGGGATGATCGAGGGCCGCCTTCTCGACGTCTTTCGGATTGGCCAGGTGGCCTAGCGTCCGCGACTGATACGAGAAACCTTTGTGGACGCTGATCGTCTTGATGCCCAGCTCTTTGGTCTTCTCGTAGAACGGGTAGGTCAGCGTTTCGTCGTCTAGCTGGAAGCCGTTGCCGCTGCGGCCAGGATCGGTGTGGCAGTACCACTTCCAGGAGTCGATGCCGTATTGCTTCGCCTCGCGCTCGATCTGCTCGAATAGCGCGGTCTTGTCCTGGGAATTGGTCTTCATGTCCCAGTAGTGGTTCGGGGCGCAGTTGCCCTGGCACAGAGCGCGGACGCTGCCGGCCATGTCGTTGATGTCTTTCTTGCGCTGCGACATCAGCCAACTGGGTAGCACGCCGCCGCGGCGCTGGGGACCTTCGAGCACTTCGCCATTGGCGCCGTACTGTTGCTCGCGCCCTGGCACGCCGGAGATGACCAGCATCGCGGTCTCGCTATCAAAGAACATCTCCTTGACGAAGTTGGGGTACGAATAGGCATCCGGGGTGTTCTTTAAGTTGAACCCCATGTTCTTGACGAATTCCATGTTGCGGAATCCGATGGCGATGCCGTTGGTAAAGTGCGCCTGAACGTCGATGATGAAGTATTCGCTCTTGGGATACTTGTCTTCGTAGGCGCCCGGCTCCATGGTTTCGATCTCGTCGACCGCGAAGCAACTGCGCGGGCCGTAGACCATTTCTTGCGCCAAGAAGCACGTCGCCAGGCCCATGCTGCTGGCCATGAAGGCGCGGCGGTCCATGCCCAACTTCTTCGCCTTTTCCTCCGCCATCGAAGTGATCAGGCTTTCGACCTGCTTCTGCTCCTTGTTTTGCGGGCGAGGAATGAACTCCTCGTTCGAGACGACCTGCGTCGGAATCGCAGAATCGATGCCCTTCTTCCGGTCACGAACCCATTTTGGAATCCACATAAGGAGTCACTCCTGAAACGGTATGGAACGCTTCAATGAAAGCGGATGGACGGAAACTCGCTCGATCTGGCGAATCCCGCCGATATGGGTCCGCCCGAGCCTTGCAATCGATTGACTTGCCGAAAAACGTTCGTGCCTGCTCGCTGTACGCTGGCAGCGACCAAGCGGTTTTGGGGGCGGACCGCACGTCGCAGGCGATTGGGACGCGGCGAATGGCGCCAATCCACGCCAGCCTGCCGGCCACGTGCGGACATTATAGGCTGCCAGAGTTTTGCCTGTAAACGATTTTTCGCTGCCCGAACCGCATCGCGCTGGACGGATGCACCAGGAGGCGGGCGACTGCGAGTATCCTTTTCCGTACGCTTTGCCGGCGGCGCGGTCGATCGACGACGCGCCGCGATCTACGCCGGGCGGAAGTGGCTTTGTTGCGTGCTTCCTGCACTAACTGGGGGTACTCGGTGGAGCGTCAGCCGGCTTGGGTGGCTCCGGTGCCGGTTTGTCGTCCGGCGCCGCACCAGCGGGCCCCGGCGCTGCGCCACCCGGCGGCTGTTGGCTCTGCTGCTCGAATTGCCGGGCCGCTTCAGCAGCCGCGGCCGGCAGCGGCGGAGCTTCGGGCCACTTCGCCGCGAAGATCGCCCGCAACTTTTGCGCGCCGATGTCTTCCGGGGCCAAGGTCAGCCCTTTGTCCAGTTCGCGCACCGCGTGCTTCGGATAGCCCAAGTAGCCAAACTGGAATCCCAGCAGGAATCGCAGGGCGGGCGAATCAGGCTGCTCGTCGCGGGCCTTTTCCAACGCCTTCACTTGATTTGTATAGTCCTGCACGTTGCCGTAGAGCTCCGTGTAATTCTCAACGACGAAGCCCCAGCGATCTTCCGGCAACATCTGCATGGCGCCTTGCGTGGCTCCGGCGGCTTCATCGTATTGGCCCAGCGCGAACAGCGTTTGTGCCAGCAACATGACGATCATGCCGTTCTCGGGGTCGTCAACCAGCGCGTGCCGCCAGTCGCGCATCGCGGCTTCGTAGTTGCCGGCCTTGAAATCTGCTTCGCCTTGATCGGCAAAGTCGGCCGCGGCCGTCGGATCGACCGGTTGTTCCGGCGGCGCGACGGGCTCCTGGACCGGAACCGTGGCTGGCACGGCGGCTGAATACGTGGTCGTGTAACCGGCCGCGTACGGATAGCCATACGTGTAGCGTCTCACACCGTACGCGGGATAGCCGTAGCCCCATCCGCCCCACAGACCGACACCACCAAGGCCATACCATGGCGAGCCGAAATAATACCGGTTGCCTCCGTTGTAGCCGCGGTTGCGGCCTTGGCCGTACCGCCAGCGATCGACGTCGCCGCCCCGATATCCGCGATAGGTGCGGTCGCGGTCGTAGCGCTGGCGATCGTCGCGACTGAATGCATTGCGATCTCGATCGTTGCGGTCACGAACCTCACGATCCCGATTCACGCGGTCGTCGTTGCTGCGGTTGCCCGATGCGCCGGTGCGCGGAACGGGCGTTTCGAGTTTGGGAGCACGCAGGATCTTCGGTTGCGGGCTTCCAAATTTATTCTGCGGACTTGAGAACTTGCTTGTGCCGGATGGCGAACGCTGCTTTGCCGCGTCACGGCTACCGGCCGACGGCGAGCCGCTCCGTCGCGAATCGCTGCTTTGGCGGTTGAAGCCGCTCGATCTATTTCCTGATGACGACCGGGCACTGCTTGATTTGCCGCCGGACGCGTTGCGGTCGGACGATCTCTTAGGGGCAGCGAAAGACATCTCGCCCGCAAGCAGTAGGACGGCTAGCGCCGCGACGCCGATCGAGGTTGGGAAACGCATAGGAGTTTCTCCTTGACGGGAAGGTGCCTCAGGTTGTTGCCACCCCAATCATACCCCTTGACGGGCCGCGAAGGCCGAGAATGTCCGGCGAATTTGACGATGGTATCATGGAGCGCACGAGGCGCGCTTCCGCGTTGACTGGATATTTGGGTCGTCCTAGAATTCCCGGGCTCGCACTGCAATTCCATACGCGGCAAGCCCTTGGGCTTCGTTGGGGAGTCTTCCCGTTGAGCAATCGTGCTGCTGTCGAGCCGCGGATGAAATCCGCCCGCGCACTGACCGCCTGGGCCGCGCCCTGGTTGTTGTCGACGACGATCCACGTTTGCCTGTTGTTGGCCCTGGCGCTGACGTACGAATTCGTGATCGACCGGGGCATGCAGGACGGTTCGAGCTTGTTGGCCAGCCTCGAGGCGTCGTTTCTTCCCGGCAATGCGCCAAACAGCGGGGCAATCGACGCGGTGGAGCTCGACTCCAGCGACATCGGACAATTCTACGAGGACGAAGTCCAGCCGGCGCAGCGTGAAGCGCCCGAGTCGCAACAAGGGGGCGGCTCCGGCGATGCCTCGGCGCTGACCGCGCTATTGAACGAAAAGCCCAACGTCGACCTAACTGGCGTGTTGCCGTCGTCCGGTGGCGGGCTGGGTACCGGAGCAAGCGACGGCACCGACGTGGGCTCGGCACAGGGCTTCACCGCAGAGCCACAGGGCTCGAATCGGCGACTCGGCGGTCAGGCCCGCACGGTCGTCTTCGGAGCCGAAGGCGAAGGGCACAAGTTCGTTTATGTATTCGATCGATCGGGTAGCATGGACGGCCATGGCGGCGCGCCATTGGCCTCAGCCAAGGCCGAGCTGTTGGCCAGCCTGTCGCATCTCGGCAAGACCCACCAGTTTCAGATCATCTTCTACAACGACAAACCGCGCGTGTTCAATCCGAGCGGCGTCCTAGGCCGGCTTGTGTTCGGAACGGATCAGAACAAGTATCTCGCTAAGAAGTTCATTGGCAGCATCACGGCCGACGGCGCCACGCGACACGAAGAAGCCTTGAAGATCGCCTTGGGCATGGCTCCCGACGTGATCTTCTTTCTGACCGACGCCGACCAGCCACAGCTTTCCCCGCGCCAACTGGCGCGCATCGCACAAATGAATCAGGGCACGACGCTCAACGCGATCGAGTTCGGCTACGGCGAGCAGTCGTCGGCCGACAATTTCCTGGTTCGCTTGGCGCGACAAAACGGCGGAAAGCACGTCTATGTCGACGTTTCGAAGTTGTCGGTCCGGCGTTGAGTGGTACGATTGACTCTAGCCGTTTCACGCGTGCCGCGACCCGCCACTGCCGGTGTTTTGGGGCAACTTCTAGCTCGTCGGTTCGCCAGGTTTCGCGCGACGCGCCGCCTATCGCTGTGACTTGCATTCAACCCGGAGAGCCTCGCATGCCATGCCGCGGCCACTTCCGTCGAGCCCTTTTGGCCGCACTGATTGTGCTGCCGATGATCGGGCTGGTGGATCGAGCGCCAATCGCAAAGGCCGAAGACGTGGTCGTGTTGCGTCCCACTCCGAGCAACGCACACCCCCGACCGATCAAAGGCGAAATCCTCGACTACACCGGCCGAGAGTTGCGGATCCAATTGGCCACCGGCCGCCAGCGCTCGATCAAGCCCGAGTTAGTCGAGCGGGTCGACACCGCGCGCTGCGCCGAACACGAGTCGGGTGACCGGTTGTTTGCTGGCGGAGAGTTTCGGGCCGCCGAGTCGAAGTATCGCGAAGCCATCGAATCGAATCGCGAGGTGCGGCCCTGGGTGCGACGCGAGATCCTCGCCCAAATCGTGTGGTGCTACACGAACATCGGCCAGGCCGAACAAGCCGGCCAAGTTTTCTTGATGCTCATCCAGCGCGATCCTGACACGCTCTACTTTGACTGCATTCCGCTGGCGTGGACCGACGAAGCGCCTTCGCGAGAACTGGCTGCGCGTGCCGCAAGTTGGCTCGCGGCCACCGACCATCCTGTCGCCGTGTTGCTGGGCGCAAGCCACCTGCTGACGACGGACCGTCGCGCCGCGGCGTTGCAACAGTTGAGAATCCTGAGCGAAGGCGAACAGCCTCGCGTGGCGTGGCTCGCACAAACACAGATCTGGCGGACCGAAACTGCCGGCAGCACGGCGGACCAACTGGCCGCCTGGTCGCGCTTGCTCGATGCCAGCGACGAAGCGCTGCGGGCTGGCCCCTACTTCGTGCTCGGAACCGCACTGGCTCGACACGATGGCCGAAAGGCAGCCCTCGCGCTACTGGAAGTTCCGATCATGTATCCGCGCCAGCAGCGGCTCGCGGCCGCGGCGCTGCTGTCGGCCGGCGGTTGCCTGGAGTCCACGGGCGACGTGGGCGAGGCGGCCCGACTGTATCGCGAAATCCTGGACCAACACGCGACGTCGGTCGAGAAGGGCGAAGCCGCTCGGCGACTCGACCAAATTGCGCGACAATGACCCTTTCGTTCCTCCGTAACCTGCGTGGCGCCGATGCCACTCGCCGCGTCCCGACCCTGCCGATGTCGTGAGCACTCGAACCGCACAACGTGGTCTGGCCGTGGCGCTGCTTTCGGTCGCGGTGCCGGTTGTTGGCGCGCTGTCGGCCTGTGCGGCAACCGCGGCGGACTCGCACGACGAACGGTTTCTAGAGGGCCTGCGCGGACGCGGCCTGTTTGAGTTGGCCGAATCGTATTGCATCGACCGACTCGCCGACTCGCAACTCGATCCCCAGCGACGGGCAACACTGGTGAGCGAACTGTCGCGCACCTACGCGGCCCATGCGATCCAATTGCCGGCCGATGCACGGCAGCCGTTGTGGGAAAAAGCGCGCCAGGTGGTCGACGAATTCGTGAAGACGCACCCACGCGATCCGCACCTGCCTTTGGTGCGGATGCAGGGCACGCTGGCCGCATTGGCAGAAGGAGAACTCGTTCGGCAGGAGGCCGAGATGGCCGAACGGCCGGCCGACGAGCGCGATAAGGCACGCGATATCCTCCGCACAGCGATCGGCGAACTGCATGAGTTGAAAGAATCGGTCGATGTCGAGCTGCGCGGTCGCAACCGGGCGACGCGCGGCGGCGACAACCAGCGGCTTTCATCCGATGAGCTGGCATCGCTCAATCTGCACATTCAGTATCAACTCGCCCGCGGACTGCGTAACCAGGGCCTTTGCTACCCGCAGGCCACCGCCGATCGAATCAACTCGCTGGGCCAGGCGATCGACCTGTTGGCAACCTTGGCCCAATTCGACATGACGCCGTCGCTTGCGTGGCAAGTGCGCGTCGACGAAATCGCGTGCCTCCGGCTGGTTGGCCACTTCAACGAGGCCCAGCGCAAACTGCTGGCCGCCGAACAGGGCGACCCGCCAGATTGGATCATGCCGCGCTTGCGCGAAGAACACGTTCGGTTGCCGCTGGCGCGCGGCCGCGTCGACGAGGCCCTCTCCGAAGCCGGTCCCCCAGGCTCGAACCGGGGCGGTACTTCAACCGAACTGGACCTGGCCCGTTTGGAAGCCTACCTGGCCGGCTGGCGACGCGCGCACGATGGACGCGACAGCGGCGCTACGCAGCATTGGGAAGATGCCGCGCTGGCACAAGTGCGCACGATTCGAAACCACGGCAACGCCTCGGCGACCCGCCGGGCCGAATCCTTGCTAGCCCGCTCGATCGTGCAATCAGCCGGAACCGACAACCCGCGTGCCCTACTCATGGCCGCGCAGAGCCTGTTTCGCGGGGGTCGGCTCGACGAAGCGCGGGCCGCCTATCAGCGCGTTGCCAAGCGCGCGAAAGCTGCGGGAGACAAACAAAGCTACTTCGACAGCACACACGCGATCGGCGCGATGGACTACGAAGCACAAGACTACGCCGCGGCGCTATCCGGCCTGGCACCGCTGGCCGTCGCGATGCCGCAACACCCGCGCGCCGCCGAGGCCCACCTGTTGGCGATCCACAGCGCGGCCCAAGTCGCGCAGCAACAGGATCCGCCGCAACTCGACGAATACGAGAAACTACTGCGGCAGCACGTCGAGCTGTGGTCCGGTAGCACCACAGCTTCCCAAGCCTGGTGGTGGCTCGGGCGACTGCTGCAACATCAACAGTCGTGGCAGGAGGCGATCCGCGCGCTTGCCCACATTCAAGCTTCGGATCCGCAGTACGTTGAGGCAGTCAACGCGATCGGTCAGTGCTACGAATCGGCACTGGCACAGATGCGCCAGCGCGGCAATCGCAACGAGCTTTTGGCCCGCGACGCGGTCGACTATTTGCAGCGAGTCATCGCGCATCCCGGCGCGGACTCGCCCGAACATACCGAAGCGGCGCGGGCGGCTATTTTGTCGGCAGCACGAATCTACATGACCGAAATCCGCGGCGGCGGAACCAATGCCGAGAGGCTGCTCAACACAGCACTGCGCGAACACCCGGCGGCGCCGCCAAAGTGGAAACAACGCGTTCGCGCGCTGCTTGTGCCGGCGTTGGCGGCCAGCGGGCACGTGGCCTCCGCCAACGAGCTGCTCAATCAACTTCCGATCGGTTCGACCGACGAAGCGCTCCGACTGACCGAGTTGCTCGCCGCCGTAAAGCAACAGGCTGCCGCGGGCGATCAGCCGGCGCTGGCGCGACTTGAGCTGACGGCGATCAGCGACACGCTGGCGAAATCGGGAAACCTGGACGAGGCAACCACCAAATCGCTCTACGGCCGCCGCGCCGACATCCTGCTCGAGACCGGCCAGCGCGGCGAAGCGCTGGCTGCACTGCGCAAACTGGCGGAGAAGTACCCGCGAGACGGAAACATTCAGGAACAGCTTGCGAGCCAGTTGACGGCGGGCGGTGACGAACCGAGCCGGCGGGCGGCGCTGTCCAAATGGCGTGAAATCGCGAAACATTGCCGGCCCGGTTCGGCGCGCTGGCTGCGAGCCCATCTCGCCCAAGCCCGCCTGCAACTCGAGTTGGGCGATCCGGGTAACGCGCGGGCGACGATCAAACTGGTCGAGTCGAGCCACCCACAGATGGGCGGTCCGGAAATGAAAGCACGGTTCCAGCAACTGCTGGCCGAGTGCGATCGCGCGCCCGGCGGGTAGCGCAGCATGCTCCGAGCACGCAACCAGGCAGTAGAGTCCTCGACAGGCCACCGCACAAAAGAATGAGCGGCCAAGCGCCGTAACGCTTGACCGCTCGCGGGGTGGGGGAGATCGGTGGTGCGCGATCGCCGGTGGGGCTACCAGGGACCGCGGACGTAGTACGTGCCAAATTGGCGTGTGTCGCTCGGCCAGGCGGCACCGGGCAAAAATCCATAGGGCGTCCAAAAGCCGTTCGGCCAGGGACGCTGGAACTGGTGGTCGATGCGCGTCATACGCGACGACACCGAGCCCCAGGCATAGTCGGTGGTCAATTCGGCGGTGGGCGGAACCACCAGGGCCAGCGGCGCGCCGTATTGCACGTTGTAATAGCGCCCGTGCCACGGACGGAACATGGCTCGCCAGCGCGCATTGTGTCCGTGATGCGTCTCGTCATACGCCGAAAGTCCGGTGGCGGTTCCGAGTAGTGCGAGCATCGCGACGGCGCCGATTAGCGTTCGCAATTTCATTCGTCAGGTCCTTGTTTCCAACAGCAGCGCGCCGGCCGGCCAAGCGGGGGAACCGGCCCAAGCGCGCAAACGGGGTGGGAGATCGGGCGGGGAGGGGAGTGGCGGGAACTCAAAAAGGAAACGGCAGGTGATGCGTCTTGTATCGCACGCATGACTCCGTGTAGCCACCGCCCCGGTAGTACTTGTGGTACTTGCGGCAGTGCTTGTACATGAACTCGTGCGGCGACAGCGGTGGATACGTGATCCACGTATGACCAACGTACGGCGGGCTGGGGCGGGGGGAAACGTACAGTTGCGCCGGAACGCCACCACCATACGGCGACGGACCAACATACTGGTTGTAGAAAATGTCGGGATGGGCGGCTTCGGCTTGAGAAGGAGCCAGAAGACCCGCCATGCAGCCGAGGGCCAACGCAGCAATCAGCGCGCGCGTCGTACGGACCATGGCTTCGTTCCTCCGTGAGGACGGACTGGGGTAGGGAAGGCTCGCCCGCGACAGGCGGCAGCCGGCAGGAAGTGGGGCCGCGCCAGGTGCAGGCGGGATGTGACTTGGATAGGCTCCGGCCGGCGGCCCCGATGGGTGCTCTCGGGGTGGCTACCGGCCACACAACCAATCTCGGCCAGCCGGGGCGGTGCGGGTGAATCTTTGTATGACGAATGTCCGTTTTGGGCCTGTTTTACCGGACCTAGGGCCGATTCTCCGCTGTCCGGCGGGCGTATAATCGGTATACTCGGCACAACCGGAATCTTCTGGTGGCGCGCCTGCACGGATGCATCAAGCTGCTGCAACGTCGAGCCGCCCCGTATCGCGTCGGCAACCGCCGGCACACTCCACCAGGGTTCACCAGTTGCACATTCGTATGCCCACGAAAGCCCGCAGAAAAACCAAGGCAGCCAAACGCCCGACGACCGGCAAGCGATCGGCCGATGCCGAACGAAACGGTGCGGAATCCAACGGCCGTACGCAGAGCCGCCGGCGAGCCACAGCCCAGTCGATGGCCGCCAGCCAGCGCGATATCTCGGTCAGCGAGTTCTTCGCCAAGAACCGCCACCTGCTCGGTTTCGACAATCCGCGCAAGGCCCTGCTGACCACCATCAAGGAAGCGGTCGACAACTCGCTCGACGCCTGCGAAGAGGCCGGAATCATTCCCGAAATCTGGATCCACGTCGAACAGACCGGAACCAACCGCTTCAAAGTGGGCGTCCAAGACAACGGGCCGGGCATCCTCAAAAAACAGATCCCGCTGATCTTCGGAAAGCTGCTCTACGGATCGAAGTTCCATCGTCTGCGTATGAGTCGCGGACAGCAGGGGATCGGCATCAGCGCCGCCGGAATGTACGGCGTGCTGACCACCGGCAAGCCGGTCAAGATCGTCTCCAAGACGTCGCCCCGCAAAGCGGCCCACTACTACGAGATCAAAATCGACACCAAGCGCAACTTGCCGGTGATTCTCAATGGCCGCGGCGACGGTGAAGACATTCCGCCCAAGGAAAAAGGCGACAAGTACATCGAGAAGCACGGGATCGAGTGGATTCCCGTCGACCATGGCACGCGGGTCACCATCGAACTGGAGGGCAAGTTCGTCCGCGGCCGCGGCAGCGTCGACGAATACCTGGAGCAAACGGCCATCGCCAATCCGCATATCACGATCCATTACCAGGATCCGGAGTGCGGCAATGGGTCGGGCGAAGAGCGCGTCTGGACCCGGTCGACCGAACAGCTTCCGCGCGAGCCCAAGGAGATCAAGCCGCACCCGTACGGCGTCGAGTTGGGGATGCTCGTCACGATGCTGCACGACGTCAAGACCATGACTTTGTCGCAGTTCTTGACGGGGTCGTTCAGTCGGGTGAGTCAGGCGGTGGCCAAGCGGATCTGCCAGACCGCCGGACTGAAGCCGCGCACGACCACGCGCCGGATCAGCCGCGGCGATGCCGACAAACTCTATCACGCGATCATGGAAACCAAGATCGCCAACCCCGCCACCGATTGCATCTCGCCGATTGGCGAAGAGCTGTTGCTCAAGGGGCTGCACCACGTCGTGCCCGGCGAGTTTTACGTGTCGGCCACGCGGCCCCCCGCGGTCTACCGTGGCAACCCGTTTCAGATCGAAGTGGCGCTGGCTTACGGCGGCACGTCGTCGGCCAATCGCATTCCGCGGGACGTGCTCAAGGATCTGCTCGCCGAAAGCGATGCCCGCACGATGCGGCAGTTTCTGACCAACACGTTTTACGGGCTGGGCAACGACGCCGCGGATCGGATCATCAAGGAGGCGTCCTTGCGCCCGCGGAGCTCGCCGGGCAAACTCAAGCCGGCGGAGATCAAGAAGCTGCATGAGGCGATGCAGAACGTCAATCTGGACGCGGGCCAAACGATGAACGTGCTGCGGTACGCCAATCGTGTCCCCTTGCAGTTCCAACATGGCGCCTGCGCGATCACGCAATCGGTGATGAACACCAATTGGCGGGCGTACGGGCTTTCGCAGTCGCGCGGGCAACTGCCCAGCGGCCCGGTGACGATCATGGTCCACATGGCCAGCGTCTGGGTGCCGTTCACCAGCGAATCGAAGGAAGCGATCGCCGGCTATCCCGAGATACAAAAAGAGCTCCGCCTGGCGCTGCAATCCGCCGGCCGCAAGCTGGCGATGTACCTGCGCCGGCGGCTGAAGGTGAAGCAGGAGGGCGAACGCCGCAATGTGTTTCTCCGCTATCTGGGGGAAGTGGCCACGGCCGTCAGCGAAATCAACCAAACCGACCGCAAGAAGCTGTACGACCAACTGCTGGTCGTCGCCAAAAAGAAAACCGCGCAAGCCGACGTCAAGCTCGACAAGCGCGGCCGCGTCGTCGAGGAATCGAACGGAGACCTGGAAGCCGATCCCAACGTGCTGATCGTCGACGACTCGGAAATGTTCGCACCAAGCACTTCGGAAAACACCAATGGCCAAAAAAGCACGTAAAGCTGCCGCGACGCGCGCCAACGGCAAAGCGAAGACCAAGCTCAACACCCGCGACCAGAAGACGATGCGCGACCTGGTTGGCGTGGCGGATCGGATCGTGGTCGATGCCGAAAAGAAGCGCGATCCCTACTTCGATATCCCGACGCGAACGCTGTCGAACATCAAATACAGCAAGGCGAAGAAGATTCTGGAGATGGGCAAGGCCAGCAATCGACGCCAATTGTTCAACCTCTCGCAGGCCAAGGTCTACATGCAATCGGTCCTGGTCGCCAGCGGCAGCAAGCGGCTGATCGAAGAGGGCAAGACGACCAGCTTGCGGGGTCTGTACTACATGCTCAAGCACACGATCGAGGGCACCAAGGAAGAAACCTTCGACGAGCAGTCGCAGTCCGACACCGTGATCGAGGACATGGAAGTCACGCTCAACTCGATGCGCGAAGAGCTGCACCTGTATGCCAAGAACGCCGGCTCGATGGTCGGTCCGATCGTGCTGAACGACTCGGGCGACCAGATCGATTGCTCGCGGATGGGCTCAGGCGGATACAGCATTCCGTCGATCGTCGAGCCGGAAATCATCAAGTTCGGCAAATGCGACGCGAAGTTCGTCCTGCACGTCGAAAAGGACACGGTCTGGCGGCGCTTCAACGAAGATAAGTTCTGGAAAACGCACAAGTGCATTCTCACGCACGGCGGCGGCCAGCCTCCGCGAGGCGTCCGCCGGTTGCTGTATCGGCTGAACCAGGAACTCAAGCTGCCCGTCTATTGCCTCTTGGACAACGATCCTTGGGGGTACTACATCTACAGCGTGATCAAGCAAGGCTCGATCAATCTGGCCTACGAATCCAAGCGGATGGCCATTCCCCAGGCGCGATTCCTTGGACTGCGCAGCAGCGACTACCAGCGCTGCGATCTCTCGCCCAGCGTCAAGATCAACTTGAACGACACCGACATCAAACGGGCCAAGCAGATCGCCAACTATCCCTGGTTTGCGCATAAGAAGCCGTGGCAGAAGGAAATCGCGATGATGCTGTCCAACGGATTCAAGCTGGAAGTCGAGTCGCTGATCTCGAAAGACATCAGCTACGTGACCGAAGAGTACACACCGCGCCGATTGCGCGATCGCGATTGGTTGGACTAGCAGATCTTTTCGCGCGGCCCTGTGGTGGCACTCATGGCTTGTGAAAAGTCGCCGTATAACGCCACCAGTTGCCGGCAAAGCCGTGCGGTTCGAAGCCGGCATCCCGGGTAAGCGATTCGACCTTGGCGCGCGATTGATAGTGCGGATCGCCCCGGATCTCGGTGATCGCCAGACGGCCGCCGTGCTTCAGCGTGTCGTAGCAGTTGGCCAGCGCGGCGGCGCGATCGGGAATCTCACCGAGCACCGTGCAAAGGTAGACCAGGTCAGCGCTTTCGCGCGTTAGTACCGGATTGGTCGCGTCGGCATGGATCAGTTCGATGTTGCCCGGATCGTGGCGCGAAAGCTTCTTGCGAAACTTGTCGATCATGCCTTGCTGCAACTCGACGCCGATGGCTTTGCCGCCGGGCAGGATGCGCTCGGCGGCCGGCACGAGCAGCCGGCCCGGTCCCGGTCCGATCTCCACAATGGTCATTCCCGGCTGCAGATCCATCCGCTCGAGCGTGATCTGCGTGCCGGCCACGGCGTCAGCGATCGATCCGTCGACGGTCCAGGCCAGTACGCTCGGGCACGGCAACGTCCACCGCCGGCTGGCCCAACCCCACACGAAACTCAGCCCGATCAATGCCGCCGCCAGAATGCCAAATGTCCAGAGGAGGTAGTGCATCGCAGTAGGCCTCGCAGCGTGATTCGCGGTTCAGCCCGGCACGCGGCCGTCACGGCTTGAGCACGATCTTGCCGGCTAGCGTGCCGGCCTTGTTGATCGTGTTGTCTTCCTGCAGGCGGTGCGCCGCGGCGGCTTCCGAGAGCGGCAAGATGCGATCGATGTTGGCCTGGAGTTTGCCTTCGGCTACCCAACGGTTGATGTCATCGGCCGCGGCGCGCTGCTGGGCCGCGGTGGCGTTGAACATGGCAAAGCCGAACAACGAGCATCCCTTGACGTAAAACGGCCCGACCGGAAACGGCGGCCGCGCGTCGCGACCGGCCATCAAGACCATGCGGCCGCGGGCCGCCAATAGCGCGACCGTGCGGTCGAAATCCGGTTCGCGCAGCGTTTCCCACCAGAGATTGATTCCCTGCGGCGCGAACTGCTTGATCCGGGCGTCGACATCCTCGGTCTTGTAGTTGATTGCCAAATCGGCGCCAAAATCGCGGCACCGTTTGATCTTGTCGGAGCTGCCAGCCGTCGTGATGACCGAAGCTCCCAGCGCTTTGGCCATCTGTACCACGGCCGACCCGACGCCGCCGGTTCCGCCGTTGACGAAAACGATCTCGCCGGCTTGCAGCTTCGCGTAATGAACCAGCCCCAGATGGGCCGTAATTCCGACCAGCGACAGCGCGACAAGGGCCTCGCTGGTGATCCCATGCGGCGTGGGATAGAGCCATTGTTCGTCGACGGCGGCATACTCGGCGAGCGTACCCTGCCGCCCGAGCATGCCTTGATTCGATCCCCAAACGCGGTCGCCCACCTGATACTGCGTTGCGCCCGGCCCAAGCGCCTCGACCACGCCAGCCAGATCGCAGCCGAGGATATAGGGATTGGGCAGCGGCATCGCGACCAGGCCGCCGCGAACGTAGGTGTCGATAGGGTTGATGTCGGTGGCGTCGATCTTCACCAACACCTGGCCTTCGGCCGGCTCGGGCTTGGGAAGATCGCCGACGTGGATGTTCTCTGGGGGGCCGGTCTTTTCGATGTAGGCCGCTTTCATTGCTGAAACTTCCTCTCCACGAACGTTGGATCTCGAGGGGCGCTCGGGCACGATTGTCGCCCGCGGCCGCACCGATTGTGGCCGGCCGGAAACTCAGAATCGCGGAAGCGGCATGTTACCGTTTTTGCGATCTGGCCGAAAGCAGCACGCCGATCGCGCCGATTCCGGCGCCGGCGGCCACGACCAGCGCGATCCTCACGCCCCACAGCATCCTTGCACGGCGCTGCGCCAGCCCTTGCTCGAAGGGCGTCGCTCCGGGCGGCTCGGTATCCAATCCGCGCAGCAGGTCTTGATAGACCTCGTAGGCCAAGTCGATTGGCGTATTTTCGTCGACGTCAATTAACTGCATGGGCTCACGTTCAGCCGGCATGCTGAGTTGCAGGTAGCCTGCCACGGCCAATGCACCCAGTGCAATCGCCACAAACACAAAGACGGCGCGATGCCGGTTTTCCCAGGCGCGCTGACGCACTGCGGGGCGGTCGGCCGGCTCCAATTCGCGCAGGCCGCGCAACGTCGGCACCTCAAGCACCGTGCCGCACGAGCATGTCACCGTTTGTCCGGCTTGCCGCACAGAGACGACTTGCTTTTGCCCGCACGTACAAGGCAGCAGGTATTCAGACATACGTGTCTCGGGTACGTGCCACCGGCCGCGGGGCGCGCACTCTAGTGTTTCTTCTTCAGTCGACGGTCCGTGACGCGCCGGCACAACCTGCCATCGCGCGAAGCAAACTACTCCGGCACGGCCGACCCACGGTTGGCCCACCAAGGCAGGGTAATGCCGCCGTCAATCAGCAGCGAGCTACCCGTAATATAATCGCTGGCCGGATCGCACAAGAAGGCGACACCGCGCCCGATCTCCTGCGGAGATCCGAGCCGCTGCCAGGGCAGTTTCGCGCCGGCTGCGCGGATTTCATCTTCGCTGGCAAATTTGCGCTCGCCGGGCGTGTCGATCCAGCCGGGCGTGATGGTGTTGACTCGGATTCTGTGCTCCGCCAACTCGATGGCGGCGGTCCGTGCCATCTGGTCGATTGCGGCTTTGGCCATGTTGTAGGCCATCGACCGGGGAATCGCGTTGTACGCGTGCGGCGAGCTGACCACGACAATCGAGCCGGCACAGGACCGCTCGGCGGATGGCTGGTCGATCATCTGCTTCGCCGCTGCCCGGACCAAATAGAAGGCCCCCCACATCGTCACGTCGATCGTTCGGCGAAAGCCCTCCATGTCCGCCTGCCAGAACAGCTCGCGATCGCTGTAGGCCGCATTGCTGACGGCAATGTCCAAACGGCCGAATTCCGCGACCGTATCGGCGACCAGCCGTTCGACGGTCGTCTGGTCGCTCACGTCGCCCGACAGCAGGATGGCGCGTCCGCCCGAGCGGCGTATTTTCTCGACGGCTGGGGCCGCTTCCCGCGGTTCTGCTCGGTAGTTGAACGCGACGCTTGCACCGGCTTCGGCCAGCGCGACCGCCGTGGCCAATCCAATGCCCTGGCTGGCGCCGGTGACCAGCGCCGAACAATCCTTAAGCGGCTGCGACTCCATGTTCTGCCTACGGCCCGTAGTTTCGTGCCCGAAAAGACGCGTTTTGGCTCGTATGCTATCGGCCGTTCTGGCGCCGAACAAGCCACCCGATAGCACACGTTCGCGCGCGACGTGCCGCGACGTGTCGACTAGACGGCGGCGCGCGCCGCGCTACAATTGAGCGATTTGGGTCCCGCGGGGCCGCGTGGTCGTTTGGTTAAAATAGGTTGTTTAGATAATTTAGTGGAGTGTCTTTCCCAGGACTAATCTTTTGCCAAATGTTGGCCGAGGGCCACAGCCCCGCAACTGGGTGATAGAATTTGTTGGATCTAATTGGCCTGTCTTGTGATAATGATCGAGACTTGCACCGGTGCTGGGATAAACGTCTGCGCATCATGCAAAACGGAAGGTTCGCGTCGACTGCCTTTCCGTTCATTGCACGCCAACCCAACGGGGACATTGCGCCGGTTTGGTCATTCTCGCCCGACTCGTGAAACACTTTCACGAACGTAACCGTTACGCATTCATTGCAGAATTCTCACGCTAAGACTCCCTCTGAGACGTTAGGAGTTTCGAATTGTACGACGCATTGTTGGACGACCTGGAAGACGATTCGACGCCGAATCAGGAAGCAACATCCGACCTGGCTGAAAAGCAGGGCAACGACTCGGAGATAGACTCCGATTTGGGCGATTCCGAGATGAACTCGGACATCGACTCCGATGTGGAACCCAAGACGGAAGACTTGTTGGCGGTCGTTGACGAAGAGTCCGAGTCTTGGTCCGACGACCCGGTGCGGATGTATCTGACGCAGATGGGCGAGATTCCGCTCCTGACGCGGCAACAGGAGATCGCGCTGGCCAAGAAGATCGAAGTCACGCGCGCCCGTTTTCGTCATTGCCTGCTCGAGTGCGACTATGTAATCCAGGTCGCTTACAAGGTGCTTAAGCGGGTTCACGCCGGTGAATTGCCGTTTGACCGCACCGTGCAGGTCTCGGTCACCGACCGATTGGAAAAAGACCAGATTCTCGGGCGATTTCCGCACAACCTGCGAACGATCGGGATCCTGCTCGAGCAGAATCGCGACGATTATCGCATCGCCACGAGCAAGAAGTACAAGATTGCCCAGCGCCGTCAGGCCTGGCGGCGGCTCGGTCGGCGCCGGTGTCGTGCCGTCACGCTGGTCGAAGAGCTCGGCCTGCGTACCCAGCGCATCGAGCCGATGATTCGCACGCTTGAGGACTTCAGCCGTCGGGTCGACGCGTTGAAGGCCGAGATCAACGCGCACAAGAAGGCCCGCGGACCGTTGGCCGAGCGCAAGCCTTGGATCGTCGAGTTTCGCAATATCCTGCGGGCGACGCAGGAAACGCCCTCAAGCATTCGCAATCGGGTTCAGCGTCTGAAGGTGGTTTACACACAATATCAGCACGCCAAGCGTGGCTTGAGCGAAGGCAACTTGCGGCTGGTTGTTTCGATCGCCAAGAAGTATCGCAATCGTGGCTTGAGCTTCTTGGATCTGATCCAAGAGGGCAACGCCGGACTGATGCGTGCCGTGGACAAATTCGAGTATCGGCGCGGATTCAAGTTCTGCACGTATGCCACCTGGTGGATTCGCCAGGCGATTACCCGCGCGGTGGCCGACCAAAGCCGCACGATTCGAATTCCGGTGCACATGGTCGAGACGATGTCGCGCGTGCGCAACGTGTCTCGCCAGTTGCAGCAGGAATTGGGACGCGAGCCGACGATCGAAGAAACGGCCAAGCGCGCCGGCACCGCGATCGACGAAGCCCGCCGCGTGCTGGCGATGAGCCGCTACCCGATCAGCCTCGATCGGCCGGTCGGCAACAGCGAGGACAGCCATTTTGGCGACTTGCTGCCCGACTCCGGCGCGGAAAATCCCGCGATCGGAGCCGCTCAGGAAATGTTGCGGGGTCGCATCGCCAAAGTACTCAAGACGCTTAGCTACCGCGAACGCGAGATCATCAAGCTTCGCTACGGGTTGGGCGACGGGTACAGCTACACGCTCGAAGAAGTGGGCCACATTTTCAAGGTGACCCGCGAACGCATTCGCCAGATCGAAGCCAAGGCAGTGCGCAAACTGCAGCAGCCCAGCCGCAGCCAGGAACTGGCCGGCTTTTTGGACTAACGCGGCAAGGCACACGCAATGCGGTTCATTGAGAGCCGGGCGATTCATTCGCTCGGCTCTTTTTTTGCGCTTGGGTCAAACTCGCGAGGCGCGCCGATCGTCCGTTTTGCGACGCAGGCAAACTTTGGTGCCTTTTTGTGGCGCTTTCGTCGTGCGTCAGCGGCGGAGCAGCGTCGCTCGAAAAAATCGTCGTCCGATTGTTTGACAAGCCGCGCCACGGTGGCTACATTGACCCGCCTAGCGTGCGTTGGTGGTCGGTGGTTTCCGCTTGAAACCGCCGACAAACAGGGAACTCCGGTGAAAAACCGGGACGGCCCCGCCGCTGTGACCGAGTGCTTTGTGGAGGGAAAACTGATTCGAGCCATTGTCTTGCTCGGGCTCTCGAGCCCGTGATCGACGAGAAGGCCGGTTTTCCCAAGCTCGGAAGTCAGAAGACCTACCAACGCGTTACCGGTGGCTTTCCGCGAGGGACGGACGCCACGGAGATTGTTGGCTTCTCAGGATGCCGCTAATCGCTCGCTTGTGGTTCTGACGTGCGTGCGCGTGCCGCTTGTACGATTGCCTAGTTGTGCGCAATCGCTGCGTGAAACACGTGTCCGGTCGAACCGCGCGAGCCCGATGCGCTACGACACATGCCAACCGTGGCCGAACTCCGAACGCGTGTGTTCAGGAACCGCGACCTTGCGGCTGAGCTGTCCGATGGCCGCCCGTGGCCGGGCCAGCGCGGCTTTACGCTCGTCGAGCTGTTGGTCGTAATCGGGATCGTCGGCGTCCTGGTCGCGCTGTTGTTGCCGGCCGTGCAGGCCGCGCGAGAAAGTGCCCGACGCAGCCAATGTGCCAGCCACTTTCGGCAAATCGGCGTCGGGCTGTTGGCGTACCACGATACGCGCAGCGCGTTTCCGCCGGGCTGCATCGAGCCCGATGGGCGGCGCGTCGCCTGGTCGACCATCTTGCTGCCGTACGTCGAGGAGACCGCCACGTACGCGCGCTACGATCTGGACGTCCCGTTCTACGCCGTGGAAAACCACTCGGCGACGAGCGTCGTCGTGCCGATCTATCTCTGCCCCAGCACCGTGCGTCTTACCCGCGTCCGCAACGGAAACAGCAGCGGCGACGTTAATCGCAACGGGCGCTACGATCCGGGCGACGATCTGGCGATGGCTGACTTTGGCGGAATGTTCGGCTGGGCCAATGCCCAGCCGTTTGGCAACGGCGTGATGATCTATGACGACGTCGTCAGTCTGCGGCAAGTCACCGATGGCGCATCGCACACGATCGTGGTCGGCGAAGACACGGGACGTGGCACGACGATGAACGGGCCGTGGTCCGACGGCGAAAACATCTTCAGCGCCGGCGTACCGATCAACCGGCTGCAAAACAACGACCTTTGGAGCGATCATCCCGGCGGTGTTCAGGTGCTGCTGTGCGACGCAGCGGTGCGCTTCCTGGAAGAGAACATGGACCTGGACGTATTGGCGGCGCTTTGCACGCGGGCCGGCGGTGAGATCCTCGACAGCACACCCTGAAATCGCTCCGAACAAAACGCGAACGAATATCAATCAACCGAACACGAAATTCTTAACCATCAGACTTTTGGCGAGACAAACCACATGCGCAGTTTTTTGTATCGATCATTAGCAGCCACGATGCTTTCCCTGGCCAGCGTGTCGACCGCGCTTGGCGTCGGTGATGATTTTTCGCTCAATCCGCTGCTCGGCGGCAGCCCCTGGTCGTTCGGCGTAGGCAGCAATAGCAACAGTCATTTCTCCTGGACGCCTGGCGAGCTGACCGTTCTCATTAACACGTCGCTGCCAACGGCGCGGCTCGATCTGCCGCTGGGAACGACACTGGGCGACACCGACAGCTTCTTGCTCTCCGCGCGATTCAGTTTCAACGTGGCCAACGCGCCGGGCGACCAGTTCGCCCAATTCTCCTTCGGGTTGACCAACCAGGCTCAGACCGGCGGCGACCGTACCGGATCGTTGGCCGATTTCAATAGCGCCAACACCTACCACACGGTCGAGTTCGACTACTTTCCGAACGTTTCGCCGACGTTCGGCGGACCGACCCTGTCGCCGGCCGTTTTTGGCGGACCGGCCGGCAGCGCGTTCAACAACTTCGCTTCGGTTTTCGGCAGCCCCGCCAACCTGGGCGACAACACGGTCGGCATTACCACGCTGCCGGAGAATACGGCCCTGCAAGCGGAGCTGGCCTACGACGGCGCGACCAAGATCCTTACGCTGAATATGTACGAGGTTGGTCCCGGAGAGCTGCTAACACTGCTCAACACGGAGCTGGTGCCGTTGGAGCTGACGGCGTTCGGATCCGCGTACGATCCGTTCAACCCGTTCTCGGTCGACGCGCTATCGATCATGGCCTACGCCGACGGATTCACTACGCCGCAGGTGCCGTCGCTGACAGCCGAAGTGAGATACGACTTCATCAACCTGACGATTGTCCCCGAACCGTCGGCGATCATGCTGACGGTGATCGGCGCGGTGGTGGTACTGGTGCGAACGTTTCATCCGCGCCTCGTTCGTGGCACGCATGATCCGGCGTTGTCGCCATCAGGTCGTTTGCCGCGTCAGCCCTGAGTGGCGTTTTTCTGTTGTTTCCATTTTTTGAGCACGCGTGTGCCTCGCCGCTACCGGTGCGCGCACGCCACAACGATGGAGGTCTCGACTAATGAAACGCTGGATCCTTGGAATCCTGTTGGCAAGTGCCGCCGACACGGTGGCGCAAGCCGGACCATTTGCTCCGGCAGCCGGCCAACCCGGCTCGACCGCGATCGCCACGACAAGTCCCGACATTGTCGCCTGGGCCGATGGAGTTGCTGAACTGGTACGCGGACCGATCGACGCGGCAAATCCGGCCGGCCCCGCCGCGTCGTTCGGCACAGGTGCCGAAGCGCTCGGCCCAGCTAACGGCGTGGCGACCAACGTCGTCAGTCTGGGCGACGGCGGCCACATCACGCTTACGTTCTCACAGCCAATTACGAATGGTCCAGGATTCGATCTGGCGGTGTTCGAGAATGGCTTCGCCGACGCGTTTCTCGAGTTGGCATTCGTCGAAGTCAGTTCCAACGGCACTGACTTTGCCCGTTTCGACGCCACGTCGCTCACGCAGACTACAACACAGGTAGCCAGTTTCGGCGCGCTCGACCCCACGAACCTGAACAACCTGGCCGGAAAGTATCGGGGTGGATTCGGCACGCCGTTCGACCTTGCCGAGTTGGACGGCGTCGTGCCGAATGTTGACATCAACCAGATCGGCTACGTGCGGATTGTCGACGTCGTCGGCGCGCTCGACCCCCTGATCCGAACCACCGACGCGCTCGGTAATCCCGTCAACGATCCGTACCCGACCGCGTTTTCCTCGGGCGGGTTCGATCTCGACGGCGTCGCGGCGATGCACGTCGTCCCAGAACCCACCGGCGCTGTTCTGCTGTCGCTGGGCCTGTTGCCGGTCTGGTGCGCAATCCGGCGCCGCGCGCGTTGACAGTGCCGGCCGCGGCGGCGTCCAATTAAGGCCATGACGTCGCCCCATGAACACAACCGAACTGCCTGGGACCGGCGGGTGCGCGCGACGGCCCGGTTCACCCGGCCCGCTGCGGACGAAGAATTCGCCAACCCGCTGGCGACGGTCGACGGAGCCGGCTGGCTGGGGCCGAGTATTGTCGGCGCGCGACTGCTGTGCCTGGCCAGTGGCGGAGGACGGCAGGGTGCGCTCTATGCGGCCGCCGGCGCGCGTGTCACGGTGGTCGACATCAGCCCCGAGATGCTTGCGCTGGATCGCCAGGTGGCGGCCGAACGGGGACTCGAAATTCGCACCGTCGAAGCATCGATGGACGATCTGGCGGCTCTGCCCTCGGCAAGCTTCGACATCGTGATCCAGCCGGTCAGCACGTGCTACGTGCCCGACGTGGTGGCCGTTTACCGCGAAGTGGCCCGTGTGACGGTTGCCGCCGGGTTGTACGTCAGCCAACACAAGCAGCCGGCCAGCCTGCAAGCGTCGGTCGCGCCGTCGGCCCACGGCTATGAGCTCGTCGAACCGCATGATCGTCGCGGACCGCTTCCGCCGGTCGAAGGCAGCCCGCATCGTGAGGCAGGCACGCTCGAGTTTCTGCATCGCTGGGAAGAACTGTTGGGCGGGATGTGTCGCGCCGGCTTCGTGATCGAGGATCTACTGGAGCCGAATCATGCCGACCAGACGGCGCCGATTGGCAGCTTCGCCCATCGCAGCCGCTTCGTGCCGCCGTACGTGCGTGTGAAGGCCCGCCGTGTCGGTACTCCGGGCGCGGACGGATCGCGCGCGAAAGTTTGGACTCCTTGAGCGACGTTGATGATGGACGGGTGTTGGCAACCAAGCGGACCCGGTGTTCGCCGTCTTTGTGCCGTTGGGAGTGAGGCTGGCCATTGTGATGACATTTGGACCACTGCGGCAGCGCCAAACGGTCGGCATGGGCCCGCCGACAGGGTGCTAGCGCGACGAATCGTCGCACGTTTGCGGAGTGTCGCGCGGCGTGTGTGCGGCTCGAAAGGCGAACGATGCCCGACCGTTGCATTCGGGTGGTCCGTCGATCAAGATAGACGGCGCGAAATCTGCCTGCGTTTCCCCTTCTAGCTGCCTTCAGAGTGTCTCGCCCGTGACCGATCGACCCATTCAGGAAATCGTGGCGGTGTTCGGCCAACCGGTGGCCGGAAACCCGACCCAATACATGATGGAGAAGGCGTTTGCCGACGTCGGGCTTGATTGGCGATATCTGACGCTGGAGGTCGCGCCCGAACATTTGGGCGACGCGGTCCTGGGCATGCGGGCGATGGGGTTTCGCGGTTGCAATTTGACAATCCCGCACAAGGTGGAAGTGATTCAGCATTTGGATCGCACCAGCGAAGCGGCCACGCTGATGGGCGCGGTCAACTGCGTGAATCGCATCGGCGACGAGTTGGTCGGTGATAACACCGACGGCAAGGGTTTCGTGCAATCGCTCCGCGAACTGACCGATCCGGCCGACAAGAATGTCGTGATCCTGGGCGCCGGCGGAGCGGCGCGGGCCATCGCCGTCGAAGTGGGTCTGGCCGGTGCGGCGAACATCGCCATCGTCAATCGCACCCAGCAACGGGGCGAAGAACTCGCTTCGCTGATCAACGACAAGGTCTCCGTGCCGTCGAAGTACGTCGCCTGGGAAGGCGACTACGAAGTGCCCCCGGAGACCGAAGTGCTTATCAACGCCACGTCGATCGGCTTGGGCGACGCGGAAGCCCGCGTGCCGCTAGCCGTGGAGACGCTCGAATCCGACATGGTCGTGGCCGATGTGGTCTTCAATCCACCCGCCACGCGGCTGTTGCGCGACGCGCAGCAGCGCGGTTGTCCGACGCTTGACGGTTTGGGCATGCTTGTGAATCAGGCCGTGATCGGCTTTCGGATTTGGACCGGCCAGGATGCCAACGCCGAAGTAATGCGCGACGCGTTGGAGGAGTTTCTGGGGATCTGAGCGCCCGGTCGACCGAGCCCTTTCGCACAGCGAGGCGACTTGCAACGAACTACCGATCGCCGAAACACGACTCCGTGGAGAATTAACCAAGGTAATCCAGATGACAGGACTACTCACGCGAGTTTCGATGTTGGTTGTCGCGATTGCTGGCACCGCAGTGGTGGCCGTGGGCGACGAGCCGGTCGGCTTGAACCTGCTGCGGCCCGATTCGCTGGCCGGTTGGGAGCACGCGGCCGAGCCGCCCTCGCACTGGATCATCAGTCAGGGTCAACTCAGCGGCAGCGAACAATCTTCACGGCTTCTGTCCGGATGGACGTTCGACGATTTCGAACTGCGGCTCGAGTGGTCGGTCGAGTCGGGTGGCGCGTGGATCGTCGAGTTGCCCGACGTGCCTTCCGGACCGGGTCTTCACATTGCCTTGGGCGAAGGGGCCGATTGTGGCGCGATCCGTGACGAATCGACAACACTGGCCGAAGGGATCGTCGTCGAAACGCGCTCACCGCCAGAAACGCACACGGCGCAGATCCGCCGATTTGGCAGCACGTTGACGGTGATGGTCGATGATCGACTGGCTGCCGAAGCGCAAATCGACGCCAGTCGGCGATTCGGCCTGGCACTTTCCATTCCGCGGGGCAAAGCCAGCTTGCGCGGACTGAGGCTGCGCGAACCGCACGGCAATCCGCTTTCGAACGGCAAGGACCAGTCTGGTTGGTTCGTCAACAATGATCGCGGCACGTGGATCGTCGACGACGAGGGCGCGTTCGTGGCCAACTCGCATCGTGGTCTGCACTATTTGCGGCCGGAGAAAGAATATGCCAACTTCACGCTGTACCTCGAATACACGATGGATCGCGGTGGAAATTCCGGAGTCGCGATCCGAACGCACAAAGATGGCTGGCCGTCAGGCGATGGAATGGAACTGCAATTGCTCGATCGCCCGGGCCTGGTCAAGGACTCGACCATGGCGATCTATGGCAACTTGCCGCCACTGGGTCGCGCGGATCGATCCGAACAATGGAACAACGTCGCCATCAAGGCGGACGGGCGGATGGTGACCGCCTGGATCAACGGCGAGTTGGTCCAACACATCAACACGGCCCACCTGCCAGAAATCAAACATCGTCATCTTAAGGGTTGGGTCGGCGTGCAAGACCACGGCGGAAACGTGCGCTTTCGCAACGTCTACATCCACGAGGCACCCGACGGACTGGGGCTCGATGCGTGGTATGCGCCGCGGCCCGAATTGGGATCCGGGATCGTGCTGGACCGGTTGATGAATAGCGAGCGGCTCTCGCGCGACGACGGGCTCCGATCCGGCGTGATGGTCGCCAGTGTGCCCGAAGGAGGCGAGCACGTTTTGGCCGAGCTCGACGGACCCGGGGCGCTGGTGCGCTGCTGGAGCGATTTTCCGTCGGGGCACGTCGCGCTCTACTTCGACGACGATGAGTCGCCGCGGATCCAATGCCCAACGGAACACCTGTTCGATCACGTGCCGGGCGTCTCGCACGAGACACACCCAACGCTGATGTGCCTGCCGTTTGCCAAAAGTCTGAAGATCGTCGTGACTGATGCGTTGGAAACGAACTATCGTCTCGAGTACGTTCGTTTTCCATCGGACGTGCCGTGCGAGACGTTTACGGTTCGCCGACCGGGCGTGCCACGCGGCATGTTGCCGGCCATCGAATATCGGCACAAGGGAATGAGCGGCGGTAAGCTGCGCGAGGCGGAAATCTACGACCGCATCGTGTCCGAGCCGCGTACGATCGAGCCTGGCACCAGCGTCGACATGCTCAAGCTGGACGGGGCGGGCCTGGTGAACTGGTTGCGTCTGACCGCATCTCGTTCGGTGCTGGCCAACAACGACCTGTGGATTGAGGTGACGATCGACGGCGAGTCCATTCCCGCGATCGCCGCGCCGGCCCGGTACTACTTTCCGGGCTTTGCCGGCGCACCATCGCGCGGATTCAGCAGCATGGTGCTGACGCAACAAGGCGGCTTTGCCAATCTGTTGGCGATGCCATACGGCAACGGGTTGATCGTGGCGGCGCGAAACCGGGGCACGGAGCCCATCGAAAACCTCGCCCTATCGATGTCGGTCGATCGGGCGACGGACCAGACCCGCGACGAGTACGCAGGCCGGATGCGGCTGCGCGGTATCTTTCAACCCGCCGCTGCTGACGATGAGCGACTCATCGAGCAACTTGGCGCGGGTCGCTGGGTGGGCTTTGTCTACGAACAGCCCGACGGCGCAAATACCGGCCTGACGGGCATCGAAGTCGATGGCCAGTCGCGCGACGGATGGTCGATGGAGTACCTCGATCCGTTCCTCGGGCGGCCGGGCGAATCGCCTAACTTCTTCACGGCGCTTGCCGGCCGGCAGGGAAACCTCGCCTGGCGATACATGCTGCTTGCGCCGGTCGACTTCGAGACGTCGCTGCGACTGCGGGCACATCCTGGCGGCGCCGTGGGCGATCGATTGGCACTGTTCTACCTGGCCAGATAGCAGGCGGCTCATCGCCCCCGCGTGGCGTGCTTGCTCGGTGCACCGCGATGGGCTGGCTTTGCGTTCAGCGGGCCGCCTGGCCGCCGCGGGCTGCCGGCGTCTTGACTTCGGCCGCGATGCCCCTGAAGACATCGTCCCAGCGGCCCCACTTGGTTTGGCGAAACAGCCGCATCGTCGGATACCAAGGGCTGTCGTCACACTCCAGCAGCCACCGCCAGTCTGGTACGTACGGCAGCGCGACCCAAACCGGAACGCCCAGCGCACCGGCCAGATGCGCGGCTGCCGTATCGGACGTCACGACCAGGTCGAGGTTTTTCATGATCGCGGCGGTGTCCATAAACGCTCCGCCGGTGGCGTCCAACTCGTCGCCAAAGTCGACCAGCGGCCACGATCCGCGCACATCGTCCAATTGCTCGGCGCCGTGCCCCTTCTGCAGGCTGACCAGACAAACGTCCGGCAACTTGGCCAGCGGCTCGAACGCGCTGAGCGGAATGGAACGAAACCGGTCTTCCGGGCATCGGGGATTGCCCTGCCAGGCGATGCCGATCCGCAGCCCGGCGTGTTCGGCCAGCCGCGATTGCCACGTGTCGATCAAATCCGGATCGGCAAACACGTAAGGCACCTCGGCCGGGATCGTCTCGAACCGGGTTTCTAAGCGATGGGGCAAACTCAACAGCGGAACGCAGCAATCGGCCTCCGGAGGCGGCGTCTCCGGCGTGATCCATTGATCGACGCCAGGCGTGCGTGCCAGCAGCGCGTGCAACAACCCGGGACACTCGACCACCACGCGGGCGCCCCGATCTTTGACCAGCGACGCATAGCGAATGAACTGAATCGAATCGCCCAATCCCTGTTCGGCAATCAGCACGATGGTTCGATCGGTCAGGTCGCCGCCGTCCCATGCCGGCCAGCGCATTTTGAACGGGCCGTAGTCGCGCGAGCGAAAACGCCATTCGTACTCGGCAAGCCCTTCGTCGAAGTTCTCGCTGAGCAGCAGCGCCGCCGATCGGTTGTGGTGAGCTTCGGCGTAGTCAGGCCGCAGTTCGAGCGCCTGCTCGAAGTGATCGAGCGCCGAGGCGACCATCCCCTGTTTCAAATGCGCAATGCCCAGGTTGTAGATCGCGTCGACATTGTCCGGACGGCGGACGATCGCCTGTTCGTAGCTTCCGACCGCCTCGGCGTAGCGCGCATCGGCCGCCAGGGCAATTCCCAGATTGTTGTGCGCTTCGGAAAGCTCGGGATTCAATCGAATCGCGGTTTGCAGCGCCTCGATCGACTCCGAGGTCTTGTGCTGTCGCGTCAACGCACAACCCAGGTTCAGATGCGCTTCGGCGAAGTTGGGGCGGAGTCCGATCGCCCGCTGAAAGTACTCGACCGCTTCATCCAGCTCGTTGAGCTTGATGCAGACACCGCCCAGATTGACGCACGTTTCCGCCGAGTCGGGTTTCAATTCCAGAGCACGGCAATACTCCTGCTTGGCTTCGCGCATTCGACCGACGCGAGCCAATGCTGCGGCCAACTCGAAATGGACCCGAGCGTCGCCGGGCGTCAGTCTTGCGACCTGCTGCCAGTGGGCCACGGCTTCTGCCACGTTTTGTTTTGCCACAAGCGCCTGGGCCAGTTCCATGTGCGCACGGACCGAATTGGGTGCCAGCGTCACGACGCGCCGAAATGTGGCGATTGCCTGTTCGGTGCGTCCGCATCGCGATTGGGCTTCGGCCAGGTTCTGCAACGTGGCCGGTTGATCTGGATGGATGGCCAGCGATCGCTCGAAACTGGCGACCGCCTCTTCGAAGCGACCCTGCCGGCCGAGCAACACGCCCAAGTTGTCGTGGGCTGCCTGGTGATCGGGTTCAATGCGCAGCGCGTCGTTGAGATGTTTGGCGGCCTCGTCGAGGCGGTTTTGATTGATGCAGACCGCACCCAACAGGCTGTGCGCGTCGGCATTGCTTGGATCGTTGGCAGCAACCTGCCGGTAGATCTGTTCGGCCTGATCCAATTGGCCGGACTGGTGAAACTGAATGCCGGCGGCAAGCGACGGATGATGGTCGGACATGATCCTGGCACGGTGCTGAGTCAGAGGGAGCTGGGGGCGCTAGTCTAAATATACGCCGCGAAGCGCACCCGTCACGCCCGGCGCAAGCGAAAAAATCGCTCCGCCAGACTGCCCGAAAGCAATCCGGCAACCGTCAATTCGACCCGCGGCGAGTCGATTCGTGCCGTATGTTTCGATTGTGGCGATCCGCCGTGATGGGCCTCGCGCGGCACGTTCTCGCGTAGGAGGTGGGGTCCGCATCGCCATCGCGCGCCGGTCCCAAACGCTCGCGGTCTGATTTCGCCGCGCGGACGTGCCGACTTGTGCGATATTGGGAACGCTCGCCGGAACTGGCCAGTTTGACGACAACCAACAACCCAACACCATGGCTTCATCGCAGCCCAAACTCGCCTTTGGCGCGCCCGGCATCGACGCCCGCTGGACGCGCGGCGACAAAGACGCGGTCGGCACGGCGTATTCCACGTCGAGCCGAATCTGGTTCACGCTGGCCTCGGGCCTGATCACGGAAGTGTATTACCCGACGATCGACCGGCCGCAGATCCGCGACTTGCAGTTCTTGATCACCGACGGCAAGTCGTTCTTCCACGATGAGCGACGCCACCTCGACAGTACCGTCGAGCAGCTATCCGAGCACGCGCTGGGCTTTCGCCAGACAAACACTTGCAACCGGCCGCCGTACCGGCTGGTGAAAGAGGTCATCACCGATCCGCATCACCCATGCCTGTTGGTCCATACCACGGTCGAAGCCGAAGAGCCGCTGCTTTCCCAGTTGCGGTTGTTCGCGCTGTTGGCCCCGCACTTGGAAGTGGGCGGAGCCGGCAACACCGCCTATCTGGCCGAAGTCGCCGGGACGAACGTCTTGATGGCGTGCAAAGGGGGCACTTGGCTGGCGCTGGGCGCGTCGGTTCCGCTGCTGCGTCGCTCGTGTGGCTATGTCGGAACGAGCGACGGCTGGACCGATCTGCACGACAACCTCGAGATGGATTGGCAGTTCGATCGGGCGGAAAACGGCAACGTGGCCCTGACTGCCGAGATCGATCTGGCCACGTCGCGCACCTTTACGCTTGCCGTGGCCTTTGGTACCAGTGCGCACAGTGCCCAAACCGCGCTGGTCCAATCGCTGGGCGTGTCGTTCGAGCAGCACCGGGCTCGCTACGTCGAAGAATGGCAGCGCGTCGCGGCCCACCTGAACAATTACGACAAGGTTACCGGCGACGGCGGGCGACTTTGGCGAAAGAGTCACAGCCTGTTGTTGGCGCATGAAGACAAGATCTTTTCCGGCGCCACCATCGCCTCGCTCAGCATCCCCTGGGGCCAATCCAAGGGCGACGACGACCTGGGCGGATACCACCTGGTCTGGCCGCGCGACATGGTCCACACGGCCACCGCGCTCTTGGCGTCGGGCAACACGGAGACGCCGTACCGGGCGCTGATCTACCTGGCCTGCACGCAGGCGGTTCACGGCGGATTCCATCAGAATTTTTGGATCGACGGACAACCCTACTGGAATGGCGTGCAGTTGGATCAGGTGGCCTTTGCCATTCTGCTGGCGTGGCGACTGCAGCGCGCCGGCGCGCTGGCCGACTTCGATCCGTATCCGATGGTGGAAAGTGCCGCGTCGTTCTTGTTGCGGCATGGTCCGGCGACCGCGCAAGAGCGATGGGAAGAGAATAGCGGCTATAGTCCCTCGACGTTGGCGGCCGCCATCGCGGCTTTGCACTGCGCTGCCGAGATGGCCCACCAGCGCGACAAGGCCGACACGGCGCAGTTCCTGCACGACTTCGCGGACTATCTGGAGAGCCGTCTCGAGACGTGGACCGTCACCCACCAAAGCACGCTCGTGCCGGGAATCTCGCGCCACTTCATCCGCATTCTCCCGGTCAATGTCGATAACCCCGAACCGATGGAAGATCCGGATCGAGCGCTGTTGCAGCTCAAGAACCGGGCGCCCGGCGACCCGTCGATTTTTCCGGCTCGAGACATCGTCGACGCGGGGTTCTTGGAATTGGTTCGCTACGGCATCCGCAAACCGGTCGACCCCTTGATTGAAGATTCGCTGCAAGTGGTCGATCGCGTCCTGCGCGTAGAAACTCCATCCGGTCCTTGTTGGCGGCGCTACAACCACGACGGCTATGGCCAACGCGACGACGGCGGGCCGTACGACGGCTGGGGACGCGGGCGGGCCTGGCCGCTGTTGACCGGCGAGCGCGGCCACTACGAACTGGCGGCTGGTCGGGATCCGGCCCCGTATCTACGGGCCCTCGAAGGGTTTGCTCCCGGTGGCCTGCTGCCCGAACAGGTCTGGGACGCCGATGATCTGCCCAAGGCCCGGCTTCGACGCGGCGGCCCGACGGGCGCCGCCATGCCGCTGGCCTGGGCCCACGCCGAGTACATCTGCCTGGTACGCTCGGCGGCCGATGGCCGGGTATTCGACTATTTCCCGTCGGTGGCGCAGCGCTATCAGTCGGGCAAAGGACGCCGCGATCTGGAGATTTGGAAGCCGAATCGCCACGTTCGTTCGATCAAGCACGGAATGACGCTCCGCGTGCAGGCCCCAGCGCCGTTTGTGCTGCACTGGACGAACACCGAGTGGCAACAGAAGCGAGACGACCGCGCGGCCGACACCCGCCTGGGAATCCATTATGTGGACCTTCCGGTCGTCCGTGGTCAGAGAACGCCAATTCGGTTTACGTTCTTGTGGACCGACGAGGATCGTTGGGAAGGGCGCGATTACGAAGTCGCTATCGATCTTCCCGGTTCGTAGAGCACGATGGTCCGATCGGCGGCCGATACCCGTCGCGGCGTGCCACCCAGCATAATCCGCGTGGCCGAATTCGACGTGCCCGGACGGGCTACGCCGATCGAACGTGTTATTTGCAAAGTGCGTCCGGCAAAGTAAGCACAAGCTGCACTTCGAGTTACCCGCTAGAGCCGCTCCACGCCAACGTCCGATCAAAGGGTGTCGTCCCGAGGTGTAGTTGCCTGGCAGCGCAGCCTCCCGTCCATCGTTCCGAAAGTTCTGATTGTGGAAGGAGCGCGCTTGAACACTCCGCTATCCGTCCTACTGCCTGTCTACAATGCTCAACAACGCCTGGCGAGAGGCATCAACGAGATCCTGGATGCACTGCCGGTTTGGGCCGAGCGCTTCGAGCTGATCATCGTCGACGACGGCTCGACCGACGACACGGCGGACGTGGCACTGGAACTTGCCGCACGCTTTCCACAGATTCGCGTAGTTCGTCACCCGGTACGACTCGGGCTGTCCGAAGCCGTGCAGACCGGCCTCGACGAAGCCGACGCCGAAGTCATTCTGGTCGGCAACGACACCTACGAACTCGATCTAGACGATCTGCGCGCGTTGTGGCAGGTGCGTGACGCGCAGCGCGAACGGACTCAACGCGGCGAAAGCAGCACGGCACGCAGAGTCGACATGGACGGCTCTGGCATGTCGCTGACGCGGCTGGCCCAACAGCTCGGTTTTCAGATGATCGAGCGCGCGACGTTCGACCAGTTGCGCCTGGCACACGCGGCCGACGCGATCGGCCGGATTGATTCGATCGGTGCTGCAATGTCTTCCGAAGGCACAATGGCGCCGAACTTTTTGGAACGGGTCAAGCGGCTCGCGCTGGGCCACTAATCGTCGCGCCTCCAGGCAAGCAGTGCCGTCAACACCCTGACGTACCGTGCCGCGCTGCCGCGCTACGCTCGCAGTTGCGCCCGATGGGATTTGGCACACGCTTCCACGACTCGGTCGCGGACCTGGTCGGCTTCCTCGCCGGTCAGCGTGCGATCGGCTCGACGCAGCGTCAGCGTGAACAAGAGGCTCTTCTTGCCGGCGCCGAGTCGTTTCTGGTCGCGATAGACGTCCTGAAACTCGATCGACTCCGCCTCAGGGCCGGCCGCTTCCCGCACGGTCCGCTCGACGTCGGCCCAACGGACCGCCTCATCGACGACCAGGTTTAGATCTCGGGCCACGGCCGGATGCGACGGGATCTCGCCACATTGCGGAATCATCACGGCGATGCCGGCCAGCGCCCCGAATCGAATCTCCGCGACGGTCGCCGGCGAGCGCAGATCAAACTGCTCGAGCCCCTTGCCGCCGACCTCGCCCAAGTAGCCCAACAATTCATCCTTCCCGTCGGACCCGCGGATCCACAGTTCCGACGCACGGTCGGCGTCGAGCAGTGCTTGCCCCGTCGGCCGTGCTTCGAGCGTCGTGCCCGGATCGAGCGCGGCTAATAGGCCCTCGATGACGCCTTTCATGGCGAAGTAGTCGCCGCCACTGGCCAGCGCGATCATCAATTCCTCGCAGGGCAACTCACCGATCCGCGGAAGATAGACGTGCGCGATCTCAAACAGCTCGATCGTCGGGTTCGAAACCGCTTCGTTGATTTGGCGCGAACCAAGCAGGCTAGGAACCAGACTGCGCCGCAGTTGGTCGGCGCGCCGCAAAACGGGAATGTTCGACTGGAGTGGCTCGGCGTCGGTCCACGGGCTGAACGCGGCCGACCAAGGTTGTTCGACCGCGCTGGCGGTCATCGCTTCGTCGAACCCGGCGGCCGTGAGCACGCTGCGTACTTTCGCCAGCACGCGATCCGCTTCGGTGCGATGGGATTCGACCATCGGCACGCCCACGTCCTCTGGAATCTTGTCGTATCCGTGAATTCGGGCGACTTCCTCAACCAGATCGATTTCGCGCGCGAGGTCGCTCCGCCAGGTGGGCGGCAGCACTTCGATCGCGTCGCTGCCGCTATCGCGCAGCGGCTCGTTGCCCAGCGCCACAAGGATTTGCCGCGCCGTATCCGGAGGCACGTCGATTCCTAGCACGCGCTTAAGTTGCTTGAAGCGAAGCGTGATCGGCTGGCGTGTGTCGGGCAGCTCGCCCGTGTCGAGCACGCCGGCTGCCAGTTCGCCGCCGGCCAACTCCAAAATCAGTTCACAGCAGCGACGGCTGGCCCAATCGACCCCCTGCGGATCGAGCGCACGCTCGAAGCGATACGACGAATCGCTGTGCAGGTTCAGGGCGCGGGCCGTGTTGCGAATCGACATCGGGTCGAACGCGGCGCTTTCGATCAATAGTTCGGTCGTCCCTTCCGAAACCTCGGTATCGGCTCCGCCCATCACACCGCCCAAGCCCACCGCTCGCCGCGCATCGGCAATCACGCACACCGTCGGGTCGAGCGTGTAGCTCTTGTGATTGATCGCCAGAAACTCCTCGCCCTTGGTCGCCTGTCGAACGACGATCTGCCGATCCGCCAGGTGAGCCAGGTCGAACGCATGGAGCGGCTGGCCGCACTCGAGCATCACATAGTTCGTCACGTCGACCACGTTGTTGATCGAAGCCACGCCGATCGTCGCCAACCTGCGGACCAGCCACGCCGGGCTCGATCCGATGCGCACGTTGCGAATCACGCGGGCCGTGTAGCGCGGGCACTCGCGTGGGTTATCCACGCGGATCGTCGCCAAATCTTCGACGGCGACTTTCGACTCCTTCGGCGCTGCCGCCGGAACGCGCAGCGAAACGTCCCACAGGACCGAAATCTCGCGGGCCACTCCCAAATGACCCAAGCAATCCGGCCGATTGCTGGTCACTTCCAGCTCGATCGCCAGGTCGTCGCCGACGGCGCGCGTTTCCTCATGGTTCAAGCCGGCCATCATGACGCGCTCGGCCAACTCGTCGGGCGTCATGTCCAACGCGACATACTGCTGCAACCAATCCCAGGAAACGATCATGGATCGCCGATGCTGTTACGACTTGATAACTCGTGAAAACCAGGCCGCTGGGGTGCGGCGTCTCAAAACTGGTGCAAGAACCGAACGTCGTTGCGATAAAAGTCGCGAATGTCGCGCACGCCGTGACGTCGCGCGCAGATCCGCTCTACGCCGATCCCAAACGCGAAGCCCGTGAACTCCTCCGGGTCGTAGCCAACCGCTTCGAGCACATGGGGATCGACCATGCCGGCGCCGCCCATCTCGATCCATCGAATGGCGTCGCCCTGCTTTGTGTCGTGCCAACTCATGTCGACCTCGACGCTGGGCTCGGTAAACGGAAAGAACGACGGGCGAAATCGAATGTGTACGTCCTGGCCCAGGAAACTGGATGCGAACAATCGCAGCACGCTCTTCAGGTCCGCCATCGTGACGTGCCGGTCAACCAGCAGACCCTCGATCTGGTGGAACATCGGATAGTGCGTGGCGTCGGCCGTATCGGGCCGATACACGCGGCCCAGTGAAATCACGCGCACTGGCGGCTTCGTCGCCTCCATCACGCGAATCTGCACGGTGCTCGTCTGGCTGCGCAACAACAGCGGCGCGCCGGTCGCGGCGCCCGCCGTCGATAGGTAGAAGTTTTCCAGCGGGTCGCGTGCCGGGTGCGACGCGGGAATGTTCAGCGCCTCGAAGTTGTGCCACTCGTCCTCGATCTCCGGGCCGGTCGCCACCGTGAACCCGAGCCGGCCCATGATCTCTTTCAACTCTTCGATCGTTTGGGTCAGCGGGTGCAAGTGACCCAAGCGCGGACGCTTGCCGGGCAGCGTGAAATCGAACGGCGCGCGGGCGGTTTTTCGGCTCGCGCCGGCCGAGACGCGCGCCTGTGCCTCGGCGAAGGCGGTTTCGATGCCGGTCTTCGTTTCGTTGAACCGTTTGCCAGCGGCCGGCTTGTCGGCCCGATCGACCGAGCCAAGTTGCTTCTGCACCGACTTGAGTTGGCCGCTCTTGGCACCTAGGTACTCGATCCGAGCCGCTTCGAGCGCATCGACGTCTTCGGCCGCGGCAAACGCTTCGGCCGCCGCCGCCGACAGACGATCAAGTTCCGTCAGATAGTCGTCTAGTGCCATCGTTGGCGCCGTCGCACGTGTGGAGTGGTTCGCCAGCGTGGGTCGGGAACCGGCGGTAGTCGGCAAAGACACGGCGGATCGCTGAATCGTTCGCCGCGAGACTGCGGACGCACGCCGGCGAAACCAACACGATCCTGTACAGGCTTTATGCCGCCAGAGCTTCCTTGACGCGGGCGACCACGGCGTCGAAGCCGGCCGGGTCGTGAATCGCCATTTCCGAAAGCGACTTACGGTCGAGTTCCAGCTTGGCCTTTTGCAGCCCGTGGATGAATTCGCTGTATCGCAAGCCTCGCTCGCGCACCGCGGCGTTAATCCGGATGATCCACAACTTGCGGAACTCGCGCTTTCGCGCGCGGCGATCGCGAAACGCAAAGGCACCGGCACGAACCACGGATTCCTTGGCGGTCCGCAGCATGTTGCGGCGCCCGCCCCGATAGCCTTTGACCTTCTTGAATAGCCGGCGCTTGGCTTTATTGCGCGCGGCGCCTTTCGTGGTCCTCATCGCACTTGCTCGCCTTCTATCTGTCGCACGTCCAGGCCCCCGTCCCGTGTTTAGGACGAGCGTTGTACCGCCCGCATGCGTGTCAATTCCGCCAAACTCTTGACCGGCTTCGACGCGGCCGTGGCAAACATCACGGTCACGTTTAACCGCCGTTGGCGTCTCGCACTGCTAGTAGCTATTCCCTGCCAGAGCGTCCTTCAGCTTGGCCGCAAACTCCTCGGACAACACCGTGGTGCCGCGCAGTTGGCGCTTGCGTTTGTGGGTCATGCGGGCAGCCAAATGACTGGTGCCGGATTGGCGATGCTTGACCTTGCCCTTGGCGGTCACGCGGAATCGCTTCTTGGTGCCCTTGTGCGTTTTTTGTTTTGGCATGGCTGGTTGCCGATGGTTCGTTGGTGCGGGTCCCTAGCAGGAGACCGCCGATTGTCTGAATCCGCCATTATAGGGCCCCATTTGGCTGGCGGAAGGGGTGTTTCGCCCTGTCCGGCCGACGCATCCGCCCATCTCCGGCTCCTCGCACCCAGGCAACCGTCGGTCGCCGGCTAATCCGCCTCCGAGTCGGGCGGTGCCAGCTCGTCGAGTAGCTGATTGGCCAGATCGGAGAGACCGGCGCGGCGCAAGTTGCACATCAGGGCCACGGCCGCCTTTTCCTCGGGCGCGAAGACCAGAAAGGTCGACACTTTGGGCTGGCCGCCGGAATGATAAATTCGCCGCTGTCCGTCGCGGTCAAGCACGAAACAGCCCAGGCCCGAAGTGGTCTGCCTTCCGTCGGCAGTTTTCTGTGGGGTCCAGACTTCTTCGAGCGTGGCCGGCCGCAGCAACTTGCCGTCGCAAATCGCAATCGCAAATCGAACCAGATCGCCGGATGTGCCGCACCAGCCCCCGCCCGGAATCTTGTTGGTCACATCGACCCGATCGTCATTGCGCAACGTCGCGCTCGCTCCGAAGCCGTGCATGCGATAACCGGCTGCACGGTTTGGAATGATCTTGTACGGATTGTCGGGCTGGATGGTGGTGATGCCGGCCGGCTTGAACACGTGCTCGGTCACGTAGTCGACGTAACTCTCGCCCGACGCCCCTTCGATGGCCGTGCCCAGCAGATTGAATCCGTAGGTCGTGTACAAGAACCTGTCGCCCGGCTCGAACATGAGAGGATCGTCCTGGAAGATTGCCAGTGCGTCGCCGACCCGGTTATAGAAGACGGCGCTGCGCACCTCGTCGCCTTTGTAGTGCCGGATGCCACTCTGGTGTTTGAGCAACAGTTCGGCCGTGATCGTGCCGCGCTTCTCGGGAAACGTGGGCACGTATTTCTGGATTGGCGCATCCAGGTCGAGCTTGCCCTGTTCGACCAATTGCATCGCGGCGGTACCGGTGAGCATCTTGGAAATCGACGCGAGACGATAGACCGATTGGGGTGTCGCCGCGACGTTGTTTTCGACGTCGGTCAGCCCGTAGCCGCGCTCGTAGGCCAGCTCGCCGTCGACTGCTACCGCGAGCGACAGCCCCGGTACTTTCTTTTCTTGCATCAGCTGCTCGACGGCCGCGTCGATTGTCTCTCGCTGTTCGGCCGACAACTCGCCGGCCGAAATGAGATTGGTCGGACAAACGGCCAGCAGCGCGACCAGCACGATCGCGATGCGTGCAACGAATCGGGCGGACCGGACGCGACCAGCAGAGCGGCCAACGTGGGGCGTGGCAAACATCATCAGATACTCCCGGTGGAAAACATGATGGAGGTTGGACGGGCAGGGCGGTGCGATGCCGGGCGGGCGCAGCGAAGCCGCGCGCCGGATGCCGCGATTATAGGCCGACAACGGACCGTATTGTCAGGCGACACCTGTTACCCTAAGTTGACTCAACGCGCTACGGTATCGTACCGCGGTCACCATGCATTCGTTTCCCGGCGCCAAATCTTGACTGTCGCGACGGGGCTTCACCTTCCGCCGTGCCTTAAAACCCAGGCCGGACCACGGGGATTATCGATGGAACTACCGAATCTCGCAGGAAAATTCGCGACCATCCTAGCCGATCCGCCGTGGCGATTTACGAACCGAACGGGCAAGATGGCGCCCGAGCACAAGCGGCTGCGTCGCTACCGCACGATGACATGCGCGGAGATTTGCGCGCTGCCAGTCGTCGCGCATGCGGCCGATGCAGCCCACTGTTACCTTTGGTGCCCGAACGCGCTTTTGGAACAGGGCTTGGAAGTCCTGCGGGCGTGGGGATTCACGTACAAGACGAACCTTGTCTGGTACAAGGTCCGCAAAGACGGCGGGCCGGACGGGCGCGGCGTCGGGTTCTACTTTCGCAATGTCACCGAGCTAGTGTTGTTCGGTGTGCGCGGCCGGATGCGCACCTTGGCACCCGGGCGCTCGCAAGTGAATTTGTTCTCCACCCGCAAGCAGGAACACTCGCGCAAGCCGGAGCAACTGTACGAACTGATCGAAGCGTGCAGCCCCGGACCGTACTTGGAACTGTTCGCCCGCAAGCGGGTCGATGGCTGGACCGCATGGGGTGACGAAGTGGATAGCTACGCCGAGAGCCGACCGCGGATCGCGGCGTACAACGGGCACGCCTGGGAAACGCAGTGACCGCGGAGACTTCGACACGCATCGTGCTGCATTTGCGCCGCGCCGGAACCGTCCGCTGGGTCGACTCACTTTTTGCGTGACGTCACCTGCTCGGCAAAGTCGCGCTCATAGCGGCGCAAAAGCGTATCGCCGTCGTCGCGCGCCACGTAGATTTTGCCGCGGATCTTCTTTGTCTCGCCCGGCTCCAGGCCGCCGATCCGAAAGTCGGAATGGACACACGTGATGACGCCTTGAAACAACTCCTGATACGGCTGCCATGCCGAGGCCACGATCCAGCGACCGTCCGCCGAGAAACAGCCAATCAGGCCATGGCTGGGTACGATCGAGCTCAAGGGTCGAGGGTTGACGTCATTGCGGTTCACGTTGGCCGGGCAGTAGACCTGGCCCGGCACGTAGCGAGCCCGGGTGGCCCAGGGCTGACTGGGCAGTCGGGTAATGCGCCCCTCGACCACTATGAAGCAGAGCGGCAAGTAGTCGTCTTGCGACTTGCCGGTGAAGCCGTCCACGCGAATGCACGGCTGGGCCCAGTGGGCTTGCGAAACCCTCTGCGTGGGATTGTGGGCCGTCAGCCGAAAGTCGATTTCGTCCATGCCAGCAGTGATCGCGTGCCGCACGACCACGCCGTCATTCAGACGACACTCAAGCTGTAGCGCGCGGCCGTCTGGATCAGCCGACACCAGACGCGTGGTGTGACCGATCACCGTCTTTCGCCAGTCACGATCGGTCGATCCAGGGCGGCAATAGGCTTCCAGGTAGTTAATCAGCAGCTTCTCGCCGGGGATCGGTGGCTCTCCGTCCGCTGCGCGGACCGAAAGCATGTTGTTAGCCCAGGCAATGCGCAGCGGCTTGGCTTCGCCGGCCACAAGCGGCGCGGCGCGCCAAATCAGCGCCACAAGCAACGAGGCGACGCAAATTGGTCGCAGCCACGTCACAGGGCAAATCCTCCGCATCGGGGCGCCCCGCGGGCAACGAGCTCGGCAATCGATCGGCGCGCTCATCAACGGGGCGCCAGAATACACACGATCCGCTTGTTCTGCTGCGACGGAGCGGTTTCCACCTTCGCGACGTCTTCAAGGTCGTTGATGATGTGGTCGATCACCTTGCGCCCCTCTTCCAGGTGCGCCAGTTCGCGGCCACGAAAGATCACCGAGACGATGACTTTGTCCTTGTGTTGCAAGAACGATCGGGCTCGGTTCACCTTGAACGCGATGTCGTGCTCGCCCGTCTTCGGACGGACGCGAATCTCTTTGATCTTGCTCTGATGGGTCTGTCCCTTGGCGTGCCGCTTCTTCTGCTGGTACTTGAACTTTCCATAGTCCATGATGCGGCAGACGGGCGGTCGCTCGTTGGGTGCAACCTCGACGAGATCTTGATCGACCTCGCGAGCACGCGTGAGGGCCTCGTCAGTGTTCATAATGCCCAACAACTCGCCGTCCGCGGAGATGACACGGACGGGTGAAATCCGGATCTGCTCGTTGATCCTCTGATGTCGGTCGATACCTAAGTCTCCTTTCTGAAAAACTCGTGAACCCGAAATGCGTTCGCCGGCGCACCGAAACGACGGCTGCCGGGCGCTTCAATGCAAGCCGCTCGACTCCGCCAGAACGACGCGGTGCCCAGCCGCCGGTTGCCCAAGCGCAATCAGCATGCTCTCGAATATCGCCGATCCGCGGGCCGCTCGTCAACTATTTGAGGCGTCAGACGATCACTTTGTTCGCCGCCAGAGGGGGCCGCCAGCGTGAGCAGCGTCCTGCCTGTGTGATACCATAGCCCACAGTCGCGGACACCCGTCAAGGCTTGCACGACGCTGGCAGACGCGAGCTGGTCCAATCGGCAGAGGCGCCACGACCGAAACCACGCCGCGCGCCGAAACCTAGACTTGCGTGGCTGCCCATTTCCAACCCGAGCCATCCTCGAAAAAAAGGCGCCCGACGATGCGAACGCCGCTTCTGGCTTGCCTGACCGCCGACCTTGTTTTGGCCGCCTGCCTGACAATCGCGCCCTATCGCGCCGTGCTCGCCCAAGCTTCGCGGCCACCAGACGCGCAGCACCGCGTTGCCTTGGCCGACGACGACCGATCGCCGAACGCAGCCGATATGACCCTTGCCGAGCTGGTCACCGGAAAGCTAGAGATCATCGACCTGACCTGGCCCATCAACGACAAGAGTGCCTACTGGCCGGGCGACGACTACACGCCATTCACGTTGAAGACGATCGCCACGCTGGAGGCCGACGGCGTGCTGTCTAAGGCGTTCTCGTCGCCTGAGCACTTGGGCACCCACATCGACGCGCCGAACCACTTCGAACGCGGCCAGCCGTCGGTCGACCGGATTCCGCCTCAGCAGCTCTTTGCCCCAGGCGTGGTCATCGACATTGAGCCGGCCGTGGCCATGGATCCGGACTACCGGCTCAAGCTGGCCGACGTGCAACGCTTCGAGCGGGAGCACGGCCAAATCCCGTCCGGCGCCGTCGTCATGGCATACACCGGCTGGAGCCGTTTCTGGGACATGCCGGCGCGGTACGTCAACAAGGATGTTCGAGGCCGCTTGCACTTTCCTGGTTTTTCGGCCGAGGCCGTCCAGTTCTTGATCGACGAGCGCGACATTCGTGGTGTGGGGCTCGACACGTTGAGCGTCGACTACGGCCTGTCGCGCGACTTCGTCGTGCACCATGTCTTGGGCAAGGCCGGCCGCTACGGCCTGGAAAACCTGACCCGGCTAAACCAACTGCCGCCGAAGGGGTTCTACCTCGTCGTCGCGCCCATGAAGATCGAGACCGGCAGCGGCGGGCCGACGCGCGTGTTCGCCATCCTGCCATGACCGCCCGTGCAAGGGCTCACGGCCGCTTGTGAAAATCGAGCCGCGGGCGAGACGACGACTCGCCCTGATCGTCGGGTGGCGGCTGACTCAAGTCGTCGGGCAAGTTGAGCTTCAGCCGGCGGACCTTCTTGCGCTTCTTCGAACCGCGCTGCACCGGTAACGTGCGCGGCGGCGACTCGACGGGCCGTTCGTGGCCGCTCGCCGGAGTCTGGCGGCGCGACGTTGCGCGCGCCTCCTGCGTGAGCCGCCATGCCAACCGGCCGAGCAGGCGTGCGTAGATCAGTATGACAGCCGCCAGCGCGCAGCCCGAGAGAATCATCACCAGGATCGGCGCAAGAAGCGCAAAGAGCCCCGTGGCGACGAACCAGGCAGCCAGCAAGAACGTCGAGATCACGTAAAACGCCAACCACGTTCCCGGAAACTCCCCCAGCGTCCGCCAAACGCTGGGCGACCACGGCAACAGAAACGAATCGCACTCCATGGCCGACAGGAGAAGGATCGGAAACAGCACGATCACCGAGATCGGAATCGCGATCGGTACCAGCACGGGCACGGCAATCAATGGATAGCCGAGCGCGCCGGACATCGCCCAAATGCCGAGCACGCTCAAGAACGAAAAGACCCATTGGTCGAGCGGCGGCATGTTCGTGTCCTGCACTTCGTCGTGACCGTCGGCCGTCTCCTCGATCGTCGCCAGGAAGCACGCCGCGCTGAACGACAAGGAAACCAACAGCATCGCGGCGGTCGCAATCGCCAAGAACGGGACGGCCACCGAACCAAGGCTGAGTCCACCCGACATGCTCTGAATGAAGATTGCCAGCAGCACGCCGCTGGCGGCCAACCCGACCGACATCGTGGCCCAACGTCCCACGTTTGACGCGTGCCACGGCGAACCGAACACGCCGGAAAAGAAGAGCCAACGCGGCGCTGTTTTAGCGTGCTCCTCGCGGACCAACCCACGCTGCCGCGCGATCTGCAAATAGTCTTCGTCGGTATCGCGAGCCGCTCGGCGCGGCGCTGGCTGTTCGACTTCCAACTCGTCGGTCGCCCAATCGGCCTCGTAGCGGACCATGTGCGACGTGTCGGGCGGGGCCATCGGTACGATGGCCGCCGGGGCCGGATTGTCGTCGATTTCGATCGGATTGTCGTCCGGCCCGATCGTCGACCGCCCGAGCGGAACTTCCGGCTCGATGGGATCGTCGGGCGAGACCGGTTTCGGCGGAGCCGGCCGCCGTACCGTGAACACCGCGTCACATTTTGGGCATCGGATCTGTTCGCCGATCTGGTCAGGGCGCACGCGCAGCCAGTTGCCACACTTGGGACACGCCAGTCCCTTCTTCGGCTTTAGATCGTCGAAGTTCATCGGTCGGCTGGCCCATGCCGCAGTGCGGTGCTCGCGAGGCCCATTGTCCGGCGAGACGTCAAACCCAAAACTTGCAAACTCGACGCGCGTTCCATGATACCGCGCTGGCCGGTGCAACACCTGGGTTTCGGCGACCGGCGGGTGGTGTTTCTTGCGATCCGCCCTGAGGTTCGTTCGCGGACGGGCTGCATATGTCGGCGGTCGAGCCGCAACATGTTAGAATCGTCCTTTGAAAGGCGCCTCCTTCGGTGCTCGATCGCCCCACGGCTCAGCCCGCACGTTATGGACTGCATCTACCTGGATCACAACTCGACGACGCCGCTGCTGGACGAAGCCGCACAGGCGATGGCCGACTACGAGGCCAACCACTTCGGCAATCCGTCCAGCCAACACCGGCTTGGCCGGCGCGCGCGCCAAACCCTCGAGGACGCGCGCGGTGAGATCGGACAAATCCTCGGAGCCAATCCGACGGGACGCGAACCGGACCGCGTGATTTTCACCAGCGGCGGCACCGAGGCGAATAACCTGTTTTTGCTCGGAATGGCTCGCATCTACGACGCCGACGCGGCGCCCGGCGAGGCGATCATCTCCGGGATCGAGCATCACAGCATCGTCGGAGCAGCCGACGTCTTGGAGCGCCGCGGTTGGACGATCCACCGCCTGGGGGTCACGCCCGACGGAGTGGTCGACCTCGGTGCGCTTGACGAGTGGCTGACCGAAAAGACGCGATTCGTCAGCGTGATGCTGGCCAACAACGAGACAGGCGTCATTCAGCCGGTGGCAGAGATCGCGGCCCGCTGCGCGCGGTTCGGCGTGCCGATGCACACCGATGCGGCGCAAATCATCGGCAAGCTGCCGGTCGACTTTCGTGCGCTGGGCGTAAGCGCGATGACCGTGGCACCGCACAAGTTTCACGGCCCGATCGGCACAGGCGCACTGATCGCGCGCCACGATCTGGCTATCGACCCGCTGCTGCGGGGCGGCTTTCAGCAAGAGGCGCTTCGACCTGGTACGGAGGCCGTGGCGCTGGCCGTCGGGCTGCACGCGGCACTTGCCGCCTGGCAACGCGAAGGTGCCAAGCGCACCGAGCGGCTACAATCGCTGCGCGATCGCCTGGTGGAGGGATTGGCCGCCGGGTTCGACGGCGAACTGGTCGTCAACGGGGGCGAAGCCCCACGGCTCCCCAACACGGCCAACGTGGGCTTTGTCGGCCTGGAGCGGCAAGCGCTGCTGATGGCGCTCGACCTGGCCGGCGTCGCCTGCTCGACCGGTTCGGCCTGTGCCAGCGGATCGAGCGAGCCATCGCACGTGCTTTCGGCGATGGGATGCTCGAAGCCCGTGCTGACTGGTTCGCTGCGCTTCAGCTTGGGCGCGACGACAACGCGCGAGGAAATCGACGAGGCGGTTGCGCGGATCACGGGCGTGTGCGGCCGAATGGCCACAGGTCGCCCGATCTTGCGCCCGGCGAGTCAATAATCCGCGTTCTCGAAGTTAGCCACCCAGCTTGATCGACTTGACCTCGCTGGTAATCTGGCGGTGCTTCGCGTCGAGATCGCCGATGCCAAGTTCCATCCGCAGCCCGACTTTCACCTCGTGCATCAGCACGAGCATCTGCTGGGGCTGCGGTCCGGCCGTGGCGCCCAACAGGTAAACGGTGCGCGGTTCGGAGAACGCTGCGCCGTCGACGCTGGTGGCCAACTCACAGCGGCCGGTCTTCGGATCGACCACATGGCCGCGAAAAACTCGGTCGGCGGTTGCGATTTCAAATGTCTGTCCCGCGGTCAGTTGACTGTGAGACATTGAGAACACTTCCGTGTCCACAGCGGTAGCCATCGTGGCCAGCGCACAGAGCACTGTAGCCGAGAGGCCCATCATAGTTGCTAATCTCCAAGTTGGCTGTCTGCGAATGCAGACTTTCAAGACGTGCTCTCAACCATACCCTTTCAATGGTGGGAAAGTCACGGTCTGATCGGCACAATCGACACGACGCGACCAGGAATCTTGTCGTTACAACCGTTACAGACAGCCAAGCTTCCGCACCCGCCCCACGATGCTACCGAACCAGCGAGAAGAGCCTGGCGTCGGGACGCTCCAAGAACGCCAACAAATCCGCCACATCCTGCGCCGAGAGGTTCTGCTCCAACCCGTCGGGCATCAGAGACTTGCCGGTGCCGCGCAGCTCGTCGATTTGGGAGCGCAGCACGAGATCCTGGGCACCGTCGGCGCGACGCAGCATCACGCTCGAGTCCGTTTCGGACACCAAAAGCCCGCTGAGCACCTGCCCTTGCTGCGTGATCAGCGTATACGCGACGTAATCCGAGGATACCTGGCGGCTCGGGTCGAGCAGATCGATCAGCAGGGCGTCCTTTGGGCGGCTGCCGACACCTGAGAGATCCGGTCCGACGCGGTGCCCCTTATCCTGCACCGCGTGACACGTCAGGCAATGCTGCTGAAACACGCCCGCGCCGCGAATCCGATCGCCCTCGAGCTCAAGCGCCGGGGCAAACGCCTGCACGACCGCGGCCCGATCGGCCGAGGGCCCGCTGCCCAACAGTTTTTCGATCCGCTGCTTCAGCTGCGGATCGCGCACGGCGCGCAAGGCGTCGCGTGTGCTCGTGTCGAACTCCTTGGCGAGAATCTTTCCACGCTCGATCGAATCGAGCAACGCGCCCATCGCGGTCGTCGAGCGTAGCGCCCCGGCGACTAACGCGCGCCGCGTCGCCGTCGTACGCGTTGGCCAGCCGTCGAACATGGCCCGGGCAGCAACCGCATCGGCGCCGGCAATCGCGCCGGCGGCGGCCGACTGCAATCGTTGCGCGTGCCGCGGATCAAGCAACTCGGCCAACAAGGTCGCGGCTGACGGGTCCAATCGGGTCAGGACATCGACAGCCACCAACCGATGCTCAAGCGCCGCGTCGTCGGAAAGCACCATCTGCCGCGCCGAAGCCAGCGCCAAACGCACCGGAACACTTTGCGAGCCCAACCGATTGCCGGGCTGGCCGAGCGCATCGGGCAACGACTGACCCCGATCGCCCATGCCCTGCGCAATACCGGACAAGATGGCCAAATCGCCGGGCCGAACCACGCCGCTGTCGCGGTGGCCGATCGTAGCGAAGCAACTTGCCATTTGGTCCGGGTTACCGTCACTGGCGGCACGCGCGGCTGCTTCGGTCATTAGCCAAACCTGAGATGCGGTCGGACTACGCCGCCAACGGCGATCGCTGGCAAGCAGCCGCCGCAGAAAATCGGCCGGCGTGTCCTGCAAACTGCCGACGATCGCCGCCAGCGTCCAACGATCGTCGCCGGCATGATTAGCCAGTGTCACCAGCGTTTCGTCCTTGTCTTCTCCGGACAGCGTCCACAGCGAACGACTCAGCTCGAAACGCACCAGCGCATGCGGAAAGGTGGCCAGTCGCATCGCCGCGTCGCGCAAGGGGATACTGTCGATCAAGCGCGGCGCGGCCAACCGCAGCGCGTATTGCCGCACATGACCTTCCGCATCCTCCATTGCCCGCAAGAGCGTGCTGTCGTCCAGCCGCCCGAGTCCTTCCAGGGCACCCAGCGCGTTGAGCTTGGCCTGGGGAATTCGGCTTTGCAGCACGATCGCTCTCAATAGTGGCGCGGCATGTTGATCGCCCCGCTCGACCAACACGCGCTGGGCCGTGTCGCGGAGCCATCCGTTCGGAGAATCGACGTGGCTGACGACTTTGGCCGTGGACTGTTGGCTCATCTTGGGCGCCGGACGTGGCGGCCACGTCAGCTCGCGACGACTGACTTTCCAGATCCGGCCGTGCCCGGTTCCTTCGCGCCAATCGACCTCATCGCGTCGCGCTTCTGGCACGAACGCGGGATGCTCGACCCAACGGCGGTAGAAGTCGACGATGTACAGCGCGCCGTCCGGACCGGTGGTCATGTACACCGGATGAAACCACGGATCGGACGACGCCAGAAACTCCCGATCGTGTTCGCCGCGCCGCGAAACAAACGTCGGCCCGTCAGGCGTCAGCAAGCGCCGATGGACCAGGTTGGTCAGCGACTCGCCGACGAATGCGCAGCCAACGTACTGTTTGCCCAACGCGTCGCCGCGGAAGATGGTCAAACCGCACAGCGCGTTGAAGTAGTCGGTTCGTTCCCGGTTGAACGTCTGCGGTTTGGGGCTGATGGGAAACACTCGGCCCGGATCGTTCGGGTCGGCGATATCCAACACGCCAAAGGAGGCCAGCCGCGGATTGCGATCGAGAAACGATTGGTCGAACAGCGCGTGGCGCACCGGAATCGTATTCCAACTGAGGAACCGGTTGCCCCAATCGTCGCTCGCCTGTCCAAACTGGCTCCGCCCGCTAATCGCCTCGAGGCGGCTTCCGTCAGGCCGAAAACGAAAGTCGCGTCCGCGAATCGATACCGACCGTCCGGGCGGTTCGTCCGGGCGACGGATGTCGCCGTCGCTGCGGCCGTTCGCGCCATAGATCCAATTGTCGAGGCCCCAGGTAAGCCCGTTCGCGCGAAGTTGCTGGTTGCCTTCACCAAATCCGGTGAACACGACCTGCTGCGCGTCCGCGCGACCGTCGCCATCCGTGTCGCGCAAGAACAGCAAGTTAGGCGCCGCGGTAACGAAGACTCCGCCACGTGCGGCAATCACGCCATTGGGGAAACGCAATCCGTCGGCAAAGACCGTGGCGTGTTCGTAGCGACCGTCTCCGTCGCGATCTTCGAGCATCCGAATCCGTCCGGCCGTCGGCCCGAGTGGATAGTCGATCATTTCGGCCACGAACATGCGGCCGTCGGCGTCCCAACAAACGGCCACCGGACTGTCGAGCTGCGGCTCCGAAGCCACCAACTCGACGGCCAGTCGCCGGTCGGCGAGTCGGAAACTGGCCTGCTCCTGCTCGACCGAAAGGGCCGTTTGCCGATGCGCTGGGTCGCCGGTCGTCGAGGATGGATCAGCGGCACACGTCGTGCCCCAACCGCACGCGACCAGGATCAGCACGGCGGCCAGCCGGATCGCGTCGTTTCGCAAAGTTGGCAACCGGCCGTGCATGGGATCACCGCTGCTTGAGCTCTTCGAGCATGTCAACGATCTGATCCGCAACGCGCTCGCCCGTGCCGGGCTCCGCGTAGCTGTGCAGCCCCATCCATGTTTGATAGCCGCCAAATTGGTGCGCCTCGAGGTTGGGCAGATAGCCGATCCAATCGTTGGCCAGCTCGGCCACGACCGTGTGCTCGAACGGCGAACGCCGCTTAATGTCGACGCCGAAGATCGTGAAGTACTCTGCGGGCACGCCAACGATGGCCAATTCGCCGATTGCCACGGCCTGCAAGACCGTGTTTCGTGATTGGCCTTGTTGCGGGGACAGTTTTTCGCGCATCGCCCGAAAGACCGTGATCACTTCGTCGGCATGCGGTGGGATTCGTTTGCGGCAATAGCGGGCCACTTTGTCGTCTTCGGTCTGCTCGTCGAACGTGCGCACTTTGAACTCGAACGGCCGCTTGATCGATGCCAGCCGCGTGACCGCGTGAGGTTGGGCTTGGGCCAGCGCGTCGCGCACGGCCCGTTTCATGCGGCGGACCGCTTCGTCGACCGGCACTGCGGTGATGTTGTGCGTCGAGCCGGAAGCCCCTTCCAGAAACGAAACCACTGCGCCCAACTCGCCTTCCAATTCCTGCGCCGCCAACCCGTAGAAGCTGGGCGAGCGCACATTCGCGGCCCGCGAGCCGATCGTGTGCGTCGCGTGGTTGTAGAGCACTGCCCGCAAGTGATCGTCGGCGCCACGAAACGCCATCACCGGCAGTTCAGGATCGAACGGACCGGTATGGCGCACCGCGTCCTTCATCGGACCGGTCCACCAGATCGTGTTGTCGGCCAACAGCACGCGACTGTTCGCGCCCACTGTGCGTTCGTGCCCCAACTTGAACAAGAACGTCGAGTCGCCGCCTTCTAGATTGGCATGGGCCTTTTCGACCGACGCGACGATCGCGTCTTCCACGCGGCGCACGAACGATTCCTCGCGCTGGTAGCCATGCACCGTGGCGGTCGTGGGCGCGTGGTGCGTGTGTGTGGCATTGACCAGCACGTGGTCCGGCGGAATACCGGTCGACTGCTCAATCCGGGCCAGCGCGCGATCGACAAAGTCGGCGGTGACAAACAGCACGTCGCACGCCACGATGGCGATCCGAGTCGACGGCGCGGCGGCGTTGGCGGACGTTGCTGTGTCCTGTGCCGCGGTTGCCGGCTTTTCCAGCACAACGGCCACGGCACGCAGCTCGCCTTCCTGCCCGGTGGCTTTTCCCGGTCCTATGCCGCCTCCAATGACCATCGAATCGTCGGCGTCGATGTTCGCCGCCGCAGCGCCCACCTTCACATCACCGGCCAGTAGACCGTGTGCGGCAATCATCCAAATGGCGACGGTCGCGAAGAATGCCCTGCACATCGGTATTTTCCCTGTCGTGTCGATCATCGCCGCGCTGCTCGCCGCGCCGAAGTATCCGAGCGATGGTGCAGCGCTGCCTCGCAAATCGCGCCTACTGCTTCTTGATTAACCAGATTTCCGATACCTGACACCCACGCCCATTGCGGCCCAAGCCTTGGTCGCGGTACCACGTCAGCCGCAACTGGCCGTTGGCGGTAGCTTCAGGCGGAATGTCGAACTCGACCGGACCGTACGGAACCTTCTTTTTGATGTACGGGTGCACTTCGAATTTGTCGTTGGCGACGCACAAGATCTTCTTGTCCGGCGAATCACCGCCGTAAACCACGCGCATCTTGTACTGCGCGTGCGGATCGAGGTTGTCGTAACGCATATTGAGCGGCGCATCGACCAGTGATTGGGCATGGTCTTTCCACGAAGCCCGCATCGGTCCAAACCCGGCGAACCCCGTGTGCGACGATCGCAAAAACGCCGGATCTTGCTCGAAGCCCGGGCCCACAACCAGATGCGGCTGCAGGCGCGCGTTGCCCAAATCGTCGTAAAAGCCGCCCGGCCCCGGGTTCGTCCAATTCACAATGGTGTCGATCTCGCGCAGTCGTTTGGCATTGTCCGACATCGCGCGAATCCCTGCGAACTGCTCCTTCAGCCAGAGTCGGTTGCCGAGCGGCACGTCAATCGTGTCGAGCGTCGCCCCGCGATCCACGCCGATGGCCTGATACTTCGGCACGCTGGTTTGCAACTGGATACTGGCAAACAGTGCGTCGGCCAGTTCGAACACCCGACTGCGCAATCCGCTGGCGACTGGCTCGTCGGCCTGATCGAGCAGCGATTCGGCCTGGTCGACCGCGGCGATTGGATCCTTCGCATCAACCTGACGGAGCAGGGCGGTTGCCTCCTGTTCGAGGTGAGTCTCGTGGAGCAAGCGGGCCCGAACGTACGCATCGTAGTACGCCCGATACAGCGCCTGCTGAAAGCGCCAATTCGCCAGGACCTTGCGCGAAGCCTTGCGCTCCATCTCTCGAAACCGCGCCAGGGTGACGTCCACTTCGGCGTTGGTCAGCAGCGGCCCGCGCCAGTTGCGTTCCAGGGCCAACAGACCTTGCGCAAAGTCGTCGGCCAGCGCATCGTCGATGTAGTAGCGTCCGTAGTCACGCAGGATCTCGATCACCGGCGTGTCGGGGTCCCAGCCGAGTCCGCTCCAGACGGTCTTGTTCACGTCGTCGTTGCAGCCCTCGGAGTACGTCAAGAAGCCGACGGTGTGCGGCTGGAGCAAGCGAAAGATCGTGGCCATGTCGGTCGGCCGCGGATTGATCGACTCGCGACTCGAAGTCAGCGCGTGGGCCAAATCCCAATCCGGTACCGGATACTGGCTCTGGCGGCTGTGGGTGATGTCGGGGTAGTGGCGGATCGGGTAGCGCTTCGGCACAGCATTACGCAATTCGGGCAGGCTGATGCGGACCTGTGGCCCGAAGACAATTCCGGAAAGCCACTCGGGCCGCTTGTCGACGATGTCGAGAAACTCGGCCATCGACTCCGCGTCGAAGCTCTGTGGCGAGACCCACATCTGGGCCTTCGGATGATACTTGTGCAGCAGCGCGGTCTGCTTTTCCAACAGCGCCATCAGGTACACCGGTCGCGTGTGACCTGGATCTCCGCCCGGCACGAACAGCGCGTCGATCCGCGGCAGCCGCTTGTACACTTCTTCCCACTCACCCAGCGCGAATTCGACAGTTTCCGGGTCGGAATAGTCCTCGTCCATGGCCGGATACCAAATCCACACGTCCAGCCCGTACGCGTCGGCCAGTTGCGACATGCCGACCATCATTTCCATTTGTGGCCGAGGGAAGTGCGGGCTGGTGTCAGCGTCGTCGCTGCGCGGCGGAATCAACTCGACCGCGTTGGCACCAAATACGGCCAAATCGCGGTAGTACTGTTCCCATTGCGGCAGGTCCCAGGCATCGTAGCTATTGGTTTTCGGCCGGTAGCCAAGCTGGTGGCCGCGCAGCGGGTACGCAGGTGCCGTCGAAGTGTTCAACCCGTCGTCGAGCGCGATCTGACCGGCCCGCAAATGCACCTTGCGCAATAGATAGCCGACGCCGAACAACACGCCGCGCTCATCGTTGCCGGCCACCGCGACATGCGCACCGTCAGCGCGAATCGAAAAGCCTTCGGCTGGCGCCGGGTCCGGGGCGTCGTCGAATCGCTCGGCCAACGGACCGCCAAACTCGCCCAGCCGGTCGATCGGGCCGACCGCAATGGCCGGTTGCTCTGCATCGGGCCAGGCGTTTTGCACCGCCCAGCGCACACCCGAGCGACGGTGTGCTTCGTCGATCAGCAACTCAACGGCCTTTTGCTCGCGCGGTGCAAGATCCTTCGGCGTGACCACGACGGCCTTTGTCAGATCGGCCGCCGGGCAACAAACGACCGACAACAGCATCAACCAAGATGCCAGGGCAAAACGTGCGAACATGTGGGACCTTTCGGGGTCGTCGGACGCGGAGACGGCGCGAAACCAATCGCGCGGACCGAAGGGCTTTATTCTCGCCCGCCCGACAAGCCGCGGCAAGCAATGGCCCAAGTCGCACCGGTCGCGACAGGCGGCGGCACGCACGGTCGCGAGCTATCGCCGGCGGCTGAGATGGCCGGCACTCGACTGAAAATACTTCTTGCGGCGGCTGTCGACGATCGACGGCTCGTCGGCGTGGCGCGTGTTCAAGTCGTCAAGATTCGCCTGGCAAGTGCGGCAGCCCGAAACGTTGAGATGAAACTTGACGAACGCGGTGGCACTTTTGTCGAGCACGCCGAGCAGGTAGTTGCCCAGTTGCTCGCGCGTCGGGCAACTCAGGCGGTGGCGGCGCCAGATTTCTCCCAGCGAGTGAACGCCCGCGTCACGGCGCGCGTTGATCTTGGCCAGTTTGCGGACTAATTCCGCGTCGGCCCGCAGTGCCTGTTCGACCGTCGACATCATGTCGACCGACAATGCCTCGTCGAGATAGGCTTCCAGGTCGGATTCGGTAAGTTGTCGTGCCACGGATCAATGGTCCCCAGGTTCGATCAGGCCTCTTCGTGCAGCTCCGGAAAAACGTCTTCAGGCAAGCCTTGCTTGCGCACGAGAGTGCGCACTCGGGAGATGAATTCGAACTTGAAGTTGGCAACGCGCTGCTCGGTCATCTTGAGCTCGGTCGCCACGTCGCGATTCGCCCATCCGCGGACAAATAGCAATTCGAGGCAGGCAAGCTTCTCCCATTCGTCGCGACCGCGGAGCCGGTCGATTTGCTGATTGAGGGCTTCGACGATGGCGGTTTCTTCCAGTTCGCGCCGTTCACCGCTGCGCGCGACACTGGACACGGCGCGGCCACGAGCTGGCGGCTCCCACTGGCCGCTGGTGTTGCCGAGTGTCATCGGAATCGTCGGCCGGCGGCCTTCGCGCCGCAGATGATCGGTCAGTTTGTGCGCGGCGATCGAAAACAGATAACTTTCCAGCGGGCGCGAATCCTGAAAATTCGGCAAGCTGGTAAGAAACCCCAAGAACGTTTCCTGCACCACGTCTTCGCCTGCCGTGCGCCGCCCCAACCGACCCTCGACAAACGCCAGCAGCCGGCCTTCGAATCGCGCGATCAACTCGTTCCAAGCTTCCGGCTCACCGCGTCGGATGCGGGCAACGAGTAGTTGATCGGAAGGAGCCAGAGGGCACATCGCCAATCCGCAGTCGGTGAGTCGCGTCGAATCGCACGTGGGTCGGGGGCAATCCGCTTTGGACGAATCGCCAAACAACCAACCATCTTAACACAGCGCAACCAACGCCGCCGGACAAAATCCAATCGACCGGGGAAGAAGGCCGGCCCGTGCCGACAACGGCGGCGCTGCGCCGACCTGACGCCGCAAGACGCCTCCACCATGTTGGTCGATGGCAGGGCGCGCGGCTAGAACGTCACGTCGCCAAATGCCAGAAGCGCGCCGGCGGCAACGATCAACGCCACCAGCGTCGCGGCCAATTGCAAACGGCTCTTGTGGGCACCGCCCGTCTGGCTGTCGAGCTTCAAATAGCCGTAGAACGTGCTCAACAGCGCCAGGACGACGATCGCGGCCGATCCGACGTACCACAACCGATGCGTCACCTCGGCCCGGCGCCAACGTTCGTGGAACACGGCTCGGTCGGTATCGTCGATTTCCAACAACGCATGGATTTCGTGCATCGGACCGACCGATTCGGAAACGACGATTTCGCTGAACTCGGCCTGTTTGATGTGCTGGTTCAGATACTCCCGATCGATGTCGACCAGCGCCGAAGTGCCTTCGCCCATCAAGCGTTCGATGTAATCGTCGACATACTGCTTGATCGTCTGATCGAGCGCGCCTTGGCATTCGGGCACGTCCGCGTAGAGACCCGACTTGATGCTCACGCGATAAACCGAGTCAACAAGCTGGCCCGGCATCTCGATCCAGTCGGGCCGTTCGGCTGCCAAGCCTTCGTCCGGCCGATCGTCCTGGATCGTATCGCTGCGGGCAACCGCAACGTTCTCTTCTTCGATGCCCTCGTCGACGTCCTTGTCGGTGTCCTCGTCGGCGTCGGCATCCTGATTTGCTGCTTCCCGGGAGACGGTCTGATCTTCGTCTTCGGTTCCCGGCTTGTCGGAATCGTTGGTTGTGGGCTCGTCTTCGGTTTCCGCTTCCGACGCGGCGACCTCGGTCACGTCGGCTTCCGGCTCGGCGGACGGTTCTTCCGCGGATTCCTCGGCCGATTCCTGCTCGGCGGCATCGGCCGGCTTGGGTTCGTCGGGCTTGTCCGCTTGAGGTTCGTCGTGGCCCAACTCCTCGGCGACCGGGATTTCGCCGGCACGCGGCGGAAGTTCGTCGACGTCGCGGGGCACGGGGCGGCGCGCTCGAGCGACCGGACGCTTGGCATGCGAGGGCGGTGAACGATCGTCGGAGCGCGGCTCGACACGCACGGCCGGCGTCTCGGTGTCGGCCGATACACGAACCACGCGATCCCGCGAGCGCGCGATGCGACGATGCGACGGAGCCTCGAACAGCCCGAACAGAATCACGCCGGTCGCGGCGAGGCCCAATACGGTGACCGCCTTGAGAGCCACGGGCCGTCCACGGTCGCGATTGAATAGCAACCAACCGCAGATCACAAGCACGGCGCCCAACGCGATGAGTCCCACACGGGACATGCCGCCCTTTCGTTCGACGTGCTCGCCTCGATGTTCGTCAAACGGAAACGCCTGCGCGACGACCGTGTCGTAGTCGTGCGCGTTGCGATCGTGACTCGGTTTGACAGCGACCCATTGTCGGTGCGAATCGCCGCCAATCTGGATTTCCGGCAGGTTTTCCAGGCGGCGCTCGAGATCTTCGACGTGCTTTTCGACGCGGCGCGTCACCTGGTCGTGGATCCGGTCGTGCAGATCCTCGTGGTAACCAATTTGCGGCATCCGTTCGACCGACGGATCGTGCCACCGGTCGTCGTGCTCGTTCGACTTGCGAGTGAACACCAGCAGTCCGCCGACAATCGCCGCCACGGCGATCAGCGTCAGCGGCATTCGGATCGACCAGCGGAACGTTCGCCGGATCACGCCCAGCACAAGCCAGCCGACGGCGACGACAATCAGAATCTCAAGCCAGGAGATGGTTGCTAGCAGTAACATATCCCTATGCCTCCCCGCCGGCGGTCGCGGCAACGCGCTCTTGTGGCGGCACATACGGGCTGACCAACTGGACCGAAACCGCCATGATCGCCGCCACCATCAACCCCCAGGGCTGCGGAAACGGCCACACGCAAGTAATCAACCAGGCCACGAGCACGGCGACCGCCGTGCTCCAAATGCTCAATCGAGTTCGGCGAAGCGGATTCGCTTGTTTCCACCAACCGACCACAAAGAACAGCGCGCCGAAGTAGGCCAGAAACGCGGGCAACTGCGGCGATCCGTCCGTCGCGTCATAGAACCCGGCGCCCACGTTGCGGGCGTCGACGATGTGCGGCATAGGCGAATCCGGAAACTTCACCATCAGCGCATCCGATGAAGCCCACGCTGCGCCGCCCACGGCCAGTCCGATCATCAGCAGCACGACGCGGCGCAAAATGGCTTCGCCGTCGCGGCCTTCCCAGATCTTCGACGGCAGCAGCACGGCCCACGAGCCGAGCACGCTGGTCAGGCTGAGCCAGGCAAATTGCGAATTGTCGACCATCTCGCCGCGTAACAGGATTACGACGATGCTCATCGTCATGCCGACGATCGCCGCCATGATCATGGAGCCGAGCAGATCGGTAATGCGCTCGCGGGGCGGCTTGAGGACGAGTGTCGTGGAATCTTCTTCGCTCCATTGATGACGCGCACGGCGATGCTTCTTCTTCCAGTGTCGGCGCGACGCGCTGCGCCAATCGCCCATCGGAACGTCGGAGGTTTGAGGATGGTACTGCGTTTCCGCTGGTTGGGGACGGGCCACCTGACGTGGGGCCGCCCCTGCTGCGCGGTAAGGAGGCTGGTACGGCATCGAGCCCGACGTGCCGGCCGCGCCACCAGGTCGATTCCTGGCGTCTTGACTGATCACAACCGATCGCACGACGCGATAGATCACGTACAACAAGACCAGCGGCGGTAAGTAGCGTAGCGCGAAGCTCCAGGTGGCGGGATTGAACATCACCACGATGCCCAACACCACCATGGTGATCTTGGTCGGCGTGTTGAAGCCGTCCCAGGAATTGCGCGTGGTCCGCCATCCGTCGCGAATAGCCCGCCAAATCGGCTCTTCGTCAACCAACGCGGCTTGCACGGTGTCGCCTGCTTCGGCCGCCGCGGCACCGCCCATCGCGGCTGCGGCACCGGCGCCCACGGCAGCAGCGCCGCCCATCGCGGCAGCGGCCTGAAAGCCGCGCGCTCCGTCGGCGCCGCTCGTATTGCTCGACGCAGGGTTCGCGCTGGCCGCCGGGTCGCCCGCGTGGCGCGTTTCGTGCAGCGGCGGACGATGGGCCCGCGTCGCCGCCAGCGGCGGCAATGCGTCCATCAACTCGGCCACGCTGGCAAAGCGGGTATGCGGATCCTTCGCCATTGCCCGACTGATCACCGCACGGTAATCCTCGGGAACGTCACCCAGCGTGGGCTCGGCGGTCAGGTGCTTCATCAACACCTCGCCGACGCTTTCGCCTTCGAACGGAACGTGCCCGGTCAACATCTCGAACAGGATGATTCCCAGGGCATAGATGTCGATTTCCTTGCCGTAGCGGCCGTTGGCAACTTCGGGCGCCATGTAGTGAACCGTGCCGATGCTCTCGGTCTGTCCGCTGCGCCGGCTGCACGAGATGAACTTCGACAGCCCGTAGTCGCCCAACTTGACCTGGCCTTCGTCGAGGAAGATATTGCCGGGCTTCAGATCGCGGTGCACGATTCCGTGGTCGTGCAAATAGCCGACGCCGGCAGCAATGCCTTCCATCCACCGAACGGCTTCTTCCGGGTGCAGTCCGTTCGGGCTGCGGCGGACGACGTCTTCCAACGATTCGCCCGTTGCGTACTCCATCACGACCCAGGTGTTGTCTTGGTCGTCTTGCTTGACGTCGTACAGGGCGATCAGGTTTGCGTGTTTCAGGTTGAGGCAGTGCGTCACACCACGCAGTTCGACATCGAGATTATGCCGGATCAGTTTGATGGCAACTTCCTTGCCGCCGTCGCTGACGGCGAAGTAGACCTCGCCGAATCCGCCGCGCCCGATCCCGCGCTTGATCGTGTAGCCGTCGAGTGGCCGTGATCCGGTGGCGAACGAGAATCGCGTTGGCCCCCGGGGCGAGTCGGCGTCAGCTTGTGTTGCGTGCGGGTCCATCGATTCGTCAACCGGTTCAATCGTCAAGGCGTTCTGTTGCGAATTCATCGCAAACCTTCCCTCGGGGGTTTACCCCCGTCTCCGAGTGCCGGTTTCTCGGGCAGTGGCGAGCGAACCAAGCGTAATACTTAGTGCGAACCATTTGCTTGCTCGGTCTCCGCGGCAACTCAGTTTCCCCCAGACTACGATTATGACACGCCTCGATCAGGCACGAAAATCAGATTTCCTCCAGGCTGAACGAAAACTGTTCTCCCGCGACGTGAGAATGCGTGGTTAGCGGCCCCTGATGCTCGTGAAACGTGCCGTCGATCTCGAATGGAGCCTCGCTGCGGCAGTGCAAACCACCGTGCTGGCGGTACAGGACCACGTCACTCGGCCAGTGCCGGCACACCACATGGTTCTGCGTTGCGGGGCCCATTACGCACGTGTCCGAAAGCAACAAGATGGCCGATGCAGTCGGCTGCGTACGATGATGACTGACAAAGTCGAGACGCGCCGTCGCGCTCAGCGGGTGTGGCCGCCGAAATCGCATCTTCAGCGCCGGTCCCAACTCGATCAGAGTGCCATCGTTGATCCAACTCACGCTTCGAATCTCCTCGCCGTTTAGTCGCACGTCGCGAATCGGCTCGATCGTATAACCCTCTTCATCGCGCCGAATCGTCGCATGGTGTCGCGACAAGTCGGCCAACAACGGAAGCTCGATCACGCTGTTCGGCACCGCCTGCCCAATGCGAATCTCGGATCCTTGACAGACGTAGAAGCCGCCGACCGCATCGACCCACAACAGCAAACGGTTCTTCGCGGTTGAGTGCTTCACGGTGCCTTCGATCCAGGGTACGCACGTGGCCGAATCGGTCGACAAGTGCCGGGCGGAATCAAACATCATCGGAGTCCCTGCCTCGGGATGCCGCAGCGTGGCGCCGGCTGTCACCCCGACGCGACCCCGCTGTTTCCGCGCCGGCTCGCCGGTGTCTATTATGACCGCCGGCTCACCGCGCGCCTTCCGGTCGCAACCTGTGTCTCTGGCGACGCCGGACCCAAAGTCCGCTTCGCGTCGCACCGAGCCACTTTCGCTCGCCGCGTTATTGCACGGCGCTGGTCTTTGCCTCGACCGGCGTCGTGGATGCTTCGGCCACCGCGGTCGGCTCCTGGAAGTACTCGGTCACCTGATCGATGATGTCGTCGCTGTCGGGATCCGAAAGCTGGATGCCACCCTCCAAATCCGTCGGCGAATTCGCCAGCCGCTCGGCAACGTTCAGCCGGGCACGCACGTCGGCGATCAGATCCTTGACCCGACCCAACTGGCTGTCGTCGATGTTGAACTCACACGTCGTCTGTGCGACCTGGACCACCTTGAACTTGGCTTCCAGATTCTCAACTTCGACTTCCAGGTTGCGCTTGGCCACGAGCATGTTGTCCAGTTTCTCACGCGCGGCGTCCAGGCTCATGCGACGAGCCACCATGATGTCGCGCAGGCTGGCCAGCGTAGCGTCGTGCGTCTGGTAGCGGGCAAACCGGTTGGCCAGATCCACTTTCACCTGCTGCGGCGAATAGCTGCGACCGGCATACCGGTACACCGATTCGTTCTTCGACAGATCCGTCTTCAGCCGCATGATCTCCGACTTGTTGCGGGCCATCGTTGCTTCGGTCTTTGCGATTTCCTTGTCCAATCGCTCGATCTCGACTTCTTCCTGAGCGATCACGTGCATGTTGCGCCGGATGTCGGGCACCAGATTCTTCACCATCCGCCGGGCGCGCTCGATCTGAAACTCGACCGGAACTTGTGCCTTGACCGAGTCACGGACCCAGCCAAACGACGTCCCCACGTAGCTGGCGGCGTCGCGTCCAAAGAACAGCACCGTCAACAGCGTGACGGCCCCCACGGTTACCAGTGTCTTCTTAATCATGGTTTGGTCCTCCCACACGAGGTGTCTTGGATATTTGCTTGTCGACGGAAAACCTAAACCGCCGCTCCAGTGGGTAATTCGCGGACTTTCGCCCGCTATTGGCCCGCGAATGGAGTGGTTTTGAAGATTTTTCAAGCGATCCGGCTCGAAACCGGCCCTCTGCGCCTAAGTTCCCAATTCATTTGGATTTGCCAATCGCCCAACTGGCCGTACGGTAGGATGGTGTGGCGACCTCGAGCCACCGGAATTTACGCCCGGACCACCATGCCCAAGTCGACGCAGCAAGCCCTGATCCAGCAGGTCCACGACAGCCGGTTGCGGATGGCGCTGGCCGTCACCGGGGGCGGAAGCAGTGCGATTTCCGGCCTTTTGGGCACACCGGGCGCCTCGCGCACCGTGCTGGCTGCCGCGGTCCCGTACGCCGAATCCGCCTTGGCCGAGTGGCTGGGCGCAGCGCCGGATGGGTCTTGTTCGGCCCGAACGGCCCGGGCGATGGCCATGGCAGCGTTTCAGAAGGCGCGTGCCTACGACCCTTCGGCCGCGGAGAGCGGAGCCGTGGCCTGCGGAGTGGCGTGTACTGCCAGCCTGGCCAGCGATCGGCCGAAAAAGGGCCCTCATCGCGCCCATTTGGCCTATCAAACCGGCACGACCACGGCCGAGTGGTCGGTCATGCTCGAAAAGGGCCTTCGCAGCCGGGCCGAGGAAGAGGCGATTGTCGCCGATCTGTTGCTGAATCTAATCGCAGAAGCGGCCGGCGTGGACGCCCGCCTTGACGTTTCACTGACCGACGCGGAGCCGTTGCATATCAACCAAACCGTCGCTCCGTCCACGTGGCAGGCGCTGCTGGCCGGCGACACGCGGGCCGTACCGTGCCATGCGGCGCACGCTCCCCAGCCGCCGGCGGCCGTGTTCCCCGGTGCGTTCAATCCGCTGCATAGCGGCCATCGAACCATGGCCCAAATCGCCGGTGCCCAATTGGGTTGCAGCGTGGCCTTCGAGGTTTCGACCGCAAACGTCGACAAACCACCGCTCGACTTCATCGAAATCGGCAATCGGCTCGAGTACTTTGACCAGACGGACTGCGTTTGGCTCAGCCGGGCACCCCTATTTACTGAAAAGGCGAGCCTGTTCCCCGGCGCCACGTTCGTCGTTGGCGCCGATACGATCTGGCGGATCGGCCATGTTCGCTACTATGGCGACCGCCAGGCGGAGATGGATCGGGCGATCGACCAGATTGCTGCCGCCGGCTGCCGCTTCTTGGTCTTTGGCCGCACGATCGACCGCCAGTTTCGATCGCTCAGCGCGCTGGAGTTGCCAGCGACGCTGGCGGCGCTATGCCAGGAGGTGCCCGAAGCAACCTTTCGCGACGACATTTCCTCCACCGAGCTGCGCCGCCGGCAAGAGGGGTGAAGCGGCCATGCTGTTAGCGGTTGTCCACCGCAACCCATTTACCCCCGCAGCAGGGCGCTCGCCCACGCCGCGGCTCCGCCAACCAAACCGAAACTCTTGTTGCACGGCGGTGCTTAATACCAAGCGCGTCGCGCCATGGTTTCGCAGGCAATTTCGTTGACGCTGGTTTGCGGAAGTGTCAAGATTGACGGTTCGGCGCGTGCGTATTTCGGCTCAGTGATCCCGCGGCGCGTTGCCGCGCGGATCGGGTTTCACCCGTTTCTCGGAGGGTACCAAGATGGGGCGAAGCATGGCGACTGCCGCGTTGGTCGCGGCCACGATGAGCTTGGGGTTGGCCGGTACGGCACAGGCCGACGATCAGGCCGATCCAACCGGCGAGTGGAGTTGGACGCTCGACCGCAACGGTCAGGAATTCGAAATGGTGTTGGAACTGAAACTCGACGGCGAAAAACTGACCGGCGCGCTCAATCTGCCGAATGGATTCAGCATCGATATCAGCGACGGGGAGTTCAAGGACGGCAAACTCGCCTTCAACACCGAGTTCGAACGCAACGGAACGACCCGCGTCACCAAATGGTCGGGCAAGGTCGACGGCGACACGATCAAAGGCAAGACCGAGCGTGAACGAGACGGCGAAACCCGCTCGCGCGATTGGGAGGCCAAACGCGTTGCGCCAGTTGAATAGAGCCGCCGGCCCGCCGCCGAACAGGCACGTAGCCGAAAACCCGTATCCAATCATCGAACGATTCGTGACAGCCCAAACCTAGGAGAGTGCCATGTCGATGCCCAAAATCTTTTGCAGTGCCGCGTTAGTGGCCATCGCAATGATTGCCACGAGCCAGGCAGCCGACCTTACGGCCGGCATGAAGAAGGGAACCCCCGACCTAAAGTCGGCCGGCCCGGCCACCTTCGCCCCACAGGGAATCCTGTTGGTGGGCGACCCGGATAGCGCCAAGATTTTCGCCATCGCCACCGGCGACAAATCGGCCGGTAGCCCGAGCCAGCCGCTCAACATCAAGCAGATCGACAGCAAGATTGCCGGGCTGCTGGGCACCACGCCGAAAGAAATTCTGATCAACGATCTGGCCGTCAACCCGGAGACGGGAAGCACCTTCTTGACCGTTTCGCGCGGGCGCGGTCCGGACGCCAACCCGGTGATTATCCGCGTCGACTCGTCCGGAGAGCTGGACGAATTCTCGCTCAACGGCGTTCTCTTCTCCTCCGCGCCGATCCCCAGCGCCCCGGAGTCGGATCGCGCGCGGCGCGAAGTGACGACCGATCTGCAATTCACAGGCGGCAAGATCATCGTGGCCGGCCTGTCGAACGAAGAATTCGCCTCGCAGCTTCGCGTGTTGCCGTTCCCGTTCGCGAAGAGCGACGACGGGACGAGCGTCGAGATTTGGCACGCCGCCCACGGCAAGTTTGAAACCCGATCGCCGGTCCGCACCTTCGCCGTGTTCGACGTGGGCGGGCAACCCAACGTGCTGGCCGCATACACCTGCACGCCGCTGGTCCGTTTTCCGCTATCGGATCTCAAGCCCGGCACGAAGGTCAAAGGCACGACCATCGCCGAATTGGGCAATCGTAATCGCCCGCTCGACATGATCGTCTACGACAAGGATGGCAAGGACTATCTGCTGATGGCCAACAGTTCCCGGGGTGTGATGAAAGTCGACGTCGAAAAAATCGACGAGACCGACGGCGTCACCGAGCGGGTCAGTGGCGGCGGAACGGCTGGTCTGCCCTACGACACGATCGAGGATCTCCAGGGCGTCGAACAACTCGACAAGCTGGACAAGAACCACGCCTTGCTGCTGGTCCGCAACAACGGCGGTGCGTTGGATCTGAAAGCCGTGCAGTTGCCGTAGCGGACGATCGGATCCATCACGGAAAACCACGAGCCCGCTGTCGGCGTTTCGCGACTCCGGCAGCGGGCCTGTTTGTTTAAGGAATCGGTCCCCGCCCAGCGCGACGCACACGGAGCAACCAGGTGACATGAAGGGTATTGCTTGGAATGCCGCATGCTGGGTTGTTTTGGCACTCGCGTGTACGGCGATGGTGCTGGGCTGCTCGCAGGACGCAAAGCCCCGCGGTACTGCCGCGGCCGACGGACGTGACGAAAGCGGCGCCCAAGACATGCCCGAAGCAAACGGCCCGTCATCGTCAGCAACCGAAGACACGGCCGATGCGGACTGGAGGCCACGCTTCGAAGTCACTTCGCTGACCGACCAGGAGCGTGCCGCAATCGGCGAGTTGGACGAGGAGCAGCTTGACCAACTACTGAGCATGCATGTCGTGGACGCGGGCCCAGACGCGCCAAGCATGCTCGGCAGGGTTTTGTTCGACGGAACAGCGCTGCGTTTCGAGCCACGCTACCCGGCTGTGCCGGGCGCGCGGTATCGGCTGATTTTTCATCGCAAACGAATCCCCGGACGGGAAGATGCGGCGAGCGTGGCGCAAGAATACGCCATCGGCGGTGGCCCTGCCGCGACCCCAAACTCGTTGACCGAAGTCTATCCCTCGTCCAACGCACTGCCCGAGAACCTGTTGAAGTTCTACCTGCACTTCTCTGGGCCGATGAGCCGCGGCGAGGCGTACCAGCGAATCCGCCTGTTGGATGCTGACGGCAACGAAGTAGCCGATCCGTTCTTGGAACTGGGCGAAGAACTGTGGGACGCCGACCTGCGGCGCTTCACATTGTTGTTCGACCCGGGGCGGATCAAGCGGGGGCTCAAGCCGCGCGAGGAAGTTGGTCCGGTGCTGGAAGAGGGCAAGCGCTACACGCTGGTGGTCGACGCGGATTGGCTCGATGCGTCGGGCAATCCGCTGGCGGAAGAAGTTCGCAAGTCGTTCACCGTGCTGCCACCCGACGACTCGCCCCTCGACGCCGAATCCTGGAAGATCGAACCGCCGGGTGCCGGCACCGACGCGCCACTCGTCGTGCGCTTCGAAGAACCGCTCGACCACGCGCTGCTCGAACGGGTCGTGCGGGTCGTCGATGCAGCCGAAAATCCGGTCGACGGCGCAATCGCCATCACCGACGCCGAAACGTGCTGGCAGTTCACGCCGGCCGACGCCTGGGAACCGGGCATGTACCAATTGGTCGTCGACACAACGCTCGAGGACCTTGCCGGCAATTCGATCGGCCGCGCGTTCGACGTCGACGTTTTCGAACCGATCCAAAAACGGATCACGACCGATACGATCGCGATTCCTTTCTCGGTCGCTCCGTAAACATCCGGCGAGGAAGCGTCGCGCTTGGGCATCGGCAGAAACCTGGGCAGCGGCGCAACGGGCTACTTCGGCCGCGTGGCCAACAGCGCTTGCAAGGCCCAACCGCTGGTCGAGATGCGTTGGGCGTAGCTATCGACGCCCGGCGGACGCGTAGTGGGCGGCCAGCCGCCGTCGTCCTCTTGCGCCGCGATCAAGAACTGCCGCCCACCGGCGATCATGTCGGCAAGTTGCGTCCGCTCTGCCTTGTCCAAGTGAACGCCGCTGCGCACCATCGAAAGCGCCATAGTTACGACTGCGGTGTCGAACACGTCGGGCGGGGCGTTGATGAACGGCCCCCAACCTCCGTCATCGGACCGACCTGCGCGAATGACGTCCAGACACTGCCGGCGTCGGGCGCCTGCCGCATCGCCGCCATCGGATGCAAGACCCAGTAACGTACCTGCCGCGTCGAGTACGGTCTTGGCCTCGGTTCGCTCAAACCAGCGCTCGGCCGCGACAATCGCGTCGTCGTACTCTCGGCTGTCCGTATTGCGGAGCGTTTGTTGAGCCAGTGCGGTGGCCAGCGCAGTGCCATAAGTGACGGGCGAGCCAACTGTGCCGGGCACGTCGGTTTGCCAATTGCCACCGGGCTGTTGCAGTTCGGCAACCAGGGCCGCACCCTTGGCGAACTTCGTGCGGTCTTTCAGGATGCCGGAACTGGTAGCTTGCGCCAGAGCCGCACCAAATTGAATCCGGGCCAGCTTGAGATCTTTAAACGGCCCGTCCGGCCCGTTGGCGTCCCACGATTCCGGCGCGGCAAGAAACCGGAGCGTCGGCTCCAGCGGCTGGCGGTCGTCGAGCTGCCCCTCGACGATGGCGAACATCAGGGCCCGAACCGCGTCGCCGTTGTTGTGGCAACTATAGCAATGATTCTCGGGCTCCCACTTGGCCACCTCGGCCGACAAAAACGCGATGGCTTGCTGCTCGGGCGAGTCGGGTGCAGGCTCCGCGGCGCGTCCGGTCGCGCAATGGAACACGACAACCGCGGCGCAGGCGACTGCCGCGGCGGTAGTTTGCAAGCGAGCCGTCATCGTCGCGCGGCCCCTTGGTCAGATCCGCTCGATGATCGTGCAGGTCGCCATGCCGTGGCCGATGCACATGGTCTGCAGACCCAGGGTGCCGCCTGTGGCCTCCAGTCCGGTGAGCATCTTGGCGAACAGCCCGGCCCCGGTCGCGCCCAGCGGATGCCCATGTGCCACGGCGCCGCCCCACGGATTGATCCGCTCAGGATTGGCTTTCAGTTCTTTCGTCCAGGACAACACGACCGACGCGAAGGCCTCGTTGATCTCGATCCAATCGATGTCGTTGATCGAAAGCCCGGCGTGCTTGAGTGCCTTGCGCGTGGCGGGGATGACTCCGGCAAGTTGCAGCGTGGGATCGTCACCCACGGCCACCCGGGCGAGGAAGCGGGCCCGCGGGCGAAGTCCGTCGCTTTGCGCAACTTCCCGATCGGCGATCAACACGGCGGCCGCACCGTCGGAGATCTGGCTCGAGTTGGCTGCCGTCACCACGCCGTTGCCGTCCGGACGAAACACGGTGGGCAGCGACGCGATCTTCTCTGGGTCCAGCTTGTCGCGAATTCCCTCGTCGCGTGACAGCGTGATCGTGTTGCCTTCCTTATCCAGGCCGGTTGCCGGCAGCAGTTCCTTGTTGCGCTTTTCGGCGGCGGCGGCGCTGGCCCGGCGATGGCTCTCTTTCGAAAACTCGTCGACGTCCGCCCGGGTAATGTTGTACTTGTCGGCCAACAACTCGGCGCTTTCGCCCTGATGCACCAGATTAAACTTGGCAAGTTCAGGATTCAGCTTGTCGATCGAGCCCACGTCGCTGAACATCGGCGCGCGGGTCATGCTTTCGACTCCGCAGCCGATCGTGTAGTACGCATCGCCGCCGGCAATCTCTTGCGACGCGAAGTGGATCGCTTGCTGGCTCGAGCCGCACATGCGGTTGAGCGTCACAGCCGGCACTTCGACCGGAAAGCCAGCCAACAGCACGGCCAAGCGGCCGACGTTGGCCCCTTGCTCGCCCGACTGCGTTACGCAGCCGGTCACCACGTCTTCGATCTTGGCCGGGTCGACCTTGGCCCGATCGCACAGTCCGGCCAACGCGCCGGCCAACAACGTATCGGGACGAATCTCGCGATATGCACTTTCCTTGCGCGCAAACGGCGTCCGTACGGCTTCGATGACAACCGGCTGTGGCATGATTGGGGTTCCTCAAAATGGTGACTCGGGAACTGGCGTCCCGGAATTCGTGTTTGCTCGTCATTGAGCTTGCAGATCGATTGGTTGTTCGACCGTCAGTTCGTTGCGGACGTTGCCCGTGCTTACGGTGCCTGCCGGTTCGAACAACAAGACGTGTACTTCTTCTTCGGCGCTTGGACGATGCTCGGTGCCCCGCGGCACAATGACGAACTCGCCTTCGCTAACCTCCATGCTACGCTCACGACCTTCGGCATCGCGGTAGTCCATCCGAAACGAACCACGCCACACCAGGAACATCTCATCCGCGTCGGCGTGATGATGCCACACGAAGTCGCCCTGGAACTTGACCAGCTTTACGTGCTGGTCGTTGAGCTCGCCAACGATTCGCGGATTCCAGTAGTCGTCGACCTCCTCCAGCTTGTCGGCAATCCGGATCTTTCGCATTTTTGGTCATCTACGCGCGCCATGTCGGCGGCGGCGATCTATGTCGCCGCCTTGGCATAGTAGTCGCCGTATTGGTCGCGAAGCTTGGTTTTTAAGAACTTGCCTGCGCTGGTTCGCGGAATCTCGTCGGCAAAGGCGACCGCGTCGGGCAGCCACCATTTGGCAAACTGCGGCTTGATAAAATCGATCAACTCGCCCTGCGACACTTGCTGGCCGTTCTTCAGCACGACGATGGCCAACGGGCGTTCGGCCCACTTTGGATGCAGCGCGGGAATCACCGCCGCTTCGGCAACCGCTGGATGACCCATCAGGGCATTTTCCAGTGCCACGCTGCTGATCCACTCGCCGCCCGACTTGATCACGTCCTTGGCCCGGTCTTGCAAGTGCAACACGCCGTATTCGTCGATCGCCACGATATCGCCCGTCTTGAACCAGCCGTCTTCGGTGAACGACGTCGCCGCGTCGGGCCGGTTGTAGTATCCGCTGGCGATCCACGGCCCGCGCACTTCCAACTCTCCCATCGACTGGCCGTCCCACGGCACTTCGCCGTTTTCATTGCGGGCGCGGATCTCGACCATCGGACAAGGCCGCCCCTGCTTGGCCTTGTAGGCGAAACGATCGTCCTTGGATTTCTCGACCAACCGTTGGGGCATCGAGCCAACCGTGCCCAGCGGACACAACTCGGTCATGCCCCACGAGTGCAGAATGTTCAACCCGTGGCGCTCCTCGAAGCCTTCGATCATGCTACGTGGCGCTGCCGATCCGCCGGTCACCACCGCCCGCACGGCCGACAGATCGTACTTCTTGGGATCCGCGTCCAGGATCTGGAGCATGCCCAGCCAGATGGTCGGCACGCCACCGGTGACCGTGACCCGCTCTCGAACCAGCAGGTCGAGAATGCTGGCTGGATCGAGGTGCGGTCCAGGGAAGACTTGCTTCGCGCCGATCATCGCGCACGTAAACGGCATGCCCCAGGCATTGGCGTGAAACATCGGCACGACGGCCATCACGGTATCGTGCTCGCTCAAACCCAGCGCGTCGGTCAGCCCGCTGGCTAAAGAGTGCAGCGTAATCGCGCGGTGCGTAGCCAACACGCCTTTGGGTCGTCCCGTGGTGCCGGACGTGTAGCACATGGCCGCGGCTTGCCGTTCGTCGAGCTCAGGATACACAAACGCCGAAGGATCGGCGTCGGCCAGTAATTCTTCATAGTCGATCGTGCCGGGCGGCAGCGGCTTGTCGGTGGCCCGCACGACGACGACCTTCTCCAACGACGGCACATCGTCGCGAAACTTCTCGAACAGCTCCCACAACACCTCGTCGACGATGATCACCTTGTCGCCCGCATGGCCGGCGATGTAGCTCAGATCGTCAGGGTGCAGCCGCAGGTTGAGCGTGTGCAGTACGGCGCCGATCGACGGAATGGCCAGATACGCTTCGAGATGCTGGTAGTGGTTCCAGCAAAACGTGCCCACTCGGTCGCCTTCCTCCACGCCGATCTTCTTCAAGCCTTGCGCCAACCGTTTGGCCCGGTCGACCATCTCGCGATACGTGTGGCGGTGCAGCGACTTGTCGGGCAGCCGCGTGACAATCTCCCGATCGTAGTGCAACTGCTCCGCGCGGCGCATCATCGTGGGAATCGTCAACTGGAAGTCCATGATCAAGCCGTGCATGGTTCGCTTTCCTTGTAGCTAGCGCGCAAGATGATAGGTGAATGGGTCGCCATCGGGCGAAGTACGGCGTCCGCGGCGCGGACGGATTGCCCGCACGCCTGAGAATCCGGACACCTTCGCCACGCTCGATTGTATCCCATCAAACAGCGCCGCAACAGACTCGCGGGCGGCGAGCAATCGAGGCTCGTCGCGCCGCCAGTGCCGCGCAATCGAGGGCCGAATCGGTGATTCGCGTCAACGCACGTCGCGGCTTCTGCGGCGACACCTAACGGATCGCGTGGTCGTCGCGTCATCGTGGCAGACCTCGGCCGCGCGCACACCGGCGGATCGCTTGATTTCGCGATCACCGCCTGCGAGATTGAGGGCCCGCGGCCCGATCGTCGCAATGTCGCGCCCAATCACCGGCAATGCGGCTCTGACCGTCCGGCACGCGCGCACGGCCCATCGCTACCAACAAACCGAACGCGGAGTCCCGCATGTTCAACGTCGACCTGCCTGACGGGCTAGTGCCCGAGGGAACCAAGGCCCGCACGGCCGCCAGCGTCTGCTTTCTCGAAGGCCCGGCCTGGCACGCCAGCGGCGACCTGTACTTCAGCGACATCACGGGCAATCGGATTCTTCGAATGACGCCCGACGGACGGTTCACGGTGTTTCGCGCCGACAGTGGGCGGACCAATGGCAACACGTTCGACGGCGAAGGTCGGCTGCTCAGTTGCGAGGGGGCCGAGTTCGGCGACGGCGGACGACGCCGCGTTGTGCGCACGGATCTTGAAAGCGGCACGGTCGAAGTGCTCACCGAGCGCTACGAAGGCAAACGATACAACTCACCCAACGACGTATGCGTTGACCATCAGGGACGGATCTGGTTCACCGATCCGTACTACTGGACCGACGTCGACAGCCTGGAGATGGGCTGCGAAGCCGTGTACTGCATCACGGGCGATTCGGTTCGGCGCGTCGTTTCGCAGCCTGACATCGGCCGACCGAACGGGTTGGCCATCACGCCCGACGACAATACGCTGTATGTGGTCGACAGCCACAACGTGGCCGGCGGCAATCGAAAGATTTGGGCGTTCGACGTTCAGCCCGATGGCACGCTGGCCGGCCAGCGCCTCGTGTTCGACTTTGGCAACGGCCGGGGCGGCGACGGGATGCGTCTGGACCGCGAGGGGAATCTGTGGATCGCCGCCGGCGTACACAAACCGCGCGGCGCGCACGAAACCGACGAAGTACAAACGGGCATCTACGTCGTCTCGCCCGACGGAACGCTGCGGGGCCGGATCCCCATACCCGAAGACACGCTCACGAACCTGACGTTCGCCGGGCCGGACTTCAAAACGCTCTACGTCACCGCGGGCAAGACGCTATTTCGCATTGCCACCACGGTCAGCGGCTACGCGCTGTGGCCACCGCTGGGCAGCGGCCCGGCCGGTGATCGATAGACGTTGCCGGTGAATGCGTCGTCTGGAAAACGCAACAACTACGCCTGCTGACGCACCACTTCGATGCGAATCCCATTCAAAACGTGCGCCATTTGAGTCGTCCACGGACCAGGCTCAGCGAAGCCAAATTTGCTGTCTGTAGTGCTTGAAGCCAAGTCGGTTCGTCAACTCCTTCGTGGAGTACACTTCTCCCAATCCAAGCACACCTAGGGGAAGCCTCTTCTGCACACGGCTTCCCACTAGATACTCGACCGATTTCTTCTCATTCAAGCCGAGGCGGTCGACATACCTTCCTACAAGCGGAACGATGTTGGCCGGAATATCGTTTTCTGGAAGGATAAAGTGGACGACGCAGTTTGTGTTGTCGGCATCCATTCCTGACAAATAGCTACTCAGCGGCGTGCGAATCGGATAGACCTTTGCATAGTCGTTGCCGATGCCCGCTTCTTCGATTCCGTCGACCGGGATCAGCGCCGTTTTGGCAAAAGCTTCGAAATCGAAGTTATCCTCGGGGTCCGCGTGAAACGTCATCTCGACGATCGCATTGCGAAACCATCTATGTCCGAACTGGTGCAGGTATGCGTGAAAGAGCTGCGATGCCGACGGTTCCAGTTTCTCGGGATTGGAGAGCCGGAGCATCTCAACTCGAATTACGACCGTACCGCGCATCCCTCCGACGAGCAGCGATTCCAACAAGTCGCCCAGACCGCGAAGATCGATAGCTCCCACGTCAAATTCTGTATCGTTCTGATTGAACAGCGGCGCTCCATTGATAACGACAAACACTTTCGCATCCGCATAACCTTCCGAGAAATTGCGCTGCAACTCGGTCGTAATGGGCATCGCAATCCAGTTGTTGCCGACCACCGGTTTTTCCAAGAGCCCTTCGGTAGGAGCTTCTTGCGGCACGGTAGGTTGCTGGGTGCCAACGTGCTCCACCTGTCTTACGGCCTGTTTTTCGGTCGGCGACGCACCGGCAGAGACAGCGAATACCAGCGGAACCATCGCCAGCGCTACGACCAACACAATCTGGCCACGCGTCAACAGCGCCTGGCGTGATGGGCTCTTCAGCATCTCAATTCTCCTGGTTAGGTTCGCCGCGGGTCGAACTGCTGCGGCGCCGAGCGGCGCGGCCATACGGTTCGTCGACAGATAATCCAATGTCTCGATGAGCGCGAGTGCATAGATGCGCGGGGCGCAACACAGCCGGTCCAGAACCAGCGCATCGCAACACTGCTCTTCAAGAATTCGCAGTTGTCGACCGGCATACCATGCAACAGGATGCCACCAGAACGCCGTCGTGATCCCCCATTCCAGCAACCGCACTAGATGATCCCTGCGACGCAAATGCGCCATCTCGTGGAGCAAGATCGCCTCCCCGGCATCAACAGTAAGTCGTTTGAACAAATCGCCAGGCAGCACCACGCTTGCACGACGACCCAGGGGCCATACGAGGGGCGAGATTCTAAGTGGTACCACGTGGATTGGTGGCAACCAGCGCAACCCCATCCGGCTTGCGGCGCGCTGTCCAAGCACCGAGATCTCTGGCCCCGCGCCTGCCGCAGTGCGGAGCAGCTTCGCGAAGCGCAATGCGTGGAATCCTCGCACCACGGCCAGCGCCAGCGCGCCGCCGCACCAGATCGCCGCCAACAGGAGCGGCCAGGTGGAGTGCTTCGGCGCGACAACCGCCGGAACCATCTGCCTGACCGGAGACGGCGCGACCTGTGATGAACGCTCGCGCGTCCTCATGTCGGTCGTCGTGGCCGGATCCGCCGCTGCAACCGAGCGGTGTGGCTCGGTTGCAGCGAATATCGCCGGCACGGGCTCCAACGGGGCGATCGCCCACGGCAACGGCACCACGATCACGGCGGGCGTTACGAACTTGACCAATACCAACACCCACAAGAAATGTAGCGTCGCCGGACTCTTTAGAACGCGCCCGAGCAGCCACACGACAGCGGCCAACGCCACAACCATCACTGCGTTACTAACTACAGTTTGCAGCAAGGCGTACATCGCAATCACCCTTTGCGGGGGCGGCCCGTTGGTTTCTTTTCCTTGGTCGGCCACTCCCGATTGATGAGTTGGCGTAGTTGCGCGCGATCTTTCCGCGACAGACCCTTGGCGCGCACCAATGCCGTCACCAACCCGGACAATGTCCCGTCGCACAGCCGGTCAGCTAGCGCCTGCATCCGCGTCCGGAGAAACTCGTCACGGTCGACCAGGGCCGTAAATCGATGTGCCCGTTGGCTGCGGTCCCGTCCGACGCAACCTTTGCTTTCCAGGCGTTCGATGAGTTTCTGTACCGAGGCCATCTTGGGATCAGTCACCTCTTTGTGAATGGCGGCAGTAATCTCGCGGCTGCCGGCGCCCGGACGGTCCCACAGAACCTCCAGAATTGCCAACTCACCACTGGTAACCCGATCGACTCGCATGGCATTCCTTTCAATGACAGACAAACTGACTGTCATTTTAGCGTCCGTGGAAGCTATGTCAATCGAACGCTTGACGGTGTTCAGGTCGTACTCGAAACGGCTGTGTATCCCGTCTGTGGAAGTGCCGCGCTCTCGCTGGTCCGGATTCCAACCGGGCGGTCAACAACAGCGGTGGGCCTCCGCGAAGAACGTCTCTGCATGCCCGGCGCATGGTCAGTCGCAGACGCATTTGGTACGCTGGCACGTCGAACTGCCGGGCAACAAGAGGACAAGCGCCATGTTGGTATACGCCGTCGATCGGCCGGAATTGGCGCCGCTGGAAATGCCCGAGAGGTTCGCGCGCGACATCGCCTACTTCATGACGCCTTCGGGTGAGCGAGGCGCACCGCAACTGCCCAAAGGGGAATACTGGATCGATTTGCAGGACGCACGACGCTGGCTGGACGAAGGCGTGCTGCTGTTGGTCTCGCCGCTAGACAGCGAGAACCAGGCCGAAGTGGAACTCAGCGAAGAACAAGAGACGTGGCTGGAATGGTTGGTCGCCCACGGCGTCCAGCATCTTCGGCTTGCTTCCGCGGCGGACTGACCGTTATTCTCATCCCGCACCAACCGTCACACTCCAAGCTACGCACCTTCTTCCGATATGCGGCAAGCCGGCACGATCGCGACCAAACAAGACGCCGACCGATTCTCGAATTACCTGCTGAGTCTGGGAGTCACCAGCAAGGTGGATCGGGCCGGTGACGCGTGGGCGATCTGGGTTCATGATGAAAACCAGGTGCCCAAGGCCAAGGAGGAGCTTGAGCTCTTCGAGCGCGAGCCGGCCGATCCGCGCTATCAGGCCGCCGAACACGCCGCCAAAGTCGCCCGGCGCGAAGCGAGCGAGAAGCTTCGCAAAGCACGCAAAAACTATATCGACATGCGCAACGAGTGGGCCAATCCGTGGCGCCGCCGGCCGGTCACGATCGCGCTCGTCGTGATTTCAGTGGTGGTCTTTCTCGGCGTGCTCCAAGGGTTGGGCATCGACGATCGATGGCTGTACTTCTCCGAGGTGCGCGGCGGCATGCCGGAAATCGGCCGGGGGCAGGTGTGGCGAATCGTCACGCCGATCTTCATGCACGGTCGCATCCTGCACCTGCTGTTCAACATGTATTGGCTGTTCGAGCTGGGAACGCTCGTAGAACGCCGGATTAGATCTGTCCGCTATCTGTTGCTCGTGTTGGCGATCGCGGCCGTTTCCAACTACGCACAGTTTTCGATGGTCGGGCCCAACTTTCTCGGGATGTCGGGCGTTGTGTACGGACTGTTCGGCTATGCCTGGGTGCGCGGCCGGCTCGACCCCACATGCGGACTCTACCTGCGCCCCGACATCGCGTTTTGGCTGATGGGCTGGTTCTTCGTGTGCCTGCTCGTGCCCGCGCTGAACGTGGCCAATTGGGCCCACGGCGCGGGCCTGGCCGCTGGTGCCGCGCTGGGCTACATGACGCATTCGCTCAACATGATGCGGCAAAATTCTTGACGCTCGGGGGCGCCAGCGGCTAGCGTAGGAACACCCGCCGCGGACGCCGTTCATGGCCGTTCGCGGTTTGCTTACCCGCTAAACCAGCATCCCTGTTGCAGCTTCGGAGGTCTGTTGTCATGGCCCGTTTCGTGTCTCGCGGATTGGCGTTTTGTGGATCGTTGGCAATCGTGATGTTCGCCGCCGCCGGACTCGCTTCAGACAAGCTGCAGGACCAAACGCTGGGCACCATCGAACGCAAGGATCCTCGCTTCGACAAGATCGTGCCCCCGGGCGCCACCGTGCAAAAGCTGGCCGAAGGCTTCGACTGGTCCGAAGGACCGATCTGGATCGCCGATGGCGACTTCTTGCTGTTCTCCGATATCCCGCGCAACAGCGTCATGAAGTGGAAAGAAGGTGACGGCATCAGCCTGTTCATGAAGCCCTCGGGCTACACCGGCGTTGCCGACTACGGTGGAGAGCCAGGCAGCAACGGACTGAATCGCGACCCGCAAGGTCGGCTCGTTTTCTGCGAGCACGGAGACCGGCGCGTCTCGCGGCTGGAAAAAGACGGCGGCAAGAAAACACTGGCTGACAGTTACCAGGGCAAACGGCTCAACAGCCCGAACGATTCGGTCTTCAAGAGCAACGGTGACTTATACTTCACCGATCCACCGTACGGATTGCCGAATCGCTACGACGACCCGCGCCGCGAACTCGACTTTTGCGGCGTGTATCGGCTGAGCACCGACGGCACGTTGACGTTGTTGACCAAGGAGATGACGCGGCCCAACGGGATCGCCTTCTCGCCCGACGAAAAGACGCTCTACGTCGCGCAGTCCGACCCCGAGGCGGCCATCTGGCGGGCCTTCGACGTCAAGCCCGACGGCACGCTCGGCAAGAGCCGCGTGCTGTTCGACGCCACCGAATGGGTCAAGCAGGGCAAGAAGGGGCTGCCCGACGGAATGAAAGTCGACCAGCAAGGTAATTTGTTCGCCACCGGGCCGGGCGGAGTCCACGTCTTCACACCCAAAGGCGTACACCTGGGCACGTTTGCCACGGGCGAGGCCACGGCCAATTGCGCGTTTGGCGATGACGGCAGCACGCTCTACATCACGGCCGACATGTACTTGGGCCGCGTTCGGCTGAACACCAAGGGCCTGGGTTTCGAGTAGTCTCGAGTCGTCCGGCACATCAATCGGACGTGGGCGCGGCGTCCGGACCTTCCGTCGCGAACGGCTCTTCGGCAACATAAAGCGTTCCGGCCGGCGTGCGAAAACCCAGCTTCGCTGCCAGCCGCAACGAGGGTGTATTATCGACACGCGCGCCCCAAACGGGCTGCTTGCCCTGGGCGAGGTAGTGCTCGATCATAGTCGACACAACCGTCGCGGCGATTCCCCGCCTCTGATAGTCAGCCAGCGTTTCGATGGCGATGTCGAACAGGTTTTCCGACGCGCAGGCATACGCAAAACTGACCGCGACGCCATCCAAGAAACCCGCGAAGACCGATTCCGGCTCAGGCGCCACGGCCAGCTCATCGCGCAGCTCCGCCGGCACGTGCTCCAGCGAGTCATTCGGAGTTAGCCGCCGAATCAGTAGTCCCTCGACTGCGGTCGCCGGTTTCCACGGACCGGACCGCGTTTGAATGACGGCCCGCTCGAACTGGCAAAGGTCGCGCAGCCGTGGATAGGCGGCTTCGTCGGCCAGCAATTCGGCGGACAGTTCTCGCTGCTCGTACAAGGCGGTCACGTGTTCCGCCCGCACGTGGCCCAGCGCGCCGACCAACCGCTGGCTGCCAACGACGTACAACAATCCGCCGCCGGAGCGATAGATTGTGGCGTTCGGGTCCAGGGCCGCCGCGCGAAACTCGACCGTGGTCGGCGCTTCGGCGATCGCGGCCAATGCCTCCTCGCGACTAACCATTTCGAGCTCGTTCATGGCCCGTTGCGCTTTCGACGATCGAACAACCACGCCCCGGAAGTGATGACAATCTCGCGCGGCGTGGGTTCGCTGTGCGCCGGCGATTCGGTCACGCCCGGGCGACCTGATTGAGCAACTGGATCACCTGCTTGCGAATCTTCGCTTCGGCGTCGGCTGCCAGGTAGCTGCTCCGCGCCCGCCACGTTTCGTATCCGCCCAACTTGTGGTGCTCGGCCGTTGGCAGATAACCCCGATAGTCGTTCGCCAACTCGATGGTAAAGGTGGGCTCGAGCGGGCTGGCCTCCTTGATCGCCAAACCCGTTTCGGCAAACGTCTCACACGGCGTCGTGGCGATTCCCAAGTCGCCAATCCGCAATGCCTGGACCAGCGTCTCGGCGTAGGGCGGGTATTCGTTGAGCAGAACCGTTTCGCGGGCGTAAACTTGCTGCACGCCGCTGAGCGACGGCCCGTCGGCCTTCGAGAGTATGAACTTCGCGCGCTCCACTTCGTCCTTGGGCGTCGGCCGCCGTGCCAGGCGCAACTGCGCTTCGCGCATCGCCAGCGGAACCTGGTCGTGAAACGCCATGGCGTCGACCACGCGCTTGGTTTCCTGGGCCACGTCCTCGGCCACTTTTCGAATCTGTGCGTAGGGCGGCTGGCTCGCGCTCGACTTGCGAAAGTCGATGTTGTTGATGTTGCCGCTGGTGCCGTTGGACATCATCGCCACGAACGGCGGATCGAGCCGATCGGCCGCGAGCAGTTGCATCATGCGATCCGCAAAGACCCCGAAGTAGTCGGCCGAAACGTGACCACTCGGCACTCCGCCCACGTAGTGCAGCGAGTAGTTGGCCAGCAGCGCCAATGGCCGGCCGTCGGGAGTGCGAACGGCCAGGATGCCAACTTGCGGATCGATCGGCCCGGCCGGTTTCACCAGATCGTCACTGGCACGCGGTGGATTCATGCGCACTCTGTCGGGCCGGCCGAATGGATCGACGAGCTTTACGCCTTCTTTCATGTGCCAACGGCGATTGAACACGTGCTGCGGGACGCTTCCCACACCCCAACCAGCCTGGGCCGGAACCAGGTTGTGCGCCGCGCGACGAATGCCGTCGGCGATGCGACCAGCCAAGAACTTGCCGTAGGCGTCGTCCGGTTCGCTTTGAAATACGCCGGTCGCCGTCGGAGCCGTGTGCGTGTGCGTGGCCGATACCAGCATCTGATCCATAGGGATGCCGGTATGCCCATGTGCCAAGTGCTTTGCCTCGTCCAGGATCGAACGCGGCAGCATGCAACTGTCGCAGACGACGATCGCCAGCTTCGTCTGCCCGTCGTCCAACACCAGGCACCGCGCGTGCAATTCGTCGTGAATGTACTGGGCCGTGCGGTCGCTCATCCCGCCGTTGAGCGAAACACCCAGCGGGGGCGTGATGTTGCTGGTCGCCGCGCCGGCGCGAAACTGCGTGTCGGCCATCGTTCGTCTCCCAAAGAAGCGTGTTCGCCGCGGGTGTCGATTCTAACCGGCCGACGCGTGCTTTTCACGCAACGACCGCGGGCCGCTGGGCAACGTGCGCCGCCGCGCACAACGTCACTTCTTCCAGAACGTGGCCGACAGCAGCACCAACACGGTGAAGACTTCCAGCCGGCCCAGGAGCATCACGCCGCACAGCATTAGCTTGCCGAAGTGTGGCAGCCCGGCGTAGTTGTCGGTCGGACCGACGTCGCCCAAACCGGGACCCACGGTGCTCAGGCAAGCGATGGCGCCGGAGCCCGCGGTGATCAGATCGATCCCGGCGGCAGTCAGCAGCAAGGCTCCGGCGATGAATACGCCGAAGAACAGCACGGTAAAGCCGAGCACACCCTCCATGATGTCGGCCGAAACCGGTCGCCGGTCGAGCTTGAGCACGACGACCTGCGTTGGGTGAACCAGCCGCACTGTCTGCAGCAACGCGTGCTTTAGCAGTAACACCACGCGCACTTGCTTCAAGCTGCCGGCTGTTGAGCCGGCGCATCCTCCGAGAAACATCGCGGTGAACAGCATGCCTTGGGCCAGCATGGGCCAGCGCTCGTAGTCGGCCGTCGCAAAGCCGGTCGTCGAGACAATGGAAACGACCGTAAACGTCGAGTCGCGCGCGTTGAGCAGCAGGCTGTCGTAGTCCGACCAGTTGACGCCCACGATCACCACGACCACGACGGCAAGGATGACCATGTACCAGCGGAACTCCTCGCTGGTCCAATACTTTCGCACGTCGCCGCGCAGCGCGAAGTAGTGCAACGAGAAGCTAAGGCTTCCCATCAGCATCAGTACGACCGTAACTATGTGCGTGTAACTGCCGAACGACGCCAGGCTGTCATTGCGCGTTGAAAATCCCCCGGTCGCCATCGCCGTGAACGTGTGACACAGGGCGTCGAAGAAATCCATCTCGCCGGCCCACAAGAGGGCAACGCCCGCGGCGGTAATAAACACGTACACACCCCACAGGTAACGCGCTGTGTCCTGAATGCGCGGCGTTAGCCGGTCGGCCGACGGGCCCGCGGCTTCGGCCTGGTACAGCTGCATCCCACCGACGCCCAACAACGGCAGGATGGCCACGCCCAACACAATGAATCCCATACCGCCCAGCCACTGCGTCAGGGCCCGCCAGAACAAGACGCTCTTGGCATTGGCTTCGATATCGGTCATGACCGAAGCACCGGTCGTCGTGAAGCCCGACATCGACTCGAAGAACGCATCCACCGGATTCGGCAGCGCCCCGGAGAACAGGTACGGCAATCCGCCAAACAGCGCGAACGCGATCCACGCGAAGGTCACGATCGCAAAACCCTCGCGCAGGCTCACCTCGTCGCGGCGGCGAAAGTAGCGGAATAAGAACGCGCCCGATCCGCCGGTGACCGCCGCCGACAATACGAACGCGTCCCATTGCCCGTCGCCGTAGACAAGCGCAAAGGGAATGGGCACGATCAGCGTCGCCGCCAGAAACAACAGCAGGCCGCCCAGCACGTGGAGAGTGAGGCGAAAGTTCATGCTCAGGAGAAGAAGCGTTCGACCCGAGCGATTGCTTCGGGCAGGGTGAAGACAATAACGTGGTCGCCCGGTTCCAGATGGTCCTCGCCGCTGGGAATGACCACGTCTTCGCCGCGTACGATGACGCCGATGATCGAGCCGGTGGGCACTTCGATATCTTTCAGAGGCAGCCGCAGCACGGGACTGTCGACCGGCATCACCATTTCGAGCACTTCAGCGTCTCCGTACTCGACCGTCGCCAGCGACGCCACGCCGGAGGGCCGCACGTACTTGAGCACGGCACCGGCCGTCGCCAGGCGTGGGCTGACACACGCGTCGACGCCCAGACTCGGCGCGAGCGTGATGAACTCGTGCCGGTCAACCAACGCAATGGCCCGCTTGGCTCCGTGGTTCTTGGCCAAGAGCGAACCAAGAATGTTACTCTCTTCGTTGTCGGTGACCGCGACGTAGGCGTCGCAGTCGGCGATTCCTTCGTGCTTCAGCGTCGCCACGTCGGTGCCCTCGGTGTTGAGCACCGTGACTTCGTCGAGCACTTCGGCCAGGTAGCGACAGCGCTGCATGTCGGCTTCGATCAACTTCACGCGAATGCCGAGCTGGATCAGCCTGCGGGCCAGCGCCTCGCCCACGCGATCGCCGCCCAATACGAATACGGTTTTCGACGGCTCCTTCTCGAACTCGAACAAGTAGTTCACAGCCGGCAGATCGCCCGAGCGACACACGAAATAGACGATGTCGCCTTCCTCGATCACGTCTTCGCCGCGCGGGATGACGGTCTCCTGCCGCCGCGAGATGGCCGTGACCACCATCCGGTAGATGCCCCTCACGCCGGCCAGTTCGCGCAGCGAGATTCCGGCCAACGGGCTGCCCCGCCCAATCGTGTAGCCCAGGAACACGACCCGGCCTTCGGCAAACTCGGCTGCTTCGGCGGCCGCCGTGTACGAGACGATTCGGCTCAGCTCCTCGGCTACCACGCTCTGCGGGTTGATCAGCAGGTCAATGCCCAGGCGGCGCGCGTTGCGGGCCCAGTCGGCCGTGGTGTATTCCAGGTTCTTGATCCGAGCGATGATTTTCCGCGTACCGCGCTCGTGCGCCAAAAGACAGGCCACGAGATTGACTTCGTCCTGGTCGGTGACGGCAATGAACAAGTCGGCGTCCTTGATGCCGGCCTGCTCCAAGACTTCGGCATTCGCGCCGTTGCCGAGCAGCACCATCGCGTTCAGATGCGAACGAAGCTGGGTCTCTTTGTCACCGCTGCGCTCGATGACCGTCACATCGTGCCCTTCTTTCGACAGCCGCTGGGCGATGTGATAACCGACCTCGCCGGCACCAACAACGATCACGTTCATAAGACAAGGGCGATACGAGTCAGCGCGTTTCGAGGCCGAAGGGCGATTCGCGGCGGCGATCGGTCCTACCTTGCGCGGGCAAGATACCAAAGCGCCTACCGCCATCGCCCGAGCGATTCTACAGCGGCGTCATTCGGGTCGCCAGGGCAGCTTGCCGGGGCAACGATTGCGCTTGTCCAATATGCAGCGGCGAAGCGAAACTTGAAGCGGCGCACCTCGGCCTGTTAAGCTAGTCGATATCCGTCCCGCCCCCGCCCAACCTCCACCGAAGGCGTTCCCATGAGCCACACCTCCAACCGTCGCACGTTTATGCAGAACTCGGCGCTGGCCGCCGGTGCCTGGATCGTTTCTTCGGCTGCCCATCGGGCGCGGGCCGCCACCAGCGCCAACGAATCGGTGGCCGTCGGCGTGATCGGCGTGAACGGTCGCGGCGCGGCCCTGGCCGATGGATTCGCGTCGGTCGGCGGGTCGCACGTGGCCTACGTCTGCGACGTCGACGAGCGGGTGATCGACCGGTGTGCCAGTGCGGTGGCCAGCCGGCAAAGCAAAACGCCTAAGACGGTCACCGACCTGCGGCGCATCTTCGACGATCCGGCCGTCGACGCGGTGGCCATTGCTACGCCCGACCACTGGCACGGACCGGCCACGATCCTGGCCTGCGCCGCGGGCAAACACGTGTACGTCGAAAAGCCGGCCTGCCACAACCCGCGCGAAGGCGAACTGATGGTCGAAGCCGCGCGGAAGCATAAGCGGGTCGTGCAGCTCGGCACGCAGCGGCGGACGATGGACGCCGTCATCGAAGCGATCCAGCGCGTTCACGAGGGCGAAATCGGCCGCGTGTTGATGTCGCGCGGGTGGTACACTGCCAACCGCAAACCGATCGGCCACGGCAAGCCGGCACCGGTTCCCAACGGTCTGGACTACACGCTCTGGCAAGGTCCCGCGCCGGAGGTGCCCTATCGGGACAACGTCGTCCACTACAACTGGCATTGGTTTTGGCACTGGGGCACGGCCGAGTTGGGTAACAACGGAATCCACTCGCTGGATCTTTGCCGCTGGGGGTTGCAGGTCGACTATCCGACGCGCGTCTCCGCCGGCGGCGGCAAGTACTTCTTCGACGACGATCAGGAAACGCCCGACACGCACACCGTCACGTACGACTTCGGCGACAAGGTCATCGCCTGGGAAGGGCGCAACTGGCACCGCCGCGGCTTCGAGAACTCAACCTGGGGCTTCTCGTTTTACGGCGACAAAGGTTCGCTGGTCTGCAATGGACGCGACTACAAGATCTACGACAGCGGAGACAAGGAAATCGCCAAACAAACCGAGGGCTTCACTGGTCACGATCCGCACCTGCGCAACTTCTTGGAGTGTATCCATACCGGCGCGCGACCCACCGCCGACATCGAAGATGGCCACAAGAGCACGCTGCTGTGCCACTTGGGTAACATCGCCTATCGCACGGGCCACACGCTGAATATCGATCCGGCCAACGGTCATCCGCAAGACGATCCGGCGGCCGATGCACTCTGGAGCCGCGAATACCGACCCGGCTGGGAGCCGAAGGTCTAGCGCTGCGGACCAGCCTGCCGGTCGAAGGGCAGGGCGGGCCTGTTCGACCGGCGCGGCAGTGCCAGACGGCTAGTGCGGCGCTCCACTCGCATCGTCGCCGCGCCGGAACGGCCGATTTGGCTTGGCGTCATCGGCCACGGCAGTTGCCGCCGACCCGTTGCCCGTTTTTGCGGCAACGTTCGCCTCGTCGGCTCCGTCCAGCTTGACCAGCGTGTCGGACACTTCGACACCGCCGATGTCCTTGAGCACCTGCATCATAGGCGGCAGCGTGTGGGCCATGTTTTGCAGCCAGTTGGCCGTGCTGCTCGTGCCGTTCTTGCCGTTGCCTTCCCAGACAACCACCTTGTCGAACTTAATGTTCGAGATGGCCCGGGCCGAAGCGTCGGCCAGGTTGTCGAGGTGTTCGAGCATCAGCAACTGGAAGGCTTGTTGCGATCCGCCGCAGGCGGTGATGATCGCTTGCAGACCTTCGCCCTTCTTGGCCAGCTTTTCGTACTCGCCGCGAGCTTCGGCTTCGAGCCGGGCAAAGATGGCCGCGGCTTCGCCTTCGGCCTCGATGCGCTGGCGTTCGGCCGTGGCGGCCGCTTCGACCAGCACCTTGGCTTTTTGGGCCTTGGCCGGTGCTTCCAGCTCGGCCCGCTGTTGAGCCTCGATCCGCTCGGCTTCCGCCGACGCGGCTTTGGCTCGGGCGTGGTGCTCGGCTTCGAGCACGGCCGCTTCGGCGATCCGCTTTCGCGTTTCGCCGACTTCGTACGCTTCGGCCCGTTTGACCAGCAACGTGGCTTCCGACGCGGCAACGTCGGCCTTGGCCGTGTTCTCGCCCTCGATCGCCCGGGCGTCGGCGTCGGCCAGTGCCACGCGCATGTCGCGCTCGGCCGCCTTGACTTGGGCTTCTCGCTCGAACTGCGCCGATTGCTCGCCGACCTGCTGCTCCTTGTCCAGTTCGGCCACGCGCACAGCCTGTTCGCGGGTGGCGGTCCGCGTGCCAATCGAGCGCACTTTGTCGGCATTGGCCACTTGGATGGCTTTTTCGCGTTCCGCTTCGGCCACGCGAATCTCGCCCATCTTTTCGTTGTCGGCCACGTCGCCGCGCGCCTTCTGAATGGCTTCGCTGGCGGCCTTTTGCCCGATCGCTTCGATGTAACCCGATTCGTCGGTGATGTCAGTAATGTTGACGTTGATCAGCACCAGGCCGATCTTGCGCAGCTCTGGATCGAGCGACGTTTGGATGTTCGTCAGAAACAGATCCCGGTCGCGGTTGATGTCCTCGATCTGCAGCGAGGCGATCACCTGGCGCAGTTGTCCGA
>CALFYT010000049.1 GCA_937952415.1 uncultured Planctomycetaceae bacterium | reverse complement strand
GACCTCCGCTTGATGGCACTGACCCACAACGTCATGATTCTGTTGCGCGTCGAGGCTTTCTACTGAGCCTTCCCGTCCCTTTTTCACTTTTTCTTGTGGGCTAGAAACCTTCATAACCGATGGATCAGTTTTTCAACTGCACGCCGCTAAGGCTCCAGTTGCGGCCGATTTGGCAGTTGGGCAGCTCGGAGCCTAACTGATTGAACGCTTCGTCCGACAGCTCGTCATCCCATAAGTCCAACTTCCGAAGGTTCGGCAGTTGCGCGAGAATCTTCAGATTTCGCTCAGAGAGCATTGCAGCATCAATCTTTAATGATCGAATCTCGTCGAATGTAGCCAAGGTGCTTAGAGTATTTGCTGAAACGGGATGACCTAGCAGCGTGAGTTGCCGAATTCCCGGCGGAAGATGCGCAGATTCAATCGTCAAGCGTTCGGCGGTCACGATCGACAGCGTTCTGAGTGCCGTCAATCCGTGAAGCAGCCGTAGCCCGTCGGTCGGCACGTCGCCATGAAGCGTGAGTACTTCGAGATTGCGCAGGTTCCCAATGCGGCGCATCACAGGACCCGACAACGGTACTCTGTCTATCTCCAACGATTGCAACGCCGTTAGGCATGACAAGAGCTTCTCAAGATCGCTGTCCGTCAGTCGACACACGGAGAGCTCAAGTCGTTTGATTCGCTTCAACTGACACAGAGCGGGAACGTCGTCGGCGACGTTATCTACGCCTCGTAGTGCGAGCCCCTCAAGTTGAACCAACCGTCCCATTTCCTGCGTCACCTGACTGTCCAACGCACATCTGGCAAGCATCAGCCGTTGAAGGTGCGGCGTTTGTTGAAGCAGGTGCGCAACGGTGTCAGGAGGAGTGTCGATAACATTTAGGTCTCGCAATGTGCTTAGTTCGCCGATCGCGTCCATAGCGCTTGCCGGCATGCGCGACGCGTCCAACAAAAACAGCGAACGTGGTTTTCGAAATACCTCTGCGATGAGGGTGCGAAAGCCCCTGGACCTGGGAAATGCGGCAAATTCAATCGATGTGTCATCCCCCGAAAAGCGACCAACGAATTCAACGGAATCGCCGAATGGTGCGATCGTGGACAGCGCGTGATGTTGCCGCCATGCGTGGCGCAGCTCGTACCCGCCCCACGCAAAGACCACACCGATCACGCCGAGAATCACTGCGAGAGCCCGCAGAGACAGCCGACAACGGTTAAAGTAAGAAGGGATCGCCATCGTCGTTGAATAATCTCTCGTCCGATCTGGTGCGGATTCGCTTGCGAGTTACATCAGTTGCAATTTGACTTGGGCGGCTTGATCATTGGCAGATTGGCATTAGGTTTGGGCCAATTTGCGTGTTGAGCTAGACTCTTGGCCTTGGCTAAATCGGATTTTTGCACTGCAATCACCGCGGGGGCAAGCATAGATCCCCGTCCCCCAGTTTTCTATCGTTGGACTACAGCAGCGGAGTCGACTTGTGGCACATGAAACTGCACTATCGGTTGAGGTGGGCGAGACCAGTTGCTGTTTGTGCAAAGGTCGAACGCCTACAAGTGTCGCTCTGTCAAGTTTGTGGAAAAAGAGGCTAATCACTCGGCACTTAAGACATGTCGCTATTGCTGCCGTGCTCGTACTCTGCTTGCCGCGAGCGCTTCAATCGTCAGACCCAGCTATGAAACTGTTTCTTGACTACGGCAGCATGGTGATTTCGGACATCTCGCCCGAAGATGTAGCGGCCATGGCCAAGGAAAACGACTTCGGTTCTCCGGATCGTTGGCCCGTCTACAAGACGACTGGGCTGCCGTCGTTTATTCTTCCAGACAAACTTAAGCGACGTCTCAGCAAACACCCGGAGTGGTGCGTCGCAGAGTTGGGCGAGTACCAAGCGACCTTTCGCACACACACCAATCCTGTCGACAACCGTAGACAACGACTGGTCTTACTATACCGGCGAGAGTCCAACGTGCTGATTGTGCTATACATAGATATTCCGAAGAAGGAAAGCGATCCTGACTCGCCGTTCTAACGCGATAACGGGGGCAAGCATAGATCCCCGTCCCCTGTATTTCGTTCCCCCCGCTTACCGCACCTCCACGCCCAATCGCCGGGCCAGTTGCACCAACTGGCCCGCGTCGACGATCGCGATCCGCCAACGAGCCGTCTAACACTCGACCAGTTGCTCGCTGCCCAGCGCCGCTGGGCCGAATCCCAAGCAAGCTATTTGCGAGCGCTAGTGGACTATCAGCGAGCGATTGTCGCCGTGTACTATCGCACCGGTTCGCTGCTGTAGGGCAATGCCGTTGGCTCGCGTGCCGAATCTAAGTGCCGGTGCGACGTGACGAATCATCGTGCCGTACCTGCGCGTCGCGGCTGCGTGCCGCACGGGGCGAGTGCGGTTTGCCGCCCCGAGGCCTAGGGAAAGACGGTATTGAGCAATCGAAGAATCTCATCACGTTCCTCGATGCGCAGCACGCGGCCCTGCGGCATTCGATAGCCTGACAATGGGTTCTGCTGGGCGTCGTTGACCTTGAGGTTCAGAAATTCCGCTATCTGAAGCTTTCGAACTCCGACGGCGTCACGATCGAACACATTGTAGATCACCGAACTATGGCACCGAAAACAATGGTTATTCAGCAGTCGCAGTAGACGCATCTCATCACGATCCCTTGGGTCCCAAGGCGTCGCGCCGATGCTCCTTCGTGAATACGGAATGCGTTGGTCGTTTCTGCGGTGAAGTTCAAGCCATTTTTCCGCAGCGAGCGTCGAGTACGTCTTGACGCCTGGTGTTCGCTCAGCGGCAAACGTTTGGTCTCGGATCGAGGTATTCAACCGAAAGACTACATCGACGGCACGAGCATAGTCGAGACTACCGTGATCTTTGCCACCGTCGAATAGCACGTCGTTGAGACTTGTCGCCACACCGCGAAAGTCAAATTCCATCCAGTCATACCACTGATCTGTATCCAGGTAGTTTGGTTTGGCAAATCTGTAGACCCCTGTCGTGAAGTCATCCGTTGCGTTGCCGGAGGCATCAACAGGCCGGCCGCGCATCGCTTGTTCACCGCTGAAGTCAGAGTGCCCGTGGCACTCGGCACAAGCCCGCGGTACGAAATATTTACCGTTTTCTGCTCCGGAAACATCCACGGCTACATGCCCTGGGAGGTCAAAATCGGCCGCCAAGAAATAGCTGAGTGGATAGCCATCACCCTGCCCATAGACTGCGAAGTAGGCCGAATCCTTGGAATCCTGGTCGGTAGGCACGAGAATGACTTGATTGTTGGCCGAGCGAATCGCAAATGGGTCCGCCTCCGGATCCGGCTGCTTGACGTTAAATAGGAGATACATGTGCAAAACGCCAGCTTGCTGCGCCGGCGATCCGGACCTAGCGGTCAGACGGACCAACTTGCGCCATCCGGGCACGATGTCTTCAGGATCAATTGGGCGGAAGGGGTTTTCGGCATCGTAATAGGTCGCAATCTTCGGGGCGAAAAAGCGGCTGACGAGCACCTTATCGTTCTGAAAGTCTGCCAGGTCGAGCAACGCATCGAACGCCTGTGCGTTGTCGACATCAGCCTTCAAAGCAGCGAACTCTGCATCGTTGCGGGGCATCAACGAGAACGATGCGATCGCCTCCAAATCCTTGGCGACCAACCCTTCGAACACCCCGGCCATTCCCTCAACCGGCCTGGCATAACCCATGTAGGCAAGCAGGCCATCCAACGATGATCCCTCAAACGGAAAGTTGAGAACTTCCGGCTTTGATATCCGTTCATAGTAGTCCTTGGCCTCGTCTTCTGTGCCTGGCTGGACACGAAGATGACGCAGCGCCTCCTCCCTAGCTTCAGCCCCCGCCTCAATGAGCTGTTTCACGGCGTCGGATACTTTCGGCGCGGCGTGCTTAGCACTCGGCTGTTGCTCGGGCGGCTGAGCTTCAAGACCACCCTGAATGAGCAACGTCGTTCCAATCACAGTAACGAGCGCTAGAGGCCGATAAATCACGACAGAACTCCCGGTGAAAAGGACTGCCCTCATATCGAAGAAAGCAACGACACCGACTAGCAGCTATTTCTCTTCCCTAGACGTGCTTTCGCCGGGCGCGTGTTCCTGGATTAAATGGCTGCCACGCAGCTTGACGACAACACTGCCTGTCATATAGGGGTGGGGTACACAGAAGTACCCGATACCCGCCCCACTGGTTGCGGAGTCGAAGCGAACGGTCGCGGATTGGCCGTTTGCCAATAGCCCGGTGTTGAAAGCTGGCGGGTCTCTCCTTGTAGCAGTATGGGGCGCTTGCCCATCATTGATCCACTTAACAGAATCACCGACGCGAATTTCCACCGGATTCGGCTGGAAGTAGGGTGCCGTATCCTTGATGTGCACTTCAACCACTTGTGCATCCGGCAGCGCCAATGCCTTGGTAGCGTCCTCACGGCGTCCCTCGCCCTGGTGCGATGTCACCAACTCGCTGCCGGCGAGCAAGACCCTAACCTTTCCCACCATGAACGGATGGGGAACGCAAAAATACTCGAAGCCGGAGCCGGAACTGGCCTCCGAGAACTCAATCGTTCTTTCTTCATCCTTACGCAGCAAGCCCGTGTCGAACGCCGGGTCGTCCGTCCGAGTCGCCGTATGCGGCGCGTTGTCCTTGTTCACCCACGTTACCGAATCGCCTACCTGGATTTCGATTTCCGCTGGGTGAAACTTGAAATCGCGAATCGTAACCACATGAGCTCCGCCCGCGTGTTGGCCGCGGGAATCGGCCTCGCCCTTCTCAGCGGCGCTGGTCAGCGTTCGTGCATTCAAAACCACCAAGCAGCAAAGCGAGACGAACAGAATGCGACAGCGTGTCATGACTTGCTCCTGTGAGCGAATACCGCTCACGATGCGCCGCTCGGGCACAACTTCTTCGCTCAACTCCCCACACGAAGCTGTACCGTTCGAGGGCTAGATGGCTCGGAACGTTCACATTCGAAATCTGTCGACGGCTGAAAGGCGAGGCGAATTGCACGTGAAACGTGCTAAACGAATGTCGCCGTCGTTGGACCAGTCGATGGCCTCGGTCGGACGGAGCACGGCTCAACTCCCTCAGCGGCGGATCTTCGATGCGCTGTACGGTTATTCGCGACCGATTACCTTCAATATATAGCATTGATGGTCGTAGTTATACCGCCCATAAGAATGGTGTCAACCTACTGGCCGCCAAAACGTACAACCAGCAAGATTTCTCTCGATGTCCGGCGATTGTCCGGTCTCTGCGGCCCTCTTCCTTTTTCAAACACGAATCAAACCGAGCCAGCCGTAGCCAACCAACTCGAGGCGCACCAAATGGCTCGGTGCTCAGAAATGCGTACCTCAGAATTACTTCGGTCATTTCAACCCAGGCCAATTCCGGAACTCACAACGTCGAACTGACATGGGCCGCGGTTCTAAAGAGCACCACTCCGTGTCAACTGCACCAGTCGACTACCGGGAATCGATTGCCAAAAATCGTAGCTCGATTGGTTACCAAGGCCTGCCAGTTGTATGATGCGTTCGCGCTAATCCAGAGTCCGCACCAGTTCGGCCAGTGTCGCCGATACGTTGTGCCTGCCGACGCTAGAAACGGTGAAGCGCCACGTCGACCACGGCCCCGCCGCCGCCCCGCTCACCGCACCTCCACGCCCAATAGCGGCGCGAGTTGCACCAACTGGCCAGCGTCAACGATCGCGATCCGCCAACGAGCCGTCTAACACTCGACCAGTTGCTCGCTGCCCAGCGCCGCTGGGCCGAATCCCAAGCAAGCTATTTGCGAACGCTAGTGGACTACCAGCGATCGATTGTCGCCGTGTACTATCGCACTGGTTCGCTGCTGTAGGGCAATGCGACGTCGGCCTGAGCTATTGCGGTCGATTCGATCGGGCAGCGCCCGTCACGTTCCACCAGCAACTCATGACGCGACCGTTTGCTGCCCGGCCACGCGGCTACGAAGGCATCTTCCGATCTGACGTATAGTGGGCAACCACTTCGATCAACTCGTCGCGGTTGATCGGCTTGCTGAGATGGCCGTTGCAACCGGCGGTGATGCAACGCTCGCGATCTCCCTGCATCGCGTCGGCGGTAAGCGCAATGATCGGCTGTCGAAACCCCATGGAGCGCAACCGCGATGCCGTTTCGTAACCGTCCAGCCGAGGCATCTGCATATCCAACAACACCAGATCGAAGCCGCGGCCGCCGTCCATCGTTCGTTGAATCGCTTCGACGGCCTCCACGCCATCGGTCGCCGATTCAACGATTGCACCCGATTCTTTCAAGAAGTGTCTCGTCAAGAAAAGAACCTCGCGCCGATCGTCCACCACCAGCACTCGGCACGAGAGTCTTTCCGGCTGCGGGTCGCGCGTCGTCTCACGATCCGTGCGCGTCGTATCGGGCAATTCCCCTCCCGATTCAGCAACTGCTTCCGCCGCGATTTCGCAGGTAAACGTGCTCCCCTCGCCCTGCTGGCTCTTCACGCGAATCTCTCCGCCCAGCATGCTTGCCAATCGCTGACTGATGGCCAACCCCAGCCCGGTCCCGCCGATCGATCGTGTCGCAGACGGGTCGCCTTGAGAAAACGGCTGGAAGAGCCGTCCTTGTTGCTCCACGGTCATTCCAATGCCGGTGTCGACCACGTCGATTTGCAACCGCGAACGATCGTCTTCCCGCCGATGACGAACCCTGATCCGGATCTGGCCCTGGTCCGTGAATTTGATCGCGTTGCCAATCAGGTTCACCAGGATTTGCCGCAGCCGTTTCGGGTCGCTCTCAATCTGCGGTGGAACCGGTGCGACCAGTTCAAGCGTGAAGCCCAGATCCTTCTCCGCCGCACGTCCGGCCATCGTCGTGTGGACCTCCGTCACCAGTTCTTCGATGGAAAAACTCTGGCGAACGATATCCAGCTTGCCCGCTTCGATCTTCGAGAGATCAAGAATGTCGTTGATGATTTCCAGCAGGAACTGGCCGTTCCGCTTGATCGTGCGCAGGAAGTCGAGCTTTTCAGCATCTTCCTCGCCCGCCATCAACAAGTCGGTGTACCCCAAGACAGCGGTCATAGGTGTGCGAATCTCATGGCTCATGTTGGCCAAAAATTCACTTTTCGCCGCGCTGGCCTGCTTGCCGGCTTCGTACAGGCGCGCGTTATCGATTGCGACGGCGGCGCGGCGAGCCAGTTCGCGCGCCAGACCCACGTCTTGAGGTCCGTAGCGGCGGCCCGTATCGGTGGCCATCAACGTCAATACCCCAAACCGAGCTCCCCGTGCGATCAATGGCACCACGATGAACGACTTGGGCCCCACCTCGCGCATGACCTGTTCGTGAGCCTGGTTTTGGGCCGCTTTGACCAACATCGCTTCGGTGAACTCTGGAATGAAAACCGCTTCGCCCTCGAATAATGCTCGGGCCGGGGGATGATCCAGGCGGTCGGTTCTCGCCGGAAACTGTGCGACGCGCGACGCCAACTCGTCCTCGCCTTCCGGGTGTGCCACGTGCACGCGCCGAACGGTTTCATCGTCATCCACCAAATCGAGAAACGCCCAATCGGCCAGCGTCGGCAGGCACAACTGCGTGATCTTTGCGAGCGTCTTTTCATAGTCCAACGAGGAACCCAACACCAGGCTCGCGTCGGCCAGAAATCGCTCGGTTTCCGCGGCGAATCTCTCGCGCAGCTCCGCCTCCTTGCGATCGGTGATGTCCCAGAACAATCCCGCGATCTGCACCACATTGCCCTGCGCGTCCGGGACCGGCTCGCCCACCGCGGCAACCCAACGTTCTTGGCCGTCGGGCCGGACGATGCGAAACTCCAGGTTGTAGCTCAGCGCCTCGCTGGTGCTCTTGGTCCAGGCACGCCGAACCGCCGCGAGATCGTCTGCGTGAACGCGATCGAAGAGCTTTTCAATCGAAGGTTGGACCTTTTGATCGTAGGCGAAAAGCCCGTACACGCCCTCCGACCAGTACACGCCGTCAGGCCGCCATTCCCAGGCTGCCATCCCGCCGGCGCGTAGCGCCATCGACAGCCGCTGCTCTTTGCGGCGTATCGAAGCATTCGCGCGTGACCGCTCGGCCAGCAAATCGCGCACCGCATATTGCCGCGCGCGGTCGCGCAGCTTCGCCGCGACCGTGCTCACAAACGGGGCGATGCGTACCGGTCGTGTGACGAGCGTCACGTTTCCCAGCGCCTGCAGCCGATTCAACGCCTCCGAGGAGTGGGACCCGCGCACCAAGAGCACAATCAGCGGCAAGTCGGACCAGGTAGGTTGATCGCGCAGTAGCGCAAACACGCGTCCTTCTTGATCGTCGATCAACAACTCTTCCGGCACGAGCGCCGCGCCTGCGCCCTCGACCGCCGCTCGGCACAGGTCCGCCACGCTGCGGCAAACGTGTGTTTGGATTTCCGCGTTACCCAGGATTTCCGTGGCGACCGCCGCGTCCTTGTCCGTGGGTGCCAGGATCAAGACGCGATTGCGCATCGCCTCCGAACTTGAAGTCCGGTCCGGTTGCGTTCGAATGCTCATCTCGACCTGACCGGCGGCTCACCTTGAATGACGAAACCAGGAAAATCCCGCGATCAATCGCGTTTGTTTGTCAACAGGTCGGACGACTGGCCTACGAAGCTGGGCGTTCCGGCCAGCACTCCACGAAATTCTCGCAGCGGCTCGCCTACTTCGATTCGGCCGTCTTTCATGCGGAACTCACGAATCGTTCGCTCGTGCGATCCGGTGCGTTTCTTGACGACAGAAATGGCCTGGCGAATTTCCCCCCCGGCTTCGAAGTAGCGAAAAAGCACGACCGCATCCGCCAGGTAACTGGTGTCCACCGGAGACGCCATCGTGTGACCCAGCATCCCGTGCTGCGCGACCACCAGAAACGTCACGACCCCGCACGCGCCCAAGTATTTTAGCAGTTCGTGCATTTGCACTGTCAAATAACGCTCGTTGGGCATCGCGTTCAAGTAACCGTTGAGGCTATCGATTACTACGACGGTCACTTGATTTCCATCGGCGTCCGGGCGGACTGCCTCGCGAACGACATGCGCGAATTCGCCGGGCGACAGATCGCCCGGGTCAAGTTGGTGGATGACGATGCTTCCTTGCTCCAAATAATCTGTCAGATCCATTCCCAGTCCCGCCGATCGCTCGAGCAAGGAATCTCGCCGTTCGTCAAAGATAAAGAAGGCCGCCCGCTCCCCGCGCTTCGCCGCCGAGATCGCGTAGAGCGTCGCGCACGACGACTTTCCCACACCGGCCGGACCGAGCAACAGCGTGCTGGTACCCGCGCTGAGCCCGTCGCCTAACAGCGCATCCAACGAGGCATTGCCGCTGAGCAGCGGCTGGGTCGAGCCCTCGTGCGCGTCGGCCATCCATGCTCTTCGTGAAAAAACGCGCAAGCCGCCCCGGTCGATATGAAAGTCGTGGTAACCTCCTTCGAATTGGCGGCCGCGATACTTCATCACTCGCAGCTTGCGTCGCTCCCCGCCATAATCGCTCAGCACGTGCTCCAGACCGATGACTCCGTGCGCGATGCTGTGTAGTTGCTGGTCTTCGTCGTGGGTCGTCTTGTCGTCCAACAACAGCACGGTGCACTCGCGGCCCACAAAGTACTGCTTCAAGGCCAGTATCTGCCGTCGATACAGTAGCGCGCTCTGCGCCAATAGCCGCATTTCCGAAAGCGAATCGAGCGCCAATCGCTGTGGCTTCAATGCTTCGAGCTGCCGTAGCATGCCCTTCATTGTCGCGCCCAGCTCCACTTCCGACGGCTCGAACATCGTGTATTGAGAATCCGCTTCGAGCGAATGGTCCGGATCTACCAACTCGTAAATATGGATCCCTTCCAAGGACCATCCGTGCGACTTGGCAACCGCTTCCAATTCGGCCTTCGTTTCGGAAAGCGTGACGTACAAGCCGGGTTGCCCATGCCGCACCCCCTCCATCAAGAACTGAAGCGCCAGGGTCGTCTTGCCTGTTCCTGGCAGGCCCTCCACCAGGTACAGTCGATTCCGCGTCAAGCCGCCGCCGAGGATTGTGTCAAGCTGCGCAATCCCGGTACTTAGGCAGTCGCGATCGTCAATCTCGGTGCTCGGCATGCTGATATTGCCTCGAGAACGAACCGGCAACGGTGTGCCGCCGGCTGATGGTGATGGACACTGTCTAGGGGACACTGTCTAGGGGACACTGACTAGGGGACACTGACTAGGGGACACTGACTAGGATTGGTAAATCAATTCGCTCGATTGCGCCGCAATTGGCACCAATGCGGGCGAACCAGGATTTTACGCCCGGCATCTCCCAGCGACAAGCAAGTGAGGGGATACCGCACCTCCACACCCAACAGCGGCGCCAGTTGCACCAACTGGCCCGCTTCGACGATCGCCCCGCGCAGCTCAAACGGCGTCGCGCCCAAGTCGGTCAGGTCGCTGCCGCGTAGGTCGCACCCGGCCAGCTTCGCCCCAACCAGCCGCGCTCGGCGCAGGTTGCAGGCGGTCAACGCCGCCTCGCGCAAATCGGCTTCGGCCAAGTCGGCCTGCTCGAGCAAGCAGTCGCCCAACGCGCAGCCTGCCAGCTTAGCCTGCGCAGCGTGGGCCAACACCATCTTGCAACGCTCGAACCGCACGTGGTGACACTGGACGTTGGACAAGTTCGCGCCGGTGAGGTTGCAGGAAATGAACTCCACGCGGTGCAGGCTCGCCTGCCGCAGATCGGCGTTCGACAGATCGCAGCCGCGCAGCCGCACGTCGACCAGTTGCGCGCCCTGCCACACCACGCCGCGCAACGACGTACCGGTGAACGTCACTTCCTCAAACCGCAAATCGGCCGCCCGGCTGCCGGCCAGGTCGCACGCGCCAAACGCCGTGCGGACAAAGCAATCGCCAGCGTTCGGCCGCGCGTCGCCCGCGGCGGCAAACGACTCGGCGTCGGCCAGCGACGGCGGCGCGATCGGCGGACGGTCGGGCGTTTGCTGCTGGCGATCGGTCATGGCGATGGCGTCTGGCGAACTTGCGGAGCGTCGAACGGCCCCGCCAAAATCAACTCGCAACAAAATGCGTCCAGGGGCTGCGTATCTGTTCGGCGACCACTATTAGGTACTATGCAGCCAACGGGCCAGGGGCGACCAGCCCAAGCCCCGGCGACTGCGGCAATCTTGTTCAACACGACCAACCCATGATTCGGCGAGCGATCACTAGTATTATGCCACCAGGAGGTTGCCTATGAACCAGCTAGATCAAGATCGCATCGAGAAGGTGGTCGATCTGCCGGCGCCGGTTTCGCGCGTCTGGCGTGCGCTGACCGACCACGAGGAGTTCGGCCAGTGGTTTCGAGTGCGACTCGATGGCCCGTTTCAACTCGGTGAGACGACGACGGGCAACATCACCTATCCGGGCCACGAGCATATGCAGTGGGTGTCGGTGACCGAACGCATCGAACCCGAGCGGCTGTTCGCCTTCTCGTGGCCTCCCGCTGCCATCGATCCCGATACCACTTACGACGACAACGCCAAAGTCATGGTCGAATTCCACCTCCAGCCACACGACAACGGAACGCGACTGACTATCACCGAGACCGGCTTCTTGCAGTTCCCGGAATCGAAACGACTCGAGGTGCTTCAATCGAACAAACAAGGTTGGGACCTGCAGGCCGAAAACATCGCCGCGTACGTCACGCGTTGAGACGCGAAGCAAAGCGCCGGGCGACGCTCGAGCAGTACGTCGCCCGTGGCGGCAAACGACTCCACGTCGGCCAGCGGTATTCGATCCACACTGTGCATGAGCCGCTTTCGCGACCGCGCCGGTGGCCGTACAATCGGGGTTCGCGGCGGCAGCGCGGGCGATCGTTTGCCCCGGTAGCGCCGCGCGGCACAACAACCACTCACACACACCGGCTCGAAAGCGACACGCGCGTGGCAGACAAGATCGAATTCGGCGGCGAAGAACGGTTTGCGTCTCCGCCCGAGAAGGTTTACCGCCTGCTGACCGACTTGGACGTGATGGCCGCCACGATTCCCGATGTGGTGTCGTCGGAAAAGGTCGACGACAACACGCTCAAGTGTGTCGTGCGCCCCGGCTTTTCGTTCTTGCGCGGCAAGCTAAAGCTGGCCATCTCACTCGCCGAGACGCACCCGCCCCAAAGCGCGGTGATGAACGTCAGCGGCCAAGGCATTGGCGTTTCGATGGACGTCGTGTCGCGGCTCAACCTCGCGGCCGAAGGCGACGGCACGCTATTGACGTGGTCGGCCAGCGTCGAGCAGCTCAAGGGCCTGATCGCGGCAGTCAGCCCGTCGCTGATCAAAGCGGCGGCCGATCAGGTCATCCGCCACGCCTGGAAGCAAGTCCGCACGCAGTTGGGCGAAGAAGCCTAGCGTACGTCGGCCGCGCGCTGGCAATGGTCTGCGAAACTCGGTCGCGATCCGCAACCGCGCTCAGCTAAACGCGGCGTATTCCCGACCCAGCAGCGACGAGGCGATCTTCAGCTTCATCACCTCGTCGGTGCCCTCGTAGATTCGGCAAACGCGCACGTCCTGCAAGTGCCGCCCGACGCGGAACAGCTCCGACCAGCCGCGCCCGCCATAGATCTGCACGGCCCGGTCCGCCGCTTCCCAGGCCGCGTTCGAGGCACAGAACTTGGCCTGCGCCACTTTGGTGTCGGCCTCGCGGGCCAATTCCGGATTGTCGCGGTCCGCGTCGCTGGCGCTCTTGGCCTCAGCCGCCCGTTCGATCAGCGCGTCGCTGGTGGCCCGGGCCATTTCGATCATCGCGATGTGTTCCTGCACCAATTGGTGCTTGGCGATCGGCTTGCCGTGCTGCTCCCGAGTCTTGGAGTACGAGAGCACTTCGGCCAGACAGTCCTCGATCACGCCCAGGCACCCGGCCGCCACGCTCAAGCGTCCGGACACGAGCGTCCCCATCGCGACCCGAAACCCTTCCCCCTCGTTGCCGAGCATGTTTTCGACCGGCACCGGGTGGTCGGTCATTTCGAACATCGCCGTGTTGGCAGTGAACATGCCGGGCTTGGCGTGCAACGTCTCGGCCTCGAACGTATCGCCCGCCGTATCGACGATGAACGCGCTCATCCGGCGGTCCTTGCCGGTTTTGTCTTCCGGATAGCCAAACGCGACCACCGCGTCGGCGATGCCGCCGTTCGAGATCAAATACTTCACGCCGTTGAGCAAATAGTTGTCGCCGTCGCGGCGGTACGTCGTGGTCATTTCCAACGGGTTGCTGCCGGCGTCCGGCTCGGTCAGCCCAAAGGCCAGGATCTTTTCACCCCGGCACGAAGCCGGCAGATAGCGCTGGTGCTGGTCTTCGTTGCCGTAGCGAAAGATCGGATACTGCCCGATCGACGTCTGACCGGAAAAGAATGTCCGCACGCCGGTTCCCTCGCGGCCGATCCGGGCCAGCGCCCGGGCGTACGTCAGAAAGTCGGCCCCCCGCCCGCCCAATTGCACAGGCAGCGGCATGCCCAGAATGTTGTACTTCTTGGCCAGCTCGACCGTCGCCTCGTTGTAGCGATGCTCGACGTAACACAGCTCTTCGATCGGCCGCAGCTCCTCGCAATAGGCCTCGACGTCGGTCAAAAGCTGTTGGCTGGAGTCGGTCTTCATCGTCGCGCACCCTGGCGGAAAAGTAGTGGCAAAATCGCGGCGGCGCCCGATTGGCGGGCTTACCGTCCGTTCGGTAGAATGGTACTCCTCGCACACGCCGCTGACAACATCTTGCGCAAGAAAGGAACGGCAGGCATGCAGTTTGAGCATTCCGCCAAGGTCAAGGATCTACAGGGCCGCCTCACGGCGTTCATGGACGAACACATCTACCCCAACGAGAAACTCTGGTACCAGCAAATTGCCGCCAATCGCTGGCAGCCGACCGAAATCATCGAGTCGCTCAAGCCCAAGGCCCGCCAAGCCGGGCTCTGGAACCTGTTCCTGCCCGACAAGGAATACGGCGCCGGACTGACCAACCTCGAATACGCGCCGATGTGCGAAATCATGGGCCGTTCGCCCATGGCGCCCGAAGTGTTTAACTGCGCCGCACCCGACACGGGCAACATGGAAGTGCTGGCCCAATACGGCACGCCCGAGCAACAGGACAAATGGCTCAAGCCGCTGCTGGCCGGCGAAATCCGCTCCTGCTTCGCCATGACCGAGCCGGACGTGGCCTCGTCCGACGCCACGAACATCGAGTCGCGCATCGCCCGCGATGGCGACCACTACGTGATCAACGGCCGCAAGTGGTGGAGCTCCGGCGCCGGCGACCCGCGCTGCAAGATCGCCATCTTCATGGGCAAGACCGATCCCACGGCACCGACCCACATGCAGCAGTCGATGATCCTCGTGCCGTTCGACACGCCGGGCGTCAAGGTGGAGCGGATGCTGACCGTCTTCGGCTACGATCACGCGCCGCACGGCCACGCTGAAGTAACGTACAAAGACGTCCGCGTGCCGGCCTCGAACTTGCTCTTGGGCGAAGGGCGCGGCTTCGAAATCGCCCAAGGCCGTCTTGGACCGGGCCGCATCCACCACTGCATGCGATTGATCGGGCTCGCCGAACGCTCGCTCGAACTAATGTGCAGCCGCGTCAAGCATCGGGTCGCCTTCGGCAAGCCGATCGCCGAACAAGGTACGATTCGGGCCGACATCGCCAACTCGCGAATCGAAATCGAACAGGCCCGGCTGCTCACCCTCAAAGCCGCCTGGATGATGGACACCGTGGGCAACAAGGCGGCCCGCGCCGAAATCGCGATGATCAAAGTCGTGGCCCCCAACATGGCCCTGCGCGTGATCGATCGCGCGATCCAGGCCCACGGCGGCGGGGGCGTGTCGGGCGACTTTCCGCTGGCCGCAGCCTGGGGCAACGCCCGCACGCTGCGTCTGGCCGACGGGCCGGACGAAGTGCATCGGGCCGCGGTCGCCAAGTTGGAACTGCGCCGCGAAGGTTAAGCCGGCCGCGTCGCGCCATTGTGCCCGTCGCTGCTTCCTCGATGGAAATCACTCGATGCAACTGAAGAACAAAGTCGCCGTCGTAACCGGCGGGGCCAACGGCATTGGCCGCGGGTTGTGCGAGCGGTTTGCCGCCGAAGGCGCGCGGGGTGTCGTCGTCGCCGATCGCGATGCCGAACGCGCCGCCGAAGTCGCGGAAAAAATCGGCGGGCTGGCCGTCCAAGTCGACGTGCGGCGCGAAGCCGACATCCAAAACCTCGTCCAGCAAGCGACCGAAAAGTTCGGCCCGATCGACCTGTTCTGCTCCAACGCAGGCATCGCCACCGGCGGTGACGTCGACGCCAGCGACGAAGCGTGGCAGGAGATTTGGGAAATCAATCTCATGGCCCACGTCTACGCCGCTCGGGCCGTGCTACCAGAGATGCTCAAACGGGGCGACGGCTACCTGCTGCAAACCGCCTCGGCCGCCGGGCTGCTCACCTCCATCGGTTCGGCACCGTACGCCGTGACCAAGCACGCGGCGGTCGCCCTGGCCGAATGGCTTTCGATCACCCACGGACCGACGATCAAGGTCTCGTGCCTTTGCCCGCAGGGCGTGGTGACCAACATGCTGATGCGGCCCGACGCCGGACCGGCCAGCGAAATGCTCCGCGCCGAGGCGATCTCGGTGGAACAAGTTGCCGACGCGGTCATTCAGGGCCTGGCCGACGAACGGTTCTTAATCCTGCCGCACGAGATCGTTCGCAAGTACGTCGGCAATCGGGCCAGCGATCACGATCGGTGGATTCGCGGCATGCGCCGCTTGCAGGACCAGCTCGAAGCGGCCACCGGCGGCAGCAGCATGTAACGCGCCGGCGGCTTGCGGCTGCTTTCCGCCGTCGTCCGCCCGCTCGACCAAAACAAACCGCGGCCCGTCCGCTCGCAACCGTACAGCCACGCAGAACCAAACTACAACGACAATTTCATGAGCACACTGGCCCTAGTGCGGCACGGGCAGGCCTCGTTCTTTGCCGAAAACTACGATCAGCTTTCGCCGTTGGGCGAACAACAGGCCCGGCTGCTAGGCCAATACTGGCTGGAGCGCGGCGTCCGCTTCGACACGATCTTCACCGGACCGCGCGTCCGCCAGATCGAAACCGCGGCCCTGGCCGGCGAAGCCTTTGCCCGCGCCGGGCTCCCCTGGCCCGAGCCCCAGTCGCTGCCGGAACTCGACGAGCACCAGGTCGATCGTCTGATCAAAAGCAAGATCGCCGACATTACGCACGAGTTTCCCAAAGTCGGCCCGCTCTACGAAGCCTACCAGGCCGCCGAAGATCCCTACGACCGCCATCGCACGTTTCAGTTGATGTTCGAACAGGTCGTCATGCTCTGGGTCAACGAAAAGATCGGCGCCGACGGCGTCGAATCGTGGCCCGAATTCCAACAGCGGGTGCAAGCCGGAATGCGCAAGCTGACTGCCGGCGAAGGCAGCGGGCGCCGCATCGCGGCCTTCACCTCCGTCGGCGCCATCACCGTCGGCCTGCAATACGCGATCGGTTGCGGCGAGCGTGCCGCCTTCGACCTCGGCTGGCGGGTGCGCAACTGCTCGGTCACCGAGTTCGTCTTCTCCGGCGATCGGGTCACGCTCGATGGCTTCAACGCGCTGGCCCACCTGCAGGATCCCGAGCTATGGACGTATCGCTAAGCCGCCGCGATAGCCCACCCCCTCGCCGCGCGGCACTGACGGCGCCGGCGCTTCGTGTTGTCCGATCGTTTGTGGTAAAAAAACGTCTTGCCGCCGCCGTCGTCATCGCGGCACCGATCGCCCACATCGTCGAACGCACGCCATGAACCAAGCATCCGACACCACCAAGCAAGTCCGCCCCGGCGAAGAGCTCGACGTGACCAAGCTGGAACCGTACCTTCTGGCCAACCTGCCCGAGGCCCGCGGCCCGCTGGAAGTCGAACAGTTTCCCGGCGGCGCCTCGAACCTGACCTATCTGATCCGTCTGGGCGACCGCGAGATGGTGCTCCGCCGGCCGCCGTTTGGCAATCGGGTCAAAAGCGCGCACGACATGGGCCGCGAGTACCGCGTGCTCTCGAAGCTGCACAAGGTCTACGCGCCGGCGCCGGAGCCGTATCTCTATTGCGACGACGAGTCGGTGCTGGGCGCGCCGTTTTATTGCATGGAGCGCCGGCACGGTGTCGTCCTGCGGCGCAAGCTGCCCGACGGCTTCGACATGGACGCCCCCACGATGAACCGGCTGAACCGAGCCTTCATCGACAACCTGGTCACGTTCCACAAGATCGATTTCGAAGCGGCCGGCCTCGGCGACCTGGGCAAGCCCGCCGGTTACGTCGGCCGGCAGATCGGCGGCTGGACCAAGCGCTACGTCGCCTGCCGCACCGACGAGATTCCCTCGATGCAGTGGCTGATGGAATACTTTCCCGAGCACATGCCGCCCGAAGCTGCCGCGTCACTGGTGCACAACGACTACAAGTTCGACAACTTGATGCTCGACCCGAACGACCTGACCAAGATCGTGGCCGTGCTCGACTGGGAAATGTGTACGCTGGGCGATCCCTTGATGGACTTTGGCACCGTGCTTTCCTATTGGGTCGAGGCCGGCGATCCCGCGCCGCTGCAAACGCACGCCTTCGGCCCCACGCAGCGTCCCGGCAGCATGACCCGGCGCGAACTGACCGACTACTACGGCCAGCAGTCGGGCCTGGACATGTCCAACGCCGTGTTCTACTACGCCTTCGGGTTGTACAAGACAGCCGTGGTCATCCAGCAGATCTACTATCGCTACGTGCAGGGCCACACCCAGGACGAACGCTTTGCCCAGTTCGACCGCCAGGTCAAGACGCTGGCCGACGAAGCCTACCGCGCGATCCACGAAGGGACGTACTAGCCACGCCGGCCGCGTCTCCCGCGGCACGTCGAGCAGCGCGCGACTAGGAAAAGTACGTCAGGACTCGCCCTGACATTCGTCGGGCAATCAAGCTGGTTCGCGCCAGCGTAAGTTCCGGCCTACGCGACGGACGGACTAGGCGTGACGTTCTCCGACGGCATGCGAGTGTCGGCTCGTCCGATACAGCCCGGCGTCAAGCATCCGGAGCCGTGATGCCAAGGAAGATGAGGCGTGCGAATTGAGCCGCCGATGCCATGAGCATCAGAACCAGTCCGATGAGGTAAGGTGCGAACTCGCGATGAAATCCGATGTTGAGCACATTCGCCAGTTGAAGGAGCAGTGCCCCGTTTAGGCAAACGACCATGAAGGCGGCAAGCCACCGGCGGAGCGATCGGCGTTCCGACCCTAGCGGACGAATCCGTTGCACTACGGAAACGACCTGTGCCACCAGGAACACAGTCAGCAAAAGACTCGAAGTGGTCCACACGACTGTCGGTTCTTCGTCCACATAGTGGATGCATAGCGGCACGAATGCAAACAGCGCTGCCGCGAGGCTGAACTCGATCATCAACGACAGCCGGAAACGGTCTGCTCGCGACCAGGTTGTGCCGGTACGGCGGCCAAACACGGCAACGACGCTGCTGAATCCAGCGATCGCTACGCCGATTTGAGCAATGGTCAGCAGAATCGATTCGCCTGACATGCGCGATGACCAAACGTGTTGAGCCGTTCTGGCCGCCAGCGGTTTGCAGAGCGACCGCCGCAGAAGCATCCGCATTGTGTCCAACAGCATTCTGCCAGGTCAAGTCCGGCGTTGATTGCATCAAGAGCTGTTCGTTTCTCCTCGATGCGCTCAGCGCGCGTGTCGTCAGCCCCTTGTCAAGATCCAAACTAGGCCAGTGCGCGAAAACGATGCCTCGTGCCGCGCTAGCCACATTTCCCTCGCTGGCGCGTCGGGTTAGTGTGCATGTTCGCAGCCACACCAACCCGCAGCGCAAGCTAGGGCTCTTCGTCTGTCTCGTATACGAAGCGATCAGTGCCCAATCGGATGGCACGTCGGAATCGCCTTGCCATCCCATCGGTTCGCCGAACATGCCCCCGAGCACCGAAGGTGCGTACCAGCCGGCGCAACCCCCGAGCACCGAAGGTGCGCTTCATACCAGCCTGGGGCAACGCCCCAGGGCAGCAAGCAAGCCCGAACCCAAAGGGCTGAAGGCCCGATCCATAGCGCACCGCTCGCGTCGAGCGTGCCGCGGCTGAATCGATGGGGCGGACCGTTGGTCCTTTCGACATTGGTGAATGGTTTCGCTGGTTTACCTGGGGCGGCGCCCCAGGCTGATATAGGTTGGGCCGTTGGCCCAGCGTGCCGGCCATCACCGTGCGTTGCGCTGTGGATCGATCGTCGCCGACCCCTTGTCAAGATCCAAACTAGGCCAGCGCGCGAATGGATTGCAGCGCGCTTTGGAAGTTGCGCAGGCGCGACGCACGAAAACTTTTCTCGCCGAGTGGCCTAATTCCGTCGTTGATCGCCGGAGCAGTTTCGGTACAGTGAAATGAAACTGGTTGGACGAAGGTGTGCTACAGGAGAACTTGTTCACGGCGTGTGAGTCGAACGGCAGCGTGGGCCTCTTGTCCCGACTGCCCAGAGAGCCAGGCGTCCTCGGCGCGACGGTGCGGTGCGACCTGTTTCGACAGGCGTGCAAGGCGTGCTGTAACGAAGCGTTGGGCCAGCGTCTGGCGGCACGCCGAGTCACCGGCCAAAAGGCTTGCGGGGCCGCGTCAATCGCATGCAGCGGCGTGGCGGTAAGTGCGTGCTCTTGGCTTTGCCAATCCAGACCGAAGATTTCGACAGCCCAGCGGCGTAAGG
>CALFYT010000048.1 GCA_937952415.1 uncultured Planctomycetaceae bacterium | reverse complement strand
GGTGGCCTAATTTCAAGCGTTAGTTTTTTCTGCCAATGAAAGAAAGTTGGGTGGGAGTGGGCGATACTTCGCGCGCGGCGGAAAGCAGGAGCCCTCGCTCGCGCGTCGGGTTGGTGGGATCGTGGTGCGAATTTATCGCGCGGTGGCCTAGAAACGGATCTTGACAAGGGGTTTGCTGCGCACGCCCTTTTCGATGTGCGCCGGAGCAGACGAAGAGCCCTTGCTTGCGCGTCGGGTTGGTGTGGGTGCGGTCCGCGCGCGATTGCGTAGGCCAGGGCTTGCCGTGCCAGAATCCGTTTGATCGCCCGACGAATGTCAGGACGAGTCCTGACCTACCACTCGACGCGCGAAACCAATTCGGTTGCGTCGGGCATCCGCATCGATGATCTTAAAGGAACCGACCGTACGGTAGGACACGTCGAGCTTGCCGTCCGCCCCGGCGGCCCAACCACGAACTCCACCGCACTATCCAGTACCACGATCGAGGCGGAATAACCCGATGAATCAGCGCGCTGTTGGGATTGTGGCGTCGGTGGTCATGGCACTTGTCTGCTGGCGAGGTGCCGTGGCGGATGACGGGCTGCTGAATCGGCTGGTGGACGAGAACACCTACGACCTGAAAGGCGACGACGAGAAGGTCGGCGGCTCCGGTCTGAAGTTCCTGCTCGAGGCAACCGCCGACGCGCAGTTCTTTTGCTTCGCCGAACCGCACAACGTCAACCTGGTGCCGCCGATCTTCACCGGCCTGTTCGAGGCCCTGCAGCGGCAGCACGGATTTCACTACGTCGCGCTGGAGACCGGTCCGGTTGTTCTGGAGCGCGCGGGTCGAGCGCCGGCCCGAGGCGACCGGCAAGCGATCGACCGGCTGTTCGGCGCCTACCCGAAGTCGTTTCACTTCTACACCGACGAAGAGCTGCAAATGATCGCCGACGTCGGCCGGCTGTCGACGGCGGAAAACGCGCCGCTGTGGGGGGTCGATCAGGTCCACGGCACGCAGATGGTTTTGGACGAGTTGAACGAGGCGACTTCCGACGAAGCGGCGCGGGCGAAGATCGAAGAGCTGGTTCAGGAGGTTCGACAGTTCGAAAGACAGCGGGGCCGACGGCGCGACTTCCTCAAACAGGACCACGATGCGTTTGCGCGCCTGCACGACGCGCTGGCGCCGCAGGCGGGCAGCCGCGGGCAGTTTCTAGTCGATCAGTTGCGCGTCTCGTGGCGGATCTATCGCGACTATTTCCGCGCGCAAGACGGCGAGCCGACCGGTTATGCGTCGAACTGCCGCCGCGAAGAGAACATGAAGTCGCTATTTATGCACTACTACCGCGAAGCGGAGGCAACGGGCGACGGGTTGCCCAAGGTGATGCTCAAGAGCGGGCACTGGCACCTGATGAAGGGCGCCAGCCCGGGCCACTGCTACACCTTGGGCACGTTCGTGATGGATCTGGCCAAGAGCAACGGCCTGTCGTCGTTCCACCTGATGGTCAGCGTGGTCAACGAAGGCGAAAACGCGTCGTCGATTACGAAGTATCCGGAGTATGCTCCGATCACGCGGGCCGGCAGCGCCAACCGCTGGGTGGTTGTCGACTTGCGGCCGCTGCGGGGCTACCTATACGCCGGCAAGCTGGGCGACGTGCACGCCGAGCTACGGCACTGGATCTACAGCTACGACGCCGTGCTGATGATCGGCGGAACCACCGGCGGGCACTACGTCACCGACGTGAAGCGACGGTTTGGCAAGCTGTGATGCGGGCGGGCGTTACGGGAGCTAGTCAGGGCGGAGCCGAGAGTTGCGGGAGGTCAGTTGATGGACTTTTTTTGAGTCGAGGCTCCACGATGATCGACACCGAAAAAATCGAGGCATTGCTCGAACTACTTGCAAGGCCGGATGAACCGCCGCGTCCCGCGGGAGCGAGCGACGCGGAGATTGCGGCGCTAGAAGATTATTTGGGCACTCCGCTGCCAGCGGACCTCCGAGATTGGCTCCGGTTTTCGAATGGCGCGTTCATCGGGACGGTTCCCGCGTTCGGTGCTCATTCATTGGACGCGCCCCTGAGCATCCAGAGAGTTCTTAACCGCTTTCCCATATGGCGGGACAGGAGATGGATCCCGGTGGCAAGTGATGGATGCGGCAATTTCTATGTCATACCGACGCAGGGCGAATACGGAGATGGCTTCCCGGTCCTATTTGTCGAGGCAGTAATCGATCACAGCGTGCCACAGTACATCGTCGCATCCGATTTTGGCCATTTCCTGATCGGGATGATGGTTGACGAACTTAATCCTTTGGACGACGAATTCACCGAAGCAGTCTGGCCCTTCGTCGAGGAGACTGTCGTCCGCGACGATCCGGAGATTCTGAAATTTCACGGTGTGCCCTTGCCGTGGAACACCTAGGCTACGTGGGGCAGGGCTTGGCCGGCTTTGAGCCGCCCGCGAATGGCGGAGCAAGTTTTCAGCTACTTTCTGACTGCATTGGATGTGACTCGTTGCTGCTGGGCTCTTTTCCTTCCGCTAGAACATTTGATGGTGCTTGAATGGGCAAGGGTAACTTTGGTTTTGCTGACGCCGATGAAGTCTCCAAGCGCCTTGAATGGTATTACGAATTCGTAGAGCGGATGTTTGATGAAGAGGACCGGCCCATTTTTGTATCGGACGAGGCTTGCCTCTACGACATACACGCGGGTGACGATGATGAACTAGCTGAACGCTGTGACAAATGGTACGGGCGAAGGTTGAGCAAGTCGGACTTTCTTATCCCGATTTGGAAACTCCTTGACATCCTCTATGTTCCAGACGGTCCGGCGAGGGAAGCGTAGTTTGCGTCGGTTTTGCGCAGTGGAAGGCCAGGGTTGCGCCGGCTTGAGCGGGCGACGGAAGGCGGGGCGAGCCGTGAGCCGCTGATCTTGTCATGCACGGGAGTGCATGACCTACCGCGCGAGGCATGTCAGGGCGAGCCCTGACCTACTTTTTTGAGAAGCGCGCGCCGTACGCGAGACGAACGAAGAGCCCTTGCTTGCGCTGCGGGTTGGTGTGGGTGCGACGCTCCACAAACATCGCTACGAAAACGGCGCTCCAGAAACAGCGCTCAACAAACAGCGCTACGAAGACGGCGCCCACAAACAGGGCTCCGCAAACGGACCTCAACAAACAGCGCTCTACGAACAGCCCTACGAAAACCGCCCTACACGAACAGCTCGTCCACCGGGGCGCCGTCGTCGACGATCCGGATCGGGCGGCCGTTGGGTGCGATGTTCTCGATCGTCGAGTCGATCTCCAGGCACGTGCAGAACGTCTGCAACAGATCGGTCACCGTGACCGGGCGGTCTTCGACCGTGCCGCCGGCTGCGTCGGTGCGCCCGATGACCTTGCCGCCTTGGACGCCGCCGCCGGCCATCACGACGTTAAAAGCCTTGGGATAGTGGTCGCGGCCGCCGCGGGGGTTGATCCGAGGCGTGCGACCGAACTCGCCCATCCAGACGACCATCGTCTTGTCGAGCATGCCGCGCTGGTGCAGATCGGTCAGCAGGTAGGCCAACGGCTGGTCGACCTTGCCGGACATTTCTCGCACGCGGGCGAAGTTGTCGAAGTGGGTGTCCCAACTGCCGAGCACGAGCTCGACGCAGGGTACGCCCGTCTCGACCAGGCGGCGGGCCAGAAGGCAGCCGTTGCCGAACGGCGTATTGCCGTAGCCGTCGCGGATGTTGGCCGGTTCGCCGTCGAGGTCGAAGGCCTTCATCTGCGAGCTTTTGATCATGCGGGCCGCTTTTTGGTAGAGCTTTTGATGCTCGGCCACTTCCTGCTGTCCGCCAGCGGCGGCGTAGGTCGCGTCGAGCCGCCCGAGCAACCCAAGGCGCCGATCGTAGCGCGTCAGCGTGGTGCCTGGCGAGGCGTTGGTGGGCGGTTTGCCGGCTTCGGGCAGGACGAAGGGATCGAACTCGATGCCGAGGATGCCGCCCCCTGCCCCGTCGCGCGTGTTGCGGCCGATGCGGACAAAGGCCGGCAGATCGAGATGGTCGCTGGTGATTTGCTGCGCCACGAGCGAACCGAACGCCGGATGCTTGGCGCGTGCGGTCGGCGGGTAGCCAGTGGGCATCAGGTGGTGGGCCCGCGGATGGCTGCCTTCTTTGCTGGTCATCGAGCGGATGATGGCCGCGTGGTGCATGACCTTGGCGAAGTGGGGGAAGTTTTCACTGACTTCGATGCCGGGCACCGACGTGCTGATGGCCTTGGTCTCGCCGCCGTTTTCATGGCCCGGCTTGGGGCTGAACGTTTCGAAGTGGCTGGGTCCGCCCTGCATCCAGAGGATGATGCAGGCCATGCCGCGCTTTTGGAGCTCGGCGGCTTGCAGGCTGACCAGGTCGCGCCAGGAAAGGGTTCCGGCGGCGAGGCTGGCGGCGGAAATGCCACGGAGGAAATCACGACGGCGGATCGCACCGCGGCGCGACAGCGAAACATCGACGTGATGGCGAACGTGCATGGTCATGGCGGTGCTCAGTATGGTTGTTGGCTAAGGTTTGGGTGTCTGCAAAATCAGCTAGTCAGCGCCGGCGGCCAGTTGAGGCAATCGGCCGGGCCGCTTGATCGGCCGGGCCGCACGCTACTTGCGATTCAAGAACTCCGTGGAGTTGACCAGCGACCAGGTAATGTCCTCGAAGGCTTCGGCCCGATCGCCGACTGACTTGACGTACTCCAGGCAGGTCTCGATTTCCTCGTCGTTCGGTTCGCGGGCCAAGCAGCGCAGGTACAGCTCTTCGACGACCACGTCGTCGTCTTCGACGTCGCGCAGCAGCCGGCCGAGCATGGTGTTCGAGCCGCGGGCGCGGATCGCCTGGTTCAATTGCGGGCCGTTCATCAAGTACAGGGCCTGCGGGATCGACCCGACGACTTCGTCACGCCGGACGCTGGGATCGTAGCCAAACGTCTGGTTGAGTTGGCCGCGCGGCCCGTTCATCCGCTGCTTGTAGTTTGGAGCTTTCTTGCCCTTGGCACGGGGCGGCTGGCGATCGCTGATTTCGAGCACGGAGGCCAGCGTGTTGTAGAGTTGGTCGCCGCGGAGGCGTTGCGGACAGTTGGCCGCGAACGGGGCGCCGTCTTCCTCGTAACGCGAACGGCTCTGACGGGCGTACGCGTCGGTGGCCGTGATCACGCGGAACAACCACTTCACGTCGTACTGGCTGCGGGCGAATCGCTCGGACAAGTAGTCGAGCGTTTTCGGCGCACGGGCCTCGCGGTCGGGACCGATGTCGTCGACCGGTTCGTAGAAGCCACGGCCAACCAATTCGGACCACATCCGATTGACGTACGCGCGGGCGAACCAGCGATTCGAGTCGCTGGTGATCCACTCGGCGATCTGGCCGCGACGGTCTTGGTCGCTCTGGCCGCGATCGAGCTTTTGGCCGGTGACGAAGAACACCGGCTGCATCAGCTCGCCCTCCGCCTCGGGATGGTCGAGATCAGGCATGTAGTGTTCGAGGTTGCCGCGGCGATTGTTGTTGTTCTTCTTGCGCTTGGGACCGCGATCGATCGACACGACCTCGAAGGACTTGCGCTTGCCGTCGACGCGGACCGGACGGACCGCGATCCGCGGGAAGAAGGCCGCCAACTGGTGAAACTGTTCTCGCTTCCAGCGGTCGGTCGGATGGTTGTGGCACTGGGCACACTGAATCTGGATGCCGAGGAAGATACGCGAGACCTCGGCAGTGGTGTCCTCGGCGCTGCCCATTTGGGCCATGATGATCGCCGTGGAGCCTTCCTCTTGGATGTCGCCAGTGGCGGTGATGAACTGCCGAGCGATCACGTCCCAGTGCGGGTCGTCGTTGAGCTCTTGGGTCAAGAAGCGTTCCAGGGTGCCGGCGGAGCGCAGGGCCCGTTCCTCGGTACGGCGATACATAATCACGTCGCGCCAGTAGCGGCCCCAGTTCTGGCCGAATCGCTGGTCGCCGAGCATCCGCTCGACGGCCGCTGCGCGCTTGTCGGGTGCGGGGTCGAGGGTGTAGGCCGTGATTTCCTCGGCGGTCGGCGGATGGCCGACCAGATCGAGTGACAAGCGGCGGAGCATGGTTTGATCGGTGGCGGCGGCCGACAGCGCGGCCCCCTCTTCGGCCCCGCCAAACGACTCGCCGGCCAGCAGTTCATCAACCCGCTTGGCCGTGGCCTGCGGATCGAGCCCGGCGGCACCGGCCTGCTCGGCCAACAGCAACATGGACGCGGTCACGACGAGGAGCGTTCTCCAAACGACCATCACGTTCCCTTTCTTGGAGGCCGCGACCGGCTGGCGGGCGGCAGGAGGTTGGATTCCGACGTTTGTGCAGATCATTGAACACCGACGGTGGGCCCCTGGTTTCGGCGGCCGGACGGCGGGCCGGCGATTCGTCGAAGCTCGGGTCCGACTCGCGGTGGCAATCGGCGTTTCGCCGCCGATTGCCGCCTGCAGGCGCGGCCCCCGGCCGGCTTTTTCCTAGCTATTTAGTAGACCACAGGAACCGGGCCATTGCCAGCGGAATGGGGCCGAAGCAGGCGCGGCCGCGATGCCGCAAAACGAGTGCCGGTAAGTCGTATCGACCAGCAACGTGAGTTGCCCACACGGCAAAACGCTGGGTCGGCGCCGGTCGTCCGGCGCGCGGACGGACCGCGCAGTGCTCGGTGGGAGGGGCGGCCGGCCATCAGTCGTCGATGTGCACCGAACGACGATAGCGGCGGCGGCGATAGCGGGGCACGCGGACGTAAGCTCCGTGCTCGCCTTCGACGAAGAAATGGCTCGCCAGCAGCTTGTAGAAGAACAGCAGCGTGAAGGCGCCGGCGGTGGCCACTGCAAACCCGATCGGGCTGATCGGCGTGACGCGGTGCCCGGAAAAGTAGACCAGCGCCGCGCAACCGATCACCGTGCCAGCGACGCCCATCGCCAACGTGGCCACGGCGCCGCCGGGATCGCGGCCAGGCATCACAGCCTTGGCCATCAAACCGACGAGCGTGCCAAAGCCGATCCAGACCAGCGCGTCGTTGGCCCATTGGGCGGCTTCCGGCGGTAGTTGCAGATCCATAGCGAGTGACCTGGTGCGCGGTACGTTTGTAAATAAAAAAGTCCCTCGGCCGCTGACGTTCGAAGCGCGCAGGAGCTCTCAAGCGCGCCATCATCTCGAACGTCAGCCGCCAAGGGTGTCGTCCCCCCCAACGCCCGGCACCGCCTGACGACTCGGTCCGCGGTAGCGCGGAGTCTTGCCGTCCTTGCCGGGCGTTCGACGAAAACTCAGTTGCGACGGCCGGCGAGCCGCCGCGACGTGGACAGGCGTCTCCTAAGGTTGTTGGTTTGCCTGCGACTCGGCGAACGCCTTTTGCGCGGCCGCTTCGCGAGACAACTTGAACTCAGGTCCTGGGGGGAAGTATTGAATGTCGTCTTTCAGATACCAGGGGCTCGGCAACGTCTGGCCCGCGACGTCGACCTGGCATCCGGCAATTCCCAAGCTTGAGCAAACTCCGAGGCTGAGCAGGGCCCGCCGCCAGGAGCTTCGTCGCTCATTTGTCCGCCGCATTCAATCATCCTCCGTAATCGCGGACACACCGGCTCGCGGTGCGGCAACCCGAGGTGGCCGCGCGGCAAACTCTCTGTGTCCGATACAATCGGCAAGAACGTTATCGGCACCAACAATCGGACGACTTTGACACCATTTTGTGAAACTTGTCGAAATTGTCCCCCCGCCCGTCGGCCTGACGCCGGGTGACATCGGCCCATTCGGCGAAGCTAGCACGGCGGCTGGCCGTGGTTCGCTAAAGCTGGGAAATGTGGGTATCATGAAGTCTGAGCCCGGCGGTGCATGCACTTCTTTTCCGACGCCGGCTGGAAGCTTCGCTTTCGAACGGCCAGGAGATCGCCGGGCCCTTTCGGGCAGCCCCGATTCAGAAGGCAGCCAGATGATGCCAAGCAGCTCGTCGAAACGTCGCCGCCTTGGGTTGGCCGCTGCGCTGTTGGTATGTGGATGGATCGCCGGTGGCGCGGACCGCGCCGTGGCCCAAATCGCCCTGGGCCAGACCATCCCATCGCAGCGCTACTTCGCCACGTTTGGCGCGTATTACGATGGCGCCTATCGGGCTGCGCTGGGATCGTTCATGGCCGAGAACCGGGGCGGCATCCGCAACGCCAGCAGTCAGTGGATCGACTCGATCTGCTATCAAACGATGGTCGGCGAATGCCACTATCAAATGGGGCAGTTGCCGCAGGCACTGGCCAGCTACGACGCGGCGCTGAAGCTGTACGTCGCGTTCTCCGACTGGATGATTCGCGTCCAATTCCCCCAAGCCGTCGCGCCGGCCCCGCCGGGCGCGGCGCGCGTGCCGCCTTGGGGACAGAGCCAGCGGGGCGCGCGCGTCGGGCAGTTTCCCGAGACGTTCTTGATGGGCCAGGGACGCATCGACAACAGCAACATCGTGGCCCAGGGCGGCGTCATTCAGCAGGCGATGTTGTTTCCGGTGCACGCGGCCGAGATCGTGCGGGCGACCAGCCTGGCCATTCGGCGGCGGCGCGAGCTGATGGGTCCGATCGGCCGCTACGATCCGCTGACCAACAACCTGCTTAACGTCTTGTCGCGCAACCCCGGCCCGCCAAATCACTGGTCGCAGGCCTGGGTGCAGGTGCAATTGGGTTGTGCGTATGCGGCTTCAGGCGACGCCGCGCAAGCCAAATCGGCGCTGGAGCGAGGCGTGCTGGTTGCGGGCGAGTTCGACCATCCGCTTACGAGCACGGCGCTCTTGGAGCTGGGACGGCTCGCGCTAGAAACCGGAGATTTTCCTGCCGCCGGCCGATTGTTCCAAGAAGCATCCTACGCCGCGTTCACGTTCCTCGACTTGAACAACCTGGAAGAATCGTTCCGCTATGGCTTGCTGGCCCACGTGCTGCTGAACCAGAAGGGCCCGTATCCGCCGCTGGGGCGGGCCGCGGCATGGGCCAAGGCGCAAGGCTTCCGCCAGTTGCAAACGTCGCTGGCGCTGTTGAGCGCCGAGAACATGGCCGTGGTCGGCGAAACGGCCCAGGCGTCGAACCTGCTGTCGACGGCCAGTTCTCTGGCCGCGCGCAGCGATCTGCCGGCCAGCCGGCTCGGCGCGCGGATGAACCATCTCAAGGCGCTGGTGGCCTACCAATCGGGCAACGTGCCCGCCGGCGACCGCTCGCTGCAAGCGGCACTCCAGTTTCAACAGAATGGCTCGATCTGGATGTTTCAGATCGGCCTGGCTGACACCCGCTATACCAGCGGTCAGGCCAGCGATCGGGTCGGCACAGCGCTGTATCGGGTGTTGCTGCGCGATCCGACGGCCGGCGACTGGGCCTATGACCCGCTGGAATGCCTCAGCGTGCTGACCACGCCGCACGGCGAAGTCTTGGAACATTGGTTCGAGGCCACGCTGGAAAACAAGCGGGAACAAGAGCTGGCACTGGAGATCTCGGACCGGGCGCGGCGACACCGGTTCTTCAGCACGTTGCCGCTGGGCGGTCGTTTGCTGGCATTGCGGTGGATTCTGGAAGGGCCGCCGGAGTTGGTGGGGCAGCAGGGATTGTTGCAGCGACAGGATCTGCTGGCCCGCCATCCCCAGTACGCGGCCCTTGCGCAAAGGGCGGCGGATGTGCGCGCGCGATTGGCCGCCTTGCCGGCCGTGTGCGACGACGAAAAGCAGCGCACCGAACAGGCTGGCCAACTGGCGATCCTGGCCGACCTGGGCCAGCAGCAGGAAGCGATCTTGCGGCAGATCGCCGTCCGCCGCGAAGCTTCGGACCTGGTGTTTCCGCCGCTGCGTACGACGGCCGAAGTCCAACAGTCGTTGCCCGAAGGACACGTGCTGATGGCGTTCTTCAGCACGCGGAAGGACCTGTACGGGTTCATGTATTCGCGGGATCAGTACGCGACGTGGCGCGTCCGCTCGCCGTCGCAACTACAGAAGCAGGTTGCGGCCCTGTTGCGCGCGATGGGCAACTTCGACGTTAACCACGAGCTGACGCAGAACGATCTGGCCAACGACGGCTGGCGAGCTAGCGCCAAGCGCGTGACCGATGCGCTGTTGGCCGGTTCGAACGTCGAGCTGGCCGGCAACTTCCAGGAATTGGCGATCGTGCCCGACGGCTTCTTGTGGTATCTGCCGTTCGAGGCCCTGGGCGTGGGCGATGCCGAATCGCGAAGAATGTTGATCTCGCAAGCCCGCGTGCGTTACGCGCCGACGGTCGGTTTGGCCGTGCCGGTCAGCCGCGTACAAAAGCCGCAGCCCAAGATCGGCGTGGTGCTGGGCAAACTGTTTCCGGGCGACGGCGACGCGATCGCGGCCGACGCGTTCGAGCACTTCGACCAATCCGTGGGCGGAGCTGTCGCACTTCCCAACTCGCTGCCCGTGCCGTCGAACGTCTTTCGGATGGTGCTCGACGGGTTGATCGTGTTGGACGACATCGGGCCGGCCAAGGGTCCGTACGAGTGGTCGCCCGTGCAAGTCGACGCGGGCAAGGCCGGCGGAAACCTGGCCAGTTGGCTGTCGCTGCCCTGGGGCGGACCGGACCACGTGGTCCTGCCGGGGTTTCATACGGCGGCCGAAACGTCGTTGCGGCGTGGTTCGGCAGCGGGCGACGATCTGTTCCTGGCCACGTGCGGGTTGATGGCTGCCGGCACGCGCACGATTCTGATCAGTCGCTGGCGAACCGGCGGACAAACCAGCTACGACCTGGTGCGCGAGTTCGCCCAAGAGTTGCCCTACACGTCTCCGGCCGATGCCTGGCAGCGGAGCGTGCAGATCGCGGCTGATACGCAACTGGAACCGGTGTTCGAGCCGCGGGTGCGCGACAACGTCAGCAGCGGTGCCGTGCGGAAGGCCGATCAGCCGTTCTTCTGGGCCGGCTATCTATTGGTCGATTCGGGCGTGCCGCCAGCCGGCCAAGACAAAGCGCTGGCCGTGCCGGGCCTGAAGCCGCCGGCCGACGATGATCCGTCGGCGGATGCTGATCTTCCGCCCGACGACAACCGTCCGGCACCGGCGGGCGATCTGTAGAGCGCGGCAGCAAACGGCGTCGCGCGAAGCAGCAATGCCGGCGTGTCCAGCTTGGCCGTCGGCGCGCTTTTGGCCAGGGCACGCGAAAACTGCCCGAATTGACGGCGACTCGAGCGGGCCAGGCTCCTATAATCGAGCTTGTCGACGCCGCACTACGACGCGCGGCGTCGCAACGTAACGTTCCGATCAACCATCTGGTTGTTCCCTGCCGACCGGCGCAACGGCATGGCACAACGACACACGACGAACCGATGGACCTGAAATCTTATGGGATCCGCGCCGGCCGGATCACGCGCAATCCGGCCGGAGCCCTGCTCTCCGAACCGGGCATGCCGAACGACGGAGAGACGCTCACCGCGAGCGGCGCCCCCAGGCCGGACTCTGGCGAGAAGACGGGCCGCAGCCCGCGCGACAAACGGATCGTCGACGATCCGGCCAGTGCTTCTGACGTGTGGTGGGGCGACGTCAACATCAAGTTGCCCGCCGCGTCGTTCTCGAAACTGCGCGAGTTGGCCGTTGCGTTTCTTAACGCGCGCGACCGATTGTATGTCGTCGACGCGTTTGCCGATTGGAATCCACAGCGGCGGTTGAAGATTCGGGTGATTTGCGCGCGGCCGTATCACGCGCTGTTCATGCACAACATGCTGATCCGGCCGACCAAGGACGAGCTGGCCTCGTTCGGCGAGCCTGACTTTGTGATCTATAACGCCGGCGAGGCGCCGGCCGATTCGTCGCTGCCAGGCGTCACGTCCACGACCAGCGTCAGCATGAGCTTCGAGCGGGGCGAGCTGGTGATCCTGGGCACGCAGTACGCCGGCGAAATGAAAAAGGGCGTGTTCACGCTGATGAACTACCTGCGGCCCAAGCAGGGCGTGCTGAGCATGCACTGCTCGGCCAACGAAGGACCGGACGGCGACGTTTCGCTGTTCTTCGGTTTGTCGGGCACCGGCAAGACGACGCTCTCGGCCGACTCGCACCGCCGCCTGATCGGTGACGACGAGCATTGCTGGAGCGACGAGGGGATCTCGAACATCGAGGGCGGCTGCTACGCCAAGTGCGTCGGGCTGACCGCGAAGAAAGAGCCCGAGATCTACGGCGCCGTACGCTTCGGCACCGTGCTAGAAAACACGGTCGTCGATCCGGTTTCGCGCGTGATCCACTTCGACGACATCAGCCTGACCGAGAACACGCGGGCGGCGTATCCGATCGAGGCCATTCCCAACGCGAAGATCCCCTGCGTCGCCGGACACCCATCGAACGTGTTCCTGCTGACGTGCGATGCGTTTGGCGTGTTGCCGCCGGTCAGCCGGCTGACGCGCGAGCAGGCGATGTACCACTTCATCAGCGGCTACACGGCCAAGGTGGCCGGCACCGAAGTGGGCATCAGCGAACCGCAAGCGGCCTTCTCCGCCTGCTTCGGCAAAGCGTTTCTCGTCTGGCATCCGGCGAAGTACGCGAACATGCTGGCCGACCGTTTGCGGCAACATCAGGCCCAAGCCTGGCTGATCAACACCGGCTGGTCGGGCGGTGCGTATGGAACCGGCGAGCGGATGCCGCTGGAGTACACCCGCGCGATCGTCGACGCGATCCACAACGGGCAACTGGCCGAAGCGCCGTTGGCCGAAGAGCCGATCTTCGGGCTGCGCGTGCCCCGAAGCGTCAAGGGCGTGCCGCAGCGGATCCTCCATCCCGAGCAAGGTTGGGCCGACAAGGACGCTTATCGCCGCACGGCCGAGAAGCTGGCCAATCTGTTCGTCGCGAACTTTCAGCCGTATGCCGACGGGGCGGGCGCCGACGTGTGTGCCGCCGGTCCGCGGGCCGCTTCCGTGGCTGGCCGGGCGTGAGTGCTGGATTTCGGCGCGACAATCCGGATCGCCCGACGCCGGCCGAAAGCCGCGGGAAACTCCCGCTGTGTTTTTTCGCCCGGGCATCCAAGATCGATCCACGCCTGGCGAATCAGCATGGGGGGTTTGTCCCTCCGGGCAGCGGCGCGTGGGCACAAGCCGTTGCCCAGCGTCAG
>CALFYT010000047.1 GCA_937952415.1 uncultured Planctomycetaceae bacterium | reverse complement strand
GTGAACGGTCTAAGCCCGCTGTCGCACAAGGAGATCTGGATCGCGCGGCCGAAGCCGGGCGGGGAGCCGCATGACGAGATCCTGCCGGTCAATTGGCAGGCGATCGCCCCAGGCGCGGCCACCGCCAGCAACTATCAGTTACTGCCCGGCGATCGTGTTTTCGTCGTGGAGCGCACCGTCGGCAACGTGCGCAACGGACGGCAATGATCGCTCGAACGTAGTACTCCGCAGGCGCTACGCCCTCTTCCGCGCCGCCAGGACCGGATCACTCGCCAGCGGCAGCTTGACCGTCTTGCCTGTTTCGGCCGCTTTGTAGACGCCCAAGATGATTTCCACCGATCGGCGTCCCTCGGGGCCGTCGATGGCCGGCTTACGACCGGTGCGAATTGCGTCCAACACGTCACGAAACTGGGCCGTGTGCCCGTGATGCCCGATCGCGGCCGGGTCGGCGGCGCCGCCGGCGGTGCTGATGCGGGCATCCATGCGGGCACGGATGGCCGCGTCGCCGCGGGCCTGTTTGGCAAAATCCCACACGACGACGTCTTCCTCCTCCATCGCGGCGCTGCCCTCCGAACCGTGGACTTCGATTCGTTTCAAGTAACCGGGATAACAGGCGGTGCTGGCTTCCAGCACGCCAAGCGCGCCGTTCTTAAACTTGAGCGTGGCGACGACGGTGTCCTCCACCGCGATCCGCTTATGCGCTAGCAACCCGGCATGGGCCGTGATTTCGACGACAGGTCCCATCAGCCAAGTAAGGATGTCGACCGAGTGAATCGCCTGGTTCATCAAAGCCCCGCCGCCATCCAGTTCCCACGTGCCGCGCCACGCTCCGCTGTCGTAGTACTCTTGCGTGCGATACCACTTCACGTAGGCTTCTCCGAGTGTCAGGCGGCCGAAGCGCTTCTGGTCGATGGCCTGTTTCAATTGAACGCTCGATTCGTGGAATCGCGACGGAAAGATCGCCGAGAGTTTTACGCCGGCTTTCTTGCATGCGTCAATAATTTTGTCGCACCGCTTGAGCGTGATTTCGAGCGGCTTCTCGACGATCACGTGTTTGCCAGCTCGGGCCGCCGCGACGGCTGGCTCGAGATGCGCGCCGCTGGGCGTGCCGATCGTCACCACGTCGACGGCAGGGTCGGCGAGCATCTTCTTCAGGTCGTGGTAACCGGTGCAGCCCTGCGCCTCGGCAAAGCGATCGGCTGACGCGGGGACCGTGTCGTAGCACGCGACCACCTTGGCACCGCGGATGTCGCCGATGGCGCGTGCATGAAAGTTGGCGATCATGCCGCAGCCGATAATTCCAAACCCGAATCCGCGCGATTTCTTCACCGATGTATCTCCTGATGGGGGCCGTTGGGCCTGCGAGCAAAACAAGAATTCGAATTCTAAGTAGCCCGCGCGCTTGACGCCAGGGGCCACGTATGTGCCCGATCGTGACCCGGCTCGTTGCGCTGAAGTGATGCGGAGCCAGCGGACGCACGTTGGGCGGAGTTGGGCAGCGTGCGTTCGCGCCGTCGCCCTACCAGACCAAATCGGGCTGTTGGTGATCCGATGTCATTTCGACCGGCAACCGCCAAACGTGCGTCGCCGCGCGATCCGTGTAGTACAGCGACGAATCGGACCGTTCCCGGGCATGACCGTCGGCCCACAGCAGCGCAAAGTCGGGATGAAACGCGAGCGGCTGGCGAGCGTAGGTGTGATTGAGCTCGGTGTCGTGCGTTAGCGTTTTGTCGCGCTTCCAGGTGCGCCCCTGGTCCGGGCTGCTCCAGACGACCATCTGCCCGCCGGTGCCGTAAGGCTGCGGCCCGGCATCCGTCGGCGCCACGAGTTGCCACTTCGCGTCGTCGTCGACATACAACGTGCCGTAGTCGTAGTTGTGGTCCGACTGCGTGATTTCGCTGTGCAGCCATGCACTGCCATCCCAGCGCGCCAGCCGCCAGGTGCGCGGGTCGTTGTCGGGCCCGGGCGCGTAGCCGCGGCTGGTCAGATACATAATGACCGGATTGCCGGCCGTGTCGAATTGTACCTGCTTGAGATAGACCAACAGGCCTTCGGATGCATAGTCGCGCACCAGCGCGGGGCCTGCGGCGGCGGTGATCGGCGTTTCGACGCGCGTACCGTCGGCCGCATTCCAGGTCGTGCCGCCGTCGAGTGTTGCCAGGTAGTACAGATTCGTTCGCGCGTTGAGCCCGCCACGCGTCGGATGATGATTGAACGCCGTGGCGACACGGCGCCCGTCGGACCGGCTTACCTGGTAGTGGCCCTGTTCGACGTGGGCTAAAGGCTGCGGGTCGGACCAGGACGTGCCGTCAGCGCTGGTCATCCAAAACAGCCCACGGCCACGGCGGCCCGCGTGATTGTACTTGGTGTGCAGCAGGATCTGACGGCCGTCGGCCAGCGTCCACGGTTGCGAGTAGGAGAAGTTGGTCTTCTTCACACGGCGGAACGCGTCGATCGAATACGGCTTTTCGCTGCGATGAATGAACGACGGCCGCGAGGTTCCGTGCGCGTTGGAGTAAATCCAAAGATACCCGGCCGCGTCGATGGTCAGCGTGGGGTTGTCGTGAGCGTCGGTGGTTTTCTTGTCGAGCAGAATTCGCGGGCGGGGGGCCGTGCCCGTGGCGTGATCGAAGTACGAGACCATGTGCAACAGCGTCTTGTTGCCGGGCACGGTGCCGCCATAGACGAAAAACGTCTTGCCAGCCGCCGGCGCGTGGATGGCGATCGGCATGTGTTGTTGGGGATAGGTGGCCATGCCGCCCGAATACTTGAAGGCGTACTCGTCGTTCGTCTTTTGATTCGAGTACCAGATCCCGCGGTAGCCCTCGGCGGTGCCCAACGGCTTGGCTGGCTCCGCGGCCGGCGCGGGTCCGGCGGCAACGAGCAGCGCCCATGGCGCGATGGCGACAAGACCGGCCAGCGCGATCAACCATTGAGAGGCCGGCCGGCAACCTGATGGGGCCTTGCCGAAGCACAAACCCGATGTACGATGCTGCATGCTGCGATCCGTCAGTGTTGCCTGGAAGTGCTCGGCCGGGGGTGCGTTTGGCAAACTGAGCTAGTGACGCCGGCCGCGAAGGTGGTAGGTTGTGTCGGCCCTACTATAGCAGCGCGCACTCCCGTGCGTCAGTCGGTCCGCCAGCCGGGGCGAGAATCGTCGGCGCCGAAACTGCTAATCCGCGACAAAGCCACGCGCGACCATGGAACTCCTGCAACAGGCGATTTCGAAAGGCTCGTGCCTGCTCAAGGTCAGGGCCGACGATTTCCCCTCGCTGCTGAGCAAGGTGCTCGACGAGATAGTCGAGCGCGGGCTGCTGCCGGCCGACGCGCGCGAGCCAGTCGAGGCGGCCCTGCTTGCCCGCGAGGAGCAAACATCTTCGGCATTGGGTCGTGAGATCGCGGTGCCGCATGTCTATCTGGACGAGCTGCCAGAACCGTTGATCGTGTTCGTACGCTTGACGCGACCGATCAACATGGGCGCGCCGGACGGCACGCCCACCCGGTTCATATTCATGCTGCTGGGGCCAAAGTCGGCAACGGCCAGGCACCTGGACACGTTGGCCAACATCGCGCGGCTGATGTCCGACGACGCGTTTCACTACGACTTGCGTCGCGCGCGCAACGAACAGGGCGTGCTCACCGCGCTGGAAGCCTTTGCTGTGCGCACCGCGGCTCCGGTTCCGGTCGAAGAACCCGAAGTGCCCGATGGGCTACGCTACACCGGCCGGCTGTTCGGCGGAATTCGCGAAGACCTGAAGCGCAGGCTGCCCTATTACGTGAGTGACTTTGTCAATGGTCTGCACCCCAAGTGTTTCGCTTCGATCCTGTTCTTGTACTTTGCGTGCTTGGCCCCGGCTGTGACGTTCGGCGGCGTGATGGCGGCGCAGACGGGCGGACAGATCGGCGCCGTCGAGATGATTACGGCGTCGGCGATTTGTGGCGTGATCTTCGCGCTGTTTTCGGGCCAAGGGCTGATCATCTTGGGCGGAACCGGGCCGCTGCTGATCTTCACCACGATGCTTTACCGGCTCTGCACCGACTTAGAGATTCCCTTTCTGCCCACGTACGCCTGGGTCGGGCTGTGGACCGCGCTAATCGTGTTCATCCTTGCGGCGACCGACGCCAGTTGCCTGGTCCGCTACTGTACCCGCTTCACTGACGAGATTTTCTCGGCCCTGATTTCGTTGATCTTTATCTACGAGGCGATTCGTTCGCTGATCGTGGTATTTCAGGATCTGGACGTCAAGAAGCATCACGACACGGCACTCCTGACGGTGCTGCTTGCGCTGGGCACGTTGTACGTGTCCACGAGCTTGTCGGCATTTCGACGCAGCCGTTACCTGATGCCCAAAGCGCGCGAGTTCTTGGCAGATTTTGGCCCGGCGATCGCGATCGCGTCGATGACGGGCATCGCCGTTTGGCTCAACGAAGTCGATCTCGACGTGTTGCCCGCGCCCGACACGTTCAGCACGAGCACCGGCCGCCCTTGGCTGCTCAACCTGACCGACGCACCGCGTTGGGTTTGGTTCGCGAGCATCGGTCCGGCGATTCTGGGATCGGTTCTGGTGTTTCTCGAGAAGAACATCGCGGAGCGCCTGGTCAACGCGCCACAAAACAAATTGGTCGATGGTCAGGCGTATCACCTGAACCTGGCGGTGATCGGCGTGCTGATCGGTGCTTGTTCGATGTTCGGTTTGCCATGGCTCGTGGCCGCGATGGTGCGTTCGCTCAACCACCTCCACAGCCTGGCGACGTACGAAGAAGTCATCACGCGCGATGGCGAGCGCCACGATCGGATCATCCACGTCCGCTCCAATCGTGTCACCGGGCTGATGATCCACCTGCTGCTTGGCGGTTCGCTGATGCTGTTGCCCTTGCTAAAGATCATTCCGATGGCGACGCTCTACGGACTGTTTCTGTACATGGGCATCGTATCGATGAAGGGGAACCAGTTCTTTGAGCGGCTAAGCCTGTGGCCCATGGATCAAGCCCTGTATCCGGCAACGCACTACATCCGCCAGGTTCGCAACGCGACGATTCACAAGTACACGGCGTTGCAGGCCGTTTGCCTGGCTATTTTGTGGGCGATTAAAGCAAGCGTGCTCGGGATTCTGTTTCCGCTATTCATCGGGCTCTTGGTCCCGGTGCGGATGATTGCTGGTCGTTTCTTCAGCGAAAGCGACCTCAGGGCGCTCGACAGCAGCGAGCTGCCCGCCGAAGAAGCGGGCGATCTGCTGCCGTAGTAACGCACACAAGCCCGGAGCGATCGCGCGGCGCGACGGGCCACGACCGATTGCGGCACCGCTACACGATCGGTCCCTTGCCCGATTTGCGGCGGCACGCCGACAACTGTGCCAGGTGAAACGACTGGTGTGTCGACATGAGATGGGCCAGTACGTCGCCGTTCGTCTTGAGTGGCGTTTCCTTCAAGAGCTGGACAGCGTGAGGTTGGTTCATCGCATCGGGCGAAGCGCTGGGGGCCGCCTCCATCACGCGGCGGCAGCCGTCTTCGATCGCCAGCATCAATTCCGCCTTGGACGGCTGCGGTGACGGGATTTCCGCAGGGTTGCTGCCCGGCCCAAACATCGAGTGCCAAGGTTTCGGGCAGCTTGGCCGCAGACCGAGCAATTGCGCCGAGTAGTCAGTGCAGACGGCCAAGTGGCCTAAGATCCATACCGGTGGATTGGCTCCCTCGAACGGTGCGTCGCCCATCTTGTTCTCGTCGATGTCGGCGGCGATCGTCTTCAGGTACTCGAGAGTGAATTCATAAAGCGTCAATTCGCGTTCGAACACGGCATCGGTCCTCACTTGATGCGGCTTGACCGCGTTGCACACGTCGCACGCATTGAAGCTGCGACGCTTTGTCGCGCCGGACGCTTGCGCAACGTGCTGGGCAGAACACCGGGACGGTCAATCCTTGGACGAATAGCAGGCCACGCGACGCAGCCGAAATGGCCGAGAAACGTCGGGATTGTACCGCGCAGGTGGCGCGGTTCAAGCCATTTCATTGGTCAATGATTCGTCGGAGACGACTTGTCGTTGTGCAGATCGCATCGCGGTACATTGCGGCACTGTTGCCAGGCGATGCGGAGCCGGCAGCGCTACATCAGCGTCAGCGCGGCATCAACTGCCGGACCGATGCGCAGGACGAAGCGCCCACCTGCTCAGCCGATTCCAGCACGGCCAAATACGGCAAGTTGCGATAGGCATCTTGGTAGTCCAGCCCGTATCCGACGACGAACGCGTCGGGAATCTCGAACACGACGTAGTCCGGAGCGTATGCGACTTCCTGCCGGCCCTGTTTCCGCAGCAAAACGGCCGAGCCAAGCGACTTCGGCCCGAACTGCTCGATCGTCCGGACCAGTCCATCGAGCGTGCGTCCCGTATCGAAGATGTCGTCAACCAACAACACGTCACGCCCCCGAATATCTGGAAGCATCGAATCGTCGACGACAAGCTTGCCTGGCCGGGTCGTGGCGCCGCGGTAGCTCCGGGCCTGAACCACGCCGACGCGCATTGACAAATCGACGCGGCGAATCAAATCGGCCAGTAAGATCACGCTGCCGGTTAGCACGCCAACAACAGTCAACGGACATCCGGCGTAGCGTTTTGTCACCTCGGCGGCCAGGGATTGCACGCCATCGTCAATCTGCCGTTCGTCAAGCAGACGCTTCAAGGCCATGTCGAGATTCCAAGCGAGGGTTACCAGTGCATTGAGTAGCCGGCCATTCTAGTCGACTGGCCGAGCATTGGCGAGCACCGACGAACTCCAGGGAGCGCAGCGCACCGCGAACGTACATCGTGTGCAAGTTGCGACCCCGCTTGGCGAGCGCCGCCAATCGACTGTCCCGCGTGACGGATCGTTTCGGCAGGTCGACGAACCGAACGAAAGGTGCAAGAATGCGACCCGCCGCAGAAGCGCTCGGCAACGTCGACCCAGGCATGACGCAAATTGAAATAAGTACCACCGCTACCGTCGCGCGGAGCCTGCCTGACTTTTCACAAGTGGCGGTCAATTCGCGGACGGGCGCAGCGCCTTCAGGCCGACCGTCAGGCAACGCGTATCAGCCGTGTAGCGGCGGACAGGCTGCCTCCTTGGGGCATCACGATTGATCGTCGAGAAAGGATCCGAATTCATGGCGAACTCAATTCTGTTGATCATCATCGCCGCGATCGGGGGCGGCGCCGTGGCGCTGCAAGCCCACTTCACGGGCTTGATGAGCGCACGCATCGGAACGTTGGAAAGCGTGTTCATCACATACGGCGGCGGAGGCTTGTTGGTCGGCCTGGCGATGCTCGGGTACCGCGGTGGCAACCTGGCCGCGTGGCAGAACGTTCCATGGTATGTCCTAACGTCCGGAGCGCTGGGGTTGGTGATTGTGGGCACGTTGAGCATCTGCATTCCAAGATTGGGGTTGGTGACGGCCTTTACGATCATCGTCTGCGCTCAGTTCGTGGTCGCAGCCGCGCTGGACCACATCGGATTTCTCGGAGTCGACGTGCGCTCGTTGACGATGGCCCGCATGTCCGGAATCGTGGCGATGTTGTTGGGCGTGTGGCTCATTCTGCGGTGACCCACTCCCAGGCGGCGACTCGGGAACCGGGCGGCCTGTCCGTGGGGTGAAACCGCGGAAATACGGGGCCGAAATAGCTCGGTTGACCCGTTTACAGAAATCTCTATACTCTCGCCCCCTTCAATTCCCAGGTCCCGAGGAGGAGTGCGCGATGCCAAGGACGGCGGCGCTACGGTTGCTTACGCTACTTACATTTGGTTGGCTCGTGCTTGCATCCGGCGGATTGTGGGCCGTCGCGGCGGAGCCCGACGCCGCGCCGGACGCTGGCAAGTCCGAACAGTCGGCCTTGGCCACGGATCCCACCGCCGAGAAGAACGCGGAAGCGAAGGCCGACGAGAAAGCTGCGGACGAACAGAAGCCGGACGCCGACGATGCAACCCGTAACGACTCGGGCGACAAGGCAAAGCTGGTCTCGGGCAGCGAGCCGATCAAATCGCCAACGGGCAGTAAGGCCGTCGAAAAGGCAGGCGGCAAGACCACGGGCGACACGAATGCCCCGTCGGCCGCCGAACGGATCGCGCGCCTTGAACGCACCCTCGATTCTGATGCCGCGCGCCTTCAAGAGCTCGACGCGGCGCTGAGCGCGCCGAACAGCGAGTTCGTCAAAGCGAAGGAAAACTTTCGCGAATGGGACGACCAGCGGACTGCGCTGCTCGCCAAGCTGGAAGATCTGGAAAAGGCCGGCGAACAGGACGAGCTCAACAGGTTGAAGGCTGAGCTAGTCGTCCTGCAAAAGAAGTGGACGTTGGCCAAGGAGCGGTTTGAGCTTGCAACCGTCGAGCGCAAAGCCATTGGAGAGAGCATCAGTACGCTCCAGAAGAAGTTGGCCAGCGACCGCGCATCGCTGGACAAGTTACAAGGTCCCCACGATCCACGCCCGTTGGAGACGCCGCCCACAGCGGCGGCGCCGGTCGCACCACCCGGCGGCTCCGCGCCGGCTCCGGCCACCGGCACGGCTCCGGAATCGCCGGCACCGGATGCGCCGACCAACGCCCCAGCCGCCACGGCGACCAATCCGCCGCCGAACCCAGCGCCGTCAGCCCCGTTGCCGATCGCGAATCCCTTAGCTTTGCCGGCGACGCAGACGCCGCCGACTGCGGAGGGGGCCAAAGCGCCGGAGAACGCCAAGCCGTTCTTGGCAAAGGAAGTCGCCAAGCAGCTTGAAGCGGCCAGCGAAGTCGCCGAGCGAAGCCAAGAGGCTGCCCGGGCGGCCGAGGACAAAGCCCGTTCGATCGCCGAGCGGATCGAAATCTTGCAGCAGGACATCGTGCTTCAGCGCGAGCTGCGCGGAACGGCTCGGAAGAATGTCGACAACTCGGAGCAGACGTTGCAAAGCCTCAGCGAGGAAATGTTCCGCTCGATGATGGAAGGCAAGGACGTCAGCAAGACCCAGGAGCAGATCCGCGAAGCCACACAGCGGCTTCACGATAGCAATCACAAGGCGCGCCGGATCAGTACGAAACTGGACGAGTTGCAGTCGCAACTGGCCCAGCTCCAGTCGGAGCAACTGAGTGCAAAAGAGGAAGCCACTGAGAAACGAAAGACCGCCGACCAAGACCAAGAAACCGTCGAACAGCTCAAAAACCCGTTCACGCTGCACAACATGATGCAGTCGACGATCAATCACGGGCCGCGAATCGTTACCATCATCTTGGCGCTGGGGGCCTTCGTCTGGCTCACCCGGATTCTGGAAACGCGGCTGGTGGCGCTGACCGCGCTACGAGGTCGTCGCGGCGGGCGCGAAGAGCGCGAAAACAGAGCGCGGACCCTGTTGGGTATCTTTCGCAACGTTGTCAACATAGCCGTCATTGCCGGCGGCGTGATGATGGTGCTCGACGAAATCGGCATCCCGGTGGCTCCGCTCATCGGAGGTGCCGCCGTGTTCGGTTTGGCCATCGCGTTCGGTGCGCAGAGCCTAATCAAGGACTACTTCGTCGGGTTCATGGTGCTGCTCGAACAGCAGTATCTGGTCAACGACGTCATCGCCATTGGCGAGATTCGGGGTCAGGTCGAGTCCATCTCGTTGCGAATTACGGTGCTCCGCGATCTGGAAGGGCGCGTCCACTTCGTTCCGCACAGCCAGATTGCGACCGTGACAAACCTTACGCACGGTTGGTCGCGCGCCGTATTCGAAATTGGAGTGGCATACAAGGAAAGCGTCGACCGCGTGATCGAAGTTCTCAACACGCTGGCTCACGAGCTGAGGAACGACGAAGCGTACCGGCTGCTGATTCTGAGTGACCCAGTCATGCTGGGTGTCGACGCGTTCGACAACTCGGCGGTCGTGATCAAGTTCTACATTCAGACGCGCCCCTTGCAGCAGTGGACGGTGAAGCGGGAGATGCTCCGCCGTATCAAGAATGAGTTCGACCGGCTGGGCATCGAAATACCGTTCCCGCACCTGACGCTCTATCGCGGAATCGCGCAGTCGCAGGCTGCTGGCAGCGACACCTCGATCGAACGTCTGCCGAAGCGCGACGTCGCGTAGCACGACGCGCCGGAAATGCCCTGCGCGCGGCGACTTTGGCGTGCATGCCACCGGCAAATGCCGGCTATCCGGCATAGGCTTGCGCGCGGCATTCCAGGTACACTGACGGGCATGCGTGCGGGTTGTCGCGCGCCGGCCAGGGCCCAAAGTGCCACCACACGGCCAAGCCGTAGAATTTGGTTTTCGTAGGAAATACATGGCGCGCCGCGTGCCGAGCTATCCGGCAAAGGCGCCGCCCGAGTGAAAAGGAACCGCATGAAACTGGCCATCCTTTCTCGAAACCCGCATTGCTACAGCACCCGACGCCTGCGCGAGGCCGCGCAGCAGCGCCACCACAAGGTCAAGGTGCTCAACACGGTGAAGTTTTCCATCGACCTGCAAGCGGGCAGCCCGGACCTCTACTTTCGCACTCGGGCTCTGTCCGCGTACGACGCGGTCCTGCCGCGGATTGGGGCGTCGATCACGTATTTTGGTACGGCCGTTGTGCGGCAGTTCGAGCAAATGGGCGTTTTTTGCGTGAACACGGCCGTGGGGATCATGAACTCGCGCGACAAGCTGCGCTCGCTGCAAATCCTCAGCCGCCACCGCGTCGGCATCCCGCAAACGACCTTCGTCCGCGACCGGGCCGACGTCTTGCCCGCGATCGAACGCGTGGGCGGGGCACCGGTGATCATCAAGTTGCTCGAAGGCACGCAAGGCGTGGGCGTGATTCTCGCCGACAACGCCAAGATCGCAGAGGCGATCATCGAAACGCTGCACTCCACTCAGCAAAACGTGCTGGTGCAGAAATTCGTCTCTGAGAGCAAAGGCCGCGACATTCGCGCGTTTGTCGTGGGCGACCAAGTCGTCGGAGCCATGCGCCGCACGGCACAGGGCCAAGAGTTTCGTAGCAACGTGCATCGCGGAGGCCAGGTCGAAGCGATCGAAATCGACGGCGAATACCGCTCGACCGCGATTCAAGCCGCCCAGATAATGGGGCTGCGCGTTGCCGGCGTCGACATGCTCGAAGGCAAGGATGGCCCACAAATCATGGAGGTCAATTCGTCTCCCGGGTTGGAGGGTATCGAAGCTGCCACGAAACTGGACATCGCCGGCGCGATCGTCGACTATATTGCAGCCCAAGTCGATTTTCCCGAGTTGGACATTCGCCAGCGACTCACGGTCAGCACCGGTTACGGCGTCGCCGAACTGAGCGTCCCTGAAGGGTCACAGTACGTTGGAAAAACGATCGCCGACTCCGGTTTACGGCAGAAGGACATCAACGTGCTCACGCTGCACCGCGACACGACGGTCATTCCGAACCCTCGCGCCGATCGCGAGTTGGTCGCCGGCGATCGGCTGTTGTGCTTCGGACGATTGGAGTCGATGCGTGACTTGGTTCCGGCCCGTGCCAAGCGCGCCCGCCGACCCAAAGTGAAGAAGTTGACCGACGCGCCTGATCCGTAAAGTGGCTCGCCATGTTCTGGCATACCATCGATCACACTCCCCTGCCGCCATCAATGCCATGAGCGAGAAACGCGCCGTCGACGAGTGGAACGGTGTCCGGATCGCGCCGGGTGAAGGCCGCAATCTTGAACTCAGCGTCAGCGAGAGTTATAGCGGCGCCACGGTCAACATTCCGTTGCACGTCCGCCGCGGCGAAGAACCGGGACCGACCGTCTTTGTTTCGGCGGCAATTCACGGCGACGAAATGAACGGGACCGGCGCCATCCGAACGCTCGTGCAAGATGAACGCTTGCGCCTGCGGGCCGGCGCGGTCATCTTGGTGCCGGTGCTGAACATCCTCGGATTCGATCGCCATTCGCGCTACTTGCCAGATCGTCGCGATCTGAATCGCAGTTTTCCCGGCTCATCGACCGGCAGTTTGACTAGCCGCATGGCACGAGTCATCTTCAAAGAGATCGTCATGCGCAGCGACTTCGGCATCGACCTGCACACGGCGGCCATCCGGCGCACCAATTTTCCCAACCTCCGCGCGGATCTGGACGATCCGGGCGTTAAGCGGCTGGCCGACGCATTTGGCTGCTCGGTGGTCATTCCCGGCAAGGGGCCGAAGGGTGCGTTCCGCCGCGAAGCGTGCGCCGCGGGATGCCCAACAATCGTCTTCGAGGGTGGCGAAGTCTGCAAAGTCGAGCCGGGGATCGTCGCTTCGGCCGTTCGCGGGATCCACAATGTCCTGGCCCACTTTGGAATGCTGCCCGAAAAGCCGAAACGACCGCGGCGACAAATCGAAGTGCAAAAAACGAAATGGGTCCGGGCCGATCGCGGCGGATTTTTGAACTTTCATGTCGCGCCAGGCGACATCGTTCACGGCGACATGCCGATTGCCACGAACGCCAGCCTGTTGGGGCATGAGCAAAACGTGTTGAAATCGCCCTTCGACGCGATCGTGATCGGCCTGACCACGTCTCCAGCGGTTAGCCCCGGCGAGCCGGTTTGTCACCTGGGCCAGCTTCCAGAAACAGTGGACGACATCGAGGAACTACGGGAGCAGCTTTCGCGCGATCGGTTGCACGATCGAGTGATCGACGAGCTGGCCAGCAACATCACGGTGACGGAACCGCGTGACGAAACGTAACGCAACGTCGGCCGGCCCGCACGCCGGCTACTTCTTTCGCTTGACCTTTCGCATTTTCGGGCGGCCGTTGAAATACGATCGCCCCGGATCGACAACCATGTGTCCGCGAATCGCCTCGCGGCCGAGCAACATGCGAAACCCCATCTCGTCGCGGGCAGCAAGCGTCAGCTCGATTGGCCAGGATCGCCCCAGCAGCTCGACCTTTGTCAGAATCACGGGCCGTCGCGTTTGATGCCCGCCCGAGCTGCGCACCTGGCGATACTCGAGAACCTCAGCTTCGGCCACGATCGTGCGCTTGGAGTTGCGCTGCATGGGGTGGACCTTGAAACGCACGAACTCTTTCCCGTGGCGGCGAAACGTCTCCACGTCGAACGCGTGCAATGCCGACGACCGCGCACCGGTATCCACTTTCGCTTTGATCCACTTCACGCCGAGTTCCGGCAACGCGACCCATTCGCGCCAGCCAATCGTTAGTGATTGCGGGCGTAGTTTCGACTTTGGCGCAGTTGTCACGATGCTCGGTGCCTCGGTGGGGACGTGAAATCGGCTCACCTATCTAAACGGACGGCGGTCAGCGCGTCAACGTGATGGAGCCGGCGCGATCGGCCGGTGTGAACCGCCGCAGCTCGTGAGCGACGAGGCTGGTGGAATTGTTCGGACTATCCAGGCAGGTCGATAAATCGTGCGCGGCCGTCGGCGTTGTCGCGCATCGCGGGTGGCTCTTCTCAGCCGGGGCGCCTTATTCCCGGCGCGCCACGGTGGAGCTCGTCACCGAGCGTCCGGTGAGGAACGGCAGCCCCTTGATCCAACGAACCGAGTCGTACGCAACGCTGACCTGGACGGACACAGGTGATCCTTCGGCGACGGCATTGATACCTCCGCCCGAAAGCGTGGCGTTCCCATCGGCGACGGTTGTTGTCACCGCCGACGCGGGGATATTGGGGTGCAAATTGGCGAGATAGTTCGCCACAGCAGTTTCTACGCTCGAGACGTTTCCGGTCGTCTGCCGCGCTGCAATCCGGGCGCCCTCGCGGGAGGCGTTGCTCACCGTCTGGCCCAGATTGATGAACTGCCCGACGTCGATGATGCCCAATAGAAACAGCAACAGGATGGGAGATAGGGCGGCAAGCTCGACACACGCCGCGCCCCGCCGGTTTTCTCCAAATCGACCGGTGTTTCTCCGTACCGTCGTCTTTGTGAATGACGTTTTCACAACTCTTCTCGCACTATTGCTGCTGCGTGCCGCATCGGGTGCCAGTTGGTTATTCCCGGTAGTAGGTCGAACTGGCGCTCAGGGCGGGATTGCCCGTCAGGTTCATGAGACCTGTCGGCAGCCAGCCGATATCGGAAAAATTGATTGCGATCGAAACGGTCACTGGCGTGCCGGATGACACGTTCGACAGACTCGCCGGCGACATGGTCACCCGGACCTTTTGTGCGTTGGAGGCATTGCTTACCACGCCGTCCATGAACTGGCGTGCCAGGCTATCGACGTCGCTCGAGCTGATGGTTGACGCCAGCGACGCCTCGCGTGCGGCTTCACGCGAAGCGTTCGTCATCGCGTGGCGAACCATCATCAGACGCCCGAATTCGACGGTTCCAAATATCAGTATGAATGCCACAGGCGCTACCGCAGCGAATTCGACGGTGCTTGTTCCCCGTCTCGCCCGTGCGGCGGCGTTGTGCTTTTTGCGAATCGTGCTCATATTTAAAAACGCTTAGCTGCGTTGGCTGGTTAAGACTCAACGATAATCAGTTGGCGATTGATTCATTCAACCAGGACCGGAGAAGTGTACGCACCCTCCACGGCGGCACTGGTGCTGCTCAAATCAGGATTAGCACGCAGTTCACCCTGATAGTCATAGGATTTCGCAATCGAGACGTAGGTGTTCTTGCTACCCTTCCAATTCGAGTTGAGCACTTTCACAACGCCCCATTTGACTACGTTGACATTGAGATTGTTGCCACCGGCGCCATTGTTGCTGTCGTAGATGGGCACGATTCTGTATTCGCCGTGAATCGCCTGGACGGAGTGCTTCAGTCCGGAGGATAGCCCCGGATCACCTTCCAGTGAGACAGGCTGCGTCGCGTCGATCTGCGAGTTGCTCGCAATGCGTCCGTCGTTGGCCAGGGCGTCAAGGTCAGTCTGCCTGAGGCCGTTGAGGATCTGATCGTTTTGGTCGCTGGTGCTGTTGTTCCCCTTTCCGATGTCGACCGTTCCCCAATTTCCAGGGATCGTATTTCCGACATCGTCCTGCATCTTCCCATCGCCGTAGATGCTCCATTCGTCGCCGATCGACTGCGCAGTCCACGCGCTCAGTGGCACGGAGAACGGCAGAATCTTGGCGCCGGGCGGCAAGCCACTTGGTTTTTGCAGCACCGCGGTAGCAGTTGCCGTTACGGCCGCATCGTCGATACCGAGAACCGGCGCAACAAACAGCCCGACGCGCGAATTGGCGCTCGCGTCTCGCCGGACAGTGACGCGCACGGCGTCGAGTACGCCGGAATTGAGCAGCGTCACGTTCGAGTAGATCGTCGCCGGGTCGAACCGGCCGATGGTAATATCGGCATCAAGAACCGTGAACGACTGGGCCGCATTCGTGGTCACATAGTTGCGCAGCGTGGTGCGAACGGCATTCAAATCCTGGCTGCCGTCAGCCGCCGGAACCAGGTCCTGCACGCACGCCAGTGCCGCGGCGTCGGCGAAGCGCTGCAGATCGGTTCTAACTTTGAGCAAGTAGCCGTAATCGAGTGCCAGGGCGACCATGGCCAACAATGGGATTAACAGAAGCGTAATCAATACAAGTACCGATCCGCGGCGGCGTTGGCTGTCACGTGACGCAGCCGTGTGGCGGCGGAGGTTGCTAAGAGAAATAAGGTGGTGAGTCATGATGTGTTTCTCTGTAAAGGCGCTCTCGGTCGCGCGTGGTTGCAAGTAGCGGAGTCACGTCGCATCGCACAGATTTGTGACGATGGAACCAACCGACACTTGACCGATCTAGTAACTGCGAGTTCACAGCGCAGTGAGGTGCATTACGTCAATGGCGCTGTGTAGATAATAATAGTCTAGTTCAACTACCCTTGGCGCGAGGGCCTGGCTCGCGCATGAACTACGATCGAAGGGCGCCGCACAACCGTCATGATCGATGCAACCCATCGCGTGTGCTTCGCGTGAAGCGAAAGCACCAACGGCCGTGTGACCTGTTTGGTTTCTTTCCTCGTTCCTCGTCTGGGTGGCGAACCGAATCAACCGTCGCTGAGCTTGCCTCCGTACTTGATCCGTGTGCAATGTGCGCGACCAATGACTCCTACCCGCCGGACACGCCAGCGTGTATGAAAGGCGCGACCACTTCCAGAGAACGCTTCCGCTGATTGGTCGCCTGTGGAGCTGAGAGGGCGACGCCCGTCGTTGTGCTCCCTGGGGCATTTTCGCCGGTGGGAAACCAACATCGGCACCCTATTCCAGCAACAGACTGTGGGCCGCATGGAACGGTTACAACGTGTTGTGCGCTACTTGCCCGGCAGCGTCCTGTTGACGGACAATCAGGGGAGCAACGCGTTGCTGACCGTGTCAACTCGCACCGACGCTTTCCTCGTGCCCGAACCAGCCAGTCTGGGCCGGGCGATTGTGGCGGCGCTGGGTTGCTTGAGACAACGCCTTCTAGAAATCTCTGTATCGGGCCACATCATGAACGCAATTGCACACACTGGTAGGTCAGCCGTTCTCTGTTTCTTCGTGGTGTTGGCCTGCCAAGACAGGGTGAGGGCTCAAGATGAGGCGGAGGAGGGTCGTCGCGCACATAGGCCCGCAGTGACCGGCGTTCACGGGTTGGTCACCAGTGGCCATTCACTGGCATCGATGGCTGGTGTTCGTATTCTCATGCAGGGTGGAAACGCCGCGGATGCGGCAGTCGCCGTGTTGGCTACGCTGAATCTCACCGAGCCAATGATGTCCGGCGCCGGCGGCAACGGCTTCATGACCATCTATGACAAAGCGTCAAACCGAACGTACTCTTTGAACGCGACCGGCGCGGCGCCGTTGGCCATCGACCCGGAGCACGTGACACCCGAAGAACTCGCGCGCGGGATGAAGTCTGGTATTGTGCCCGGTCTCTTTGGCGGTTGGATTGCGCTAATCGACCGATTCGGTACCAAGAGCCTTGCGGAGGTGCTCGAGCCCGCGATCGACTACGCCGAGAACGGCCACCCAGTGGACCGCCTCGTTGCCGAGTCGATTGCCACACACAGGACGCTGTTCGAGCGGTTTCCGACGAGTGCAAGCGTTCTACTTCCGAACGGGCGCCCGCCAGAGCCTGGTGAGATGATCAATTATCCGGCGCTGGCCAGCACATTCAAACGACTGGTAGCCGCAGAAACCGAAGCGCTCCGCCGCGGAAAGTCCCGATCCGAGGCGCTCCAGGCAGCGTCCGATTGCTTCTACAAAGGAGCGATTGCAGAGCAGATGGTTCGGTTTTACCGCGAGAACGACGGACTGTTTACGGCGGAGGACTTCGCCAACTACAAGCCGACCTGGTCGGAACCGATTCACACGAGCTACCGAGGGTACGACGTCTACACTAGTCCCCCGACGTCGCGCGGCGGGCTAGAGGTTGTCATGCAGCTCAATCTCATCGAAGGATATGATCTTCAGCGACTTGGCCACAACACGGCGGAAACGCTACACCTCATCGCCGAATGCATCAAACTCGCCAAGTCCGATGTCTATCACTTTGTTGCCGATCCCCGATCCACGAACATTCCGTTGGCCGGGTTGCAGTCGAAAGACTATGCCGCCCAGCGTCGCGCAACGATCCACCACGAACGCACCATGCCATATCCCGATCACGGCGATCCTCCGGGCGCGCCACAATCGAACGAGAGTCTCTCACTGCTCCGCTTCGAATCGTCAGAAGATCGACCTCAATTATCCGAAGCGGCGTACCCAGGCTGCACCACTAGTTTTTCGATCGCAGACGAGGCCGGCAATATTGTCGTCTGTACGCCCACGTTGGGCAGCGGCTGGGGGACTGGAGTGGTTGTTGGCGAGACGGGCTTGTTCTTCAACAACGGGACCAGGATTGGCTCCACGTCTCCCTACCCTGATGATGTCAACTACGTCCGTGGTGGTCAGACGCCGCTGCTGAACAATTCCCCCATCATCGTCATGCGAGATGGAGAATTTGTCTTGTCGCTGGGAACACCAGGCGGAGAGACGATCGGGCAGACACAATTCCAAGTCTTGCTCAACCTGATCGATTTTGAAATGGGCATCCAGGAGGCTATCGAGGCGCCTCGCGTGAGCCTGCACGCTGATCCGAATTTTTACAAACCCCAGGCCGAGGTGTCGATGCGCGTGGAGAGTCGTGTTTCCGCGGCGGTCATCGCGCGACTCAGGGCGATGGGGCATCGTCCTGAACCCATTGCCGGGTTTGCGATTGGGAACATGCAGGGAATTCTCATGAATCCGAAGACCGGAACCATGACTGCCGGGGCAGATCCCCGTCGCTCGATGTACGCGGTCGGATGGTGAGCGAAACTGCTTTCGGCGATGATGAGTCGAACCGGCCCCGTGGGCGGGGGTTGCTAGTCGGTCCGCAATTTGGACGAGGCGGCGCCAGATGCCGCCCTGCTCGGATAGGCGATCGCTAGCGTCGTCATGTCGTCTCGAAGTGAAGAGTCGCGCGCTCGGACGCAATCCGCCGGCAGCTTTTAGTCCGGCGCCATTTCGACATCTGGAAGTTCGACGCGGTTGTGTGGCCGACGGCGTACCGGATGTCCGAGACTCACGACGGAAGGTGATTCAGCGTTCTGAAGCGGCCACGAATGTTCCGATCGGGAAAGTACGGAGCGTGGACTGACGTGTGTTCCGATCCTCCATTAGCGCAATCATTGCTTCGCCATTCGGCAAAAAGGTGAGCTGCCTGGCGAACGATGATCTCGGCAAAACCAGATCGGCCATGTTTCGCCACGTAGCCACGTCCCAAAGCTGTATCCTCGAACGGGCCGTTGAAACCAGCATGTTGCCGGACGGATGAAACGCCACGCTGCAACAACCGGGAGAGCGTCCCTCGAGTGTGCGAACCAGCTCGCCCGTTGCGGGATTCCAGAGGCGAATGTTTGCATCGTTGTGCCTCGACGCCAGGAGCTGTTCGCGCGGATGAAAGCCCAGCCCCCGAACCACGTTTGCACCGTCTATCCGACGCGAAACGCGCCACGAATCGGTAGCCACGATCAGGATACCGGGTGTGTCTCCCGCGATCGCCAACAGCCGTCCGTCCGGCGAAAACTCGACGACCCGGCCGAAGCTTTCAAGTTTGTGGCTGAATAGCTGGTCGCCCGTCTCGATATCCCACACCGAGGTATTGCCATCGACTCCAGTTGCTGCCAGCCACTTTCCATCGGCCGAAAACACCAGGTCCCTCGTAGTCTCCGATCGGTCGAATGACGCGATCACGCGGCGGTCGTGCCGGTCCCACACCGTGATCGAACCAACCTCATCAGCCGTCGCGAACCGCCGGCCATCGGGCGAAAACTTCATGTGCTTGACCCAACGGCCCTTATTCGGAATCTGCCACTGTACGCGGCCGGTGTCGCGGCTGACCAGCTGAAGAACGTCGGGTCGCCTAAACTGCAACATCAGACTCGCATCATGCGTCAGCCAGGCGCGAGTGACCGGCGCGCCGAGCGCTTGATCCGTTCGTGAAACCGTTTTCTTTGTCGAGATTGCCGGCGACGGGCGCCTTGCCGGTGGGATGCTGGGAGAACCTGTCTCGAGCGCAATCAGCGACTGATCCAGAGCAAGTGTGTTCCGGAGGAGGAAGGCCATGATCGTGCGGCCGTCGGGGGTAAACGCCACGGCCCGGGCAATTGGATGATTGCCGAAAGCGTCCGATGGAAACAGAGCCCCGTGCCGTTTCCCGGTCGGCAAGTGCCAGAGCGAGACCGTATGCTGGTATGTACCGCTGGCCAGCATGTCTCCCGCAGGATGGAACGCAAGGCAGTGGACGTGGCCGAAGTCCCGACCGTCCAACTCCTGCTGTAATTTGCCGGTGCGCAGGTCCCAGATCCGTATCAGATTGTCCTGGTGTGCCGAGGCCAGCCGCGTACCGCCTTGATCAAATGCCAATCCGATGACGTCGCTTACGCATCGCAACCGAAAGCGCGACTCCCAATTGGTGGTCCGCACGATCATTATCTCGGAAACCCTTCCTCCAATCGCCATTAAGTCGCCCCGGGGCGAATACTCGACCGCGGTCCCCCACCCCGCCAACTTGTGGTTCCATACGCTTTGGCCGGACGCTACGTCCCACACGGTCGTGTAGCCATCCACGCACGTCGCGGCCACCAGATTGCCTGCCGGAGAAAGCGCAACCGCGTTGACGTCGTATGGCGGTTCAAACGTTGCAATGGGCTTAGGAGGAGCGAAGTCCCAAACGTCAATCACGTCGTCCTCACTGAACGTTGCAAATCGCTGCGCGGTGTGAGCGATCTCGACCGATTCGATTGCCGAGCGCGCGTACTTCGTTTCCCACTCGACGGCGTTCGTGGCGACCTCTCGCAGAATCAGTTTGCCGTCACGGCTGACGCCCAGAAGGGCCCTTCCGTCAGGAGTAAACGCGGCTTTTTCGTACTTCGGTCCAAGGTAACGACTCGGTAGTTTGGGCCGCCCGATTTGCCAGATCTTGACGACCCCGTCGGCGCCGCACGTCGCCAGGCGATCCTTGTCGATGAACGCGATAGAAGTGATTCTGTCTTGATGGGCGGGCAATACCCAAACGGGTCCCAACACGACTGTTGTCCTGTCCCATTTGTGCCAATTGTTGATAAGGCGCCAGACGTAGAGGTTTCCGTTGTTAACACCGCCCACCAACAACTGGTTGTCCGGGGACAGGGCGATATCCCGTAGAATGCCGGAAGTCTTGGACGTCAATTCCATTTCCGTCTTCAGATCGTCGTTCCAGAACGTGATTTTTTCTGAGTTGCTCACGGTAACAAAGCGACGGCCGTCACGTGTTGAAGCGAGCAATTTGACACGACCGGCACCCGGCGACGGCACGAAATCGCGGATTACCTGGCCCGATGCCACGTCCCAACCCCGAATGCGCGCGTCGTCGACGCCTTCCTTACAGCTTGTAAAAAGGGCGGTGCCGTCATCGCTAAAAAACAATGATTGATTGGCGCTTTGTACGTCGAAGCGACGACTCTCTCCACCCGCCATGGCAATCAGCCGAACGATTGAATCCCGCGAACCACAAGCGACGTAGGCACCGTCGGGTGAGAACGCGGCCTCCTCGATGGTCGTATCGAACGTGGCAAGTTGCCCGACGCGTGTTCCACGCTCGAGATCCCAGTGTTCGAGCGTCGAGGTGCCAGTCACGACACTGCGCCCGTCCGGCGCAATGCTCAGGGCATTGAGCGGCTTGTTGCCCGTTTCGATGGTCTTCAAGAGGGCGCCACTTTCGATGCTCCACGTGCGAATGGTGCCGTCGTCGCCGACCGTAACCAGGCGTTTGCCGTCGGGATGCACGGCTACTTCACGGACCGGACCTTCGTGCCCGCGCAGGACGCGCATCGCCGGACGGTGAACCATTACTTCGTGGACTCCACGATTCGTGGCGTGTCGCACAACCTCCAACGGGCGCATGGTTAACTCTTCCAGCGCGTACCACGAGAAGCTGCGGACGTCGTTGGTTCCGTCGCTCGGTTTGTGCTTTTCGAGCAGGCTGTCCACCCGATCGATGCGCCCCTGGCTCCACGCCTCGAACGCCGCCTCCATGTCTAGCGAGTAGAGCTCGCGCTGGAGAATGTTTCGGTGGTTTTCGGCTTCCGCACGATGGTGTTCGGCTTCGGCCCGGTGCCGTTCGGCAACGCGAAAAGAGCGATTGAGCAACACCGCTGCGGCCGACGCACCGATCGTCGCGAGCAACATCGCGACAACGCCCACCCAGGCCAGGTCGCTGTGCCGGCGCGACCACTTGACGGCGCGTTGCACGAGCGTGGGCGGCTTGGCGCGGATCGGCAGGTCGTCCAAAAAGCGGCTCAAGTCCTCGGCCATGGCTGCCGCGGTCGGGTAGCGGTCGGCCGGGTTCTTCTCGATCGCCTTGGTGATGATCGTCGCGAGCTCAACGGGCATCGAGGGAGCCATTTTGCGCGGCGAGACCGGCTCGCGCTGCGTCACTCGATGGATGATCTCGCGATGATCGGTCCCGGACACGGCCGGCCGTAGGGTCGCAATCTCGTACAACGTGACGCCCAGCGCGTAGACATCCGCCCGATGATCCACGATGGCCTGATTGCCCGAGGCCTGTTCGGGGGCCATGTAGCGCACGGTTCCCAACAAGTCACCACTGAGCGTGAGCCCCGCATCCTGTTCGATTCGCGCCAGTCCGAAATCGAGAATCCAGATTTGACCCTCGGCGTCCAACAGCAGGTTGGCCGGTTTGATATCGCGGTGGACCACGCCGTGATCGTGTGCATGGTGCAAGCCATCGGCCACCTGATGCCCGAGCCGGGCCACGGCCCGATAGAAATCGGGGCGCGCGTTGGTGCTGGACGCCTCCGTCGCGCGATTGGCAACCCCATTCGTCTCTTGTGACGCTCCGTTTGCCGAAACATCCTTCCGCTGGCCATTGTCCGTGTGGTGCGCTTCGGCCGAAGTTGTCACGGCCCTGGAAATTGAGTCGGCACTCAGGCGAAGTTGTTCCGCCTGCAGTTGCTTGATTACCTGCGCCATTGTCTGGCCGCGGACCAACTGCATGGCGTAGAAGTGGATACCCTTTTCCTCGCCGACCGAGTACACGGAGACGATATTCGGATGATTCAGGGCCGCGGCCGCGCGGACTTCATTGCGGAACCGTGCCAGACGTTTTTCGTCGAGCATGCAGGCCAGCGGCAGCACCTTCAGCGCCACGGTGCGGTCCATCGAATCCTGGTGGGCCTCGTAGACGATGCCCATTCCGCCGCGGCCGATTTCGCGGACGATGCGAAAATCGCCGATGGTGTTCGGCACGACCGCTTCCGGCTGGTCGGACATGCGGTCACGCGCGTCTTTGTCACTGCTGGCCGAGCTGCCGATGGTGCAAAGCGCGGGAAAAACGTCCTCGATCACTTCGGCGAGATCCGGATAGCGCTCGACGTACTCCTCGATCCGCGGCTGCTCGCCGCGGCGCACGCGGTCGAAGTATTCGCCGGCCACTTGCCCGATCAGGCGTTCGGCGTCGTGTTCGGGAATTCGATCGTGGATGGACATGATCGCGTCACGCAGCTCGCTTCGCTGGATGGCCATCCTGGCCGAACTCAGTTCTTTGAAAGTGCTCCCGCTTGAACCAACACGGTTCGCAGTCTCAATATCGCGCGGCCGTAGCGCTTGCTGGCCGCGTCAGGCGAAATCTCAAGTACCTCCGCCGCTTCAAGGTTGCTCAAGTCCTCGACATGGCGCAACACGAGCACCGCTCGGTCCGCTTCCGAAAGTTGCTGGATGGCCTGATGGGTCAATTGGATCAGTTCCTCACGTTGTGCCGCGTCGCCAGGTTGCTGCGACAATACCGAGTTGGCCAGCGCCATGGACGACGCTTCGGACAGCGCGACCTCGCGGCGCACCGAGCGTTTGTCGGCGCCGATGTGCTTGCGCCGCGCGTCGATCAACCGATCCATCGCCTTGCCCCGCAGCCAAACTCGAAACGACGCGGGTCGGGTCTCGAGGAACTCGTCGATGCGTCGGCTGACCACGATGTGCGTTTCCTGGATCAAGTCGGACGGATCGATGCGGCCGCGCATTTCGGCGTCCATGTGCACTTCCAAGAGCCGACGCAAATAGCCGCGATGGCTCTGAAGGATCTGGTCCAAGGCATTGGTGTCGCCATTGGCCAGTTGCTCGAGCCATTGCTCAGTTTGCATCGCGCCACCAACGAAACGGTCCGACGAAGACACCAAGGTACACAACCCCTACATAAAGGAACCCGTAGTTCCGCCGGTTCGCGGACAGGTTTCGGACAATTTTTTTCGCAGCGGACCAGTGCCCGGCGCCGCGCTACGGGCGATGACCCGCAACGCCAGCGACCTGTTAGCAATTTCTGCCGATTCTACCACAAATCCTGTCTGGTCATGGCAAATCGTGCGGGTTGTATTAGTAGGGGCAGCTTGCTGGCTTCGCATGGCCGGCGCTTGCCCTGGTGTTTTCAGACTCCACTTCCCCCCGTCGAAAACTGCCGCCGCCGAAACGGGAGAACGCTAATGCAACGACATCATGTGACCGCGGCCGCTCTGGCGGTCCTTTTTCTCATTGCAACACTCAATTCTATTGCTTGCGCAGCGCCGTACACGTTCACGCCGTTGGGTGATTTGCCGGGCGGGGTTTTCTTTAGCCGTGCATACGCCGTTTCCGCCGACGGCTCGGTCGTCGTTGGCCGCGGTACGCCCGCCAGCGGCGCCGAAGCTTTTCTTTGGACCAGCGGCGGCGGGATGGTCGGACTGGGCGCTCTCGCCAGCGGGTTCAGCAGCTTCGGATGGGGCGTCTCTGCGGACGGCTCAGTCGTTGTAGGCCAGAGCGGCGGTGCCAGCGAGGCCTTTCGCTGGACCAGCGGCGGCGGGATGGTCGGACTGGGCGATCTGCCTGGCGGCAGCGTCGCCAGCCAGGCACTTGGCGTCTCGGGCGACGGGTCGGTTGTCGTGGGGCAGAGCATCAGTAGCAACGGTAACGAAGCCTTTCGCTGGACAAACGGCGGCGGGATGGTCGGGCTGGGCGATCTGCCTGGTGGCAACTCTTCAAGCTTCGCATACGGCGTCTCGACGGATGGGTCCGTCATCGTTGGGCGCAGCGATATCGCCGGCGGCGTCGAGGCCTTCCGCTGGACCAGTGGCGGAGGGATGGTCGGACTGGGAGATCTGCCTGGCGGCAGCTACTTCAGCCACGCATACGATGTGTCCGCCGACGGGGCTGTGGTGGTCGGTCGGGGCACGAGCGGCAGCGGCACGGAAGCGTTTCGCTGGACCAGTGGTGGCGGGATGGTCGGTCTGGGCGATCTGCCCGGTGGTAGTTTCGACAGTCTGGCACTCGGTGTTTCCGGCGATGGGTCCGTCGTCGTCGGACGGGGCAACGGTGCCCTCGGACCAGCAGCCTTTGTGTGGACTAGTGGCGCCGGAATGCAAAACCTGCGCGACATGTTGATCGCTGGTGGCGCGACCGGACTGACCGGTTGGATCTTGGATCAGGCGACCGACATCTCCGCCGATGGCAAAACCATCGTGGGCTACGGCATTAATCCATTGGGCGACCAGGAAGCCTGGGTCGCCACCGTCCCCGAGCCGTCGACAATCGCACTCGCGGCAGTCGCATCGGCTGGCGCTCTGGCATGCGCGCGTCGGCGGCGGAAGCGCACAAGCGCGGCCGTCGCTGCATTGCTGTGTGCGGCTCTCTTGTTGGGGTCTTCGTCGGCTTCGGCCGTCACGATTCCCACCGTCCCCGTCGGCAACGCCGGCAACGCGGGCGAAGTCCAATCGCAAGGCACCTTCGGCGCGGTCGCCTACGACTACCGCATCGGCACGACCGAAGTCACCCTTGGGCAATACACCGTCTTTCTCAATGCCGTGGCGGCCACCGATACCTATTCGCTTTACAACACGTCGATGGCCACAAACCTGAACATCGCCGGCATTTCGCGCTCCGGTTCCTCGGGCAGTTACACCTACAGCGTCATCGGTTCGGCGAACAAGCCGGTGGTCTACGTGGGTTGGGGTGATGCCGCGCGGTTTGCCAACTGGCTGCATAACGGACAACCGACGGGCGTTCAGGATGCCAGCACGACCGAAGATGGCGCCTACACGCTCAACGGCGCCAACTCAAATGCGGCTCTCAACACCGTTTCGCGCACTTTGAGTGCCACCTGGTTTATTCCTTCGGAGAACGAGTGGTACAAGGCTGCCTATCACAAGAACGATGGCGCGACGGGCAACTACTGGGACTATCCGACGTCGACCGATTCGACCCCTTACAGCGACCAGCCGCCGGGCAGTGGCGCGCCGACGCAATCCAACACAGTCAACTTCTATAAGGATGATTCAATTGCAAACGGCTACGATGACGGTTACGCGGTCACGGGTTCGACGAGCAACAGCAGCAGTCAGAACTACCTCACTGACGCGGGCGCGTATTCGCTTTCTGCCAGCCCTTACGGCACCTACGATCAAGGCGGCAATGTGTACGAATGGAACGAAGCGCGTGCCTTGCGAGGGGGGGCGTGGGACTTTGCCTTTGGCGACGTGGATGCCTCGAGCCGGCGCGGCTTCAACCAACCGACGAACGAGAGCAGCAGATTCGGCTTCCGCGTGGCCACCGTCCCCGAGCCGACCTCATTTGTTCTGGCGGCGCTAGCGATAGCCGGCCTGATTTTCTTGAGCGGGCGTCGTGCCGTTGCGAACGGCGGTCGGGAAAGCTCGCGAAGATGCAGTGCGGGGCGCCGTGCCGCGGCAAGGAGTCTCTTGGCGACTTCGACACGGGCTGCGTTGCCGGTACTCGTGTGCTTGTTTGTCGCTGTCGAACCGAGTCACGCGGCCCCGATCACCGTGGTGGATCAACAGAACCCCGGCCCGTTTGACATCTCTTTCAGCCCACCCTCGCCGATGGGCCAGACGTTTACGGCGTCGCTGGCCGGTGTTGACGCAATCGAGGTCGACCTGCGAAGTGCTAACACGGTTTACGTGAACCTCAGGGATGGGTTGGCGGGCGCGGACGGCTTGACTGGACCAATCCTCGCAACCTCGAACACAGTGTCATACGTGATCCCGACTGTGCAGACGGTTCACTTCGACTTCGCCAGCACGATTCCCCTCATCCCCGGCAATACGTACGTTGCCGAACTGGTCTCCACACTGGGAGCCGACATCGATGCGGTGGCGACAACGAGCAACGCCTACACGGGCGGCCAGTCGTTAATGTCCGGCTTCGCATCCAGCAGTTCGTTCCTTCTCGATCGGGACTTGCTGTTCGTCGAGGGGCTACATGTCCCCGAGCCATCGACGTTCGTACTGGCGGCGTTCGCGTTGTTGGGTGTCGCAACTCTCGCGCGTCGCCGTCGGATGCACACTTCACACCATGCTTGACACCACTAGCACGAAGCGCCTCGAATTGTCGGGCGATGACGCATAACAAACAAGGAAACCGCTAATGAAATACCGCAACTCGGCCGGCCTTTGCGTGAGCGCCCTGATCCTCTTCGCGACCGGTTTCGCGGCGGCAGCACCCGTCACCGTGCCCACGGACCTCAGTCCCGGCGACCGGTACCGCATTGTCTTTGCGACCAGCAGTAGGCGCGACGCGGGGGATGACAATATTGCCAACTACAACGCCTTCGTTTCGGCCGTTGCCGCCAGCCAGCCGGAGCTTGCGGCTTTGGCAACCACCTGGAGGGCCATCGGCAGCACCGCGGCGGTTGATGCGCGCGACAATACGGATACGAACCCAACCATCTCAACCGGTGCGCCCATCTACAACACGGTCGGGAGTCGGATCGCGGCTGACAATTCCCACTTGTGGGACGGCGCCATTTCGGATCGGATTTTCGATGAGGAAGGAGACACTCCGGCAACGTTGTACGTCTGGACAGGCACGGACGAATCTGGCATTGCAACGCCATTTCCACTCGGCGGTCGCACCTCGCATCCTCCCATCGACGACGTCAGCACCGGTTTATGGGACACCCTTAGTTTCTGGATTGAATCGGGAGATACCTTCTTTCATACGGATAACCGACCGCTGTACGGGATTTCGGGCGAGCTGGTCGTCGTGCCCGAGCCGTCGACGCTCGCACTGGCATTGCTCGGCCTTGCTGCGATGGCCGCCTGCGGCCGCAAGCGTTCCAACCGGGCAACCAACAGGAATCGTCCAACGTGACTACGTTGCACCGCGCCAATGCGCGGCGGTCTCCGGGAGCCCGGCCGGTTCACCTACCATGCCGGCCGGGCTTCCCGCTTTCTGTGGAGACCCGTCCAGGCTGCCGATCAACGAGCGCCCCTCCGAAGCAATGAGCCGGAGCAGACAGTCCCGGCTCAGCTCACACACGCCGTGCACTGATTGGATTCACAGTCGGCGGACTTGACGCGATGGCGCGTCGTCGAGAGCAACGCGTCGAGTTGTTCCTTGGGCGGCAACTCAAGATAGACCTGGTCCGCCTCAATCTTGATCGGAAACACCTTCAATGAGTACGGCTCGTTCGAGAGGCTCTGGCCGGACTCGAGCGAAAACACCTTCTTGTGCAAGGGGCAGGCAATCTTCGGCTCGTCGCCAACCGTTCCCATGATGCCGCGTGACAATACGAACGCGTTCATATGGGGACACATGTTTTGGCACGCGTACCACTGCCCGCGACTTGCAAAGTTGTACACTGCGATTTGCACGTCTCCGTACTTGACCGCCGCGCCGCCGTCAGCAGGAAAATCCGCGACGTGGCCGACGTGGATCCACTGCTTTTTCAAGTGCCCGTTGTCGCGTGGCTTGCCGCGGTGCGCGCCATGGTGATTGCCCGCGGGTGCATTCATGCCGTTAAGCTGAACCAGTTCGCTGTTGTCCGGGGTAACGCCTCCCTTGGGCCAGTCCACCGGACGACGTTGCCCACGCTCGTCGACGAACTCGATCGCCGGTTCCGTTTCTTCGGTATTGACGAACTGCCGGAACAGTCGTCGCTTTTCGGGGTTATCGACAACCTCCTTCCATTCACACTTATAGGAGTCCACCAGGTGCTGCATCCGCCGCTCCAACTCATCGCAAATGCCGAGCTTGTCCTCGATCACGACCGCCTTCAAGTGATCAAGGCCGCCGTCCATCTGTTCGAGCCAGGTTGCCGTGCGAGTCAGCTTGTCAGCCGTGAATATGTAATACATCAAGAGGCGGTCGATGTAGCGCACCGCTGTCGCCTCATCGAGGTCCACCGCGAGCAGGTCGGCGTGTCGTGGTTTCGCGCCGCCATTGCCGCAAACGTAGAGGTTGTAGCCATTCTCCGTGGCAATCAAACCCACGTCCTTGCACTGGGCCTCGGCACATTCGCGAACACACCCGCTAACCGCGAACTTGATCTTGTGCGGCGCGCGAATCCCGCGGTAGCGCCGCTCGATCCGGATTGCGAAGCCGACACTGTCCTGCACACCGTAGCGACACCATGTGGTGCCCACGCAGCTCTTCACGGTGCGGACAGCCTTCCCATAGGCGTGCCCGCTCTCGAACCCCGCGTCGATCAGTTCTTCCCAGATGTCGGGAAGCTGGTGAAGCTGTGCCCCGAACAGGTCGACTCGCTGGCCGCCCGTGATCTTCGTGTAGAGCCCGTACTTCTTGCCAACCCGCCCCAAAGCCATCAACTTGTCGGGCGTGATCTCGCCCCCGGGAACGCGTGGCACGACGCTGTACAAGCCGCCGCGCTGCATGTTGGCCAAAAAGCGGTCGTTCGTGTCTTGCAGCGTATGGTGTTCGCGGTTGACGACCGTCTCGTTCCAAAGGCTGGCCAGGATGGATGCCACTGCAGGTTTGCAAACTTCGCACCCGTTGCCCGTACCGTGCGATGCCACCAGCTCGTCGAACGTCCTGATCTCCTTGATCTTGACGATCTCGAATAGTTCCTGGCGCGAGTAGGCGAAATGCTCGCAAAGATGGTTGTTCAGGGTGACTCCGGCCGTCGCCATTTCCGCCTTGAAGATGTCTGTCACCAGCGGCAGGCATCCTCCGCATCCGGTGCCGGCTTTGGTGCAGGACTTGACGTCGGCTAGCGACGTCAGCTTCCCGTCCACGATCGCTGCGCGGAGGTCGCCCTTGGTGACGTTGTTGCACGAGCAGACCTGCGCTTCATCGCTGAGTGCACCGGCGCCGCCCAGGGCCGCCAATTGCCCTCCGCCAACGCCGATCAGTTCTGCCGGCGCGCAGGGAAGCGCGTCGTCGCTTTTCGCAAGCGCGCTCAGTGTGCCGTAGTTCGAGGCATCGCCGACGAGGATGCCCCCGAGGAGTTTCTCGCCCGCGTGATCGAACACCAGTTTCTGGTAGACGCCGGAAAACGGATCTTCGAACACCAGCGGTTTGGATCGCCAATCCGGCGCTTCGTAGTCGCCGAAGCTGGCCACGTCCACACCCATCAACTTGAGCTTGGTCGACAGGTCGGCTCCGGTGAACGTGCGCGACGAGCTCGTCGCAGCAGTCGCCGATGGGTTCGAGGCGGCTTCCGTTCCGGTTCGAGAGAGGTTCGCCGCAACCACCTCCGCCATATCGTATCCCGGCGCTACCAGGCCGTAGATCATTCCCCCGTGCAAGGCGACTTCGCCGATGGCATAGATGTCTGGATCCGAGGTGCGCAGCAGGTTGTCGACGACCACACCGCCTCGTTCGCCGACCCTCAAGCCACAGTCGCGCGCCAGTTCGTCGCGTGGACGAATCCCGGCCGACACGATGATCATGTCGACGTCGAGCGCCTCGCCGTCGGCGAACACCATGCCGTTTACGTTCGCGTCGCCTGTGACTTCCTTCGTGGCCTTGTTTAGATGCACGCGCACGCCGAGCGACTCAATTTTCTTGACCAGAATCCGCGAGCCCGCGTCGTCGAGCTGTCTTGGCATGAGCCGTGGGGCGAACTCGATCACGTGCGTCTCGAGCCCCAAATCGTATGCCGCCTTGGCAGCCTCCAGCCCCAGCAGCCCTCCCCCTATCACGGCACAGCGAGTCGAGGTCTTGCCGAACGCAATGATCTTTTCCAGGTCTTCCAGCGTGCGGTATACAAACACCCCGATCTTCCGGATTCCGTCAACCGGCGGCACGAAAGGATACGAGCCAGTTGCGAGAACGACGTGGTCGTACGCGATCGTCGCGCCGCGTTCGGACGTGACCACGCGCTGCTCCCGGTCAATGGCGTTCGCCCGGTCGCCAACGTGTAGCTCCACGCCGTGTTGCTGATACCAGTCGAGCCGGGCCAGCATCAGCTTTTCGGCGTCTCGGTGTGCGAAGAACGACGTAAGTCCAACGCGATCGTATGCCGCTCTCGGCTCCTCGCAGAACGTAACGATTCGAAACCTTTGCTGGGTGTCGTACTCGACCAGCTTCTCGACGAATCGATGGCCGACCATGCCATTGCCGATGACAACGACGCTTTGTTTGCCATGGTCCAACATTTCGAATCTCCGCAATCGTTAAACGTCGTCCCAAGTCTCGGCACGGCGCACCAGCACAGCGCAGTTCTTGTACGACGGCTGATCCGAATAGGGATCGAAGTGGGCCAGGGTGAGTTGATTCGTCGCTTCGTAGTGCATCGGGATGAACACCTGCCCGGGTTGCACGGTGGGCGTAACGAACGCTTTGGCCCGCAATCGACCGCGCTGCGACTCGACGATCACTTCTTGATTGGGGCGAATGCCTTCTTCGCGGGCGTCCTGAGGGTTGATTTCAACGTACACCTGCTGCGGACCCAGCTTGCGCAGCACGGATGACTTTGCCGTTCGTGTTTGCGTGTGCCATTGCGCCGCGGTGCCGCGCCCGGTGAGTAGCAAGTAGGGGAAGCGCCGCGTCGGAGGTTCGGGCATGTCGCGCGGCGCCTCGAACAGGAATCGGGCGCGGCCGTCAGGATGATAGAACCGTCCGTCGGCGAACAAACGATGCTGGCCAGGACTTTGTCCGGCGCCGCCTTGCGCGGGGGCAGAGTTTTCCCGGCGATTGTCTCGTTGAGGCTTGGGCCATTGGACGCCGCCGCACCGTTCAATTTCTTCGTAGCCGCCAATTCCCGAAATGTCGCATGGTTGGCCGCGGGAAAGTTGTTTCAGTTTTTCGAAGACGGCGGCGGGAGTCGTCCACTCGGAAAACATCGCGCCACAGCCCCAGTACTCGGCGATCAACCGAAAGATCGAGAAGTCGGCAAGCGCCTCCCCCGGCGCCTTGGCGACTTTCTTGATCAGGCCCAGGCGGCGCTCCGAGTTGATGAACGTGCCATCCTTCTCGCCCCATCCGGCAGCAGGCAAAAAGAGATCAGCCCGCTGGGCGGTCTCCGTCGAATCATACATGTCCTGAACGACGAGGAACTCCAGTCGGTCCAGGATCTCGCGGCAGGTGTTCTGATTGATCCACGAATGGGCCGGATTGGTGCAAACCACCCACAATCCCTTGATCCGGTCGCGGAGAATGCCTTCGATGATTTCGTTGTAGGTCCAACTCGGCTGGTCCGGGATGCAGCCGGGGTCGATGTTCAGTACTGTGGCAACCTTTTCGCGATGCGCGGGATTCGTGAATTCGTGCCCGCCGAGCAAGTTGGTCGTGTTGCTGAACAGGCGGGAACCCATCGCATTGCACTGACCCGTGATGGAGTTCGCCCCGGTACCTGGCCGGCCGATGTTGCCGGTCATCAAGGCGAGGTTGATGATGGCCTGCGCGGTGCGCACGCCCTCGTAACTCTGGTTGACGCCCATTGTCCACCAGAGCGACACGCGCTGGCCTTCGTGGATCGTCCGCGCGACGTGGTAGATCTGCTCCACCGAAACGCCGGACGCAGTCGCGACCACGTTGGGACCGAACTGCTCGAGGTGATTGCTGAATTCTTCGAATCCGGTTGTATGCGCCGCGATGTACTCGCGGTCGATCCAACCTTCACGTACCAGGACATGCGCGATCGCGTAGAGCAAGGGCAAGTCGGACTTCGGCCGCAGCGCGACGTGCTGGGTGGCCGCCATCGCGGTTTCCGTCCTCCGCGGATCAATGACGATCACCTCCGGCCGATGTGGATTTCGCAAGACGCGCTGCCACATGATCGGATGCGCCACACACAGATTCGAACCGATCAACACGATCACGTCCGACTCTTCGAAGTCTTCGTAGGCATACGGTGGCGCGTCGAAGCCAAACGCCTGCTTGTAGGCAACGACCGCGGTCGCCATGCACTGCCGGGTATTGCCGTCGCCGTGCAATACGCCCATGCCGAACTTGGCGAGTGCCCCGAGCAGCGCCATTTCTTCGGTGGGAATCTGTCCAGTGCTGAGAAACGCGACCGACTCTTTGCCGTGCCGACGTTGAATTCCCTGGAAACGACTACAAAATTCAGTAAGTGCCACGTCCCAGGTGACTGGCCGCAGCATGCCTTTGCCATCGCGGGCAAGCGGCGTCGTTGCACGGTCGGTCGAGTTGAGCACAGAAAGCGCTTCCCAACCCTTCGGGCATGCCATGCCGAGGTTCACCGGGTAGTCGGTCGACGGCGAGAGGCTGATCGCCTCGCCGTCACGCAGATGGACCGTCAGACCGCACCCGGTCGAGCAGAAACCGCAGACCATTTGGGTGGTCGAGGTCGGCTGCAGCTTCCGCGGCACGTGACCGAGCCCGAACTTTCCAGGTTCCTGCACCAGGTCGCGCGTCAGCGGGCCGTCGTGGGCCCGCCAGGTGTCGGATCGCGCACCGAACGCGAGTTCCTTGTTGGTCGTCTGGCTCATGGCACGGGCGCTCCGGGCATCCTCGGCGCGACGGACGCGGTGAAGAACAGGTAACGCTCGTGCAGTTCGGCGACGATCAACATTCCCAACATCAACAGGCCAATCGCACCGACGAACAGCGGTTCGTACCCACCGGGCGTGAGCAGGTTCTCGGCGAGTATTACCGCGGGCAGAGCGATTCCACCCACAACGCCGAAGAACACGCGGCGGAGCATGACCATGCTCAATTCGCCGGTGAGCAGAAGTGCGCTCCGTTTGCGCGGCGTGTACTGCCGGCTGCCCAGGTGCAGCAGAACGCTTATTTCGACCAGCAGCTTCGTGACCTCGGCGCCGATCAGTAGTCGGCACAGCGTGCGCCCCAGCCTGTCCAGTACGATTGCAACCGTCAGGTCTGGCGTCAGTGCCGCCGTGCAAAGCGATATCAACAGGACAACCGGAAGGCCGAGCACCAACCCGGTCAGCAAGAACCGGGTCGTCGTTGCGACCGGCGTCCAAAGCGGGCGTCGCGTGTCGACGTAGATCATGACCGAGCACATCACGGCGGCGAGCCCGGACAGCGCGGCTGCGGTTCCCAGGGCCCGTTGCCACGCGGTCAGCACATCGAACCAGGCGACGGCGGCGTAGGCAGTCGCAGCGCCGGCAAAAATCGTGAATGCAAGAATCTCTCGGCTAAGCCACGACGTACGCAGCCCGAGTAATGCGCGATACGCGTACAGCGGTCGTCCCAGATGAAAGATCGACGCAACCAACCCGGCCAGTCCAAGGCTCAGCGCCGCAATCAAGTGCCAAGGTCGCGCGGCCGTCCCAATGTCGGCGTACGTGTTCGTCGAGTAAGAGTATGTCAGGTGCTCGACGGCGAACGCCCCAACCGACATCTGCGTAAGAACGAGCATCACCACCAGTGGCAAATGCCCCTTACCCGGCTGCACGCGAAAGTAGTCGGCCGGGAGCGTATTGCGCGGGAACACGCGGGCGGACTTGTACGCCGTCGTCGGCAGCGTGTAGCTCGGGTCGGGCGCGCCGGGCAGGAACGTGTGGGCCTCGCTCTCGTCGCGAACGAGTTGCTTGCTGACAACTCGAATGCGGATCGCCTGATTCGGACAGGATTGCACGCATGCGGGCGCCTCGCCGACCGCCAGCCGCTGGTGGCACATGTCGCATTTGCGCACGATGCCCTTCGACTTGCTGTACACCGGGACATCGTACGGACACTTCAACATGCAGTACTGACAACCAATGCACTGATCGTCCAGATGCCGCACGATGCCAGTGACCGGGTCTTTCTCATACGCTTCCACGGGGCATCCGTCGGCGCATGCCGGTTCGATGCAATGATGGCAGGCGGTCGTCACATGTTGCAGGACCGGCAGTTGATCGGTGCCGCCGACCATGAGGCCCACGTCGCGCCAGGTCTCCTCTTCTTCCAGCCCATTCAGGTTGTGACAAGCGGCCACGCAAGCCTTGCAGCCGCTGCACGCGTCGAGGTCGACCTCGAAGGCGTACTGCTCAGCCGGCCCAGGCAGCCCAGAGGGAACCAGATCGCGATAGTACCGGTCACCTGCCGGGTGACCGTTGGCCTCGTGCGATTGCGAGAAGCGCTCGATGGGCGTCATCGTCTGTTGCTCGCGCAGCAACAGATCGACCATGCCCTTGCCGGATTCAATCGCAGGGTTTGTAACTGAGCACACTCGGGTTATTCCGTCCGACGATCTTTCGTAGCAAGGTTGGTTCGCGTCGTTGTCTCCAGCGCAAGGCGTGCGCTCCCGTCCGCTAGACCGGTGCTGGCTGCAAGTCGGTGGACTCCACGGACCGTTTCTTGAGGGCCAGGGCATGCTCTTTTTGCGCGTCGGTCTCGGCGGCCGACGAAAAACGCACGGCAAACGCAAAGAACGAACAGCACGTGACGATGCCGCCGAGGATCAACAGTGCCGTCGGCCACTGAATGGCTCCTTTGAACAGGAAGCCGGCGGCCACAGCGCCGGCGTTTCCGCCGGCGCCAACAATCCCGGAAACCGCGCCCAGTGCGTGCTTGTTGACAAACGGCACCACAGAGAAAGTCGCTCCTTCAGACATTTGCACAAACAGGCTGAACAGAATCAGCGCGGGAATGGCCAGTGCGAGCACCCTCATCTGCGAGAACAACATCAAAGCCAGCCCTTCGCAGAACAGCACCATGAACAGCCACGTCACGCGCCCCCGCAGGCCCCAACGGGAACCAAACGAGTCGCCGAAAATTCCGCCCAGCGTGCGCGCGAACAGATTCATCAGGCCGAACGACGCCGCAATGCCCCCGGCGGCGATCAGGCCCATGTTGAAGTAGTCAGCGAAGTACAACGCGGCGACGTTGTTGATCGTCAGCTCGATACCGAAGCACGCCCCATAGATCACGAACAACGCCCACACGCGCGAGTCGCGGCAGGCGTCCCAAAAAACGCCCTTGTTCTTGTGCCTGCCGGGCAACCGTCCCTCGGCGCGAAGCTGTTTGTAGTTGCCTTCGGGACAGTCCTGGGTGAAGAAGAAGTAGGCGATTCCCGCCAGGAAGCACGTGGCCCCGGCGAACAACATCGCGACGCGCCAGCCCATCGCCGGGTCGAGGCCCAGGCCGCCGGCCAGTTCCAGATTCGTAAAGGGCACGACCGCGCCGAGCGTCAACATGCCGAAGACAACAGGCATGATTAGCTGTGTCGCGCCTCCGCCCATGTTTCCCCAGCCGGCGCTGGTCGCGTTGGCCGTGCCGACCACGTTCGGAGCGAACATTACCGACGTGTGATACTGCGTAATGACGAACGATGCGCCGATCATGCCGATCAGTAGGCGAAAGAAAATAAACGTCCACGGATCGGTTGCCAGCCCGATCAGCATCACGGGCAAGGAGCCGAGCGTCAGCAGCCAGGTATAGGCCAGCCGCGGGCCGATATGGTCACAAAGCCATCCGATGACCAGCCGCGCGACAACCGTGATAGCGACCGACGCGATGATGCTCCAACCAATCTGCGACTGGGTGAGCTGCAATTCATCGCGGACCACCTTCATCAGCGGTGCGATCCCGAACCAGGCGAAGAAGCACAAAAAGAACGCGAACCAACTCATGTGGAACGCGCGAATCTGCGGCATACTCAGCTTGAATAGATTGCCCCACAGAATCGTGGCTTTGCCCTGGTCCCGCATCATCCTGTTCCCCGGCGGCTCGCTGGAAGTACGCGTCGCGGGAGGCGTGTCGCAGTCGGCGCGCACCGCCACCCCATTGCTTGCCAAAGCCGCCTTTCGCGGAGACCGAAACCGTTCGCGATGATCCGAACGGGAAGGTATGTCGACGACGAGGCGCGAGCGCCTCGCGATGTCCGCGTATTCTTTAGCTCCGTGCCACCGACCCAACGGCCGGGACAATCTGGCTGCTCGCAACTAGCGTGCCAGAGTGTGTTAGGCTAGCGGCGCGAACCACGTTCGGCGCTAGATTTGACGGGAAAATGAAATCTTCCGCGTTCGTTCCTCTCCGTCTCCTTGCATGACATTCGGGCAAGGCCTTGCCCGGAAATCTGGCATGCCGCCAGCAGCCGCCTCCCGCGCCCACTCGGAGGACTGCTAACAGCATTTGACAATTCATCTGCTGCCGGTTCGTGACGTGCTACGGCGCCTGCCGGCCGCATCGAGGCATGGGCGATTCGCCGGCGACAACTCGATCGCTTGCCGCCCTGCTGTCCGCGTCGGTTGCTCGAGAATTGCGGTGCACGTGCCCGCGGCGACCGCCAACACTCGGCTCTGCGGTCAAGTAATCGCAACGGGTTCGGCCTGGCCGAGCAGATCAGTCCAAAACTCGCGGTCGCTGCGAACTTTACGCGCGAAAAACTCTTCGTGCTCCGCCACGACGGACTCAGATTCCAGATCGGCGCGCACCTGTGGCGTCAGATGCGGATCAAAAACCTCTGGTAACCAGTATTCGCGCCAGGTCGCCTCGTCGAAGCAGACGCGAGCAATCAGCGCTTGGTTTCGCCACACCTCTTCCCAAGTCGTCATGTAAGGAAAGCATTGGCGGAATCGGTGCTTGGCGAGCGGCCCTTGAAGATGGAGGATCTTGATGCCCAGGAAAAATGCCTTCAGCGAAATTGCGGCTTCGGATCCTCCCCATCCACGTAGCGCAGAGATCCAACGAACGTCGTCGTAGATCGAGGCTGGGAGCGCGTATGCCGGTGATTTGAGACTGCTCACTTCCGATATCTCTGTCGCCGGGCGACGGTGGCGCCATCGAGCCGAAAAGTATCCTCGCTCAGGGCACAGGCGAAAGGACGCGCCGTAGGCACGCGTGGGCAGGAACCTATATCCGCACACGTCGACGCTCACGATTGCACCATGAAAAAGTGCTGCATGCGCCAAACGATCTAGACAGCGTCGACTGACACGCTGGTGGCCGTCGAGATACACCACGACATTGCCTGTCGCAGTTCGCGTGGCTTCATCGCGCGACGTCGCCACGCCCTGGCGACTTTCATGGCGAATCAGCCGAATATCCTCACCGCCGATACGACTGCATGTTTTATCGGTTGACCCGTCGTCAACAACAATGATCTCGTGCAGGGACTCCGTGTTGTTGCGAACCGATTGGATCGTTCGCAGTAGCTCTCGCCCTTCGTTGTAAACCGTGATTACCACGGAGATTGACGGCGCTTCATCCATGATGGTCGATCGCCAGGTGCCAGGAAATGGTCTCTATTTGGCGAAGTGAGTCGCTGTAGATCCCAGAATTAGGTGGCAGGTGAACTTTGCCGCGCGGTCGGCATTCCGCTACTTGCACAGACGCGGCGCGATCGCTCCGAATTGCGTTTCCATCCGCGTCTTTGGGATCGGTTGACGTTTTCTGCAATGCAACTACGAGTGCGATCGCCGCCAGCACGAGTGCGACCACGGCAATAGTCAGCAGTAAGTACGTCGTTCGGCGTGGCGTAAAAAAACCGTAATCCTTCGCGGGATCGCCGGTTGGGTCTGGCATCGGCATACTCGTCTCCTTGCTGAACGGACGGTCACTCAGAGGATAATCTTGCGCACCCAAAGCTCGGGCCAAATCCGTCGAATCCCGGTCGTCGTAGTCCTGTACGTCGCAGCAACGGTCTGCTGTACAGTGTCAAGGTTTCCTTGCGCGGGGTCGATGGCGTAGTCGAAAACCTGTTTTAAGCGGGTTTGATCCAGGTCGAGCTCGTCGTGCCGGGCGATGTAAAGGCGATTCTTGTGGTCTGCCGGCAGAGCATTGTTGAACTGAGTGCATGCGTCAAGGATCGTGTCAAACACTTCGACTGTGTCGTACTGATCGGTCTCGTCACCCGTATTGGGATCTACGATTTGTTCGTCGCTGAGACCAACACTTAAATAGTAGTCCGGAAGGCTCTGTGTACCGCTGGCGAACTCGTCTCGGCGATGAAACGCGAGAGCGACGAATATCCTTTGCTGGTTAGAGTCCCACGTCACCTTGGCGAGTCGCAGCCAGAGCTTGCGGGGCCTATTCGGATTGGTCGTCGGCTTTGATTTTCTGACACTTTCCGCCAGGGACATGTTGTTGTAATAGCCGCGAAGGGTCCGCTGAAAGAAGCGGATGCATGTCTGAATCCTGCGGCCGCGTGAGTGGGGCACCTCGAAAAACTGATGAGACACAGCTTGTCCTCCCGTCGAATTAACCTAAGCGTGCAATTGTCAGTTGGCGCACCGATCGCGATGGTCCCTAGTTGAACTTTCCTTCGAACGTCCGGCCAATTCGAAAACCGCTTTGAAGACCGCGGAATCCGATCCGATCGGCGCGCCAGTTTGCAGATCGTAGCATCCGCGGGGACACGGAGAAAGAACCGCCAAGCGCCGTGGTAGTCTTGGCAAACAATGCGGTTGAGTAAACCGTCCATTCGCGGACGTTTCCATAAACGTCGAAGAGCCCGAGCCGGTTTGGCCGAAGCATTCCAACCGGATGCGCATGGCCCTCTGAATTAGCTAAGTACCAAGCGTAGCGGTCCAACAATGCTGGCTCAAATCCGTAGAACCGTGGCGTCGACGATCCAGCGCGACAGACGTACTCCCACTCAGCATGGGTCAGTAGGCGATAGCCCGTACGGCGCGCGTGGCGCAGATCTGGAACGAACGAATCGTCGATATCTTCGATGCGTGGATAACACATGTCTTTTTCCGGAATTCCAGCTTCCTCGCTCAGCTTGCGACAATACCTCAGAGCGTCGTGCAGCGCGAGATCGTTGGCCGGACAATCCGGCTGGGGGCTGAAATCGTTCGGGTATCTGTTCTTGAGTTCTGGCAATAGGCGGACCATCTCCCTCTGCGTGATTTCGGTCGTGGAGACCAAAAATGACGCTGGAATCCTGACCTGGCGTTGTGTTTCGTCTTTCTCACGACCAGGCTCGCCCTCCGGCGATCCAATCGTGATCGTGGCCGGCGCGCGAACCAACACCATAGTGTGAAACGCAGAATCGACCAGCCACCCGCCATTTTCGGCAAATGGTTTGCCTGCAAGCGACGCACGGATTCGATCAATTACGTCGTCGGCTCCCCATTGACGCAGCGCCCATTCGGCGGCTGAGTGCACTCCGGGGTCGGGGTCTGTCTCGTAGATCGCTTGCAGAGTCTCAACCACACGAGAACGGACTGCGTCGCGACCGACCCGCTCTGCGAGATCACCGACGATAAGTATCTGAGCATATCGTGATTCGGCCGTCGCGGATTGCTGGCCTTGGTCACCCGGCGCTGTCTCAAGCCCACGCAACGCGGCCTGCAAGCGTGCGTGAAAGGCCACGTCGCCCGACGAGGCACTCGAAAACCGTTCGATCATGCGGGATTGCACGCGTCGATCGCCAGAGTCTTCTGGCAGAAGCGCGTTTTCAAACGCTTCCGTTTGCCCCATTTCGAATAAACTCACCGCTGCATTGGCTCGGCGACGCGCCGCTCGGTCTTTTTCGGCTTCCGACTGGTCGTCGCGAATCGTTTGTCGTGCCATCTCTTTCAAGATGGGCTCCACGGATGTCGAGTGTCGAAGGATCGCCGACTCGAGGGGCCGGAACTGCTCGTTGTCAGCATCCAAAACATACTCGACGAGCTTCTCGACACGGTCATCGTTGAAGCGGGCAATGATCGCAGCCACCAGGTACCGAGTCTGGCGATTGCCCGAGCAACTCCCAAAGGACTCTGCCGCGGGGATTCCCACAACGTCTCGGATCGGTCTTAGCAGTCTCAGCCAGTAGTCGAAACCACTAGGATCCGCGGACACCTCGTCAACCAGCGCGTTGAACAGTTCGGTTGCGATCGGAGTCCAGCGCTTCTGGCTGTCGACGCCGTGCGTGGTCAAACCTGCCGCTGCCCGCAGGCGACGAGGTCGCGGCTGCTCGTCGTCGCCAAGCACGCTCCAGAGGCGACTCTGTGCGGCCTCTTGATTTCCGTAGGTGAAGACGACCGTTCGGATCGGATCGATGTCGGCAGGCTCCGCCGAAAGAAGTTGATCAAGCAAATAGTCGAGGCGCTCTGCATCGACCGGCAACAGTGCCATAGCGGCATGCAACCGCTCTTTCTCATTTCCGTTCGAGTTGAGCGACTGAAGTTGGGGGTCGGACCACCAACGAGCAACCCGCGCATCGCGGATGAGTCTGGGGACATCCTGTGTTTCGGCAGTTGCCAATGCTCGGACATAACCGGTTGCGCGAATCCGACCTATCCCGACATACGCGGCCACTGCGAGAACGAAGATGACCGCGGCTCCCCCAACCAGTCGTCGAGTATGGTATCGCGACGCCGCATGCAGTAGGTGTCGTTCCGGGTCATTCCGCTTTTGACCGCGAGTCAGCCAGAGAATCGACAGCCATTCCCAAAGGTTTGGCAATTGTCGCGTGTGAGACTGGGCCCGATACGCGTCGGCTCGCTCAGTGAGCCGCAGCTCGGCACGGCCCCTGGCCGTGGTGCGCTTGTTGCGAGTCAGCCATGCCCGGATCGCTGGTACGAGGTAGTCATGAGTCAACTGATAGTGACGATCTGGCCGGTCGCCGGTGGATGTTGATTCATCTTCTTGGGCTGCTTGGCCTGCAGGATCCGTGGGGGTGACCAGCCGCAACTCACCGTCAAGAATGTCGACCAGTCGTTCAAATTCGTCCCGCGCACCGCCGTAGCCTGAGACATCGAGCAGCTCGCCCTCCGAACGCATGTTACCCCTGATATCGGTACCCTCAGGCGGCAACAAACATTCAAGCACGGCGCGGGCGCTCGCTTGATGCAGGCGATGCTCCGGTGCCGCAGTTGGGCTGGCAAAAGACTCGTCAAGAAATGCGACACCGGTTCCCTCCGCCCCTCCCATCTCCTTGAGCATCTCAGCCGTCCATGGCTTGTTCTTGATCATCTCGACGAATAGAGCCAGTCGAACCGGAATCACTCGACCGTCAACAGCGAGGCTGCTTACGGCCTGTTCAATGAAGTCTCGCTGAGACTGCGTCCGGTCCGACTCCTGCTCAGGAAGTCTTCCGTACGCGACTCCGAACTCGGCCAACACGTTCGCGGCATGCCGCGTATCGAACAGGTCGACAGAAGCCGAATTGCGATCCTCGACCAATGGCACCTCAATCACTCTCAGAAGTCGCGTCAACTGCATCCAAAAGTCATCGCGCACAAGCAGCACGGCCTGAACATGACCTCCATCACATTGCCTTAACGCATCGGCAAGTTGTGTGCCCTCCTGCATCGGGTTCGCGTGCAACCACTGTTCGAACTGGTCGAGGAAGATCACGATCTTTCGATCCGCCGACTTCCAGTTCGCTTCGCGCAATCCGGCGATGATCTCCGGCAATGACAGGGCATTGGGGATGGCAGGGTATACCTTACGAATTGCCTTCAGCAGCCGAAGTTCCGTATCATCTCGAGTTGACTCGACGAAGATGGGAACGACGTGGTCATCAAGCAGCGGCAACAGACCGGCCTTTACGAGCGACGTTTTTCCACAGCCGCTTGGACCGTAGACGAGCCCCACGGGAAACGTCGCATCCTCATTGGTTTCGTTCAGCCTTGACTGCCAGAAACGGATGGACTCTGGAACACCGTTCGTGTCTCGTGGGTCGGGTAGTAGCCTGAGAAAAAATGCGGCGTCCGGAGCGTCAAAGCTCCTCAGGCCCTTGGGCACCACGCGGGCATCTGTACCACTTTCTCCACTGGCCACTTCCCCGAGTGGCACACTCCCTTCTTCTGCCTCGCCTTGTGCCAGTCTCAAGTCGGCCAATAGATCCGCCGCACAGCTATACCGCTCCGACATACGCTTTGCCAGGCATGTTAGCGCGATCCTCTCGAGCCGGACGGGTATCGAGCCGTCACGTTGTCGCGGTGGTCGTGGATCGACGTGGCGAATTGCGTAGAACAGTTCGTCACGATCGTCCCCGCTGAAAGGCAGAGACTTTGTCAAGATCTCGTAAAGAATGACGCCAAATGCCCAAATGTCCGTGCGTCCATCCACACGATGGGTTTCGCCGGCCGCCTGCTCTGGCGCCATGTACGGCGGCGTGCCGGCTATTTCGCGCCTGCGAAGCAACTGCATCGATTCATCAATGGCCAGTCCAAAGTCGGCGATGTACGGGCGCCGCTGGCGATCGATGAGGATGTTTGCCGGCTTGAGATCACGGTGAGTTAGCCCTCGCTCGTGAGCGTATTGCAGTGCGTCGGCTACGGTTGTCAGGATACTCAACACCTGGTGGAGCGAAAGGTCGTCCTCCCGTATTAGATGCTTGAGCGTTATTCCATCAATGTATTCGAGAACGACGAAGTGGCCTCCGTTGTCATCTTTTCCAACTTCGTATACCGGCACGATTGCAGGGTGCTTCAGGCGCGCGGCCAACTGCGCCTCTTGCAACAGCGGAGGAATTGAGCCCGCCCCATCTTTCTGATATCCCAGAATACACTTGATTGCGACATGACGCTTGAGGTCCCTGTCGTATGCAAGATAGACGCGTCCGAAGCCACCTTTGCCCAATACCCTTTCGACTTCGAAGCGACCAACGTGAGTTGGCATGACCACCTGAACGAAGACGGATTTTACGAGCTGCAAGTCATCGGGAAACCGCGACTGGTAGTCGTGCAACAGTGGCGAGTCGCCTTGACCAACCCGATGCTCCATTTCCAGCATCAAAAGGTTCGCGAGCAACCGATCACGAGTGTCGGCCCGAACCCCGCCTAAGAAACTTTCTATTTTCGGTTGTTTGCCATCCCGCAAGGCGCGATCAAACTGCGTGCAGACGCGGTCCAACTCGACCGCGACGGTAACGGCGAACGCGTCTTCGCTGTTTGAAAGTGGATGAGTCACTTGCGACTCTCGGAAAGCCAGATCTTGCGGATGAGACTCAGTTTGCGCTCGACGCTTCGCACGCTCAGATCTAACTGGTCGGCGATCTCGGCATTGGTGTAGCCATTCATCTTGGCCAGCGCGATGTCGCGAAGCTCGTCGCTCGTCAAAGCGCCCAGCAGGGCACGACAGCGCTCCGCGGCCGCGAGTGCGAACTCCGGCGTAGGCTCTCGTCCCGGCACTCCATTGATCCCATGGTGTGCTGAGTCGAAGCCCCCTGCGTCCAGGGCCGATTCACCTTGAACACCGCCACCGCCACGCTTTTCGGCGAGCTGCTTGCGAATCTCGTCGACTGACACCTGTTCAGTGATGAGCACTAGGACGCGCCAGAGATCGTTCCGATCGTCAAGGCGCGGAAGACGCCCTTCTTCGGCAGTTCGTAGAAACTTTTCGAACGCAGTGACGACGACATCTTCTTCGTCTGCTACTCGCCGCAAACGCCCCAGACGAGCTCGAGCAAGTTGTAGAAGCCGGTGTACGTACCGCCCCCAGAGCTGCTGGGCAGCGATCGGGTCTCTCGACTGGACCTGTTTGACCCACGTCGTTACAGACTCGTCGGTCATGGGCGCCCCTAACCGCCACGAGCGAATGCAGTCCTATCGTTGACACCATGGTACCCATCCGGGTCTCGCCGTCCAAATCAGGAAGCCAGTCCGTTGAAACGTACGCGTGGCGGGTTAGCGGTGGGGATTCCGTTGTTCAAATTAGGGAGAACTAGGATTCGTTAGCCCGAGGAGCTGGGTGGAGATGGAAATGTTAGGCGGAGAGCCAGTTACGAATTCCCTGATGCAAATCTACGATCGGATTGGGCGCAGCTTTCACGGCCAGCATTGCGCTCCGTTAACGATCGAAAGTTTGGAAGGCCTGCTGATGGCCGTTGAATCGCTCGATGTCGCGGATGAAGAATCCGCCATCGCCCGAAGCCAGCTTCGCAAGGCGATTCGATACCTTCAATGCGGCGAATGCGGTGCGGCCGAGTTCGAACTAAGTCTCGCTGCGCGAGTATTGAGAAAGAAGCTTGGCACGTGAAGCGGTAATTAAGGTTGATCCGCTCCAACAACGTGGCACGAGCAGTGGCTAGCGAAGTTCGTCATACTTGCCGGCCGTGCGCTACGGCAGGACTTGCGATTGTTCTTCGATGCTAAGCTGACGCCACAGCTCCGCCCTGCAGGCCTTCAGCTCTGACCGGACCTCTAGCTCTTCTGCGTTTAGACTCGTTGCGGCGTCGAGCCGGTTCAGCTCCTGACCAATTGCTACGAGTCTTGCGACTACTTTCATTCTTTGTTGTCGAGCGTCATTGATCATGGAACTTATCTGCTGGGATTTCGAGAGCATTTGAATCCGACAACCCTCCCTTTGGTCGGACTGCGGAAACGACCTAGTAGTACGCGATTGGGTCTGCCAGAGCCGCGTGTTGCTGGCTAGCTTGCCACTTCCTCCGCCGAATGGGCCGGATGTAGATCCAGTCGGTTAATGCCGGGGAGCCGAGTGATGTTGGCAAAAAGCGCACAAAGGGCCGTGTGCTGCGGGACGCTTGGTTCCGCAACAGGCAGTCCCCGGGGGCAACACGTGACCAGGGAGGCCACCAATTGCCCCCACCGGCCGCGGCGCCGTGTCCCTTCGTTCCAAGCATGAGACGCACGCGGCGCGGCGAGTGCTTCAGGAACAAGAACGTGAGATGTGGGTGTCACCCGCCAATTAAATCGCAGGTGGGTTTGTGCGATGCAGCGGCGGTGACCAACTTCATCCGGCCTGGACCAAACCCGGGATTCGAGCAAGGGCGGCACGAACTCGGCTCAAGGGGGTAGCTCAGCTCTCTGAGCCGACACGCTGCGACACAAAGTTCCGAATAAGGTGGCGCCGCGACGAAAGAAATGGCAGAGGACGGCGAAGTGGCAATCCAGACAGACAACGGGAAACGAGCGTCTACTCGGCGAATTCGTTGCCACGTCAGGATTGCGAGGCGGAACGAATCTCTGTGTCAGCAGGGTCGGATCGCCGCAATTTTCTTGACTGACCCGTTTTGCTGGGTGAAACTGTAGCCGAGATCTTGCAATTTCCGGGATTTGGCGGTCCGGTCTAGCCTGCTACCGCACTTTAGAGGTTGCAACAATGCTTCGTGGTCGCGTCGACGACTCTTCGGTCAGCGTGGCCCCGACAGCGAGTTCGGACGCCCTAATCGCCGCAGCTCGTGGCGGAAACTCGAAAGCGGTTGGTCGCTTGGCCGAGCGCTATCGGCGGTATCTCCTTCACGTGGCAAACGAGTCGTTGAACCCCGCCCTGCGGGCCAAGGTTGGCGCCTCGGACGTTGTGCAAGAGACCATGTTGCACTTCCAGCAGAAGTTCGAGCGATTTGAGGGTCAGACAGAAGCAGAACTGCTCGCCTGGCTACGGCGGATACTTTATTTTCGTGCCTTGGAAGTCGCGCGCCGGTTCAGCTCGACCGAGGCCCGCAACCTGCGGCGCGAAGTACTCATCGACGAATTGCGGGATTCGCGGGTGGGGACCGCAGTGGTCGATCCGGCTCCGACTCCCAGCACGCAACTGGCCCACAACGAACAGGCGGCGGCGTTGCGGATAAGCATCGCCAAATTGCCCCCGCCCGTGCGGTGGCTGATACATTTGCGCAACGTCGAACGCCAGAGTTTCTCGGAGATTGGCAAATCGCTGGATTGTTCCGAGGAGGCCGCGAGGAAACGGTGGGTGCGAGCACTGGCACAGCTGCGTCGAGTCCTGGACAAGCATGAATGATCATGCTGCAAATCGAAATGATGAGTCGTCGAACGGCGCAGGGCATGATATGCGCCGTGTTCTCGAGTCGATGTTGGAACGTCTCGACGAGTCATCTGCTGCCGGAACCGTTCCCTCGGACTTCGATGAAACGCCACTCCCGCTAGAGTTGCGTGAAGAATGGACGAGATTGGGCGAACTCGTGGTGTCGATTAATTCTGTAGTCCGCGCGACGGCGCCAACCTCCTACAGCGAGAATACATCGCGTTCGAACGGCACGACGCCCTCGGCCGTTGAGCCTAATGGCGCGCCAAACGATTCACTCATTGGCGAGTGGATCGGCCGGTTTCGGATCCTGAGCGAGTTGGGGCGTGGTGGCAGTGGCGTCGTGTTCCTGGCGATCGACCCTTCCATCGACCGCAAAGTGGCTCTCAAACTGCCTCGCCCTGAGGTGCTAGTTGCGCCGGAGCTGCGTCAACGTTTCATGAACGAGGCACAGGCTGCTGGCCGGCTTGATCATCCCAATGTGTTGGCCGTCCACGAAGTGGGGGAGGACGGCGCTCTCTGCTACATTGTATCGCCCTATTGCCGGGGTCCGTCGTTGGCCCAGTGGCTTGCACGCCACGAGGGTCGCGCCAGCCCACGCGATGCAGCGCAACTTGTGGCGTGTCTCGCGGATGGGCTAGAGGACTCCCACAAGCTCGGTGTTCTGCACCGCGACATCAAGCCCGGCAATGTGCTACTCGACGTGTCGGCAACCGAAAAGGATGCCAACGACCAGGAACTCTTGGCTCGGCCGATTTCGTCCTTCGCCCCAAAGCTTACTGATTTTGGACTAGCTAAGCTTCCAGGTGATCAGACGAATACCCGCACGGGGACTCTGGTGGGAACACCGGCGTACATGCCGCCCGAGCGAATCAACGGGACGATCGATCAACGGTTCGGCGCGAGCGATATTTACGGTCTCGGCGTAGTGCTCTACGAGTTGCTCACGGGTCAAGCGCCGTTTCAGGGCGAAACGGATGCACAGACTCTGCACAAGGTAATCAATGACCAGCCCGAGTTGCCAAGGCTATTGCGCCATGACATACCGCGCGACTTGGAGGCCATTTGCCTAAAGTGCCTGGAGCGAAATCCGAGCTTACGCTACCACTCTGCTGGCGACCTGGCCGCCGATCTGCGCCGGTTCTTGAATGGCGAACAAACCGTCGCGCGCCCCCTGTCCGCTGGCAGACGGCTGCTCGCATGGACTCGACGCAAGCCCACGCTCGCGGGACTGATCGCGGTTAGTGTTGTGGCGCTATGCGTGATCGCAGGAATCGGAATCCTGTATACCCGCAACTTGCGAAACAGTCGCATTGTAGCCGAACAGTTGCGCGCAACGGCAGAAGCCAGCGAGTTGAAGGCGCAGCAGCGGGCATACGCCGCAACCATGCGCACCGCTCAATGGGCCTGGGAAGCGCTCGACTACCGAGCATTTACCGACACGATGGCTGCGTACGAAGGCAGCCGTTTGCGTGGTTTTGAATACGAGTTCCTCAATCACCTTTCTCGCCGGGCACGGACTACCCTGCATCCGAGCCGTCCTGTGGAAGTTGACAGCATCACGGTCGCCCCGGGTGGTGGTCGAATTGCGACGGCGAACCGGGATGGCACGATAGACATCTGGTCGTACCCTGACGGCGCAATTAAAAGCAGCTTCCGCGCGCATGATATATGTGCCAACGTGGTGCGGTTTGCACCGCACGGCGAACTATTGGCGACGGCAAGCTGCGACGCCACGATTCGGCTCTGGGACGCGGACTCGTTGGAGTTGATACGCGAAATCCACAGTCCGGGCGGCAAGATAAACACGATTCGCTTCGGACCGCACGGCAAGACGCTTTACACTGCGGGCGAGGAGCAAATCGTGCGCGCTTGGAGCGTCGTCACGGGCGAATTGCAGCGCACGTTTCGTGCGTCGCCAAACTCTCTCGGAACGCTCGAGTGTCTAGCGTTAAGCCCCGACGGAAGCCTGCTGGCGGCCGGCGGCAGAGAAAACACCGTGGCGATTTGGGACACCGTGACCGGCGAAAGCGTGAAATCCATTGCCGTTTCAACCGGGTGTACTGCCCTGGAGTTTGTCGGTAAGAGTGCCATGCTTGCCATCGCGATCCCCGACGTCCTGCGAGTTGTCCCGATCGCCGAGGACAAGGAGGGATTCACCGTGCCCACGTTTGGCCGCGTGCACTACGTTGCCGCTGCCAAGACCGGCGACAGCGTTTACTGCGCAACGGACCGCGGCGTCGTTGACGTGCTAAGCCTTGTTGACGAACGTCTCCGAGGCTCCATCCCGATGCATCTCGGTCGGATCTCGGACTTGGCGGTGTCGGACGACGGGCGATACCTGCTGACTGCCAGTTGGGACAGGTCCTGCGTCATCTTGGATCTTGAAGCACAAAGCCCATTTGCGCCGTTCGAACAAGTGTGGTTCCCGGGCGGACTCATCCGCGCCGCGACGGCTAGCCCACGCGGCGAGAAAATCGCACTGGCGGTCGACGATGGTGATCATTGCCGCACGGTCGTGTGTGGGGTTGATGATTCCTCGTTCAATGTGGAACTGCCATCCCAGACAGATTGGCCGTTTACGCGAATGTCGTTTTCGTTCGACGGCGACTACTTGCATCTGATTGACGATGGTGATCACGATAGCAATGAGATCTGGCGCGTCACCGACAGCCAGCCCGTACTCGTGCAAGTGGCCTCACAAGTGCGACCAACAACGGGTGGGGATCCGCGAGATGCCTATCGCATCGTGCATACCGCCCCTAACACGGTTCAGGTCGTCGAAGCAGGCGTTGGCAACATCGTTCACTCAATGCATCTCGAAGGGACCGTGCAGTCCATTGACTGCCGGCCAGGCCAAAGATGGATCGTTTCCACCTGCATCGACCGAGCGTTCGTATGGGACCGGCAAGATAACAAGCTACTCAACCCTTTCGAAGTCACGTCGCATATCTTCTCGGTCGATTTCTCTGAGGCGGCAGGTTGCTTGGCGTTGGGGTGCATTTCGGGTGCGTATCTGTTTGATTTTCCAAGCGGCAAGCTTCGTTCACCACTCCTCGGACACTACGGAGAGGTTTGCTCCGTGGCAATCTCGCCGGATGGCAAGACGGTTGCTACCGGCGGGCGCGATCAGACGATCCGGTTGTGGAACGTCGCGACAGCCCAGGAAATGCTGGTGCTTAGAGGACACAAGAGCACAGTCCACGGGCTGGCCTTCTCGAACGACGGATCGGCCCTCTTGAGCATCGGAGACGAGTCAGCGGCGAATGAGTCCGTCGAAGTACTCCGCTGGCGGACGCGTTAATCCCGCAACCGCTTCATCGAGAATTCGAAGTTTCTGGCGGGTGGAGTGTGCCGCGGCGGATCGTCATGGCTTCGCGATGCGGTCGTGCCTTCAGGATGCAATAGCCAGGAAGCGGCCGACGGCACGAAGCAACGACGTGCAGCCTGGGAAGATCCATCCCAAGCTCCGCGGATAAGGAGATGGCGTTGCCAAGAAAACGCCTATTCACGACCGCAGCGTCGTGGAACGGCGGCGCTGCGACAACTCAACGTCGGATCCGCCCAAACGAGTGCTCCCTGAAGGACTTGAACCTTCAACCCTCTGATTAAGAGTCAGATGCTCTGCCAATTGAGCTAAGGGAGCGCGGCGACTTCGCGCCAGTCGTTTATGGTAACGTCACGCGCCGATCGGGCAAGGGGCCGCTCTTGATTCCACTGCCGCTGCTGGCCGTCCGCGGACTGCCAGCGCCGCGTGACGTGCCGGATCGGGCATCGTCCAGCGGCGGTAGCTCCTCGATCTTGGGGCCGGGCGGCGTCGGAAGTGCGTCCGCGTCGGCATCCGTTCCTGCATCGGGCACGACGGATTCGACGGCTTGCGCCTGCGGTATGCCGCACCCGCAAAAAAAGTACTGCCAGCCGCCGCCGACCGCCTTGTACACGCGGATCAGCTCCAGCGCGATTTGTCCGCGCGCGGTGGCCAGTTGATCCTGCTGCGCGACCAATGTCGACTGCGTGTTGAAAACGCGATTGAAGTCGGTGATGCCGCCCCGGAATTGGGCCAATACCAGCTCGACCGATCGCTCGGCCTGGCGCACGCTTTCGTCCAACCGGTCGGCTTGTTGCTGCGAACTGAGGAACCCGACCAGCGCGTCCTCGACCTCGCGCCCGGCGGATAGGACGGTTTGCTGGTATTGGATCGCCGCGCCCTCGAGCCGCGCGTCTTGGGCGCGAATGTTGTTGGCGATCCGCCCATAGTTGAGGATGTTCCAGCGAAACGTCGGGATAATCAGCCCAGTGAAGCTGCTAGAGCGAAAGAGCGTTTCAAAATCGTCGGCGGCGTACCCTAGGAATCCGTTGAGCGACAGGCTGGGATAGAGATCGGCTTCGGCCACGCCGAGTTGTGCGCTTTGCGAGGCGACCTGCCGTTCGGCGCGGCGCACGTCCGCTCGACGGCGTAACAGATCGGCCGGAATGCCGACGGCCACTTCCGCCGGCGCGGCGGGGATGCGCGCCGGAGCAAACTCTCCTGCCAAGTCACCCACGGGCATGCCCAACAGAATGCAGAGCCGGTTGTTGGCCTGGCGCTTTCCGGTTTGTAGGACCGGCACGGTGGACTCGGTTTGCGCGAGGCTGGTGCGCGCTTGCCGCACGTCCAACTCGGTGGCCAACCCCTTCGCAAAGCGTTCTTCGGCCAATTGGAGCGAGCCTTTTTGAATCTCGACGTTTTGCTGCGCGTAGGCGATTCGCTGCTCGAAGGTGCGCAGCTCGACGTAGCTGGTCGCAACTTCGGAGAGCACCAAAACCAGCGTGTCTCCGTACTGCTCGACCGACGCCGCCCAGTCTGCGTCGGCCGACTCGACGCTGCGCCGGTATCGTCCCCAGAAATCGAGTTCCCACGACGCGTTAAAACCCGTGGCCCACAGGTTCAGGTTTGTCGGCAGCGGCAGTCCTAGGTTGCGCGTGATGCGGCCATTGGCGTATGCGCCGATCAGCGATTGCGACTGCGGAAACAAGTTGCCCGCGGCGATGGCCCGTTGCGATCGGGCTTCGAGGATGCGTGTGCCGGCGACGCGCAAATCGAGATTCTGGCGGTATGCAGATTCGATCAGGCCATTGAGCGTCGGATCGCCAAACACTGTCCACCAGGCACAGTCGCACGGCGGGTTGTTGGAAACGCGCGGGTTGTTGGCGTCGAGCCACTCGGGCGCGACGGGCGCCGGTGGCGGCGCGTAGTTCGGCCCGAGCTTAAACCCGTTGCGCATCCATTGCCGCAGCGACGCCGCGCACCCGCCCACGCAAAGAACGACCAGCATGGTTGCGATCAGCAGGGCCAACGAACGGTTCGTGCGAGGCCGACCGGAAGCAGCACGCCTAAATCGCGCGGCGCGCGTGGGCAGCGCAGCGGTGGCAACAGGCCGCTGCCGGCGGTGGTCGGCGTGATTCAACATGCGGCGATCAAAGGCGTTGGGTCGTTGGGCGATTCGTCGCCAAGCGGCGCCGTGCAAGACGGCAGTGGCGAGGTCGTGCGCAGTGCGTCGAATGCCACGCAGCGGCCGAGCAGCGCGGGGGGCTTTGGTTGACGGGCGGAGTGGGCGGGCCAGCGGGATAAATCCGGCGGTCAGTGGCGCAGTCGGACGTGCCGCGGCGAAGCGAGGTCCGCGATCCAATCGGCGACGGCCGCGGTCAAGCTATCACATCCGGCACGATCCGACGCATTGGTATTACTCGGCAAGCCCGCAAAGGCGGCATTAACGCACAAGGCGCATCACGAATCGGCGCTTACGGATTCGCCGAGAGTGGCTAAATTGTAACGGTTGTTCGGATTACGAAAGAGCCTGGAGCGGCGCTCCGCTTGACCGGGCGTGCTGGCAGCCGACGCAAGCGTGTAGCGAGTGACGCATGAATCGAATCGTGATTGGGATCGTCGTGGTCGTTGTCATCGGACTGCTGGCCGGTGCGGCCTGGTGGTACTCCAACGATTACCCAAACGGCAACCAGCTCGTGCTCTATGGCAACGTGGACCTTCGCCAGATCGACCTGGCGTTCAACAACAGCGAGCGGATCGCCGAGGTGTTGGTCGACGAGGGCGACCGAGTCGAAGAGGGGCAGATCGTGGCGAGGCTCAACACGCATCGACTGAAACCACAAGTGGCCGAGGCCGAAGCACAGGTCGCGGCGCAGCGCGAGGTCGTGCGGCGATTGCGCAACGGAACACGTCCCGAAGAAATCGAGCAGGCCCGCGCCAACCTACAGTCGGCCGAAGCCGACGCAGCCAACGCGCAGCAACTGTACGACCGACTCGAGGGCTTGTTGGCCGACTCCGACGGCGGCGCCGTTAGCCGTCAGGAGATCGACAACGCCAAGGCCGCCTTGGCGATGGCCAATGCCAGAACGGAAGTCAATCGCAACGCGTTGCAACTGGCCGTAGCCGGCCCACGGGACGAGGATATCGCCGAAGCCGAGGCGAAGCTGCGGGCCAACGAAGCGCAGCGTGACTTCTTGCGCCAACAACTGGCCGACGCGGAACTTGCGGCGCCGCTCAATGCGGTGGTTCGCACGCGGATCATGGAGCCCGGCGAGATCGCTTCGCCGCAGAAGTCCGTGTTCCAGTTGGCAGTGCTGAATCCAAAATGGGTGCGCGCGTACGTCTCGGAGCCCGACTTGGGAAAGATTCGCGAAGGAACCGGTGCCTCGATCGAAGTCGACAGCTTTCCCGAGCGACGATTCGAGGGTTGGGTCGGTTTCATCTCGCCGGTGGCGGAATTCACACCCAAGACCGTGCAGACCGACGAGCTGCGGACGAGCCTTGTCTATGAAGTTCGGGTGTTTGTCGACGATCCTGAGAATCAATTGCGGCTGGGTATGCCCGCGACGGTCTTCATCGCGACGGCCGCCGCAGCCGAGGCTTCGGCAGGACCCGCCGGCAGCGATCCGTCCGAGTCTGACGTGCCGGTGGAGTCTGACGTGCCCGCGGAGTCGGAACCATGAGCGGCGCCGGGCCGAATGACGCGGCGCTATCCGGCCGGAGTCTGGTCAAGACGTTTCATCGCGAGCCGAACGAAATCGTGCGCGCGTTGGACGACGTGTCGCTCGAAATCGCCCGGGGGTCGTTGACGGCGCTGGTCGGACCCGACGGAGCTGGCAAGACCACGCTGATCCGACTAGCGGCCGGACTGATGACGGCCGACTCGGGCATACTTCGCGTCTTGGACGTGGACGTCGCCGCCGACCCGCAAAGCGTGCAGAACCGAATCGGCTACATGCCGCAGCGTTTTGGTCTGTACGAAGATCTGAGCGTGGAAGAAAACCTGAACCTGTACGCCGACTTGCACGGCGTTTCATTCGAGGATCGGCGGCGGCGCTATCCGCAGCTGATGCAAATGACGGCGTTGGGGCCGTTTGGCAAACGACTGGCGGGCCGCCTGTCGGGTGGGATGAAGCAAAAGCTGGGATTGGCCTGCACGTTGGTCCGCTCGCCGGAATTGCTGCTGCTGGACGAGCCGACCGTGGGCGTCGATCCTCTATCGCGGCGCGAGCTGTGGGAGATCATTACCCGACTGGTCGACGAAGAAAAGATCACGGTGCTGGTTTGTACGTCGTACTTGGACGAAGCAGATCGATGCGCGCAGGCAGTGGTGCTGCATCGGGGGAGTATCTTGGCCGATGGCGCTCCGCGCGAAGTGCGCGAACTTGCCGCGGGCCGAACGTTCTTGGCCGACCCGGTGGCGGGGCAAACTGCTCGCGGTCTGCAAGCCGACTTGCTGCGCGAACCGGGGGTCGTCGACGCCGTGCCCGAGGGTGGCCATGTGCGGTTCGTGCTGGGCGCGACTTCGTCGGACGATCAATCGGCGACGGCACTGGCCGACGGCGCCGCGGTCTCGCCAGCGGCCCCGCGATTCGAAGACGGGTTCATGGTGCTGCTGCACCGACACGCCAGTGCTGACGAGCACGTGACCGCGGAGGTTTCAATCGCGCACGCCCCGTCGAACAACGGCGACGAACCAGTCGTCGAGTGCCGCGACCTGGTGCGGCAGTTCGGCGCGTTTACGGCGGTCGATCACGTCAGTTTCGCCGTGCGGCGGGGCGAAGTGTTTGGCTTGCTGGGCGCGAACGGTGCAGGCAAGACCACGACGTTTCGGATGTTGTGTGGGCTGTTGCCGGCCAGCGGCGGTTCGTTGCGCGTGGCCGGACTGGATCTGCGCTACGCGCGCGCTTCGGCCCGGGCACGCATCGGATATGTGGCGCAAAAGTTTTCGCTCTACGGCCAGTTGTCGGTGATGGACAACCTTCACTTCTTCGCCGGCGCGTACGGACTATCAGGTGCGGCCCGGACGAAGCGCATCCGATGGGCTCTCGAGCAGTTCGAGCTGACCGACATGGCGCGGACGCCCAGCGAGCGATTGCCAGGCGGCTATAAACAGCGACTGGCAATGGCTGCCGCGTTGATGCACGAGCCGGACATCGTGTTTCTGGACGAGCCGACCAGCGGCGTCGATCCGCTGGCCCGGCGCGAGTTCTGGCAACGGATCACCGCGCTGGCCGATCAGGGCGTTACGGCGATCGTGACCACCCACTTCATGGAAGAGGCCGAATACTGTGACCGCGTCGTGATTCTCGAAGCGGGCCGGGTGCTGGCCCGCGGCACGCCGGCCGAGATTCGCCACCACGCCCGGCAGGATGGTGATGCCGCCGCGACGATGGAGGACGCGTTCATCGGCATCGTGGAGAAGGCACGCGACAACGGTGACAAACAGCGTGGCACAAAGTCGCCCGCCGACACAGTCGCGATCTCCGGCGTGCCGCAATGGTGGAACGCCGGCGCGCGGCGCGTCGGGGCGCTGGTGCGCAAAGAGGGCCGGCAGATGATCCGCGACGCCAGCAGCGTGGCGATTGGCATCGTGCTGCCGGTGGTGCTGATCCTGCTGTTTGGCTATGGTCTGTCGCTGGACGTTCGCGATGCACCGTTGGCCGTGGTGATCGAGGAAGCGACGCCGGCGGCCACGTCGCTGGCCGGCGCGTTTCAGCTTTCGCCGTACTTCGATGTGACGATGGTCACGGCCATGCCGGAAGCGCGCCGCCTGATGCTCGCGCGCGAAGTGGACGCGATTGTCGTCTTGCGCAGCAACTTCGGCCGGCAGCTCGCGCTGGGCGAAGCAGACGTACAGATCCTGGTCCACGGAACCGACGCCAATCGGGCCCGCATCATCGAATCGTACATTCGTGGCGCGATCGGCACCTGGGCCGCGCAGGAATCGGTCGAAGGACGGCCGCTGGCCGCCGGTCCGGTCGCCGTGGCCGATCGACTCTGGTTCAACAGCGCCAACGAAAGCCGCTACTTTCTGGTGCCCGGTTTGATCGTGTTGATCATGACGCTGATCGGCGCGTTTCTGACGGCGCTGGTCATGGCCCGGGAGTGGGAGCGCGGCACGCTCGAGTCGCTGTTCGTCACGCCCGTGCGTGCCAAAGAAATCTTGCTGAGCAAGACGATTCCGTACTTTATTCTGGGGTTGATCGGCCTGGCACTGTGCATTGTGACGGCCAAGTTCCTGTTCCACGTGCCGCTGCGCGGCTCGCTGTTGGTGCTATGCGCTGCGTCTATGCTCTATCTCTTAGTGGCCCTGAACATGGGGCTGCTTATTTCGTCCTCGCTCAAGAGCCAGTTCGTCGCGTGCGAGCTGACGATCATTGTCACGTTCCTGCCGGCGATGATGCTCTCGGGCTTTTTGTTCGACTTGCGGAGCATGCCGGTTGCCGTGCGAGCGATGACCTACATCCTGCCGGCGCGCTACTTCGTGACGATCTTGCAAACGGTTTTTTTGGCCGGCAACGTGTGGACCGTGTATTTGCCGAGCTTTTTGATGCTGGCCGCGATGGCGATAATCCTGCGCGTGCTGGCGCGGATGGCGACGCGGAAGCAACTGGCCTGAGGTCGCGATGCTGGACGCCATCCGTCGAATTCTGGCGCTGTCTGTCAAGGAGTTGCTGGCGATCCTCAAGGATCCGCGCGGCCGCTCGACCGTCTTTGGACCGCCGATGTTGCAGTGCCTGATTTTTGGCTACGCGGCGACATTCGACCTGAGCAACGTACCCTTCGCCGTGCTCGATCAGGACCGCAGCGCCGCCTCGACGGAATTAGTCGCCCGCCTGGACGGTTCGCGGGCGTTTGAGCGCGTGGCCAATTTGGACCGTGCCGAAGATCTGAAAACCTACATCAACGACCGCCGCGCGCTGGTGGTGTTGCAAATTGGTCAGGACTTCGAGCGCCAACTGCAACTTGGGCAACCGGCCGAGATTCAGGTCATCGCCGATGGCCGCAACTCGAACACGGCCGGCACAGCGCTGGGCTACTTGAACACGATCGTCAGCCAGTTCAACGCGGACTGGCGCAGCGAGCACGCGCTGCCGGGCGATGCAATCCAGTTCGAAACCCGAGCCTGGTACAATCCGAATTTGATCACGCGGTGGCACATGCTGCCGGCTTTGATCGGCACGCTGACGATGATGCAGACCATGCTGCTGACGGCGATGTCCGTGGCCCGTGAGCGCGAAGAGGGAACGTTCGACCAGTTGCTAGTGACGCCGTTTCGGCCGGCGGAGATCATGGGCGGAAAGGCCCTGCCGGCGTACTTGATCGGGATCGCGCAGGCCACGATCATTCTGCTCGTGGCCCAACTTTGGTTTCAGATTCCGTTCGCTGGTTCGTTCGTGACGCTTTACGTCGGCCTGAGCTTCTTTCTGTTGGCCGCCGTGGGAATCGGGCTGCTCGTGTCGTCGATGGTCGCGACCATGCAGCAGGCCCTGTTGTTCTCGTTCGTGCTGCTGATGCCCTTTACGTTGCTGTCGGGCCTGGCAACGCCGCTGTCGGCCATGCCTCAGGTGTTGCAATACTTCACGTTGGTCAATCCGCTCCGCTATGCCATCACGATCGCACATCGGGTCTACCTGGAGGGTGCATCGTTGGGCGACCTCGTCGGGGAGCTCTGGCCGCTGGCGGTGATTGCGGTATTGACGCTTTCGGTTGCGTCGTGGATGTTTCGGCACCGGCTCACTTGATGCGGGACTTCGCCGTTTCGCTGCCACGGCGTCGCGCCGACGCGTTCGACGCGGGAATGGTGCACGTTCGTCAGCCGAACGCGTGTTTACCGAACCGGGTTCAGGCGGTATCTTCTGGGGCAGACGGCATTGTGGCCGCGCAGCACGGCGAAAAAGGAGGAGCCAGATGGGCCTGTTCGACGGAAAGAAAGGATTGATTCTGGGCGTGGCCAACGATCATTCGATCGCGTGGGCGATTGCCAAAGTCATCATGACCGAGGGCGGAGAGTGCGGGTTTACCCACTTGCCCGATCGGCCGGACGACGAGCGACAGCGCAATCGTCGCCGCGTCGCGCAATTGACCGATCCTAGCGATCAAGCCAAGTTTCTCGTGCCGCTCGACGTGACGAACGACGAGCAGATCGCCGAGACGATGGACCGCACGAAGTCTGAGTTTGGCAAGATCGACTTCTTGCTCCACGCGATCGCATTCGCGTCGATGGAAGATCTCAAACGCGATACGATCGAGACCAGCCGCGGCGGTTTCTTGATGGCGATGGAAATCAGCGCTTACAGCCTGATCGCCGTGTGCAACGCCGCCCGCGACGTGCTCAATGACAATGCCGCGATCGCGACCATGACCTACTTCGGTGGCGAGAAGGCTGTGCCGGGCTACAACGTGATGGGCATTTGCAAAGCGGCGCTCGATTCGATTACGAAGTACATGGCTTACGACTTGGGGCCGCGCGGCATTCGCGTCAACGCACTGAGTGCCGGTCCGTTGCGAACATTAGCCGGTCGCGGCGCCGGCGTGGAGGACATGCTCGGCCTGTACGAAAAAATGGCCCCCTTGGGGCGCAACGTGACGCACGACGAAGTCGGCCGCACCGGGGCATTTCTACTGTCGCCGATGTCCGACGGGATCACCGGAGAAATTCTCCACGTCGACTGCGGCTACAACATGATGGGCTCGCCGGGCCGACTGCTCGATGCGTACAAGCAATCGTCATGAGCCGCTCGAACAGCCACACGCCCAACGCCACTGCCGAGCGAACCGAAATCGCCATTGCCGTGGTCCAGCGTGGTGGTGAGTTTTTGATCGGGCAAAGACCCAACGGCGCTGCGCTGGCGGGCTACTGGGAGTTCCCTGGCGGAAAAATAGACCCCGGCGAAACGGCCGAAGAGGCCGCATATCGCGAGTGCCTTGAAGAAACGGGGCTCGAGGTGTGCGTCTCGGGCAGGTACCCGACGGTCGACTACTCCTATCCCCACGGTCTGGTTCGACTTCATTTCTTTGCATGCACGTCGGTAGCCGAGCGGCGCCCGCTTCCGAAGCGATTTCGTTGGGTCGCCGCGGCGGAACTGGGCGCGTATCAGTTTCCGCCGGCCAACGCCGCGTTGCTCGAGCGGCTTTGCTCGCAGCCCGCCGGCGATTAAATCGCGCGCGGCGCCAGCACTGGTAGCAGCTAGCGCGCGAAGCATGGTCGCACACCGAAGTGACCTAGGACCGAATTGCTGAAACGGATAGAACTTGCAAAGTTTACACGGCGGTCGACCGTGCCAGGTCGGCCGCACAGTTTTTTCCCGCCTCTGGCAAACCTTGCCGGTTATTTAGTTTAGGAAGCGCATTCCCACCGCCGGCAATTGATCGGCTCAGAACTTGCTCTGGCCGGCTCGGGCCGCACGGAAGTGGCCTGCAAACCCTCGATCATGGAGTGCATGGAGCATGGATGCTCGACTCTTGCGGTGTGCCGTCCTGGTGGCCGCGCTCTGCTCACTTGGCGCAAGTTACCGCACGAAGAACTTTGTCGTCAGCGCGCCCTCACCGGAGCTGGCCCGACAGATCGGTGACATGGCCGAAAAGTATCGGCACGACCTGGCTCAATTGTGGTTGGGCGAAGCGATGCCCAATTGGTCGCAGCCTTGTCCGATCACCGCGCAAGTCGGCCCGCAACTTGGTGCCGGCGGCGCAACCAGCTTCGTCTTCGATCGGGGCGAAGTGTTTGGCTGGCGGATGACGATCCAAGGTTCGCGCGAGCGGATCCTCGACTCCGTTCTGCCCCACGAAGTGACCCACACAGTGTTTGCCACGCACTTTCGCCAGCCGCTACCCCGCTGGGCCGACGAAGGAGCCTGTACGACGGTCGAACATCCCAGCGAACGCGCCAAGCAGCAGAACATGCTGATCAGCTTCCTGCGCACGGGTCGTGGTATCGCCTTTAGCCAGATGTTCGCGATGAAGGAATACCCGCACGACGTGTTGCCGCTGTATTCGCAGGGCTACTCGGTGGCCCGCTACCTGGTGCAGCAAGGCGGCCGGCAAAAATTCTTGGCCTTCATCCGTGACGGCCTGCGAGACGAGAACTGGGGCCGCGCCGTCAATACGCACTATGGGGTCGAGAGTTTGGCATCGCTCCAGAATGAGTGGCTCGGTTGGGTGCGCCAGGGAAGTCCCAAGCTCGACGGCGCCGGCGCGCAGCCGTCGCTGGTTGCCGTGACGGCTCCTCCGCGCAGTACTGCCGCACCGGGTCCGTCGGCGCAGTCGCCGATCGCGCCCGCTCCGCCCGTCGGCGTCGAACCAGACACCGCGGTGCAAACCGCATCGGCCACCGCGGACGGTCCAAGCATTTACGAGCGGGCCAGCACCTCGCCCGACGTGTTGCAAGTTGCCTCGTCCGACGGACGACCGTGGCGCAAGCCGGACATCGGTCCGTCTGCCTCAGCCGGTAGCGCCAGTGCCGGTGGAGCGGACAGCCCCGCCAACGCGCAACACCAGGTGACGCGTCCGCAGCCGATGGTGGGTCCGCGGCAGATCATTCTGGAATGGAGCCGCCCGCCGGCCGCAAGCGATGGATCTAGCGTAGCAGCACAGTCCGGCAATTGGCCCGCGGCGATTGGGCAGTAGCGTCGTAGGCCGCAGCAAATCGTCGCCTGAGATATCGACTGCGCGGCGGACGTGGCCTGCGCGTAAGCAGCAGCCTGCGTGGCCGCACTGACAGCGCCCTACAGCACGAAGAAGTATCGCGTCAGGTGGTAGAACACCGGGGCTGCGAAACAGATCGAGTCGATGCGATCCAAGACGCCTCCGTGCCCGACGACCAGCGTGCCATAGTCCTTCACGCCGCGGGCGCGCTTGATGGCCGACATGGTCATGGCGCCAGCCGAG
>CALFYT010000046.1 GCA_937952415.1 uncultured Planctomycetaceae bacterium | reverse complement strand
CCACGACGAAGCCGAGCCCCATCAGCGCAACGCCGGAGCGGATCCACGCCAATTGCGTCCGCTCGGCGGCGAAATATACCCGCGCGTCCGGCTCTGTTGCAGTGTCGACCACGTTGCACCTTCGTTCAGGAGACGCCCGCGTCGGCCGGGCGGCCAGCCCGCGGCGGCAGGTCGCCGCAACATGCAAGTCGTGAATTCGTGACACGGTCGTAGGGGCCGAGTAGGTCGAGTCGCTCAGCCTGCGGTGAACTCCTTGATTTTGCCCTTAAAACTTTGGCGGATGATGTCGGCCGAATCGGGATCGCCCCGCCACAACGTGGAGAGCATCGCCATGCCCTGTTCCCAGGTCGTATGCGGAGGCAGCGGTGGAACGTTCGGATCGGTGATTGCGTCGACGACGATCGGCCGGTCCGAGGCAAATGCCTCATCCCACACGCCGGCCACGTCATCGGGATTGTCGACGCGCACTCCCCGCAGGCCGATCATTTCCGCAAAGCCCGCGTAGCTGCAGTCCGGCAGTTGCTGGCTGGCTTCGAAGCGCGGGTCGCCTTCCATGGCTCGCATTTCCCAGGTGACCTGGCTCAGATCGTTGTTGTGCAACACGAGCACGATCAGCCGCGGATCGGCCCACTGCTTCCAGTACTTGGAGATCGTCAACAACTCGGCCATGCCGTTCATCTGCATGGCACCGTCACCGACCATTGCGATGACGGGCCGGTCGGGGTGACAAAACTTGGCGGCAATGGCATATGGAACGCCGGGCCCCATCGTGGCCAGCGTCCCCGAGAGCGAGGCCCGCATGCCACGTCGAATCTTGATGTCGCGGGCATACCAGTTCGTGCCCGACCCGGAGTCTGCGGTGAGGATGCAATTGTCCGGCAGTCGCGGCGACAGCTCCCAAAACACGCGCTGAGGATTCAGCGGATTGGCGTCGTTCATGGCCCGCGCTTCGACGACCTTCCACCACTGCTGAATGTTTTCCTTGATGCCGTCCTGCCAGTCGCGATCCGGCTTTCTATCCAACAGGGGGAGCAGGGATTCGAGCGTCTGCTTCGAGTCGCCCACCAAGTTGACTTCCATGGGATAGCGGATGCCGATCATTTTGCCATCGATGTCGATCTGCACGCCACGGGCCTGTCCGAACGGAGGCAGAAATTGTGAATAGGGGAAACTCGATCCGACCATCAGCAATGTGTCGCATCCCATCATCAGGTCGTAGCTGGGCTTGGTTCCCAAGAGGCCGATCGATCCTGTGACGAAGGGCAGGTCGTCAGGGAGGACGTCTTTGCCTAGCAGGGCCTTGGCCACGCCGGCGCCGGTCTTTTCGGCCAATTCGACGATCAGGTCAGCCGCATGCCTGGCGCCCTGGCCAACCAGGATGGCCAGCTTTTCGCCACGGTTGATCACTTCCGCAGCACGATGCAGGTCTTCGTCCGGGGGCAAGACCCGCGGCCGGGCAAATCCCACGCTGCCGGGCGTCATCTTGAATTCGTGCGGTGTTTCCTTCACCGCCTCCTGCTCCTGCACGTCGGTGGGAAAGATCAAGCAGGTCACGGTGCGCTCGATCGTGGCGATGCGCATCGCGCGATCGACAAGTGCCGGAAGCTGCTCCGGGGCCATCACGGTGTGGACGTACTCGTGGGCAACGTCCTTGAACAGCGTTTGCAGGTCCACTTCCTGCTGGTAGTGGCCTCCGAGGGCCGTGCGCGGCTGCTGTCCGACGATGGCCACGACCGGCTGGTGGTCGAGCTTGGCGTCGTAGAGCCCGTTCAGGAGGTGGATCGCCCCAGGACCGGAGGTGGCCAGACAAACGCCCGGCCTGCCGGTGAATTTGGCGTGCCCGGTGGCCATGAAGGCGGCCATTTCCTCATGGCGTGCTTGAACGAATGCGGGGCTGTTCCCCGCCCGGTTCAGCGCTCCGAGAATGCCGTTGATCCCATCGCCTGGATAACCGTAGATGCGTTCCACACCCCAATCACGCAATCGCTCGAGCAGGAAATCTGCAACGTTCTCGGCCATCGTTTGCTCCCTTCGATGTTTCCGGGCTACGCCGATCTCACTTCCACGACGCGCAGCGCCGAGAACGCAAATTCGATTCCAAACCGATATCGCGGTCCGAGAAGACCATTGCACGCTGCGCATACTGCACCGGTTGCGGCGTCCAAATATACCGGGCGGCTCGAGTTGTTGCGGGGAATCCCCGCAGAGAGGGCGTGCAACAGCCAATTTGGTCTGACAGGCGCCGGGCTTTGCAGAGGAAGGTCTCGTATCAGCCGATGAGGTGCGCACGCTCGACTATGGCCAACCGAGGCGGTTGGTGTGCAGCGAGTTCTGATCTCGCCTGCCGTTTTGTACCGCGAGCGGTCGCCGCCGATGGGCTGCTCGGGCCCGGATATCCCGGCCTGGCGGTCGTCGCCCAGGACGGCAAAGGCGTCCTTGCGGCAGCGACCGCCAGGTTGCCAGGAGATTCGGCTTTCGACCCAGACATGCGTTGGTCAATTGCGGCGAGCAGAGCGTTGCGATTGTTGCCGCCGCTGGTTGTCGGAATCGTCCTGCTGCTGTTCGAGGCTCTTCACATCCTGAACCACGAACGTACTCTCGCCATCGACCTCGCGGCGATAACCTTCGACGCGGACTCGCGAGCCCGGACGAATCGAGCGCCCTTCGGCGCGGAGATCCTCGACCGGCCCCAACAGGACGTTAATCGTCTTGCCCTGCCAGGGTTTGACCTTGGCGACCACGGCCTCGACGTTGCCTTCGCGCAGACGCACCTTCTTCAGGCCCGTCAGCCGGCCTTCGATCCGACGATTGTATTCATAGTCGGGAATCATGTAGCTGCCGTCGGGAGTGCGAATTTCCTTCCCTTTGAACATGCGGCGGCCGTTGACTTGAACGTTCTGCCCGCCGATGACGATGCGATCTCCCTTCTTGATCTCGGGGAGATAGCGTTCCACATAGCCGACGTCGCCCAGGTGGAGGGTGCGTTGCTCGCCGTCGTCGGTGCGAAGAGTGAGCCGCACGCTTCGCGGCGCGCCTTCGGCTCCCTGAATCCGCTTGAGCGACTCGATCTGCCCCTTGGCCTGCACGTCCGCTTCGTAGTCGACGTCGTCGCGGTCATCCCACGCCCAGTTGTTGTAGTCGAGGTCGTAGTCGTAGTTGTCGTAGTCGTAACCGTAGCCGTAGCCATAGTCGTCATAGTCATAGCCGTAGTCGTCGTAGTAGCCCCACGAGTCGTCCTCGTAGTCGACGCTCGAATCGTCGTCGAACCAGTCGCTCGGGTCGTACCACTCTTCTTCGTGATAGCCTTCGCCGGCTTCCCATTCGTAGGCTTCCTCCTCGGCCTCGACGAAGCCGTCTTCGTATTCATACTCCAAACCCGCGACCGGATCGTTCCGTTCCCACTCGCCTTCCCAGGGCGAATACTCCCAGTACTCCTGGCCCGCGGCTGGGGCGGCCAGAAGTGCCAGCGGAATGAGCAGCGTCCATCGTCGTAGCGCTTTCATGGTTTTCCTCCGTCTGTGTGCTCGTGTTTCGCGAAGTTAGCCGGACGCCTGCGGAAGCACTGACTCAGGCTGCCCCAGGGCGACTGGGTCCGGCTGACGTGGGCGGAAACGGCTAGAGTGCCATGCACTCCGTCACCAAAGCCGTCTTGCGCCGTCGGCGCCACGGGTCGCAAACGACATACCGGCTTCGGCATTTTCGGCGACAACTTCGGGATCTCGGCGCAAGCACGCCGACGTTTTGCCCGATCGTCGGATCGTGCTCTCGACGACCCGCGGCATCGCCGGATCCCCAATCGGGCATTGTTGTCTCAGGTTGGTCGATTGCCGCCTGAATTGGGCATACATTGACCAACATGGCGCCTGACTTAGGGCCGGAGGAACGAGCGTCAGGAGCTCTCGAGCAGCCTTCCGGGATGCGGATCGTCGAGGTATTCGCGCACGTAGAGCATCTGGATGAGGATCATCAGGGCCGCGGTGAGCGGGGCGGCCATGATGACGCCTATCGTGCCGATCACGACGCCGAGCAACACTTGCACGGAGATCGTCACCGCAGGCGGTAGCATCACCTGGTACCGCTGGATGACCGGTGTGATCAAGTAGCTCTCGACGGCCTGCAAGCCAACGTTGAACAGTAGCACATAGAAAACCGTATTTATGCCGACCTGCGTTGCGAGCAGCGCCTGTGGCACAGCGGCCAGGATCGGTCCGATGTTTGGAATAAAGGTAAGCAGCGCGGCCAGGATTCCCAGCGTGATAGAGAGCGGCACGCCCAGCAGCCAGAGACCGGTGGCGGTGAGCACCCCGACGATCGTCATCGAGAGCAAACGCCCCACAATCCAATAGCCCAGCGTGGTGCGCAGCTTCTCGACGGCGTCTTGAAAACGTCGGCGATGCCGCATCGGAAAGAGCTTGCAGAGGCCCTCGCTGTAGAGTTTTGGATCGTAGGCAAGATAGAGGCCGACGGCAACGATAATCACCACTCCGCTTACCGCCCACATGCCAGCTTCGAGGCCGTTCATCACGCTGGGAACGACTCTGCCCGTGACAACCTCGTCCACTTGAGAGCCGTTCAGATAGGGACGTGCCCAGGGATACTCTCTAAGTTGCGCAGTAACGCGTTCCGCCGAGGCCCTTAGTTGCGCCGAAAGCTCGGACACCTGTGCCGCCAATTGCGAGCCCATGTAGTAGAAGCCGACCGTGACCAATGCGAGAAGCAGCACGACGACCAGCGTGTACGCAGTTCGATAGGATAGCGGCAAGAAGCCGGACGCCCAGCGCGTGATGCCATTGAGGAGAATCCCAACCAGCACGCCGCCAAAGACGAGCAGCAACACGCCCAGCGTTGCTACCAGGAGACCGCTGATACCAAGGATAAGGGACACGGACAAGACGACGAGCAAGCAGCGCCAGGCTGCGTCGGCGGGCTGCCGCGAGAGATCGTCTCTTCGGGTTGGAGCCGAAGGTGTAGCCGGGCCAGTATGCCCGGCGTGATGCGTGACGGTGGGGGGCGGGCCGTTCATGGCTCGCGTTTCCTAATGGGCTGATGCCCCAGATAGTATGGCATCCGCAGCACCGCGAGGGCCATGACGTCAGCCCTTAGTAGACCTACTAAGTTCCCTTTTTATCGTCTTTGAGTTTTTCAGGGACCTTTTTCACGGGCTCCTCGTCAACAGCCGGATTGTCCGTGGCAATCTCAGAGGGATCAGAATCGTTGCCGGCATTGGATGACTGTTCCGCGGCGTCGACCGGCTGTTGCTCAGCACGGTCGGCGGACTGCTCCGGTGCGTGGTCGACGGGCTGTGCGTCTGCAGTGCCGCTCTCGGGTTCGACCGTGACCGGTTGTGGTTCGGGCTCGGGCGTCGGCGTCTCATCGCGGAACGAGGTCTCTTCCTCGAACTCGGTTCCGCGCGGGACGGTAGCCCCGGTCCCGGCGTCTGCGTCCATGGCTCCCTCCGGCGCGTCGGTGTCGGCACAACCAACGGCCGCCGCCATCAAGACCAGGAACGATAGGTACACGACAGATTTCATACTGGGGTCTCCTGAATGTTTGTCCGCAGGCATCGCCGGTTGGCCGGAACGGCTTGGGGCGACCGGGGGAACGTGCGATTTACTCGATCAGGCGGGTGGGTTCCTGAGACATGGCGCCTTCGGCGAGCCCCTGGCTGGTCAGCTTCGCCTTGAAGAGCACCTGTCCCGTGTCGTTCACCTTGGCCCTGAGCTGCCATTGAGCGGAGTCGCCCGCGGCCAGTTCGTCGATCGGTTCGAAGGTGACTTCCTGCCCGTTGGCGTTGGCCTTGGTGGGCCCGTCGGAGCCAACGAACTCCAGGCCTTCGGGCAAGGTGACCACGACTTGCACGTCCTGATCCTTGGCTCCCCCCTGGTTCTTCACGTTCACGTCGTAGACGATTTCCTCGCCGGTGTTGACCGGGTCGGTCTGGTCTCGGGTCGTGATCAGCAGCGCCGGAAAGGCCACGAACTCGACCTTGGCTCGATCCATGGCTTTGGCCATCTGCGAATCTTGATGCAGGTCGCACTTGTACTGTGCTTCGGCCACGGCCGGAAACGTGCCTTGCTGGTTGCCGCGCACTGTGAGGCTGACGGCAATGGTCTCTCCCGGCTTCAAGTCGCCAAGTTCGATCTCACGCGTCGTATGCTGGTCCCAATGAATCGGGCGCATCGACTGCTGCGATCCCTGGCGGTCCTTCGCCGACGACTCGCCGCCGTCCTGCTTGCCGGACTGGTCCTGATCGGACTGGTCCTGACCGGACTGGTTCTGACCGGACTGGTTCTGACCGGACTGGTTCTGACCGGACTGGTTCTGACCGGACTGGTCCTGATCGGATTGGTTTTGATCGGATTGGTTTTGATCGGATTGGTTTTGATCGGATTGGTTCTGATCGGATTGGTTCTGATTAGATTGGTTCTGCGATTGATTGCCAGACTGGCTTTGCTTTGAATTGGACGACTGGCTCTTCGATTTCTGTTCGCTGTTGCCATCCGACTTGGCATTGGCCTGCGAGTCGGAAGATTGCTGCGAGTCAGAAGATTGCGAAGACTGGCTGCGGGAAGAGGTCCTCACCGAAGCGACCTGCTGATCCGAGGGCTGCGGTTCCTGGACGCGCACCAGGTTGAGGACCTCGGCGGTGCCGAGCTTCAGGGTCGTGCCGGGCGCGACGGCCTCGCCGTTGTTGCTGACGCGAACCTTGTAGGTGGCGAGGTCACCGACTTGCACGGTGTCGGGCCCTTCGATGGCCACGGCCAGATCCGGAGCCACGACCTTGGTGGTCGTTTCGGCGGAGCGCACGGTGTCGCCGTCCTGACGCTCGGCGATGGCGCGACTGCTATACTCACCCGGTTTGTCGGCGATGATGCTGGCCACGAAGCGACGCGTTTCGCCGGCCTCGAGCCCATCGACGGTGAACTCCAGTTGCTCGGAGCCTTCGCTCGTCTTCAGGCCTTTCGACAATTCGTCTCGAATGGTGAATCTCGGCAAGCGGGCCGACCCGTCGTTCTGAACGTAGTAGGAGAACTCCAGCATCTCACAGGTGCTGGCCCGCTCAGGCGCCCGCTTGGCGATCTCCAGTTCCGCCTTAACGACGTCGGTCGTCAGGCAAACGGCCGATTCGTACGACCGGACTGCCAGGCACGTGTCCAACCGGCCCACCTTGTCGGCGGCCGCGGTGACGCGGATGGTCCGGCTCTCGCCCGGCATCAACTCGTCGATGTTCCACGATTTGGCCGACGAGCCGGCGTCGGATTCCGACTGCTGCTGGTCCTCGTTCTTTCCCTGCTGCTGGCCGGTGTCTTGCTTCTGCGGAGAGCCCTTTGACTGCGAATTCTGCTTCTTGCCCTCTTGTTGCTGGCCCTGCCGATTGGCGACCTCGCGCACGGCGTCCGAGCTTTCCTTCTCGCGCTGGTTCGATTTCGCCTGGCTTTGTTCGGATGCGTTTGACGACCGCTGAGATTGTTGATTGCCGGCTGAGCTGCTCTGGTCGTTCTGCTGCGGGCCACCTTCGATCTTTGCCGATTCGATCTTCAGGGGGCCCGTCGAGGTTTGGGCGATCTCGATGTTGCGAAGCACGAGATTGTTGGAGACGTTTTGCACCTCGACGGCGAAGTCAAACGAGTCGCCGACCCGCACGCGGTCGGGCATTTGTGCCCGCAGCCGCAGGTTGCTGTCGCCGGCCGACATTTCTGATGGGGAGCGCCGGCCCGGGCCTTGCTGCCCGAGCACCGGGTTTGCGAGGAGCAACGTGCCCAGTGCCACGACCGCGCAGGCCGCTGCGTTTCTCGGACGAGTTTCAAAATATTTCATGTTCTTCATCCTTTGTTTAAAGCACGCGACAAACGTCGGCGAGCTCGCGAGATAAGTAGTTGAGTCAAGTTTGTGTGTCGTTCACGACAAGGTGCGTTGCGTGCGGGCAGTGCGGACGGGGTAGGAGCCGACCAGCCGCGCGTGCGACCGCGCCGCCCCCAGGCGCCCAGCAGGAGCCCGACCAGTGCGGAACCTGCCAGAACGAAGGACGACGGCTCGGGAATGACCCCAACGATTTCACCCGCGGCCACCGGCAGCACGGCCTTGTAACCGCCGGTGCCGTCGACCTCGCCATCGGTGCCCTGGCCTGGGCCGTCGGCCACGGTTCTGCCGTGGATGACGATCTCGCGAAAGTTCAATGGCATCAGATCGCTAGCATCGAAACCGGCGGCAAACGTGTTGCTGTCGCCAAGGTTGTAGGTTTCATTGAACACGACCATGCCGGTCGCGGTGTTGAGCACTCCCAGCGGCACGATGACGGGGCCATAGGTCTCGGCGCCCTCGGCCAGTTCGATGAAGCCGTCGCCGTCGGTGTCGTTTGCCAGCGTGGGGGTGGTCGCGTCGGTGGGGTTGTCGCTGCCGTCAAACGTGCCATGGATGTGGAACACGTGATCCTGGTTGGGTTCCAGGTTGAAGAGATTTAAGTCCAGCTCCAACATCTGCGTGTCGGTGTCGAGGCTCATGACCGCGTTGCCCGACACATTCGACGCGTTCAACTCCGTCAGGCTCGATGTGAACATCACGGTTTCCGCCCGCGCCATGCCCGCGAGAAAGGTCAATGCTGTCGTGCTCAGAAGTAGTACCGCCGTGTTGCTTAAGCGCATTCTTGTCCCCTAACGATAAGAGTTCGTCCATTGACGCGGCCTACGTCAGGCACATACGGTGCCGCGCCGGCCCGTCTTTCGAGATATCCGCGGCAGTTTCTCAAAACGACGGACTGCTACGGAGTTCCTGGTCTTTCTCACGGGAAGAAGCGGGCCCGCGCTCAAGCCTCCGAGCAACCGCGAGGGCGATCCCAGATGGGGTGGACGAATCCAAGCTGGTGTCTGCAGCATCAGGATGACTACGCAGCGGCCCGCTGCGTCTGGTGAGTACCCTTGCGCATTGCCATGACGGTGTCCGCGGGACGGAGGTTACTTGCTCGACGGTCGGCGAGCGAGCCCGCTCGAATGGCGGTGAGGTCCTTGCGTGCGTGCGCGTCGGCATATCATTTGCTACGTTCTGCACTCGCGTTTGCCGCTGTGCTGGCGGTCTTCACGGCCGCCCCGTCAGCCGCCGCAGCGCAGGTGTACGGCTATGCTACGAAAACGATGGCGTCCGTTTGTGGGACGATAGCCCGTACTACACTCGAGCTATTGGAACGACGACGACTGGGGCGGGTACTACGACGGCTACTACTGACGTCGTGCTCACTCGCCGTCGGCAAGTCGCACCGCGATCCAGACCATCCACCGACCCACAGGAGTGCTTCCGCAATGCATACCACAACGCCGATCCGACTATTCGTGCTGCCTCTCGCTCTGCTGATCGCTCCGCCGGCGCTCGGCCAGCAATCGAGCCGGTCGCGGCCCGGCGACGATTCAACCGACGCGCGCCAGCGTGATGCGCGCGATCGCAGCCAATCACGATCCAGCCGTGACCGTCGGAACGAACAATCCTCGCAGTCCCAACGGATTCGCAACGCCGACGCGGCCATTTTCGCCGCCGGATATCTGGCGGGCTACGCTGATGGCTTGGAAGATTTTATTGTCGTCAGGCGGCAACAAGACCAGCGTGCCCAACGCGATTCGCGCGACGGCAGCATGGACCGCCAGCAACTGCGAGACACACTCCGCCGGCGCGCTCGCCAGGAGCTTTCCGGTCGTGGCAGGCGTCCATCAAATCGGTCGCGTCAGCAACGCGTCTCGGGAGAGATTCTCGCCACAAAGCAGGTCCAACTGAAAAATGACGAGAAACGGCACCTGATCCTGCTAATCGAGAATCGGGACGGACGCCGCCGCGTCGTCGATGCCGGGCCCATCCAAAAACTCAGCGACCTGTCGCTCGCGCGCGGCGATCAGATCTCTGCCACGGGAGCGATATTAGCAACGCAGGATAGAGTCCCTGTCGTGGTCGCCCGCAGGATCGAGTCCAACGGTAACCGCATCACGATCGACGGGGCTGGCAGCGACAGCCATAGCGGCTCGTGACGGCGACGACATAGGTTCAGTTGAAATGCGCCCTTCGATCCCGCCGCCTCCGCCTCGTTGTGTCTATTGCGGTGCAACGATCGGAGGCCGACGGGATCGATGTCGTTCACAAAGGAGATTTCCAGTGAGACGTCCACGGCCTCTGGGAACTGCCCTCTTCGCGTCGACGTGCCTGGTTTTGTCGTTGCATGCTGGGGCCCACGCACGCTACCCGTATCCATTCACGGGCTACTATAGCTACGATCCGCTGGCGCGCGACAACTACGACTTTCATCGCGGCGCCGACACGGTCTTTCTGAGTCGAACTGCCCGCCGACCACATCGTGGCCGCCGGCGCCTTTTCGAGAGTTACTACAGCGACTCGGCGACCTACGGCCGCATTCCCTACGAAAGGTTTCAGGATCCCTACGATCCGAGCAGCCCATCATTCTACGATGCAGAGTATTACGGCTATCCTTAGTTGTCCGTGGCAGTTCGACCTCGAGTCGGTATTGCTGTCAGGCTATGGCGCGAGAAATGCTCAAGCGTGGCGCAAGAAGTTTGAGCCACGAAGGGAGCCGCGATGATTCGACGTCACGCCAACGGAAAGTTTGCCAACGGTTCGAAGTCGCCGTCCCCCGCTGAGATCCAGCGGCGAGCTGCCGAGGTCCGCAGCACGTGGTCGCCGCAGAAACATGCGCGGCGTGCTGGGGAGGCCGTCACGATTCAGGTGATCATGGCCTCCATGCTTAGTGCGGACGGTCGTCGCTAGGCGGGACCAACGGTGCATTTCTCGAGGAGGCAGGCAATGAAACAAGCCACATTGATGCTGTGCGCTATCGCGGGGGTGGCGAGTTGGGGGCGCGCGGCAGAACTGGCCCATACCACGTTCCAGCCCGAACCGATCCGCATCGCGATTTCGGATCTTCCAAAGCCGTTCGCCACGCAAAGCGCCGATAATCACCCGCGGGTCGTTCCACCGCCTGAGGGAGCATCGCTTGCGCTGCCGGCGGGCTTTCGCGTGAGCGTGTTTGCCGAGGTGCCAAGCGCCCGCTGGCTGGCGCTGACGCCCTCGGGCGACGTGCTTTGTGCCGCCTCGCGAGAGAACAAGGTTGTGTTGCTTAAGACGGCCGCCGATCCGACTCGCGCCGGGGGCGAGCAACTGTTTCTCGACGAAGCGCAGGGAGCGAACCTGCCCTTCGGCATGGCGTTCGCCGGGGGGTATTTTTATCTCGGCAACACGGATGCCGTCCTGCGTTATCCGTATCAGAAAGGCGAGGACTCATCAGGCGAGACCTTTCAGCTCGGCGATCCCGAGCAGATCACGAGCCTGCCCGGACAGGGATACAATCAGCACTGGACGCGCAACGTGGTAGTATCGCCCGACGGCCAGAAGCTCTATGTGTCGGTGGGCTCGAAAACCAACGCCAGCGTTGAGCCGCTGCCGCGGGCGTCGGTACTGCGGATGAATCTAGATGGTTCCCAGCGGAAGGTCTTTGCCTCGGGATTGCGCAACCCGGTAGGACTCGACTTCCATCCGCAAACCAAGGCTCTGTACGCAACGGTCAACGAGCGCGATGGATTGGGCGACAACCTCGTGCCCGATTACCTGGCCAGACTGCAGGAGGGTGAGTTCTACGGCTGGCCCTATGCGTACCTGACGCCCGAGCGCCTGGATCCGCGCTTGAACGTCGCCGAAGCCCCTCGCCGCAGGGAGCTGGCCGCCAAGACCGAGACGCCGGAGGTTCTCTTTCAGTCTCACTCGGCGGCGCTGGGGCTGGCGTTCTACGATGGCGACGCATTTCCAGAGCACTATCGCGACGGCGCGTTCGTGGCGTTTCGAGGTTCCTGGAATCGCGACCGCGGCACAGGCTACAAGATTGTCTTCGTCCCATTCGAACGCAACGGTCGACCGCGCGGCTATTACGAGGACTTCGTCAAAGGGTTTCTCGAGAAGCCATCGGTTCCCACGACATGGGGCCGCCCGGTCGGCGTGCTGGCAATGCCCGACGGCAGCCTGCTGTTCACCGAAGAGGCCAACGGTCGCGTCTACCGCGTCAGCTTCGATCAAAGCGGCTAAGGACTCCGCCGGCTCTCTTCCGTCGATGGAAGCTCGGACAGCTCGCCATCCTGCCTTCCGCTCTCCTTGCGCCAGGCGAGATACTCGGCAGCAAAGTCTGGCCTGCCCAGGATGCGCGCCAGATCCTCTGCCAACATGCGAAACTGTGACTCATACTTGTCGGCCAGCATCGCGTCTCCGTCGGCATGGTTCGCGGCAGCCGGCAATCGCTCGCGCCAGCGCAGAGAGTTGATGACTTTGCTTCGCACGAAGTCGAAAACATCGACTCCCGTCGGCGAAGCGATGCCTACGGACAACGACAACGACTCCTCCCCAGCGCGGGTCAGGTGCCAGTAGCCTGCGGGAACGTAAAGCCAGTCGCCGGCGCTCAGCAAGCAGCGCATCAGCGGCATGATCTCCTTTTCATAGTGCATGTCTTCAGGCAGGTTCTCGATGACGGGCCAGGGGTTCACCGTATTCTTGCGGAGACTCCATTCCTTCGAGCCGACCGTCTGCAGCACGAACACATCTTCCGCATCGTAGTGCCACCCCAAGCCGGAGGCGCCTGCCGCCGTGGCATACAGGTGGACATCGACGGGCGCCGCGAACTCCTCGCGGAACGAGGCGGCCAACTGCCGGAGCCCCGGGTGGTGGTTGTGCGCCTGGCGAACGCCTACGGTGTAGCCTTCGGCCAATAGCTCGCGTGCTTCTCCACAGGTCGTCGGTACCCGCGGACTGCGTTCGCCGCGCGTGTTCCCGACGAAGACGTCGGTGCCGCGCCCGCGCAGTAGCTGCCCCATGACGTGCCACGAGCCGAGATCGAGCAGGTTATTGCAGCCTCCCGACAAAGCGAAAGGCAGCTTGAACAGGTAATCGTCGACAAACGATTGCGGGGAGATCGATTTCCCTAGCATCTCTTCGAGAATCGTGGGCATGGCAATCGTCTTTCTCGAATCGCGATGGATCGCTACAGGCGTGGGGCGCGCTAAATGCACGAACAGCCCGGGGGCGATGGCGTCAGCCGTGGTCAGCCTGGCCAGGCGAAGTGGTCGATCCCGTAGATCATGGCTCCGCCAAAGTAACCTGTGACGCCGAGGGCGATCACGCCGGCCAACAGTCCCAGGCGGAACGTCCAGCGCGCGGCGTCGCTCTGCTTGCGGTAGGCCACTTCGGCGATGCCCACCAACACAAGCATGCCGAGTGCGGTGCCCGTGCCCCACCAGCGATGCGTTTCGAGCATCCAGTTGGGATCGTCGAAACGAAATCCGGCCAGACACCAGCCGCCAATGGCGACCCCGGCGGCGCTCAATCCGGCCACCCAGACGGAAACCCGCGTCGCGGCCGCAAAGAGCGCTCGTCCGGTGACCAGGAACAGCAGCTCGCTCACGAATGCCACGACCGCGGCGCCCACGGGGAGGTCGCTCCCCGGCGGATGAAAGTTGCCCACCCAGTAGAGAAACTTTTTGAGCCCCGTGGCGTCGCGATAGTCCGGCGGTCGCGGCGGAGAATGCATGCCGAGCACCAACGTATCGCCTTCGTCCGACGTGCCCGCGCCAGTTTCCTCGCCCGACGATGAGGTATCACCGTCTTGTTCGGCCGTCGAAGGGTGCTTGTCCGCCGCTTCGTCGTCCTGCTGAGCGTCGGCTGGCTCGACGACGACCTCGCCGACCATTCCGGCCCGTTCATGTGGAATGCAGAAATACCGATAGGTTCCCGGCACCTGGAACGTATGTGTGAACGTATCACCCGCTTCCATTTTTTCCGAGTTGAACTCGTCGGCGCCCTCGGGCAGCGCGACGTTGTCGGGATTCTTGGCCAGCTTGCGCACTGCTGTAACGGTGTGGGCGATCGTGGACGGCTCGTTCTTCCATAGTACCGTCTCGCCCGCCTGAATGGTTACCTTGTCCGGCTGGTAGTGGAGCTGGTCGGTCATCTCCACCACGGCTGCTGGCTGTGACGCGTCGTCTTCGCGCTGCGAGGATGCTTGTTCGGCGAACGCTGTCTGCGCGCCCAGCCCTGCGAGAAGCAGCGCACTAGCGAAGTGGATGACGATCGGGCGAACCATGACATGTTCTCCGTCTTGTGAGCCGTTGCGAATCGTGTGAAAGAGTTCGGCGACCGCCAGTCAATTCGGAGCAAATCCGAAGCCATGACCGCGAGACGCGTCATGGGCCCGTTGTCGCACTTGCCGCAGGGCAATCTAGTGCCTTAGAGACCGACTTGGTCAAACGCCGATCGCCTTGGTCGATTTGCGGTCCCAGCCGGGTCCAGGGGCGATCAACTTCAGGACGGCGGCACTTGGTTGTGGACGTTAGCAGCGCGGTCGTTCAAGTAGGTCAGCGGCGAGGGAGACCATGGCGAAGTGCTCTCGGAGCCCCGGCGCCGGGGGCCGTCGGCTTCGGTAGATGACGGTAGCCGCGCATTGACGGCTGCCGAAATGCGAGCTGTCCAACCGGGAGCCAACTCTCGACCGATTGCCGCCAGCCGCGCGGGCAACGGGAAGACCAGGTGCCGCCGGCGTGCCAGCGAGGCCGCTAGAATGCGCCTCGCTGCACTCGAGGCCCCCACCGTCAAACCGGGAAGCGAGGCGCCGATGCTGAACCAGGCGTACTCCTGCCGATGTTGCCCGCGGAACCAGGCATTCCGTGGACTTCCGGTACGCATCAATCCGGGACACACGGTGGTCACCGTGATGCCCTGCTGATCCAGTTCAGCAGCCAGTCCCTCGGAAAGGCCGACCAGGGCGAACTTGCTCGTCGTGTAGGGCAACAGGTGCGGCACGCCGATCTTGCCACCGATCGAAGCGATATTGACGATCCGTCCGCGCCTTCTCCGCAGCGCCGGATGTGCCGCGAGAATCATGTTCAGCGGCCCCCACACGTGCGTCTCGATGGCCTCGCGGTAATCCTCGGTACCCATCGATTGCCATGGGCCGACCTGAATCACACCCGCGCAGTTGATCAAGATGTCCAGCGTTCCAAATTGCTCGACGGCGGCGCTGACAAACCGCTCGGACTCAGATCGATCGGTGACGTCGCACGTGGCGGCGAGAACCATGGCGCCCGGATACTCGCGCAAAAGAAGCTCGCGGGCTTCCGCTACTTCCTGGGGGTCGCGAGCACAGATGGCGACGCGTGCCCCATGCGCAACCGCACAGCGGGCCAGCGCCAGACCGAGCCCCCGGCTTCCGCCTGTAACGACCACGGACATTCCAGCGAGCTTGGACAGCCGACGCCACTGAGCAACCTTCGCACCTGCCACGGCGCCGCCTGCCAGCGCGAGCAAGATAAGCGACTTTTTCATCGTGCTGCTTTCTCCGCGATCACGTCGACGTGCCTACTCCAAGTGCAAGTGGCGTGCCTGCACGTCCGCGTTAGTGACTGGGGTATCCCAGGCCGCGACGCGGGGATTTCGGCAAGACCGCTCTTGGACACCTGTCGAGGTAAGTGGCAGTCTGGTCTCGTCGCAACCAATCTGAGTCCCTTGCTGCCGGGCCTCGCCTCATGCTGTGGTTCTCGGCTTGGGGATTTCGCGACAACACTCGCAGGAAAAGGAGCGGCTGCTCAGCACCGCGAGCGAGATGATCGAAGCCGCTGGAAGTTCGGCACGCAGATTGCCTCCAGACAGACGGAATGATACGAGCTGTTTTTTGCGCATTGCACGAAAAAAGAGGAGACGCCATGAATCGCCTTGTTCTTGCTTCAACGGCAGGCCTGGATGTGCTGGCAACCCTGGCATCCGTTGCCTGCCGCCCGTCAGCCAGCTACGAGCTTTCAGAAACCTGGTCGCTGCTGTGGGTAGCACTTCCGAGTTCGATGGTTCTGGCGGCGACCATCGCGAAACGAATGACGACGTTTCTCGATGACGATGTCGCAGAGTAGTTGGGCAATCGAGGCGATTCGGCGTCTGGTGGCGGCTTTGCGCCGCGGTTTGCATTCCGCGAGAAAGGAGAGGCACAAAATGGATGAGATTTCGAGACTGAGAATGAGCCTTCACGCTGCGCGCGAGCAACACAACCAGGCAATCGCCGATCGGAATGCGGCTTGGCTCGCGCTGGCTCGTATCGCGACGGCCGAGCGGCTGGCCGCCGGCGACTTGCGGCGCATGGCCCGCCGGGCCTGCCCGGGAGATCCCTGGAACACGCAAATCGAGTTCGAGACGACGTGAGCCTGCCCGGTGGTCTTGCTTTCCAAGCAGCACGTGAGCGCGCTCAAACCATCTCGCCCCACCGCAGCTCTGACGGCACCCTATTCTTTCGACTTGGGGGGCGTCTTTTTCTCCGCAGGATCGGGCTTCTTGGGCTCAACGCGCGGCGTCTCTTTGCGCGGTTCGTCGGTCTGTGGATCTGGCATAACATGCTCGCTTTGCGGTTGGACTAGTCGATCGGGCAGGTTCGGCGGTCGCAGTGGCGCTGCAGGATCGCTGCCCTCGGCCCCCAGCTCACCCGTGCCGCGCTCGGGTTCTGTTCGGGCCTCTTTTGGCGGAGTGGTTGCCGGGTTTCCGAACTCGTCAGGGCCGGAACGAGGCCTAACATCGCTGGCGTTTTCTGGTTTGCGATCCATCTTCATAGCAAACTTGAGACGGTTGCTCTCACCTACGTGCGCGGTCCTTGAGGCTGCCCGTCCGTCACCGGCACGGAGCCTGTTTCGGCGAAGGCCTTGAAGCGGTGAAGGTCGTCTTTGACCTGCTGTGCCGCGGCCCGGCCGAAGAACCACGCCAGGGCCGCCCCCGCGCGACCGCCGGGCGGATCGTAGTTGAATTGAATCCGCACTTCGGTTCCACGATCGGCCGGGGCCGGGTTAAGCCTTACGCTGCCGGCACTGTCGACCTCGGAGCCGGGAAGCGATCGCCACGAAATCATTTCGTTCTCCCGCTCATGGATGATCTCGGCGTCCCATTCCACTCGACGGTCGAGCGGGCCCATCGCGATCCAATGGCTGCGCGTGTCGCCATCGACGCGTACGCTTTCCAGATGCTTCAGGAACCGCGGCAGGTTTTCCAGGTCGCGCCACAGGCGGTAAACCTCCGCTGGCGGGCGTTGCACGGTCGTGTTGACGCGCACCCGCACGCCGTTGCGAACCGCCGTGTCGGCCCCTTCGCCTCGGTGGCAGGTGTCGATTCCCAGTGCCTGGTAGACCGGGCAATAGCCGCCGTAGCCGCGATACATAAGCGCGCCGCCCAGTAGCGCCGCTCCCAGACCGGCGAAGCCCCCTCGCAGGACCCCGTAGGCCGCTAATCCAGCTCCGCCCAGCAGCATCCAGTGGCGCTCTTTGTCGGCAACGTTGCGGTTCGCCGCGGGCGCGTCGGCCCAAGGAAGCTCGTTTTCGGCCCATCGGTCAATGGAAGTCGTGGCCATGAAATACTCCTAGCGGGGTCGAGAAACTCAGGGGGTCATGAGCACCTTGATGCAGCCGTCTGTCTTGTCGCGAAACCTGCGGTAGGCCGAAGGTGCATCGGCTAATTGCACGCGGTCGGTGATGACGAACGAGGGATCGATCGCACCCGATTCGATTTCCTTGAGCAGCGGCTCCATGTACCGCTGCATGTGGGTCTGGCCCATGCGGAATGTCAGCCCTTTGTTCATGGCCGCGCCGAAGGGCACTTTGTCGAGAACGCCGAAGTAGACGCCCGGTACCGAAATCGTTCCTCCCTTGCGGCAGCACATGATCGCCTCGCGCAGCACGTGCGGGCGGTCCGTGCCGAGGTACACGGCGGACTTCGCCTTGTCGAGCACGGCGTCGATGCTGCCGGTTCCGTGCGCTTCGGTCCCCACCGCGTCGATGCAGCGGTCCGGACCGCGGCCGGCCGTAATGTCCATCAAGCAGCCGTAGACGTCCTGCTTGGAGAAATCGATCACTTCGGCCTGGCCGTGGTCGTGAGCCATCTTCAGCCGCTCGGGCACGCGGTCGATTGCCAGGACGCGCTCGGCGCCGAGCATCCAGGCGCTTTTGATCGCGAACTGCCCCACCGGGCCGCATCCCCAAACCGCAACGGTATCTCCCGGCTCGATGCCGCAGTTGTCGGCCGCCATGTATCCGGTGGGAAAAATGTCGGAGAGAAACAAGACCTGCTCGTCGCTCAGGCTTTCGGGCACTTTGATCGGGCCCACGTCGGCGAACGGCACGCGCACGTATTCGGCCTGGCCGCCGGCGAACCCGCCCAACAGGTGCGAGTAGCCGAACAGGCCGGCTGGCGAATGCCCCATCAGCTTGCGGGCCATCTCGGCGTGGGGATTCGAGTTGTCGCAGAGCGAGTAGAGTTGTTTGTGGCAGAAGAAGCAGCCGCCGCAGGCCAGGTTGAACGGAACGACGACCCGATCGCCGACGCTTAGTTTCCCGTTGCCACCGCCCACCTCGACGACCTCGCCCATGAACTCGTGGCCGAGAATGTCGCCTTTCTCCATGGTCGGTACCATGCCGTCGTAGATGTGCAGGTCCGATCCGCAGATGGCCGTCGCCGTCACCTTCACGATCGCATCGCGCGGCTCGAGTATCTTCGGATCGGGAACCTCGCGGACCTGTACGTCGCTAGAGCCATACCAACAGAGCGCATTCACTTGTGTACCCTGCTCTTCCGTTTTGCCGCAAGTGATCGCGGCGCTCGATCTGCGGAGCTTTGTCTGCGGAGCTTGTCTGCTTGTTCGTCAGGTTGCGCCGACGCGGCAGCACCTTCAACCGCGGGGCAGCGTGCAAATGCCGCGCCGACTGGCGCTCGTAGATGGCCTGCGGTCGCAACGGCCTCGGGCTCGCAGACTCTCTTGCCGCGAAGCAAAATGACGAATGCCCGCCGCAAAAAAACAGGGATGGTTGCGCGCTGCTCAAAGTGGTTTCCAGGGTGACGGGCTGATTGAGGAGGAAGCAGTGGATACCGCCGGCTGCGGTCGTTGTCAGAGCTGTCTGCTGAACAGCGCGGCCATTCGATCTCCCCATCGCTGATGCCAAGAGCGAGACTTCCAATCTGCCAGGGTTACCTGTTCGGAAACATGCCAATCCGTTTCCATCAGCTCGCGATGATGGCGGGCGAACGCTTCGTCGCGGACCAGGACGACCGTTTCGTCGTTGCGATACAGGGAACGATAGTCGAAGTTCGTCGAGCCGATCATGGTCCACAGCTCGTCCGCGACCAGGCACTTGCAGTGGAGAATCTCCGTCTGGTATTCCGCGATGCGAACGCCGGATTCCAGCAACGGCCCCCAACCGTGCCGGCTTGCCCTGCGAACGATCTTCCAATCGATTTTTTCGCTGGGCAGCAGAACCTCGACTGCGACGCCGCGGCGGGCAGCCCTGGCCAGAGCGGCGACGATGCCGGGATCGGGAACGAAAAACGCCTGCTCGATCTGGATGCTCCGCTGCGCCCCTTGAATCAGCATCAGCAATGCGAGCCGCGCCCAGGTGGTGCGCTCGTGGGGCCCGCTGCCGACCAGCCCGGCCGTTTGCTCACCGGCGGGCGACAGTCGCGGAAAGTAGCGCTCTCCCTGCAGCACGTCGCCGGACGACTTCAGCCAGTTTTCATAAACACGGCCTGCATGTCGCCGACGAGCGGCCCTTCGATGCGATAGTGGTTGTCTCGGCGGCAATGCTTCGCGCAGTCGCCGCTCCACTGGTCGGCAAACCCAATCCCGCCGGTGAAACCAACCCGCCCATCGACAACCAACTCACGGCGGTGAGTGCGATGATTCAGGCGATGCAATCCGCCGAATCGCGGACGATGGTAGAAGTGGACCTCGACCCCGGACTGCTTCATGAGGCGCAGCGACTCACGGTCCATGGTCAGCGATCCGGCCCAATCGACGATGACGTGGACGCCGATGCCCTGCCGCGCTTTATCGGCCAGCAGATTCGCAAATTCGTAGCCGATTCGGCCGGACCAATAGACGTAGTTTTCGAACGTGATGGAAGACTGCGCGCCCCGCACGGCAGCGAACATGGCCGGAAAGGCCTCTTCGCCATTCTTGAGAAGCGCGATGCGGTTGCTGGCGCTAAATTTCATTCGCACCAGCCCGCTCAGCGATCGAACGAACTGAGCGTCGCCGAGTGCCGCCACCCGCTGGATGCGATAGTCGACGTTCCGCTGACGTGCCGAGAGAATTGCCACAAGCATCGCCGCGCCGGCCACGACGACCGCTACCACGCCGGTCAGCAGCAGATTGTCCATAAGAACTGGCGACGAAACCCTCTCTGTCGTGAGTCACTCGGCTCCTTGCGTCAGGCACCGAAGGTCTTCGTGACCTCGCGGATGACCCGCGCGGCAAGCTGCGCTATTGCTTGGATGCCAGGGTGGCGAACGCGGGGCTGTCCACCAGTTCCCAGTCGCCACCCTGGTTCCAGGGACCGGTGGCATCCTCGCCCAGTTCGCCCTCGCCGGTGGAATCGTTGTAGTACTTGTTGACGTACTCCTCGTCGGGCGGAAGCTCGCCGATCTCGAACGGTCCCTTGCCCATGGTTTCCAGTGCCGCCTGGAACGCCTTCATGTGCGTGATCTCGCGAGTCATCAGGAACGTGAGCGCTTCTTTCGTACCGGGATCGTCGGTGAAGTCGATCAAGCGTTCGTAGGTGATCTTAGCCCGTGCCTCGGCGGCGATATTGCTGCGCAAATCGACCTCCAACTGGCCGGACACCTTCAGGTAGTCGGCCGTCCAGGGGTTGCCCTGCGAGTTGAACAGGCTCACGCCGCCCCCGCCGACCACGGCGATCAGCGGGTCGGCCTCGGCCTTGCTGCACTGCCCCTGCTTGAGCGGCTTGAGGTGCATGCGCGCCAGGCTGCCGATGACTTCGAGGTGGCTCAGCTCCTCGGTGCCGATGTCCATCAGCATGTCTTTGCGCTTGGGGTCATCGCAGTTCAGCCCCTGCACGGAGTACTGCATGGCGGCCGCCAGCTCGCCGTTGGCACCTCCGAATTGCTCGAGCAGCATCTGCCCGAAGCGGACATCCGGCTCGCCCACGTTGACGGTGTACATCAGCCTCTTTACATGGTGGTACATGCTCTCTCCTCGTATGGGGTCCAGTGCTGCCGCGAACGGGACGCGTGCGATGCGGGGCGGCTACACACGATCTTTCAGACCGCTGCTGCCCGCCATTTCGGCGCAATGGGCACAGCAGAAAATCTGCTCGTCGTGCTCGACGCCGTGGCCGATAATCCGGCATCCACACCCGCTGCACTCCGGCGCCAAAGCATGGATCGCGCATTCGAACGAATCGAACGTGTGCCGCTTGCCGGCCATCTCGATCGTGAACGATTTGTCGTAGTCGTTGCCGCAAACCTCGCACTTCGTCATTTCGAACCTCCAGCGTGTTGCTACGCCCCGCGCACCCGCAGCACCAAGCGTCCACATGGTGCCCCGGGCGGCGGGGTACGCGGATCAGGATTGCGCTGCCTGGGTGTTGACCATCGCCTCGGCGATGTCGGTCAGGATCACGTCGGCGTTGGACTCCTCATCCAGCGTATGCTGCAAGAGCTTCGCGATCTCGGCGCGGCCCAGCCGACGTGCGAAGGTGCGCGCGCAGCCGTAGCCGGCGATCTCATAGTGTTCGACCCGCTGCGCGGCCGCGATCAGGGCGGCATCCTTGACGTCGGGCTCGCCCTCGAGACCGATAATCTCTTCACCTTCAGAAATGAGGCCCTGCATCGCCTCGCACGTCTCTTTCTCGGGCGTCTGCCCCAACAGCTCGAAGGCCTGCTCGAGCCGGATCTTTTGTTGCTCGGTCTCCTTCAGGTGGGACTCGAATGCTGTCTTGAGTTCTTGGTTGTGGGCCGCCTTCGCCATCTTGGGAAGCGCTTTTATCAATTGGAGTTCCGCGCTGTAAAGATCGCGAAGTTGCAAGGTCAGCACATTTTCCAGATTCTCCAACGCCAATCCGTTGCCGGTCATTTTTGAAATCCAGGACGTCATGGTAGGACTCTCCGCTTAAAAGTGTTCTGTGGACACGAGGGAGTCGGCATTGTCGGCTGCTATGGGGGACACAACGTTGCAAACGCCGCGCCCATTTGTCCCAAATGCCAGGACTGCTTCGAAGGGAAGGGACCGATTGCTGGCAGCTCGTTTGGTCTGGCATCGGCCTGGGCGCTGCGTCCACTTGCATGGATGCGTTCTCGGTTGCGTCCGGAGGCGACAAATGTGCCCGGCAATCCGTGGCCGATCGTGCCTTGAACGATCAAGATGCGCTCTGAGAAATCAACTCGGTTCGCTGCGCGCCACCGGCAGTCGATCTGTTGCGCGTCGCTGATCCAGCGGCCATGCCTCGCCGCGCGGGCGACGTTTCGCGCGGATTCCCGACAGGGTACGCACTTGCGCCGGTGGGCCGCCGTGCCTGGTGTTGCGCCGCGATAGATCGGAATACGAATTGCAGTTGCCGAGCCGAACAGCCTCGGCCGATTTCTATCGACACGCAGTCGAGACGGCCGGGGCTGCCAACCATATTTGACGAGGAGCCATCTCCCATGCGTCTTAGACGATTGATGAGTCTACCCGCCGCCGCACTCTGCGTCGCGTTGATTGCCCTACCCGCGTGGGCACAGAGCGACCAGCAGCAAGACGACGACAGCCAACAGCAGCAACGTGAGCAAGAACGAGAAAACGAGGCCAGCGACGAAGATGATGACGAAGATCGCGACGACGATCTTGACGATGATCGTGACGACCGCGACGACGAGCAGCAGCGCCGCCAGAGCGAAGAGCAACAGCAGCAGAACCGCCAGCGCCGCGAGGACGAGCAGTCGCGGCAGCGCGAGGATGCCCCGGCCGGGCTCGGCGTTTTCATCGGGGATGCGCGCAACGGCGGCGTCGTAGTCGAACGCGTCGTGTCGGGCAGCCCGGCCGACCAGGCCGGCATTCGCGAGGGGGACCGCATCTTGCGGGTCAACGGCATGTCGGTCAACTCCACCCAGGACCTCAGCAGGACGATCGCCCGGCAAGATCCGGGCAGCCGGATCGACTTAGACGTAGTTCGCAACGGTAACCGACGCACCTTGCAGGCGCAGCTCGCTAGCCGACGTCAAGCGCTACCGCAGCAGGCACGCTGGGAGCAACCGGACGAACGCTGGATGACTCGAGATGGCGACCGCCGCTGGGATGACCAAAGATACTCCGACGACCGGCGATACTCCGACGATCGACGGTACTCAGATGACCGGCGTTACGCCAACGACGGCCGTCGAGAACAGTACCGCGAATATCGCGACGACGGTGACCAGCGGCTGTCGCGGCTGGAGAATTTGGTCGAGCGACTCGGACAGCGCATCGATCGCTTGCAAGCGCGGCTCGACGGCCGCGGTGGAGCGACCGAGTACCGCACGCGCTCGCGAGAATACGACGGCTATCGCGGTGGTCGCTACCAGGACGACCGTCGGTAAGTACAGCCAGCACTTTCCGCCCCGGCCCGCACCGCGGGCCGGGAGATGCCGCCACAATCCGACTGCGGACCGCGGTCGGATTGTGGTATTTATCATCGAACAGAAGGGGCGGCACACCGTGCGCGGCGATACGTCGGTCGCGACTCTGCGAAACGGCCCCACTTGTTTCCTTTCATGCCTTCGTCGAGCGAAATGAACCAGCCAGCGATAAACCGTGTGGCTCTTGCGCGCCTCCGATGGCTGATACCACCACTCTGGGCTGGTCGATCTGCCGATTCTCAGGGAGGATCCCCCGTGTTTTATTCGAAAACCTCTGGGACCGCTTGTACGCGCGAGACCTCATCGTGTCGCAGGAAACGGGAAATTCACGACGCCTTCGCGTCCTGCTCGTCGACGACCTGCCGGCCGATACGAAGGTAATGGCCAAGTTGCTCGAGATGCACGGCTGCTGCGTACGCACCTGCAACGATCCATTCCAATGTGTGGAACTCGCCCGGCAGTTTGAGCCCCACCTGGTCCTGCTCGATATCATGATGCCCGGCAAGAGTGGCACAGAAGTCGCCAAAGATCTGCTCGCCACCGACTTACCACCATTCCTGCTTGTTGCCAGAACCGGGCTTTCGGATGCAAGCACCAAAGCGAAGTGCGCCGAGGCGGGTTTTAATCTCGTGGTCATCAAACCGCAAAGTTCCTCGGCCATCGCCGATCTGGTGCGTGTCGCCAAGCGATTCGCCTTTGCGGGCCAGTGAGATTGATTGGCTGCCCAGCAGAGCAGGCTGTTGCCCGGTTTAGAGTTCGAAACGAGCTAGCGATGCCTGGCAGGAGTAGTATAGCCAAGTCCAGAACGACGAGCTGACACAGGCTCGGTTTAAGGTCGTCTTTGAGGCTGGGTGGAAAGCCGGCAAACATCGATCCTAAAATCGAGCTGCGGACGAAAAGACGATGGCGATTGCCTCAGCTTCGGCTGGCTCGATGCCCGGGCGCTTTGCTGGTGGTCACGCCGGCAAAGTGAGAGAGCGATGGCGACGGCATTGGTCAGCTAGTTCGTCGAATACGCGGTTTGCAATCCTCGCCGCTCACTTTCGTGCTCTAGAAACCAGCGGTAGGTAGCCCGCAGCCCTTCGGCGAGGCTCGTCGATGGTCGCCATCCGAGCGCGGTGATGCGGCTGACGTCGAGCAGTTTTCGCGGGGTGCCGTCTGCTTTGGCGGCATCGAATCGGATCGCTCCTCGGAAGCCGACGACATCCGCGATTTGTTCGGCAAGATGGCGGATCGTGATTTCCTGACCGGTGCCCACATTGATGATTTCGGTCTCGGCGTAGTGCTGCATCAGAAACACGGCTGCGTCGGCGAGGTCGTCGACGAAAAGCAATTCTCGCAGGGGTGTGCCCGTGCCCCAGACAACAACTTCGTCGGCTTTGGCTCTGACGGCTTCGTGAAACCGCCCCATGAGGGCCGGCACAACGTGCGCGTACTCGGGATGAAAGTTGTCTCCAGGCCCGTAGAGGTTCGTCGGCATCAGCGCAATCGCATCGAAGTCATGTTGTTGAGCATAGGCTTGGCAGAGATGGATTCCCGCGATCTTGGCGACGGCGTAGGACTGATTCGTAGGCTCGAGCGGTCCCGATAGCAGGGACTCTTCGCGAAGCGGCTGCGGAGCGTGCTTGGGATAAATGCACGACGAACCGAGGAACTGCAGCTTGCGCACGCGGTGGCGATAGGCCGCGTCGATAACGTTCAGTTCGATCTGTAGATTTTTGCGGAGGAAGTCGGCCGGAAACGTCTCGTTCGCCAGAATGCCGCCTACCTTCGCAGCGGCGAGAAAGACGAAGTCTGGCCGAGTCTCCTCAAAGAACGCATCGACGGCGCGAGTATCCGTCAGATCGAGTCTTGTGCGATCGCGCACAATGAGGTTCTCATAGCCCAGCACGCGCAACCGCCGTACGATCGCCGAGCCGACCAAACCGCGATGCCCGGCGACGTAGATTCTGTCGCGCTGGCTCATCGTGCTATCATTCATGGCACACATCCACAAGGTATCCGGCTTCGAGTTGCATCTGGTCGCGTTCGGCCAGGCGAAGATCGGCCTCGGTCATTTCGCGCACCAGCTCGTCGAATGAAATCTTCGGCTTCCAACCCAGGCAGCGTGCGGCTTTCGTCGGGTCGCCCAGCAGCGTGTCGACTTCCGCCGGACGGAAGTAGCGCGGATCGACGGCCACTACGCATTTGCCCGTCTCCACATCGTATGCTTTTTCGTCGACGCCCGAGTTTTCCCAGCGAAGCTCCATCCCGAGAATCGCCGCGCTGCGTTGGACGAACTCGCGCACGGAATGCTGTTGGCCGGTGGCAATCACGTAGTCCTCAGGTTCATCCTGCTGGAGCATCAGCCACTGCATCTCGACATAGTCGCGGGCATGTCCCCAATCGCGTAGCGCATCGAGATTGCCCAGGTACAAGCAGTCCTGCAATCCCAGTCGAATACGAGCCAATGAGCGCGTGATCTTTCGCGTGACGAACGTCTCTCCGCGGACGGGTGACTCGTGATTGAACAGGACGCCGTTGCAGGCGAACATGCCGTACGCCTCGCGGTAGGTCACAGCGATCCAGTAGCCGTAAAGCTTCGCAGCCGCGTACGGCGAGCGAGGATAGAACGGCGTAGTCTCGCGCTGGGGCACTTCGCATACGCGGCCGAACAGTTCGGATGTCGATGCCTGGTAAAATCGCGTCTTGCGCTCAAGTCGCAGGATGCGGATGGCCTCGAGCACGCGCAACACACCAATGCCGTTGCAGTCGGCCGTATATTCCGGTGTCTCAAACGACACGGCCACGTGACTCTGCGCTCCGAGGTTGTAGATCTCGTCGGGCTGCACTTCCTGAATGACCCGAATGACGTTGGTCGAATCGGTCAGGTCGCCATAGTGCAGGACAAAGCGCCGGCCCGCTACGTGTGGATCTTGGTACAGATGCTCGATGCGGTCCGTATTGAAGCAAGAGCTGCGGCGCTTAATGCCGTGGACCTCATAGCCCTTGTCGAGCAGGAGCTCCGCCAGGTAGGCACCGTCTTGTCCCGTGACACCGATGATCAGAGCGCGCTTCATGTCACTCGTTGCTCCAGTTGCTTGTCATAAGGTAAAGAGCGGACTCGCTTGCGAGTGAGTTCGACTACGAGTTTCGCAAGAAACTTGGTGTTGGTGACGAGATACCGCTTCCACAAACGGCGAGGCTCTTGGCCTAAGCGGTACAGCCATTCGAGGCCGGAGCGCTGCATCCAGACGGGCGCGGCGGGCTTCGTGCCAGCGTGAAAATCGAAAGCTGCGCCGACGCAGATCTGCACGGGGCGGATCGTATCGGCGTGGGCCGCGGCAAAAATATCCTGCTTGGGGCATCCAAGGCCGATGAACATCAAGCTCGCGCCGCTCGCGTTGATGCGCTCAATCAGCGCTTCGTCTTCGTCCGCGGTGAGCGGACGAAACGGGGGCGATTCGGCCCTGGCGATGCGCATCGCGGGAAATGCGTTCTGCAGGCTCCCGACGAGCCGAGCGAGTGTCGATGGCGTGCCTCCGTACAGATAGATGGAAAGGTTCTCGGCGGCGGCCCGCTGGCAAAGGTTCCACATCAGGTCCGCACCGCGGACGTTGCTTTTCAGCCGCGCGTCGTGCAGCCAGTTCAGGGCCCAGCGAACCGGCTGGCCGTCGGGCACGATCATCGCAAAGCGATTAACCCACCCGGCCAGCTCTGCAGTGGTGGCCGCTTCGATCAGAGCATGCACGGAGAACGCCGAAACGATGGCCGGCTCGCCCTGGTGGGCGGAAGCGAGGATCGCGTCGCAGGCTTCACTGCATGTGACCGCGCTGATCTCGACGCCGAATAGGTCGCGCTTCACGGGCCAGTGGGGTCTGCAGGCAGAGGCTGTCGACATGAGCATGCTCCAATAGCTACGCAGTGTGGCCGGCAAAGGCAGGTCGGGAATCGCTGTGCCGGTCCGCCTCGGCACGTCCGTCAGCATCGACGGGCTTTTCGATCACATAAGTCAGATTCACGTGGTCTGCAGAAAGCTTGCCGAGCGACAGCAGATTCAGCGTGCGGATGCCCGATCGCGCTACCAGGGAAGGTAGCCCCGGCCGGGCAACAGCGTAGTTCCAGCCGACCTCCTCGCGAATGATCATCCCGCGGGAATCCGCCCACCGTCGAATGCCTTCGCGGCACACGAGCGGCTCGTATACCGTGGGGAACGGATCGTAACCTGGCTTGCCGGCGTTCTTGTACCCGGAGATGTGCCGCTTGTACTGCACGTGCGCCCAGAACGGCGTGACACGCGACAGCATGCCGTAGACGGACTGCGGATCAGGAATCCGGAGGATCAGGATGCCACCGGGAGCAAGCCAGCGATGCAGGTTGTCAAGCACTCGCTCGACTTCCGTCACGTGCTCGAGAACGAACGAGTTGTAAACGACGTCAAACTGGCCTGCTTCGAGCGACACGGTTCGCAGGTCGCCGTGAACCGACCGATGCAAGTCGCCGTGCTCTTGATTGCGAGCTGCAAGCGCGTCTTGGTTCAAATCAACGCCCGTCAGGTGATAGCGGATGCCGGGCAAATTCAGTTGCCACGAGTTTCCGCAGCCAGCTTCGAGGATCGCAATCTCCTGGCGCTCGGCCGCCACTGCCCGGATATGACGCACTAACATTCGCGCTTCAGCTTTGGGCCCGTCGCAAAGACGCAGGAACTTGCCTTGACCGGCGGAGCGAGAAGTCGAGTCCGATGTCGAGCGGTGTGCCCGTGGATCCTCCTGGGACCTCTCACGATTTCGCGAGATCGCATCTTCATAGATGTCGAACAGCCGCCGGTAGTAGTCGTTTTCGTTGTATTCCCGCAGGGCTTTCTCGCGTCCGGCGGCACCCATTTCCTGGCAAAGCTCCGGCCGATCCCATAGCGCCCGGATGTGGCTTGTGAGTTCATCGACGTTGCCGGTTTCAAACAGTCGGCCGGTCGCGCCATCGTCGACGAACTCCGGCAGCCCTCCCACGCGTGACGCCACAACCGGCAACGAGCGACTCATGGCCTCGGACACGACGAGTGGGCAACCCTCGAACCACCGGCTCGGCACGACGAGAAAGCGGGCCCGGTCGTAGAATGTGCCCATGTCGTCGAAGTTGACGCGCCCCAAGAAGGTCACATTCGGCGGAGCGGCGGCGCGCAGTTTGTCCAGCATCGGCCCGTCGCCGGCCAGCCGCACCGGCACGTCGGGCAGTCTTGCAGCGGCCTCTAACAGCACCTCGATTCCTTTCTCGGGCGCCATGCGTCCCGAGAAGGCGACATAGTCCCCGGCGTCGCGGTCGACGACGTGTCGTGGAGCGTCGACCATGTTCGGCAGTGCCACGACCTGGTCCTCGTCGTAACCTTCCTCGAGCAACCTTCGCCGGGCGAACTCGCTAAGAACGATGTGCGTCGTGACGTCGTCGCGAAACAGTCGCAGTTTTCGTGCCGCGGCGCTACGCATCGCATAGGCAATGCTTTCGGCGCGGTTCTGGCGGCAGTTCTGCACCGCGCACCAGTACTCGCGCCCGCCGCGGCACTTTTCGCAGATGCGGCCCTGGTATAAGTGATTCACATTTGGGCACGTGAGCATGTAGTTGTGACTGGTCATCACGACGGGCACGCCCGCCTGCCGGCATGCTACGAGCACCGATGGCGAAATGAGCGGGTAGAGGTTGTGTACGTGTACGATGTCCGGCCGGTCGGCCGCGAGGATTCGCGCCATTTCACGCCGGGCGCTCCAGTTGTAGATGCCGGACGCAAAGGCTCTTAGTTTGCCCCGAAAGTTGCTGTCGAGCCCTTTACTCGTGCGCATGAGCAGGCTCGTCGAGTGTCCGCGCCGCTTCATGAGAGCATCGATCAAGGCAACGACGGTCGCCTCGCCGCCGCAGTTAGAGCGATAGTCGTTGTAGACTTGGAGCAACTTCACGTGGTGGCCTCCATAGGTGTGTTTTGCTGCCCGACTTCGCGGCCGTGCCGGAAGTGCAGCGCCTCGAAATACCGTGTCTGCGGGAACAGCCGCGGGGCGAGCAGTGCCAGCGTCCGGCGGGCATACCCTTCCGCCCTCCAGAGCCGCACGCGCTGTCCCAACATTTCGGCAGGGTTCCGCGTAAGCCAGCTCCAGGCAAGTTGCGGGGTGACAATTGCCAGGGCATGTCCGAGACGGGCGGCGCACAAAGTGACCAGCACGGCGGCGCCGCGATGTTCGTAATCCAACCCTGCAAAGGCACTGCACCCCTGTATAGCGTCCCAGCGAAAGTACTCGGTCGTCAGCCGGTTGGGCGCCACGCGATGCCGCACGATTGCCAGCGGCGTGTAACACAACTCGATGCCGGCCGAGCGTGCACGCAGAAAGAAGTCGCTATCGGACCCGCCCGAACGGAAGGAAGTATCGAACGCGCCCAATTCATCGAAGACGCGGCGCGCGACCAGGGCATTGTTGGTGCCGGGCAGCCGACTGGGATCATAGGGGCAAGTCTTCTCGTAGTACTTGATCTCGCGCAGCGATGTCCTGCGGACAAACTGGTTCAGCCGGCCGAGTACTTCCTCGGGCAAATCGAGATGCATCGCCCCGCCCACGATCTGTGCACCGGTCTCGTCCGCGGCTCGATACAATTCGAGAAGCCAGTTGGCGTCGGCGACCTCATCATCGTCGAAGAAGGCAAACCAGTCTCCAGCGGCATGACGGAGTCCGCAGTTTCGCGCCGGAGCGGGTCCGGGGTCATCTTCGTAGCAGTAGCGCACCGTCACGCTTGAGCGACGGCCGGCTTCCTCAACGATCTCGCGCGTCGAGTCGTTCGACGCATTGTCGATCACGACGAGTTCGTACTCGAACTGGCCGCAGGTCTCTTGAGAAAGCAAACTATCTAGCGCATCGGACAGCATTGCACAGCGGCTGTACGTCGGGAGAATGATGCTGATCAGCGGTTTGTGCATAGTGGTACTCTCCTTGCCAATCAGGTCGCCTCAGGCTGCAAGCTCTTGTTCGCTGTAGGCTAGTTGCTCGACCGTGTCGCCGTCGACAAACAGCCGATGCCACACCTCAAGAACCAATAGCCGCCAGATCGTCTTGTGATGGTCGGCCTCGGCGTGCTCGTGCTTTTCCAATAGGTGACTAATGCGGTCCGGCTCAAACAGACGACGATCACAACAGCGCTCGGAAAGCAGCACCCCACGGACATAGTCTTTCAGGGCGCCCCGAAACAACTCGGCAAGCGGCGTGGGAAAACCCAGTTTGCGTCGATACACGATGTGCCTGGGCAGGTACGGTTCGACTGCCTTCTTCAGCAAGTACTTGTCCTCGCCCGACCGAAGGCGGTATTTGACTGGCAGTCGTCCCGCAAACTCCAGGAAGCGATGATCGAGGAACGGCACTCGCAATTCGATCGAAGCGGCCATACTCATGCGGTCGGCCTTGATCAATAGGTCGTCAACAAGCCACGACTTGACATCGAGATATTGCATCCGCCGCTGGATGTTCGAGCCGGCTGTGGTCTCGTAGTAGGACTCCACGAGTTTCTCGACCCCCGCGCCATCGGTCTCGCTGCGGAGCCGGTCGCTGTAAAGTTCGCGCACTTCACTCATCTCGCAGAGGGCGACGCCCAGGTACCGACGCTCGAGGGCCAACTGACTGAGCGTGACAAGCTTTCGCCACTTCGGTCCGCAGCGCGCTAGCAGAGCGTCAAGTCCACAGCGGATCGGTTGCGGAACGTTGCGATAGCGTTCCAGCCAGGACATGTAGCGGTAGACTGGATAGCCCCCAAAGACTTCGTCGGAACCCTCACCTGAAAGGGCGACATCCACTTCCTGCTTGGCCATCTCGGCGACCGCGTGGAGGGCGATGCCCGCAGCCTCTTGCACCGGCTCGTCCATGTGCCACACGTAGCGCGGAATCGCACTCCGAAAGCTCTCGGGCGTCACCCGACATTCATGGTGCTCTGTCTTGAACGTCGCGGCGACTTCTCGGGCGTAGTGCCCCTCGTCATACTCAGCACCAAAGTCCCAGTTCACCGCGAACGTCTTGATTTGGGAAACGCCCTGGCGCCGCATGGCAGCCACGACTGCGCTGGAGTCAACGCCGCCGCTCAGGAAAACGCCGAGCGGCACATCGCTCCGCAATTGCAGTCGCACAGCGTCGGTCAAGAGCGATTGCGTCTCGTTTACGTAAGCTGCTTCGCCGGCATCGGGCTCGCTGGTGAATTCGAGGTCCCAGTAAGTGCGCTTCAGAACAGAGCCGCCGCGCACTTCCAGGAACTGCCCGGGCGGCAGGCGGCAGATGCCGTCGAAAAAAGTTTCCTCACCAGGGCAGTAGCCAACGCCCATGTAGCCGTCGAGAAGGCGATAGTTCGCCGCTGCTGCGACCTCTGGGAGTCTCAAGAGACTCTTGATTTCTGAGGCGAAGGCAATACCGTCAGGAGTGTGGGCGTAGTACAGCGGTTTGACGCCCAACCGGTCGCGCACCAGGGTGAGCGTTCGCGTGGCCCGATGCCATACGGCGAATGCATACATGCCGTTGAAGCGCTGCAACGCAGTCGGGCCCCAACGGCGGAACGCCGCCAGCACGACTTCGGTGTCAGAAGTGGTATGAAAGCGGCAACCAGCGGCTGCCAGCTCTCGCTTCAGCTCGAGGTAGTTGTAGACTTCGCCGTTGTAGCTGATCATCCACTGCTCGTCGTCCGACTGCATCGGTTGGAGCGAGCGCTGGTCGACGTCGATGATCGAAAGTCGCCGGTGGCCCATGCCGAAATCGGCGTCGGTTTCGAGGCCCTGACCATCGGGACCACGATAGGCCACCGCATCACACATCGCCCGGATCTCGGCCGCTTCGGCGGGCCGCCCAGAACGGAATCGATAGACGCCTGCAATGCCGCACATGATCAGGTAGCACCTCTTGCAGTACGCGGCGGGGTAAGCACCTGCTGGAGCCGCGACGCATAAACCGGCTTCACTGCGGTGACACGGTCTTGTGCGGGCGACACACCCGCAGTGCGGCGGAACGCCGCATGTGCAAGACCCCACATGATCACGAAGGACACAAAGTTGGTCGGCGTCAGGAATGCCGATTCCAGCAATGCATTGAGGGCTCGGCAGAGCAGCAGCACGAAGAACACGCCGACGGCCGCGTCTCCGGTCGATCGATAGCTGCGGGCCGTCGCGACAATGCCTACTCCGATTGCGGCCGAGAACAACAGCGCGCCCACGAGACCCAGGTCGAGCATCGTGTCCAGGTATGCCGAATGCCCGTCGGTGACGGTCCATTCGAGTGACTGCGAGAAGTCGCCGATCCTTTCCGGGCTCCAGTACGTTCGATAGCCATGCCCCAGCACCGGTCGGTCGATCACGTGCGGCACCAACTCGCTCCAGAAAGGCAGGCGTCCGGAGAGGGATTGTGACTCCTCTTGTCGGCCCAGCAAGGCGAGGTTCGTTGCCTGTTGGTCGACATCCCCACCGAGCAGCGTTCCGACAAACGCCAGGGTGCAAATCACGGCGAGGAGCCCGACTGCGGCGAACACGCGCCTCTCCCATGTCGCTCCGAACCAGCCGTATACAAGCAGCGCTGCCAGAAGTGCCGCGCAGACGGAGCGCGACTTTGTCAAGAGCAAGAGCGCCGCGGCGACAAGGCAGATTCCCCATAGGATGGCTCCGCCGCGCCGCGCTCGGGTGGCAAGGTACCCGGCCGCCAGCGCCATGGCGGCACAGTAGGGCGCTTGGACGTTAGGATGCAGATTTCCGGCAAAGCGGTATTCCGGCGTCCACGGTCGAAACGTACCCAGCTCCAACTCGGTGCGGACGCTGTTGGCCACGAGCAGCGACGTCACAGCCAGCACGATTACCCATAGTTCGTGGAGCGAAAACTGACGGGCCAGACCGAAGGCCCCGAGCGCGCATAGCAAGAGAACGACAACATGCCGTATCGTGACCGGCAAGTCGACGGACCAGGCAATGCTGAGGGTGCACCACGCCACGTAGCCCACCAGCAGCCAAGCCAGTGGCGAACGCAGCTCGAGCCTATTGCCTTCCAGGCGAACGAGTAGCCAGATGCCAAACACCCCCAGCGCAGGAATCGCGATCCGCCGCGCGGGGTCTCCGTCGGCCGCGCGAGTCACCATCTCGTCGCCCGTTAGCCGAAACGCTTCAAGGCTCGATACCGCAGTATTCCGGTGCTCCATGCAGTAGAAGGCCGGTACTAGCACCACGACCGCCAGCCAGACGATCGCGGTGCTTCGTCTGGAGGAGGTCTCGATTGTGGGATTGATCGAGTGCATGCGTCACAAGGGATTGATGCCGACGGTAAACTCAACGAGACAGGCACGCAGCGTGGCGTGCCGCGCAAGCGTGCCCACGAATCTTCCGCCGAGATCGCCAAGAGCTGCCCCAAGCACGCCGAGTGCTGGTAGCAGACTTAGCACAAGGACCAGAGTGACCACCAGCGTGACCGCGTCAGCTAACAGGTTCGCGTCCGGCCGGTCGATGGCCCACAGACCAATGCCCGCGGTGAGTCCGAGACTCTGTACGAACATGCTCATCGAAAGCACGCCGGTTGTAGTCCCATAGCCGACGTAGGCGTCGCCGAACGCAAGCACAAGCAGAAAGTCTCCGGTCGCCAGCACGGTGACGGCGAACGTGCCAATCACAGCGGCATAGACGATTTCCGCGGTTCGCAAGACCTTGCGGAGCTTCGTGACGCCTCCCTGAGCGAATGCCACGCTCGCCCGGGGAATAAGGAACGTTGACAGACCCGTCATGAACATACTGGCCACGCCGACGATGCTCATGCACGCCGCCAACACGCCGGCCTCGGCACTGCCCCGCAGTGTCATAACGAGCCAGGGCGTGATGTACAACGCAGTGAAGCTGAGGACGTGACTCGCCAGCGCCCAGCGGGCGAAACCCCAGTTGCGCCACCAATCGCGGATGACGACCGGGCGGACAATGCAGAACCGCCGCCATTCGACAAGGAACCATCCGCAGCAGGCCACGGCGCAGGCAGCTCCCAGAACGGCGTACGCGATGCCAACCGTGAGCCGCCCCGATAGTGCCAGCGCGAGCAGCCCGCCGATCTGGACGGTGGCGACCACGACGTCGATCGCAATGGCCGTCGAAATTCGGAGATGGGCGATGCTCATTCGCCGGATGAACTCGCGAAGTTGCAGAATCGGTAATACTGCAAGGAGCACCCAAACGGCGGACGCAAGTGTCGAAGAGCTGCCGCTGAGAGCCAGACATCCGAGCAAACCAACGAGCACAAGCGTGGCAACGATCGACAGTCCGAAAGAGTGGACCAGCGCGCTACCAGCGAAGAGCTCCCTGCGCTCGGGGCGGCACTGCTGGCAGTAGATGACGTAGGGCGCTGAAATCAAGTGTTCTTGAACGCCCCGCGCAATGTAAACAATGGTCAGCGCCAGGTAGAACACGCCGAGATCGGATTGCGAGCACGCCCGGCCGACAACTACGGCGGTCAGAAAACTTGCTCCGCTGACAATGGCCTGATCGAAGAGCGACAGAGCGCCGTTTCGCGCATCGGGATTGGAGAGAATCCGTCCCAACCTCTTCAGCCAGCGATTCCGCCGGCTGCAAGGCTGGGCCGAGTGTGTGTCGCTGGCCACGTCCGTATCGTGCCCCCGGGGAACGTCCCGAGCATCTCGCTCACTCTCGACCACGTCGCCGCCTGCGGCGGAGTGATTCATCAGCGGTCGGCTTCTGATATCGGTGCGAAGTCGCAACAATTCGTTCCTTGGGAGGGGTCGGGTATCTCTAGTACACGCCGTCGCGGCGCATGATGGCTGGAATTGTCATCGCGATCAGTTTCAGATCGTGCCAGAATGAGTACGAACTGCTGTATCGCAAGTCCATCCGCATCCAATCGTCAAAGGCCGGCTTGGGCCCCGTCTGGATCTGCCAGATGCACGTCAGGCCGGGAGTCACGTCGAGACGTCGCCGCTGCCATTGCGCGCACTCGCGGGCCTCTTTGCTACACATCGGCCGTGGGCCCACGAGCGTCATGTCGCCCCGCAGCACGTTGAACAACTGCGGCAGCTCGTCCAGGCAAGTGCGGCGAAGAAATCGACCGAAGGGCGTCACGCGCGGGTCGTTCTTGAGCTTAAAGGCCGGCCCATCCTGCTCGCTGAGCGAACGCAATTGTGCTTTCATCGCGTCGGCGTCGACGATCATCGTGCGAAACTTGTAGATGTGGAAGCGGCGACCCGCCTGGCCGTCCCGCTGTTGAGCATAGATCAGCGGCCCGCGCGAAGTGGCTTTGACGGCAAGGCCGATCAGCAGCAGCAGCGGACTTAGGACGATAAGGGCCGCGGAGGCAGAAAGAATGTCCAGTGCTCGTTTCCAAGCCGGCAACGGCCGGACGAACAAACTCTGCATCGGTGCTATGCAATCACGCGGCGGGCTCTTGCCGTTTGCGCTCGCGATCTCGCCATGCGTTCCGCTAAAGTTGTGCTTGTGCGGACTCCTGTCCGAGTCTGAAACGTCCAGTTCGTCAATGTCGTTCATGCGGTCCTGGCGTTCGCCCGGGTTCGGGTAGGCAAACACCTCCACCTCGAAACGCCGCATATCGCGTGACAACAGACGGCTAACGTCGTCAGCCACCTTCCATGCCCCCGCGGGCGGCGTCTCCGGCAGGAGTATGGCAAGCCGCTGCAGGTCCAGCAGTCCGACATCATCTGTAGCACGTAGCCGGTCGCGCAATACTCTCGCAGCTTGATGCAGTTCGCCGCTTTGCCATGGTGACGGAAGAGCCAGGGTTACCAACGCAAAGCTCGAACGACTGCGGTCACTTCGCAACCGCTCGCGAGTGATCATCTTTTTCAGGTACCCGTTCGAGCAAAGATATCCCGCATCGGCAGCAGGCTCCTCGAACGGGGGCAACGTGGGTGTCGGTTGCAAACGTCGAAACATGGGCAAGGCCTCGGAAGTACGAAAAGCTAGAGCCGGGAGTCGAGCCAGCGGGGCAGGTCGGGAGAGCATCTGTTGAAGATGACGCCGAGCACACGCGCGCCGGCGAGTGCGAGGCGTTGCATGCCGCGGGTGGCCGACAGGCTTGCTGTTCGCCGTGCCTCGACAACCATCAGGAGCCAGTCGAGGATCCCGGCGATTGCCAGGCAGGCCGAAGATTCGACTGGCGGCAGATCGACAACGATGAATCCGAATTCGCCGTCAAGATCGCGAATGAGCTCCTCGATGCTGCCCCCGGAGTACGGTGGGCGACCTGTGGTTGGGCCGAGCGAAAGGCGCGAGAGATTCGGCACGGTTGTGGCGGCGATCTCTGGCTGCGCGGAGGACTGTTTGTTTGTTTCTCCCGGCGCAAGCTCGTCGTCACCAACGCGTGTCTTCACTTTCGACAGCAAGGACGAGCCGCTGAGGTCGATCAAGAGCACCGGGCGATCCGATTGCTGCGCAGCGGCCGCCGCGAGGCTAGCCGCCACGGTGCTCACGCCAGCCCCAGCGGCAGGACTCGTCACGCCGACCGTTCTGGCGGTGCCGCCGGCCGCAGGCCCCGATGTCTGAATCCAGTGAGCAAGTCCGTAGTACTGTTCGGCGACGAAGTCTTCGCCAACCACCGGCGCACGCTTCGCCGAACCTCGGATGGAAGTAATCATCCAGGCCCCTCCTAACTCTGAATCAGATCGTTTTGGGCACGCTGCGGGACGGAGAACAAAACCGGGACGCCAAGCTGCGCCTCGGTCTGCTCGGGCGACTTCAGGGACGGATCGAAATGTTCGAATCCCAGCGCTACGAGCACGGACAATAGCGTCGCCAACACCAGCGCGAGTCCGAGCGCCCGCCTGACGTTGGCCAGCGACGGCTTGCTGATATAGGAGGGGGGTTGTACGACATTGACGTTTGAAATGTGCTGTGACTCCAGCGCGGCGTTGATCCGGGCCTGCTCGCGATGACCGGAGTAGCGACGGTAGCTGTCCTCGAGCAGCTCGGCTTTTCGAGAAAGCTGGCTGAGTCGCAGCCCCTCCTCGTTGATTTCGCGAACCCTGGATTGCACGGCCTCGAATTGGTCGTGCAACAGCTTCGATTCGGCGTGGGCCGCGGCCGCGTCGGCTTCCGCGGTAGCCAGTTCGATCTGCAAGGACTGGCGCACGGCGCTGAGCTTGTGGGTCGGCTGCTTGCGACTCGGCTCCTGCGATTCCAGGATCTGCCGCATTTCCTTCACGTGTCGCCGGGCGGCAACGACGGCTGGATGCGACTCGGTGAAGCGCGAACGGAGTTCCTTTTCGATGATTTGTACCTTGTAGAACTCATTCTGCATGTCGTCCGCCGCATTGCTCGGCACGATGGATTCCTCGGCCAGCTCGCGCTCGGGAAGCTCCTGGAGGGTGCTCTTGAACTTCGCGATCCGACTTTCGGCCGAGGCCAGCTCGCGCGCATTTTCCAGGATGGCCAGTTCGATGACGCTTGCTTGCTGCTCGACGTTGGCCAGTTCCCCCTCGACCGATGCGAGTCCGCCCGCGTCCTTCGCGTCGCGAATCTCCTGGTCAACGCGCGAGAGCCGTTCGCCTAACAACTCCGACTGTTTGGCGAAGAAGTCGTGCGAACCGCTCGTGCGGTTCGCGGAAGTGTGTCGGGCGATATACGCGGTGAGAAACTCCTCAAGAATCCGCTGCGCGTGCTCGGGCGAGCGCGCCTTGCAGGTAAGGTGGACCACGCTCGACTTACGTGGGGAATCGACTTCGATCATGGCGTCCAGGCGGTCGATGGCGCGATCAGTGGCGCTAACGTCACCCGAGATCCACGTGCGCACCGCCGCCAGCGGTCCGGGAGAGCCCTCACCGCTCGCATTCTGCTTGTCGGACTTGTCGGATCCGGACAGGATATACTGCGTCCCAAGGCGTGCGACCACGTCTTCGAGCAGCACGCGGCTTCGCAGAATCTCCATCTCCGAGTTGATCTCGCTCTCGCGCGTTTCGTGCACGTTGACGACCTCGTTCATGGTCGCCGTGGGATCAAGAGCAACGCGCTCTTTGCCAAGCCGCAGGAAGATCTGAGACTCGGACCGATAGCTTCGCGGCAGCAGCAACACCGCTGAGACGAGCAGACCGAAAACCAGGAAGAAGACTACCGCCATTTTGCGGCGATGGCGGTAGAAGACGCGAAGCAGGTTTCGCAGTGGGGGCGTCGAAGGAGGGGAAGTGGCCGGCGGAGGCGACGATGGCTGGTTCGAATTGTGCGTAATCATGGCAGGCACCTCGTTTCGTCGCCCTGGCTTGCGATTCCAACCGCTCTCGCGTTTCGACGCGTCGAACTTTCGGGCGATTGTGACGTTGCGTGTGCGCGCAATCTACGGACAGCTGCCGCGCAGTGTGGATGCAGACCGGGCGCAGCTATTCAGACAACGGAGATGCGGGGCAGATGATCTAGGTGAGCGGCCGCGGCCGCTCGAGTCCGCCCGAGCGCAGCCAGGAACGCTTGATGAGCGTCCAATAGTCTGTTGCCAGCCGCCGCGTCACGTACGCGTAGGAAAGCCAGCCGTAGCCGCCATCTCCCCATTCATGTCCCCACGAATTGCGGACGAGGAGCGCTCCGCGGTCAGAGCCGAGGTGCACGTGGTCGTGGTAGCCGACAGCCACCACTGCTTGCCCGCCGACTACCGAATCGCGTTTCTTCGGAAACCAGATTTCTCCATCGTCGGCAAGCGAACGGTGCAGCGAGAAGCCGAACGTGACCGGAAAACCAGCGGCAAGAAAAGACCGCACCCGCCCCAGAACGACATCTCCGGACGCCTGACCGTCATCTAGCCGTAGATAGCGCAGCGCTCGGAAACTGCGCTGAAAAGAGTAGGCGAACGCGTCGGGGTGGCCTTCAACTGCAGCGTCGTCGTAGGGATAGTATTCCTCGGATGGGGCGCCACAGCGGCGAATCACCTTTAGCACCGTACGCAGCGCGAGTACGCACTCCCTGCGGCCTGCGGCGTATCTGCGAGCGTTATACTCAACGAACGGACGCGACAACGCGAGCTCGCGCCCCGAAGTACATCGCTCGAGCATTTCGACTAGCGCGAGGCAGGCGTGCGTACTACTCGTTGTCCGTCCCGCTTCTCGCTCGACCGGCGGACAGCGATCGCGCCAATCAATCTTCGTCGGCAGGGGCGGCTCCCCGGCAGTTGCCGACGGCAGCTTCGCTAGCAACGAGGCCGTTCGCCGGTGCCTGGGCGAGAAATCGCGGTGGTCTGCCAAGTCGGGGGTCCAACTGTAGCAGCTTTGATTCGGACCACCCGATTTTCCTGTGACGCTCCTTGGCCGGTTGCGCACAACGGGTCCTCCAATGCCGTCTCTAATGAAACCTACGGCGGATGAGACGCAAAGTCGCGACTCAGTCTAATGCCAATCAGAGATGCAATAGAGAGGAAGTGTGCGGGCAGCGTGGCGCCACGCGAGGACGGAGAACAGTGGCTAATCTCCGATACCGTCGGAGTAGCCGTTCCGATGTAGTGGGCAGTATTCCCAGAGCACGCCCTGGCCACTACCATCTCCTACGAACCGCAGGATCGGCTGCCTACGGTTCCGATTGAGTGACTTGATCACTTGCTGCAAACGCCGCTTGGGCGACTGATCCAAGCGCGGGGGCAAGGGATCGTCGATGCGCGGCGGCCATGATTCCTCCTCGAAAGCAGCGAGTATTGCCTCCTGACTCGTTGCCGGAACTCGAAACCGCTTTACCACAACAGTTCCCATGAGAAGTTCTTGACGGTCGCGATCCCAACGAGGACGGATGCAATGAGCATCGGCCGAGGAGCGTGGCTCATTCGAAATCACCGGAGATTCCTCGACCCACTGCCTGCGCCCTCCGGCCAATACCGCACTGCCGGCCGCCTGTCCCTTAGGAGTCAGCACAAAACAGCTTTGCGGGCAGAATGTTAGGCGACCCGGCTGATCGAAACTGCGTCTGGTGTCGAGCGGTGCGGTCGTCTCGAGTGCGTACTCGATGAATCCCGCTGCCACCAACCACCGCAGATCGTTATTTGACAGGTCTAAGCGTCGCAGCGTCTCCAACTCGATGGCGAAATCCCAAATATTAGCGTCCAAATTCTCAGCATATTCGGCCGATTTCACGAATTCGTCGAACGCAGCACGAAGTCTCATTGAGCAACGGAGGGTCGACTCATCAATCTCGAGAGCAACAGAATTTGCACGAGGAGAATGATCCATTCTTGGCTTACCTCCAAGACGGTTCTCATGACGAGCGCCGGGTTATCCATTCATCCATCCGGGGGGAATCATGTTTGCTGATGCAGTGGTGTGGAATTTGTCATAGGTTCAAATCAGTAGTGACGATCCACGATCGGAGCGAGCTAAATCCTAGTCGTGGGTTCGCCACCGCGTGCAATCGCCATGCCTCGAACGGCGACCGTTGGAAATCTCCTCGACCATCTGGGTGCTAATCCATTGGTTCTTGTCGAGTTGCTGCGAGCGACGTTTTCCGCAAATCGCTGTACTTCGCCCAGTTGTTCTTGTGATCTGGCAGCGCAGGCGGCGCAAGCCGGGACCACGCTGACCTGTTCGCGTCCGACCCGATTGGCGTAACACCATCCAGTTGAGTCCTCAATTTCGCCATTGCAGTGGGGGATGCGACCCCTTGTTGCATCGCAACTGCCCCTTGAGTGCCCGCCGAAATCTGGCATGTTCAACACTGTCGCCAACTTGGCGGAACAACGGAGCACTTGTTCGGTATGTCCGACTTTTTGGCTAGTCACACTCCGGGGGAGGCGGACCGGTACGCCCGAATTCTGTCGAACCTGACGCGCACTGAACCCACGAAGATCAGCACTCGACATGGTGTCTGGGGTTCGGTGGCCGTCGTTGAGAACCAGTATCCGGGCTATCGCGTCTATGAAGACCACCGATCGATCGCAGTCGTGGTCGGCGGACCGCTCTTACGCGCGCCGGCGGGCAAGGACTGTCTCGTTTCCTGCCCGAGTCGGCACACAGCCACGGTCCTGCGACACATCTTCGAGAATCCTGCTGGCGATTGGCACCACGACCTACTCGGCCCGTTCTGTTTTCTGCACATCGACAAGCCGTCGGGCCGCTTCACGGTTGTGACGGACAACCTGTCGTTCATCCCAGTGTACGAGGCGGAGTCAGCGGTCGACAAAACCCAGGTACTGTCAACCCATTCAGATGCAGCAGCTTTGGCGGCTTGTCGCAGCCGGCCACCGGATTTCGATCCTGTCTCGGTCGCAGACTTTATCCTGCACCAAAAGGTGACCTATCCGCACACTTTGTATCGCGCCGTGCGGGAACTCGCCCCGGCAACCGTGCACACAATCGCACCGGGCCAGCACACCGAGGCAATCTACTGGCGTCCCCAAGGTCGTTATCGTCCGTTTCAAAAGCTTGATGACGCGGCGGCAGCGGCCCGAGAAGCGCTTGAGGACCTACTTCAACGTGCGGCCAACGAGCATGGCCGGCTGACGTTCTTTCTGAGTGCTGGCGAGGATTCGCGAACGCTGGCGAGTATGGCGCCGAGCGACGTGGACCTGCATTGCATCACAATTGCTCCCAGCAAGAATCGGGAAGCCCGCATTGCGGAGAGGGTTGCGCGACGACTCAAAGCGAGCTGGGAATTTGTTGAGCAGCCGCCGGACAACTATCTGCACGACCTCGGGCACCGCTCGCTTCTCTCCGGATCGGGCGGTTTATCGATTCACGCCCACATGTTCGGTATCGCTCAGCACAGTTCACTGCCGGAGCAGCCCGTTGTGATCGGAGGGTTCGGCTCCGATGCGTTTCTCAAAGGGCACTTCTACAAGTTGAAAAGAGTGCTTCCCGGCCTCGGTTACGAGCGGTTTGTCGAGAATCGGGAAAACTCGGACGTCGGGCGTGCGCTGCCGATCGAAGATGATATCTATGAAGAAGTGGCTGCGCGGCGCTTGCGACACGAAGCACGGCTGCGCGAGTTCCGCGACTCGGCGGTCAATGAATGGATGGTTTGTTGGCCAATGTCACAGGACCACGAAATCGTCAACTTCTGGTCGAATCGCCGTCTTTTTTCCTCTCTCGAAGCGTTCTTTAGTCCCGCGATTCTCGATATCGCCGCATCCATTCCGCCCTCCTGGGTCATTAATCGGCGAATGTTCCAGCGGTTGGCGGGACCCGCCCTGAAGCGAACTCGCTGGATTCCGCATGGCGAAGGCCACTTTCCAGCCTTGCCCTGGTACGCGAACATGGCCCTAAAGCCGGCCGTGCGGATCGGGCGACGACTGATGCGCGGTGGGCGCCGCGGCCGCTACCCATATGCCTGGCCCAGCGCAGCATCTTGCGTAGACTCTGAGGAGTTCACCCGACTCGCGAAACGCCTTCTGGTGTCGGTGGAGGATTCCGATGCTGTACGACAGGCTGCTCGCGTCGCCCGGCTATCCTCGGCCGACGCCATGCAGCGATTTGCCGCAGTACAGCTCCTCGGATCGATGGTGGCATTGCCGCCGTCTGCCGAGTAGATGGTGCTTGTGCCTGGCTTCGGGCTTCCAGCCAACGACCCGAACCTGTCGCTCGACACGGGGAACGGCCATCTGGTCATTGGCTCGACTCGCAGCGACTTCAATCTCACGGGCTTCGGTCGGAACCTGACGGCCATGGAAGCACCGGCTCTCTTGATGAGCGGAATCGGCAGCGGCGATTTCGTCGTCAAAGCAAAGTTCTTGGATTTGCATGTAGATGAGGCCAGCGACCAGATTGGAGTTTTTGTCGGAACCTCGGTCGACAAAGTTCTACGAGGTGGTGTCTTCGAGCAAATCCCTTTTGGCGGCTACGGGACAGCTTTCAACTTCAGTCAGAATGGGACGGATGGAGCGCCGACGAATGGAGCTGTCGCAAACTTTCAACCTGGCCAAGATGGTGTGTTTGAAATCGGCAGAATCGGCGGAGCTTGGCATTTCGCCTGGCAGAATCTGTCTAACCCAGTCAACAGCGGGTCGTTCACGAGCTTTTCCGTTCCGGGACTAGATTTGGAGAACGACCTCTATGTCGGCGTTTTCAATCATGACGCACGCAATTTCACGCCGCAGAACGCGACGCTGGATTACTTTGAAGTCAGAACAGGCGTTGACGTTCCAGAACCCTCCTCCATCGTTGTGTTCGGAGTCGGTATTGTTGGATTTCTTTTCATAGCTCGGCGTCGTCTTACGGCCCAGCATTTTCTTTCGGTCGCACTTTGTTTCTGAGCGTGATCTCTTTGCCCGATCGGAATGAGGATATCCGTGAGGCGGTGGAAACCGTCTGGGACTTCATCGGCCAAGTCGAGAATGTGGACGAGCTGAAATACGAACGCAAGAAAGCGAAAGTCCATGCGGTTCTCGAAGGATATTCCGACGAAGAGATCATGGCCGAGATCAAGGTGCGCCGCGGGCAGGCATTCGGACATGCCAAGTCGATCAAACAGGCCGAGATGGAGACGCTGGTCGCCGCGAAGCAGGAGCTCGGCGACGACCGCCCCGACGGCAACTTCTTTGCCCGCTCGCTGCCAAGCGAAGCCTGGCAATCGCCATGGATGAAGGATATCAATCGCGTGGTCCTGGTGCATCGGCTGCGAGAAGTCATCGCTCAGCTCGGCTTCACCCGCTTCGAGGCCATCTCGCCGGACATCGACGGTGAGCTGGAGATGGGCGTGCGCCGCGCGTCGTTGACCCGCGATGATCCTCAGTGGTTGCCTGCCATCGAAAACCGCGGCGAGGGCATCTTCGTCGAATTCGACAAGGACGCTGTGGAGAAGTGGCTTGCTCGCGCCGATGTCGCGCAACGAGGCGAGTCGCTGGAACGCGGCCATCGCGTCTGGGCCGACGAACACAAGGCTTCGAAGCGGCACTTTGTCGGTCTACCCTACATCATGCTGCACTCGTTCTCGCACCTGATGATTACGGCCGTTTCTTTGGAGTGTGGCTATCCGGCCAGTTCGATCCGCGAACGTATCTACGCGATTCCCGATGTGGGCTATGGCGTGCTGCTATTCACGGCCACCTCCGACGCCGAGGGCACGTTGGGCGGTCTGGTGCAAGTCGGCCGACGCATTCACGAGCATGTTCGTAATGCCTTGCAGTTGGGCGAGCTGTGCTCGAACGATCCGGTGTGCGCGCAGCATGACCCGTCGAATCAACACGAGCGACGGTTCCTGCACGGCGCGGCGTGCCACGGCTGTCTGCTGATCTTGGAAACCTCGTGTGAGCACCACAATGAGTTTCTGGACCGAGCCCTGGTGGTGCCGACGGTGGATAACCTCGGCATCGAGTTCTTTGCGATGGGGCAGCAATGACCGCCGCGTTTTCGGAACTGTGTGATGCCGACCTGCACGGGTTGTCGGCTGCTTTGAAATCGCGAAGGGTCTCTGCCCCATACACCGAGCTGCAAATCGGTCGCGTGATCGCTCAGAACCTTGCCGCCGCGGTCGCTGCGTCCCTTCAAGAGCTCGCTTCGCTGGGCTTCACCGAGCAGCAGCTTGCGGCCACCCTGGACCTGTTGCACCGCGATCGTTCCGATGGCCGCAAGGTGGAGCTGCCGATCGACCTGGTGACCTCGGGTCCCGAGGCAGCCGGCATCGCCAACCGCGACACAGCCGTGGTAGTCCGCGAACTCTTCGCGCACGCCCGGAAATCCGTTCTGGTCGTTGGCTACGCGGTCTACCAGGGTGCAAGTGTCTTCGAAGCTCTGGCCCAGCGTATGGACAAGGTTCCCGATTTGGATGTCAAACTCTTTCTAAACATCGCCCGACCCGACTACGACAAAACGCCTGCCGAGATTCTCGTCTCGCGCTTTGCTCGACGATTTCGCGACACCCAATGGCCGCAGGGCAGCCGTTTGCCAGCCGTCTTCTACGACCCCCGCTCGGTGGCCGAAGACAAGCGTTCCTCGCTCCACGCCAAGTGCGTTGTGGTCGACTCCGAGCAGGTGTTTGTCTCGTCCGCCAACTTCACCGAGGCTGGCCAGCAGCGCAACATCGAGGTCGGCCTCAAGATCGACTCGCCTTGGCTCGCCGACCGGCTCATCTGGCACTTTAACCAGCTCCACCAGAACGGCCTCGCCGTTCGTGCGTTTTGACCAGCCGGAGGTTGAGAGTCCGCGACCGAAGGGCACCACATGATTGAGCTCTCCACCATTTCCGATCTGCCGAACGTGCCAGCCGTGTACGACGGAGCCTCGAGGGACCAGTTCCTGCCGCTGTGGCGAACCACCGCGAGATGTTGAACCGGGCCCCGCTGGCCCATGAAGATTGCAGGGTTGAGGGGAGCAGGGCGCGCAACGCGGGTTTCCCCTGTCAGAAGGGTCCTCTACGCTTTTCATTTGCGATGTCCAGCTTGTGGCTATGCGTGGTGCTGAGCGGGCCTAGTAACCGCCGGTTTTTTGACTCTGACGTGCCGACCAGGACGTAACCCGCGGGCGAGCGATCTAGTACGCTCCCGTTGCCTGGAAAACTGCCAAGTGGCAGAACCGTACGTTTCGGCCCTCTCAATTTTGCCTGCCCCTCACGAGTTCTTCCCGCTAACCAGGCGTACACCAGCTCGAGGAGGTTTTAACTCGAGCCCCTTTTCTATTCCGATTCTCTTTGGGTTGGGGAGCAGAGCACCGGCATAACATGACCCCTGCCCATCAATTCAATGGGCGAACCATCGCAATCCCTCAAATGATCGCGCTCCGAGCGGTGCGACGAGCACGGCCGGCGCGCCATCGCTTACTCCTCCTCTTCGAAGAACTCCGTCTCCGAAAGCACCTGACACACTGTGCGACGCACGGCCTCCAGGTGCGCGGCATCCTTGCGTTCGGCAGCAACTTCGGCGTCAAACGCCTCCCGATCGAGCACTGCCTCGATGGCCTCCCGCAGAATCTGCTGGAGTTGCTCCGGAGCGAGTGCCTCCAGTTCGAACACGTCATCGCTCCCGTGCCTCTCGACAAATTTGGCGTGATGGACACTGGACTGCTTGGCCTGCATGTTCGGCGGCAGCTGGTACGCGACGACTTGCTCGGCCGTGAGCGCAACCTTGACGGGTTGAATGGCCTCGATTTGAAAATCGTCGCGCATTGAGCGGGCAAAGCTGTGCGCGATCTCGTCGCCGTCGGGATCAAAGTCCGAGACGATCAGCAGCACGAGCTTCTCTTTACCGCTTTTCTCGAACCGATCAGCCATCGCGTAGCGGGGTGGCAGGCTGCAATACCCCCGGCCTGTCGTCAGCGGGATGCAGTATTCGGCTGCCACTGGCTGGAGAATCGATGCGACGGTATTCTTCTCACCGACGATCTCAATGTGGTTGGGCTGCGATTGCTGTAGATTCCGCCAATAGCCCTTGAGGAGGTCAGCAAGTTCCTGGCGAACGAAACTTCGGGGGTCATCGTGGACTTGCCAAAGCGACACTGGCCGGGTTTCGTCGGCAATCGCATTCCATCGGATATAGAAGGCGAGCCGCGCCCGTGTCAGTAGATCGACAAGGGATTTGTACGACCGCTGGGTGTTGTCGTAGCGCGAGTTCGGTTTGCTCGCGTGCCGAAGCGGTGGGTCATTGAGCAGGGCATAGTGAATCTGCCGATCGCTGAGCGGCCAGAACTCTCGTCGCTCTTTCAGAATGGCTCGGACGGCCTCTAGCATCGGCATTTTCGCCTGACTGATCTTCGCGCGCCGGGTTTGCCCCTGCAATGCCATCGGCTCCAAATCAACCGCGGCCTGCGTTCGCCGGTAGCACTGGAGCGCTTCGTATGCCGCTGTTTCGCTGACCTCGACCAGTTCCTCGCGGAGCTTCTCCGTGCGCGTTTTGTCCCGTTGTCGATTATGCTCTCGCAGCAGTCGCAAGTACCCGTCATTGTCGTCATCGCGTCGGATTTTGATCCGGCGACAAGGTACCATGCTCAGGCCCGCCAGTTTCGCTGCCGCGAATCGTCGATGACCGGAAACCAAGTATCCGTCGGCCGTGGCGATTAGCGGCTCGAGCAGGCCGTTTTGCTTGATGCTCTCCGCAAGGGCTCTGATCTCGTCGTCCTCAGGATCGACAGGCCGATAGAGCTTGTCGTTCTCGGGCGATGGCTTCAGGTTCCGGATCGGAACGTCGTGAATTGGGACATGATCCGATTTGGAGGTTGCAGATGGTTTTCGGAACGCGCGGCGGTTGGTCCGTCGGCCTCGCGCTTTGCTGTCTGGTACGTCGATGTCGGTCATTTCTGTGAACTTTCTCCCACGCTCCCATGCGGGCCAGAGAGGGCTACCATGGCGTTTCCGCGACTCAAAACTCACGCACGGCCGAGAGTATCGGAGCGGGGCTCGCGCCTGAGAAAATCAGATTCCTGCTTCGTCGAGTGCTTTCGCTGCCCGTGCGATTGCTTGTTGTCGCGCGGCTGGCGTGCGGATCGTCGACGTGTCGTCGCCACCTGATTGGCGTGCGAATCGTTGGATGGCCTCACGGCTGGTATAGACTTTGCCACCCAGCACGATGCTCTCTAGCCGGCGCCCATGAGCGCCGCGCGTACGCCATCGCCACAAGGTGGCAATACTCGGCCTGTCGGGGAGCAGGCTTGCTGCTTCAGCGAGAGTGAGGAGATGCTCGTTCGTCAAGTCGATCATGGTTGCCTCCGGGTAAGATGGAATGCAACCTATTCTTCGACGGCGTTGCGAAACGAACGTGCCTTAAGGGAGAGTCGAAGGCGATGGGAACAAATCGGGAACGAGATAGGAACAATGTTCCCAGCTGGACACCTATGGGCTACGCAGAGATTCTTCTCGAAGCAGGTTCATCGCCTCGGTGTATGATCGTGGCAAGCGATGCGCCGAACCCGGAAAACACTTCATAAGAAAAGGCCGCACTTCCGAGTACTGCCAGAGCCCGGGCGCTACTGAACTAGGGAATGGGAGCTCAGTCGTTCTTGACTTTGACTTGAGATTGTGGATTGTTTTGGGCTCGCGCTGGACAAGCTTTGCCATTTGCGCAACAGCAATCGGGCCATCATCGAGACCTGCTGGGGGCTCAAGATGGTCTCTAATGCATGGGGGGCCCACGTCGAAGAAGAACGGCGTGTACTCGTGCGTTAGTGGCCCAAGACCTTTTCTAGAGGGCATAGTGTTTTCATTGCTTTTCCCAGCCCCCTAGCAATTGATGTAAAAGAATGTTTTGGAAACTTCTTTCATCAGATTCTATCCGATCCGCCCCATCACTGCCATGGCCTGGGCATGATCCATCTCGGCGTAGACTTCAGTTGTCGCTGCTGACCGATGTCCTAAGATGATCCGGGCGACTTCAATGCCGTACTCGCGGCGCAAATTGGTGGCGGCATTGTGGCGCAGTTGATGTGGGTGCCAATGCGGTACAAGCTCAACCTTGTCGTCGGCGATGCCTGCGGTCGCCGCTTCCGCCAGAAGTTGCTTGTTCGCCGCCGCGATGCCATACGAAATCGCTCGACGGTAACTGTTGGCGTCGTACGCACTCCGGGCTCGCTTGCGAGGGGATTGCTTTCGGTTCGTCCCAGGGCGATTGCCGTGGTTGATGGGAACCACCCGCTTGGCGTGGCGTGCTTGGTTGCGCCAAGCTACCGAATCGGCAGGGCTGAAGAGACAGGCACCCAGGTCGGTGGTGAGATACGGCTTGAGAATCGCTTGTGCTTTTGGTCCCAAGTAGATTCGCCGTTCGTGCCGACGCCAGGCCGTCTTGTGCTCCGGGGGTGTGTAAACCCACACGTGCCCGTTCATGGTGATGTTGACAGCTCTCATCGCGATCACTTCCCCGGACCGCATGCCGGTAAGCCGCTGTAGCTCGATCATCGCAGCCACAACTGGAGACACGTGCGGGACGACGGCATCTACAAAGGCGTCGGGGACAGGCTTCACAGGCTCGGTTTCGCGCGCCCGTGTGCGCCCATATCGGAGGCCAGGGACCGCTTGCAGTGCATTGAGCACGCCGGACTCGACCAGCTGATTCTCGACGCCCCATTTGAACACGTAACGCAGTCGACAAATTCGGCTGTTGATCGTCGTGTGGGCCAGGCCCACGTCGATCATCTGTTGGCGTACGGCCTTGAGGGCCAGTGGTCCGAAGTCCGCCACGCGTGTCATCGCATACAAGGCTCGTAGCGGCCGCAGGGCCAGCGCGATTTTTTCCTGTTCCTTGGGGCGATGGTAGGCCTTCGCATGCTTGAGGAATGCCGCCAGCAACTCCGCAATCGTGAAGTCGGTCGACGCTGGCAGCGTGCCATCGGCGGCGGTCCACTCGGCGATGATGCGAGAGTACCCGCGGCGGCTCGCTGCCGAGTTGTGCTTGCCGAGGTAGATGTTGCGACCGCTGAGCGTTACAACGGCTTGCCCAGATGCCTTGTGGCGACGGTAGGACGGGATGCGTTTCGGCATGTGCGGGGTCTCCTGTACGGGCCGAATCCGGTAGTCTACCGGGTTGTCGGGTCGCATCAGGCCGCACTGCCGACCGTCGGCAGGTAACGTAACGTTCGTTTCGGCTGTGTCTTGCGAAGAGTGGAGACGATCGGGCTCGAACCGACAACCCCCGCCTTGCAAAGGCGGTGCTCTCCCAATTGAGCTACGTCCCCGTTAGAGCCGACGTGTGCCAGCATTTTGGCCGCCAGCACCGGGTGCTATCTGCTGTCACCGGCGACTGCCCCCAACACGCTGGCAAGCGAAGTGGGCGCACGAAGATTCGAACTTCGGACCTCGTCCTTATCAGGGACGCGCTCTAACCAACTGAGCTATGCGCCCGTCGGAGACATAAGGGTTTATGCCCCGAGGAATTCCGTATTCTAGAGCACCGTGGCCGGCTGTCAATTCGCCAAAGTATACCCCCTACTCGCGGTTCGCTAGCAGGCTCCGCCGGCGACTGCCGCACTACGGCCAACGGCGGAACTGAAAGACAGCCCGCCCGCTGGCGATGTTCGCCAGCAGTCGAATGCCGCCGCGTTTCTGGCACAACCCCGCGACGCGCCAAAACCGGAACAGTTTCACTTTGCTTGTTCCGCTTGCCGAAGATAATCTGCGCCGTGGGCCGTGAAGCGGGCCCGTCGTCCATTTCGGGTTACTCGTTCGAAGGAACCACTCGATGACCATCACGCCTCGCAAGTCGCACGTACTCGCCTCGCTGGCATTGACGCTCGCGGTCGGACAGGGAGCGCTGGCCGCCGGTCCGTCGGCCCGCGACGCGCTCTCGCTGAAGCCGGTGCAGCAGGACGTCGACTACGAGATGCCCGAGGGTGCGGAAATCGACAACTGCACGATCAAGGCCGAGGGGAAAGACGGCTGGGTCGTTCGCAACGGTGCCGGCCAGGTTCTGCGGATGTTTACCGATACCGACGGCAACAACGTGGTCGACCGCTGGAGTTACTTCAAGGACGGCGTTGAAGTCTACCGCGACCTGGATACGAACGAGAACAAGAAGCCCGATCAGTGTCGCTGGCTGAACACGGCTGGCTCGCGGTGGGGCGTCGACCGCGACGAAGACGGCAATATCGACTACTGGAAGCAAATCTCGCCCGAGGAAGTGACCGCCGAATTGGTGCGAGCGATTCGCGATCGCGACCGCTCTCGGTTCGAGCGGATCTTGCTCACGCCCCAGGAACTGACGAACTTGGGCACGGGCTCGGAGCAGGCCCAGCAACTGAAGAAGAAGATCGAGGTCGCCGCCGCTGGTTTCGCCAAGCTGGCCGCTAGCCAGTCGGTGGTGGGAAAGGACTCGAAGTGGATCTCCTTTGGCGGAATGCAGCCGGGCATCGTGCCCGCGGGCACCGCCGACTCGACTGCCGACATTACCGCTTACGAAAACGTGATGGCCATGGTTGAAACCGACGGCAAGCCACAGCCTCTGTCGGTCGGCACGATGGTTCAGGTGGGCAACAATTGGCGGTTGATCGATCTGCCCATCCTTTCGGAGACCGGTAGCGAGCCGTTTTTCTTCGCTGCTCCACGACCCGCGCAACCCGAGGGTGCGCAGATCGCCAACGGCGCGCCGTCGGAGGAAATGCAGGAACTGATCCGCAAGCTGCAGGATCTGCCGGACATTGCCAGCAGCACTCCCCAGCAGCAGGGCGAGCGGGCCGACTTGTTGGAGCAACTGGCCGAAGCCGACGACGCGTCCAACCGCGGCACCTGGTATCGCCAGATCGCCGATTCGCTTAGCGCCGCGGTGCAAACCGCCGGCTACGAGGAAGGCATCCAAAAGCTACGGGATCTGCAGGAGAAGCTGGCCAAGGATCCCGAGCTGGACGAGCTGGCTGCCTACGTCGAATGGCGGGCGATGACGGCCGAGCACGGCCACAAGCTGGCCCAGCCGAATCCGCCGTTCGCCAAGATTCAGGAAGACTGGGTCAAGGATCTGACGCAGTTCGTCAGCCGCGACAAGCAGTCCTCCGAGACGGCCGAGGCCATGATGGAACTGGCCATCTCGCACGAGTTTGGCGGCGACGAGGACGAAGCGCTCAAGTGGTACGACGCGGTGGTCACCAAGTTTCCCGAGTCGCCGCTCGAGCCGAAGGCGGCGGGTGCCAAACGCCGGCTCGAGTCGCCGGGCAAGACCATTCCGCTCAAGGGCAAGCTCCTTAACGGCGGCCAGGTGTTCGACCTGGCGCGGCTCCGTGGCAAGGTCGTGCTGATTCAGTACTGGGCCACCTGGTCCGATCTGTCGAAGGCCGACATGCCGCTTCTCAAGGAACTGCGCAGCAAGTACAAGGACTTCGAGGTTGTCGGCGTCGGTCTGGACAACGATCCGCAAGACACGATGGCGTTCCTCAAGCAGAATGATCCACGTTGGCCACAGCTCTACGAAGCCGGCGGCATCGAGAACAGCCGCTATGCCGTCGAGATGGGCATCCAGATCGTGCCCACCATGATTCTGGTCGACCAGCAGGGCAAAGTCGTCAACCGGAACATCCGGGCCGACGAGCTCGAATCGGAACTGCAAAAGCTGATCAAGTAGAGCCGTTTAGCCCTCTATGAAGGGTGATTGTTTGTCAACGAGTACATCGGTGGTTCC
>CALFYT010000045.1 GCA_937952415.1 uncultured Planctomycetaceae bacterium | reverse complement strand
TAGTGCTGGTCGGACCACGGGCGTGTGCAATCGAGCATTGTCTAGCTGAATTAGGAGCGCCAACGGGATGCGAAATACTGCTGCGACTTGGTTGATCATTGGCGGACTATTCTGCGTGCTTACCGCGCCGATCGCACAGGCCCAAAGGCCGCCCAACCCGTTGCGACCAAGAGGACTGCAGAACCGCTCGACTGTCAGTCCCTACTTGAATCTGGGCGTTAGCTCGAACGGCATTTCCAACTACGGTTCGCTGGTTCGCCCGTTGCTCAACGAGCGCGAGGCCCAAGCGCAGCAGGCGATGAACGACGCTCGTCGACGAGCTGGAATTGGACCGCGGCAGCAGGCGAATCGCACAAGCAGCTTCGCGCCGCCATCGGAATCGCCCGCTATGGGCCAAAGCCGATTCATGAACCTCTCGCACTATTACGGCGGCGGTCACTGAACGGATATCGGCCGGGCATTTTGAATTTCGCGGCGGTATCAAGCGGTGACGCTGCGGCGACGAAACGCACCACGCTCATACAGCAACATCCATGCACCGAATGCGATGGCGGCGAACCCAATCACACTGGGTGCCAGGAACAGCCACCAAATCGCACCGACGAGGGTGACAACCACGCCCGGCGCGAGTTTCGGAAGGTCGCGCCGTCTGAGCAGCAGGATGCCGGCAGTTGCCAGCGCGACGATCATCATTGATAGCGCGATTCGCCCGAACCATCCGCCGGATATCGAGCGATGATAGGGAAGCTCGATCGCGCGTTGACTTCCAGAATTCGCGTAGCGTAACGTCGTCGCGTTTCGCTGTCCGGCCGACAGTAGCTGTGCGGGTGTTACCCACGGCGCGACCTGGGGTGCACTTGCGTCAAACGACCCGAGCCGCTCGTCGATCTCGGCAATTTGCTCATCTAGTTGCTGGGCCTGCAGTGCTTCGGGCGTCGCATCCGGCTGGCGGCCTTCAGCAACGAGTGCTTGCGTCAGGCCCTCGCGTGCCGTGGCATAGCGTTGTCTCCAAGGGCGATACCACCTGAGGATCTCCTCGGGCAGATGCTCGCCGCGGATCTCCGCCGGCAAAAGCGCCAAATCGGCCACCGCGCTTAGTCGACTCAATTCCTGCCGTGCGGCACCGACCGGCGACTCCGACATGGCCGATGCGTCCGCCATCGAATTGGCCGGACCGTAAACGGTCCACAACGTTTCTTCGACGTCCAGATCAAGGAGACGGGGTGCTTCAAAGCGCCGACTACCTCCCGACTGGAGAATCGGTCCGGCGAAGACGACTTGCATTCGTTGCGGCAATGAAGGTGGACCGAGGCTGACACGCAGGCGACCTTCGTCCACCGAATGGAGTTGTACGGGCACACCTTCGATCGAAGCGTGCAGTAGTTCGTGCTGCGAGGGCATCTCGAGCACGCAGCTCGTGGCACCGGCCGGCTCAATATCGAAGCTGGCCACGCCATAGCAGCGGTCGTCGGCCTGCCAAGCCAAATGAATGTCGGCCAATTTGATCCGGGCAGCGGTGTCGGCCCGTTGCACCCCCTTGAGTGCGGCTTGGAACCGGTCACCCTCCACCCGCAATACCGAAGCCGTCGAGATGTCGCCGACGTGTGGTGCGACTGCGGGCGGAAGCTTCGCACGGTCGAGCCCAACCGTCTCCCACGACAACTGTTGCAGTTCGACTCGCTGGGGCAGCACGACGTATTGCTCGACTTTTCCCGCGTGGCGCAGTGCGATGTCCGGCACGCGAAGCCGGTCGCCTGCCGAGAGCGCAACGCGCCCGCGAACCGTCATCTGATAGGCGTCTGAAATGGGCTTTGCCGGGTAAACGACCAATTGCCGATTCGCTTCGCCAGGCACCGCGATCACTTTGAATTGTGCCGGCGGTTCGATGCGAAACGGTTCGTCCCACTGAGGTGGAATCTCGAACACCAGCGCATCAACAGTTCCCTCGGATACCGCAACCTGGCTCAAGTGGTCGACCATCCATAGATCGCCGTCACGACGCAAGGTTGTGACGGTGGTCGCCGTGGCGCGCGGCGTGTTTGGTGAAACCTCGATTTTCAGTCCAGCCGCAGAATCACGACTTTCGTACGCACCGACCAATGTGCCGAACTCTTCACGGGCGGGCTGTGTATCCGGCCTGTAGGGAGTGGCGGTCGATCCGGGATCGACCTCGGCGGTCACGGTGCTGTCGCGGAAAACGAGCCATCGATTGCGATCTATCTCGGCGTTGCGCAGCGCTAATCGCGAGTCGACCAGCAGGCCGCTCGCAGGCGCAATGGCATGCCCGCGCAGCGTCAATCGTTGTCGACCGGTCAACGGGCCGTTGAGAAACAACGTGATGTGGCCGGAATCGTCGCTGGCCCAGCGGGCGACGCGCTCCACCTCGCCCTCGATCAACGATGCGTTTTCGATTTCGAACATTGGCGGTCCGTCCAGTTCGAGCTGAAATACGTATCCATCGTCGATCGTCAGGTCAGCCGAATAGTGCATTCGCGTCCATCCGCTGCGAAGGCCGATCGTCACGGTCTGCTCGGCGGCTGTGCGTGGGGTATTTGGTTGGGTTGCGAGTACCCACATCGCCTCGCCGCGCGGTATGTGGTATGCCGCTTGGGGGCGCGATTCAATGTCGCCCCAAGCCGCCAGGAATTCGGCAATGGCCATCGGTCGCGAATCTTCGCCAGGAAATTCTTTCGATTCCAGCGCCGGATCGACCGAAACGGCTAAAGCACGGCGCGCAGGTCGCACGCCGGTAGTTTCCAATCGCGGCAACTGAAGGTTGCCGACGCCGGAAGTGCCTGTGAACAAGAAGGAAAGGTCGATGGTTACGGTGTCCGACGCCGGGCGCGACAGGTCGAGGATGATTCGCTGCGGGTCACCGGCCACTGTTTGCACGGCGGCCACCGGCGAGGTGGCGCTGGTCGACGGCAACAACCGTAATCGCGAGTCGGCCACCAAGCGCAGTTGCTGCAAGCTGCCTTCTAGCACCCGGTATTTGAACCGTACGTCAAACACAGTCGTGCCAGGCTGTACCTTCACCCAGATCAACTCTTCGACTTCTGCGTTGGCAGCCGACGTTTCCATGCCAATCCCAGCCGGCCAACGCACGGAAAGTCGCGAACTGTCACCCAATTGGGCCTCGATCTGGCTGAGGTCCTGCAGTTTGCGGACCGGACCACGGGCCGTCGGGATCTCGATGCGCGGGGCATCGGGCGGAATCGACAACTCGAGCGACGCGCCGGGAATCGGCGGAACAGCCAAATCGAACCCTGCATTGGCCCCGAACGTTCGCATTGAAGGCTGCAAGATGAACTCGATCCGGTGTACGTCGTCCTGCAATTGGCCAATTTCCAACGCCGAGCCGTCTGTGCTTCTTTGAACCGCGATTGGACGACCATTCAGACGAACTTCGTTGACCAGTTCACGATCCTCGCTCCGCGGAAACGGCAACTCGACCTCGGTCTGCGATTGTAGTACGCGCACGTCGAAGCCCACGGTCAGCCGATCGAGTTTCAACTGCTTGCTCGCCGAATCACGGGCCAATGACCCACGGTAAACGGCCCGTGTTGTCAACCAACCCTGGGGCGCTCCTTCCACGGTTCCCGCTTGCTGGAGGAGCTGTTTGTAGAGCGATTCCGGCAGGTAGTAGTTGCCGTCGACAGGCTGTCGTTTCTCATCGACTGGCACATAGACTTGATGCACCGGCGGTGCCTTGGACGGCGCCGGCGGAGTATTCTTTTCTTCGTCGGTTGCCACGGCAGGGCTTTGTGCACGCTGCGTTGTCCTGCCCGAGGATTCATTCGTTGGCTCATTGGATTGAGGCGAAGATTCGGTCGGCGGCTGTGCTGCCCGTAGAACCAATCCGCAGTGCAGAATCGCTGCCGCGATCACAATCACGGCAACCTGGGGGCCAACGCTTAGGCGTCCAGTCGACCTGTGCGACGCCTCGCTGCCGGGCGCGGCATACCGTACGCGAAACTCCACAAGTCGCAGGCTGAGGCAAACCGTTGCGCCCACGAATGCGGCGCTTGTCAACGGGATGAATGCAGCCGGCAACAGTAACGACAACACGCCGGCCAACGCACCCAACATGACAGGTGCTGTCGGTGGTTTCTCACGACGCCAAATACCAACGGCGACAACGGCTAAGAACACAGGCCACGCCAACGAGCGCATGGCGGTTTCGTGGACGATACGCACCCGGGGCTGTGCACCGGCCGTGGAATAAATCGTGTACGTCTGCCAAGCGCCGGCATCGTGCATTCCGCGGTCGGACTGGTCGAGTTGGCTCCACGGCGGAATCGAATGGCTCGGCGCGACGCGCCATGCTGCAACGGACAGGAAGTCTGACTCGCGACCATTCCGCGCCGCCTGCGACAACCCCTCGGCCAACGGCCCCGGCGAAACGCAGAAAACGAGGTTTTGCTCACACGCGACGAGTTGTCGCGATTCGACGGCGGCAGCCTGCGCGCTGGTTACGGCAATCACGCCTGGCGCAAATAGTACCGACAGTCTGGCCTGTTGCAGCAACCCGAGCCCACGCTCAAGTGCCGATTCGCCGGGTTGATATCGCACGCGCGTTCGCGGACTGACTCCACACCAAGGCAAGCTTTTGCTATCGACCAACAAGACCCCTCGAGCCTGCGACACATTCTCGGCACAAAGAGCTAACAACTGACCCCAGGTAAGATCACTTTCGCCGTCGCCTGAGACGTGCTCAGTCATGAGCGTCCCAATTTTTTCAGCAAATTTCTGGCCGGCTCGGCGTGCCGCCTGCGTATCGAGAGTACCCGGGGCGAGCCGCTCCCAACTTGCCCGATTGAGCGGATTGAACGTTGTACTCTCGGCGTCGCGACCGATCGTTCCGAAGAGTCGCTGCGCCAGCGTTGGCGGCGTCAACGAGTCGACCGGATAGCGGCCGGACGCGTCGACAATCTCGTAGCCCGGTGGCAGCCACACTGTCCATTGCTGGACCGTCCCGGGGATGTCCAGCCGCGGGAGGGCCGGTTGGACCGCGCGGGAGAACATCGGAAGCCGTCCCGGCGTGCCGTAGTAGAGCGTGAGTGTTGCAAACGCGCGTCCCGGCGGCAGCTCCACATCGATTTCCGTCGCCTGGTCCGACTCGAACGAATTCGGCAAGGATGCCTCATCGACCCACGCGGCCAGGAGTTTCGCGTTGTCCGGCAGCGTGACATGAACCGCGCGTTTTCCGGCGCTCTGAATCAGGTAGGTCGCCCAATTCACGGTTTGTCCCGATGCGCAGTAACGAGAGTCAAGACGACCGGACCAGATCCACGCTCCCGAGGCGGCCTGGGTCGGCGAAACGGGTGCGACGGCGATCGTCTTCCCATTGCCCAGATCGTCGCGACCAGGTTGATAGTGGTACGTGCCGCGCACGGTTTGATAGTGACTCTGTTCGAGCAGTTCGGCTGGCACGGCGGGCAAGCTTCGATTATGGATCTCAACGCCTGAGCTATCGACCGCGCGAATCGAAACCGTGCCACGCTGGACGGCCGCTTGAGCGACTGATGCTAGCGCCACCGGTGTTTCGCCGTCGAGCAGCGTGGCCCGCACCGCCCGCAACTCGAACGATCCGGATCGCTCTAGTTGCAAATTTATTTCCCAGGCTTCACCGCCCTCGGACAACGCGTTTTGGGCCTGTTCACTTTCGGTCAGTCGGCGGGCGGAAAACTGTCCGGAGTTCGCGCCGGCCAAGCTCCATTCGAGCGGCGCGTCGCGCGCCTCGGAAAACCGCACCAGCAGACGGTCCATGCGCGTCGTTTCCGGCACGCACTGAATTGTGTAGGTTTCGACGAGCGTGTCGCTTTGCACGGCCGCATCGATACGAATGTCGGCGCTGTAACGCGCTCGTTGCCGGTCGATTCCGACGGTCGACTGCGCGAACGACGTGTCGGCAGCGAACAATGCGCCCAAAGGACGTTCGGGAAACAACTCCAATTGTTGGGGTGTGAGGTTCAGTGGATCCATGCGGCGCAAGTCGGCTGCCCCAGTCCAGACCAATTCCATTCCCTCGGCACCCTCGACGCTAATGAGTCGGTCGCCATTGGGCCGCGGGTTCAGCCGGAGCATCACTAACTGTCGGGCTTTGAACACCGGGTCGGGCAGCGGCGGGCGATGGCCGCGGACAAGCAGTCGGATTGGGCGCTGCGACGTATCGAAACCCGCAAGCTGGACCGTCAGCCGCGCACCGTCAGGCTGCGGATCGTCCACTTCCCACGGAAGCGGTTCATTGGTGGACATGTCTTCCACCGAGTCGATGGACCACGGCGTGCGAACTGGGATCTCGATCCGGCGACGGTCACTGCCAAGCTCGTCGATGCTAACGGTCTGGCGACACGTGATGTCGTTGGCACCCAGCGTGACCAAGGCGCCGCTGGCCACCTGCATCCGCTTGCGGGGCTCTCTGAGCACAACATCGACCGAGGCGTCCGGGCGGAAAAATTGGATCTCGACGGATTCACCGTTGAACGGTGCCGGCAGCGCGGCCATTCGAGATTGGCGACATCCGTCCGTGTCGAGTTGCGTCAGGACAAGCTCGCGAGGAATCAGTAATGTGGCTGTTCCCTCCTGCCAGGCCATACCGTCGAGTTGTACAGTCGGCAAACGGAATCGTTTTCCCACTTCGAGTGGTGCGATCGCATTCAGTTGCAAGACGCGCCCTGTGCCTGAAATTGTTTCCGGCAACTGCATGACCAGACGGGTTTCGCCCGCTTCTGAGTCGTCGGTTTGGGCGAAGGGGATCTGCAGTTCGCCGTAGCGCGCCGCGACCAACAGTGCCGATCCGTCCAGCTTGACCACGATTTCGCGGAGCGGGTCGCCGTGGACATCCAGCTTCATCTTCGCCGCAATGTTGACACCACGCCGGGTCAGTTCGTATGTCGCTGATTGGCGCAACAATGTCAGCGGACGCCGCTCGCGAACGGTCCCTTCGGCCACTGCGCGCAGCGTTGCGCGTCGGACGCCTCCCAAGGCAATCGTCCACTGCGACCGGTTGGTCGTTTCGCCGGGCTGCCTGTTGGCAATGCCACGATCCACGGAGAAGTCCAAGGCCGTGGGCGCGTCGATCGTCAGTTCCGTCACCGAGCACGGCGGCAACGCCAACGGAAACTGGATGATGCCTGGGCCCGTAGGCTCGGCGCGCAGCGACCATTCGACCTGCAGCTCAGTTCCTTCCACCAGGACGCAAACCGATCCGTTCCCGGCCGTGCCGATTGTGGCGGGGCGATCGCCTACGTCGCGCCATACGGCGGAACCCAATGCCAATGAGCACGGGTCGAGCTTTAGGAGACTGACTTGTTCGGAGCGGCGCGAAAGCCGAAAGACAGCCGTTCCAACTAGCAAGTCATCGCCGACGAGCCTGGCTGTGTAGTCTGCTCGCTCGAGACGCGCTGCGGACGCTGAAGGCGTGCCAGCGGCGCCCGAACTCACGAGTTCAACCAGTTGCCGAAAACGCTCCGCGGCGATCGGCAGATAGTTCTCGCTCCAAGTCGCGTTTTCAAAGTACTCGGCCGGCACGAAATTAAGACTGAAACGGGGCGCGGACGCACGGGCGTCGGACGCCGGCGCTTCCGGCTGGGCGGCTTGCAGCCCGGTGAGCATGGCCGAAGTGAAAACGCCAGCAAGCCACAGCGTGAGAATGCGCGCCTGACTCATGAATGACTTTCCGGGGCCGACGACGGCAGCAGTGGATTGGTCGCGGTTGAGGGTTGGGAACCGGACCCCTGCGGCCGCGGATACACTTCGCTGAACGGACGCTCGATGGCTTGCGAGCTGCCGTGGGACGACGCCGTTGTGACCGACGGTCGCGCTGCCATCCGCGCCAACACAATCGCCACCAGCGTCAGCAGCAAACCCAGACTGGCCGCTTGGGCCAGCAGCCGGATCGACTCCGGATCGATCAAGCTGGTCGCGGCCAAGGCGATCGCAGCCACCAGCAGGGCCGCCGGGTGGCGCGCAGCCGGCACGTAGATCAGTAGCAAGCCGAACACCAGCAACGGCAGCGACGCCATCAACACCAGCCACGATCGACGGATGGTGTAGACCTCAAGTGGTTCAGCGGCGCCGAACGCGCTGTAGAGATACTCGTTGGTCGCCGATGGTGCCGGCGATAGCCGGTTGTCACTGCTTCCGCTTTGTACTGGTTCCAGTCGCTGGCTGCCCGTCGGCGTGGCCGCGCCAATCCACTGCTCCAACTCACGATCGCTCAGCGACGGCATGCGGTGCCAGAAGACGTTTGCGCGGGCCCAGCGGTATTCGCGTACGAAGTTTGGTGGAGTGCCGAAAACATGTTCGGTCTCCGGTAACACTAGCTGCCAGTACAACTGCCGAACCCAAGTCGCCGACTCGATGCGCGGGCCCTCGAGTGCCAGCCGGCCACGCGACGGGCGTCGCATGAAACGATAGCGCAGATCGAGCAGGTGCTTTCCACCGGGCGTGGTTCCCAAGGGCACGACGATGGTGTCGGCTTCCGCTTGTGAATCACGCTGGTGCTGGGCGCGACGTCCGTCGACCCTCAGCTCGAGCGACGCCGGATCGGCACCCTCGGGCAACGTAAGCCCGACATTCGCTTCGCTGGTTGCGAGACGAAACACGGCACGATCCTGACGCCACGAGTCGGTTAGTCGACTTTGGATCCAGGCCTGCTCGATACGCGTTGCATCTTCCTTGCGACGTTGTTCGGCGCTAAGCGCGATACCGACCTCCGGAAGCGCGCTAGCGGCCGACAGCGCGAGTGCACCCGGCATTGTCCGGTTCGTGTTTCCTACGTCCGCGGTCCATGGCCCATCCGGCACCGTCATTGACACGCCGGCCGACGGCATCGCAACCAGCGTATTGCTCATTAACTCTCCGTCGCCAGGCACGACCAGCGGAACCGTCACTTTCTTGCCCGACTCGCCGTCAGGTAAATCGTGTGGCACGTCGTATTCGACGTTTAGCTCGAAATCGCCGATGCGCGGCGAGGGCAGGTCGACGTGCATCGGCACCAGGTCGCTCCGACGGCGACTCGGTTGCGTAGTGTCGCGGTCGCGCCCAACGGTGGGCGAAAGCCGCTGTCCGTCCAGCGTGATCGTCATCCGGTCTGGCCGTAGCGCGCGGGGCACGCCCAGCATGACCCGGTCCGTTGGTTCGTAGAGAACCTGATAGCCGATGCGCTGGTCGACCTGCGTGCTGCGATCATCGACACGAAGTTGCGTGGCCACCGACGTCTTGATTTCCTGCTGGTGCACCGTGGCTGTTGCGTTAAACAAAGGAGCGTCGCCGGTCGTCCGCAGGAAGAACGGTTCCTGCTGGCGCGCCGGCAAGTCCAAGTTGTCCGGACGAATGGACTGCGTGGCCAGGTCGACTGTCTCGTCCGGACTCATCAACAGTTCAACGTGGTCCGCGGCGACGATTGTCACGTCGGCCGACGCGACCGATTGACCGCGTGGCACCGGCATGCCCAGCGCTACTGTGCCCCGCTGGGGATCAACCTCTTGCCGCGCGGTGAACGTGATTTCGACTTCGCCCGACGTGAGTTGCCGCAACGGGATGATCAACGGGTTGTTCTGGCTTGCCGCCACGCCGTCGATGTTGACAAGACTTGCTGGGCCGATTTGGTCGACATCCCATCCCGGTGCATCGACCTCGAGCGCCCGCACCTTCGCGCCTCGGATAAAGTACTTTAGCCGCGCCTGCAGTTCGGCTTCTTCACTGCCGACGTCCACGACGTAGTTTGCCTCGACACGAATCCGCGTCTGCTGCGGGCGAATGCGCGCCGTCAGGGAGAATGGCTGCACTGAATACTCGAACGCGGCGGTCGATTCGTCGCCCCCCATCAATCCGGTGAGTTCGTCCGTTTGACGAATGTGGCGCATGGTGATCCATTGGGCTTGCCAATTGCCAGAAACCGAAACGGTTACGGTTCCCCATTGGCGAACCGCGTCAACCACTTCGAATCCGGCCAGTTCCAGGACATCGTCATCCGACGGACGCCCATTTGCCCGTTGGCTCATCAGACGGATTTCGACCGGGCCCGTGGTCGGTTCGGCCAGCCGGACCTCGCACTGCTTGCCTTGTTCGCCATCCGTGTCGAGTTCCACCACTGTGGCACCAACTTGCGCCGAAGGAATGTAGTCGGTGTCGGGCGGCAGTTGAACCGTGAAGCGGTCGAAGTCACCGCCCGAGCTCCTAACTGTCAGCTTCGCGTCGCTACGTATGTTCTGGCCATCGACGCGGATCGTAATTGCGCCGGTTGCTTCGAGCACTGTCGGCAACTTTGGGACCGGACTATCGGTCGCATTCCACGACAAGTCAATTTCGCCGCCTAAGCCGACGGCCTCGAGCAAGCTCTTTCCGTCCGAAGTCGGCGTGACAGAATCCAACGTGTTACCTTCAGAGATGCGCGCGACCACCTTGGCCAGCGGAACGCGCAGTTGCATTTCCGTGGCCGGCGAACGGGGCAGGTGAAGACGTAGATGCGACTCGGCGCCCACGCGCTCGATCGGCGCCCAAAGGCGGAGTTTGACACGGTGAGTCGTTTCCGCTTCGCTACGGATCCAAACGACGTATCCGCTGCCGTCTTCGGCCAGGTCGCTGACATGCTCGCCCGGGCCGTCGAACGACGGGGGTTCGCGGAGCACCGCATCTTCCAATCGCAAGGGCGCCTGCAACCAACCTGTTTCGTGTACGGCGATGGTGAAATCGGCTGTCAGGTCGGCACGTGGACCATCGGTCGCGCCGCTGATCGAAATAGCCTTGATGCTGTACTTGGGCGGTCGATTTTGTTTAACCAGTTTGTGCTTCAGGTCGTAAAGCTCTTGAAACTCCGATAGGTCGAAGCCGGGCATGGCTCGCAACTTCCCGTCCTTGTCCGGTAGGTAGAAGACGCGCGGAAAGATTTCGCCGGGCAGCGGGTCTGGCGCCTTCGGTTCGTCGGACGATTCGGCCGCGGCTTCCGACACCGGCGGCTCGTCGTTTTCGGCCGTTGCTGGCTCCTGCGCCATGCCGCTTGCGCAGAGCGTTAGCGCAAGCCAAGCCGCGAGGCTGGCGAAGCGGAGCCCGCTACAACGGCAGTGATGCAGTCGCATCGCAACAAGCCCTTAAACTTCCGGTCGAGATATGCCGCACCGGAATGATTGAGTTGAGAAGGAAAGGGCGGAAGAAAGGAGCCTTTTCCCAGTCTAGTCGGACGCGCGGCAAGCTCAAAGGAGATACCCCTTTCCGGCCGAATTGGCACCCGATTCCTTCCCATTCGGCCCCGATCGGCCCATTGCGGCCCTGGCGCGGCGAAACCCCGTGCCAATTCGTCTATCCGACCGGCGGTGCATCCTTGAGCAACTCGCAAAACGGTGCGTGCAGGGCCCTGCTGGCCGACGCAGCCGGATGCGGCACGCGCAGATCGAATGCCCCGCCATCGGGGGCAGTGACCACGCCGCCCGCTTCTTCGATCATCAGCACGCCAGCCGCCACATCCCAAATATGCGTACTTAATGCCCAACACACGTCAATCCTTCCGGCAGCCAGGTAACACAGATTCAATGCGGCCGATCCGGTGCGTCGTACCGCCTGGCAGGCAAGCAGTGCAGCGACGAACTGATCGATTTCTCGCGATCCTCGCTGCACGTTGGCAGCAAAGCTGGCTGCAGCCAGGGCGCCGGAAAGTTGCTGTACGTCGCTGGTTCGGAGCCGATCGCCGTTGAGGTAGGCACCCTTGCCTCGCTCGCACGTGAAGCACTCGCCGTGGACCGGATCGAACACGGCGCCGACCACGGGGCTGCCTCGGTGCAGCAAGGCAACTGACACCGCGTAGTGCGGCATTTGATGGACGTAGTTGGTCGTACCATCGAGCGGATCGACGACCCAGCAATACTCCACATCGGGAATCGCTTCGCCGTCGCCTTCTTCGCTGACGAAGGCATACTTCGGAAATTCGACCATCAGGACGCCACGAATGGCCTCCTGCGACGCCAAGTCGGCCTGTGTGACCAGGTCGAAGGGCCCCTTCTCGCGGACGTCGAAACGGCCGACCCAGCTCAGAAGCACTTCGCCTCCGGCCCTGGCGGCCTGTTCACAAGCAGTTCGGTGGTCGGGCACGGACATCGGCCCTTTGGGCTGTTGGAACGGCAAATCTACGGGCGAACCAGCGATTATAGAGTCGGTAGGGACCAGGGCAATCCGGCCGTTTTCGGTCGATTTTGAGGCCGATTCTTGGACCAACTCGGGCACGTCTGATTCCAAAAATCTCCCCGGAAAAAAATTCACAAACTATGGACATGGCAGTTCGATGTGTTAAGATCAGGGACAACTGGTTGGCCGGTCACCTTAGGGTCGCCGGGCGCCGTCAAAAGCCAATCGCCCGCAGCGAGAGGCAGCAGCGACGCATCGAACCAGACATTCGGCCTCTTCTCTGTTCCGGCCCCGCCGTTTCGCCTCGCGCGGACGGCGGGGTTTTTTTGTTTGGTTCTCGCTCGGTTCGCTGCGCCCCGATGCAATCCTCGCGATGGCAGGCCGACAACGACGTGCGGCGCTTCGACGCGGGCCGAATGTCGGGCCGTGTTGTTCCACGTGACCCGAATCGCGGCATCGACCAATTGTGCATCGATGGCCAGCCCGTCGCCGGAGCACAACTTCTGCGTGTCGATCTGGCGGCAATTGATCCGGCCGACCCTTCGCCGGTCGAAGTCGTCTCGCGCGGCGACGATTTGGCCGTCACTTATGCCGATCGGCCTGCCAAACAAATGCGGGCCCAAGTCTATTGGCGCGCCGACGGTCCGCTGCCGCGTACCGCGGCAAAGTTCGAATTGTTGGTTTCCGTGCAAACGGGACTACTCGATAGCTGTCCGCGGACTTGCACCCGATCGCATTTGCCGGCCAATCAGGTGCTGCGCTGGACGCAGTCCAGTGATGGATTTGCACCGCTGAAACTCGCAACGGTCCATCGCCAGCCGCTTGCAGAGTCGCGGCAGCCGACCGGCTACTTGTTTCGGGTCGCAGGCACCGAATTCAGCTACGCGGAGATGGTTCATCCGTCCGACGCCCGTGAGACAACTGTCGCGACGCACCGCATCGGCGATGCGCCCGGTGGAGAACTCGCCGCAGAAGTCGGTCACGAACTCTTCGCCGATCATCTGGAAAAGGGCGTTATTCTTCGCGCCCGTGTCTTGGGCGTTGTGGTGGATCGCGCCGACGACGAAGCAACCGCGATCGAACACTTTGCCCGCTTTTTGTCCGCCAAACTGCCGCTAACGACGTAGCGCCAGGCTGACGAGCTACTTACAAGACGCAACCTAGTTGTTTGCAACAGCCCGCCTGTTGCGGTTGCTGTCCGATTCTTCCCGGAACAAAGAACCGGCAGCGCACCGCGATGGGCCGGCGCCTTGCGGCCCGTCCCCGATTGCAGGAAGATTGGCGGTTTTCGACGCACCCCCGACGGTGGCCGCCATGTCCGAGCAACTTCGCACGCGACTATTCGACGCGCTAGACGCGATCGAGTTGGTCGATCCACATACTCACATCGATGCCCTGGCTCCCGCGGCCCGCACCCTGGCCGACATCCTGGGCTATCACTACTACACGGAACTGGCCCATTCGGCTGGCATGCCCAAAGCCCGCATCGAGGAGCCGAACCTGGATCCGAAGGAAAAAGTCGGCCGCCTCGTGGAGTATTTGGGCACGATCGAGAACACGATCCAGTCGAGCTGGTTGATCGAAATGTGCCAGGTCTTCTTCGGGCATGCCGGTGAGGTGATCGACACAGGCAATTGGGAAGCGCTCTACGACCGTGCCGCGATCGCCATGGCCCGTCCGGACTGGACCGAACAAGTCCTGCGGCAAAGCAAGCTCCGCGCCGTGTTCCTGACAAACAATTTCGACGATCCGCTGGAAGGATTCGACACTGGCGTATACGTTCCCTGCCTGCGTACAGACGACTTAGTGTTCCACCTGGCCGACGAGTCGGTCCGTGCGCGGCTGGAAAAGACCACCGGCAATAGCGTCGGTGACGCCAAGTCGCTGCGGGCCGCGATTGGCGTATTGTTCGATCATTTCGTGGCGCACGGGGCGCGGGCCTGCGCGATTTCGCTGCCGCCGGACTTTGCGCCCGAAGCGGTCGACGCGTCGGGCACCGATGCGGCAGTTGCCGAAGTTTGGCGGAAGGGATCCGCTGCGAGTGCAAATCGGCGGCGCGAGCTGGGCCACTTCGTGTTTTGGACGCTGGCCGAATTCTGTGCCGAACACCACCTGCCGTTTGACCTGATGATCGGAGTCAATCGCAACGTCTACGCCGATGGCGTGTATCAGGGTTGCGACTTGTACGACAGCCGCGTTTCGCTCATTCAGTACCGCGCGTTATTCAATGCGTTTCCCCAGGTGAAGTTTCCGATCTCCGTGTTGGCCAGCGTGACCAATCAGGAACTGGTCAGCTACAGTTGGATTTTTCCGAATGTGTTGACCAACGGGCACTGGTGGTACTCGAACACGCCGACGTACATCGAGCATGATGCGTCGGCCCGGCTGGAGGCGGTACCGCGCACGAAACAAATCGCGTATTACAGCGACATGTACAAGCTGGAATTCGCGCTGCCGAAGTTCGCGATGTATAAGCGCATCCTAGCCAAGATACTGTCCGAGCGTTTCGTGCTCGACCGCGGCTGGAGCGAGCAGCGCGCCGTCGCCCTGGGTCGCCAGGTCTTGCGCGACAACGTGGATGCGGTCTTCGGAACAACCTGAGCGGCACGTCAGTTGTTGGGCAGTCGCCGCAGTCGACCCGATGCGCGCCTCGCCGAAGTATGCGGCAGCCGGCCAATTCCGCACAGCTATGTCAAAAACCTTCTTGAACGGGGCCTCGGGCGTGACTACTCTTGAACTATCGGGCGACCGTCTCTCGATCGCCTCGCGCCGCTGTCCTGTGAGTTGCTCGTGAAACTCTGGCGACACTTCTAATCGCGATCTTGCTCGGTTCGGGGCAGGATCGGTCCACTGCTTGTGCATGCCATGTGGCACTCGTCTCGTTGCGTGGTGTCGCGTCGCACGCCACCGCGGTCGCGCGTTCTTCTCGATCGCGGCTTACTGAATTCGTGAAACGGCATGTCAGTATTCGTCAAACCAACCTGGTTGTCCTGGATTTGCGGCATATGCCTGCTTGCCGCGTTTCCGGCGGTCTTGTCTGCGCAGACCGGATCGATCGGTTTGAACTACACGGGTGTGACGCTCGCAGACGGCATGACGCTCAATAGCAACAATGGATACGCTCCGCCGGACAACGGCGGCGGCGTCGGGCCCAACCACGTGGTGCAACTGATCAACGGTGCATACGCCGTCTACGAAAAAACGACCGGCACGCAAGTGCAGTTGATTGCCGGAAAGCAATTCTGGATCAACGCAGGTGTGGACCCCGGGAACAACATCGTAAACCTGGGCGCGTTCAACCAGCGGATTCTGTTCGATCCGACGGTCAATCGCTGGATCGCCGCCGGACTGACCGGACACACGACCGACAACAGCGTGATGATCGCCCGCAGCGATACGTCAGACCCGACGGGCACGTGGAAAGCTGTCAGTTTCCTGGGCAACGACGGCCTGACCGGCAAATTCGCGGACTTCACGAACCTGGGCGTGGACGCCGACGGCGTCTACGTATCGACGAACAACTTTCCGAGCAACACCGCCAACGTCGGCTTCGAGTATGCGATGGTCTTTTCGCTGCCGAAGGCGGATCTCATGGCCTCGACACCAAGCATCGCCAACCTGACGCAATTCGGCGCGCTCACCGAGAATCTGGCCGGCTGGCAATCGCTACAGCCGATCGTCGACTTTGGACCGTCCAAGGGACATGCCCCGATTCTACAGCGGCAGCAGGTGCCCGCGCAGTTCACGCCGCTCAGGCGCTTCGACCTGACCGGGACGACCGGCCCGGGCGCGACGCTTGAGGCGTCCGTGGAAATCGATGCGGACGCCTATGTAGGTCCGCCGCTTGCGTCGCAACCCGATCTGACGCGCACGATTTCTACGATCGATGGCCGGATCGCGAGCCACGCTTATCAGGTCGGTGACACCATCTACGCAGTTCACAACACGAAGCAGGGCAACAACGCGGCGCTCTCCGTTCTGATCGTCGACGAGCCGACAAACCAGCTCGTCGACGAGATTGTGCTGGGTGATGCCGATTTCGACTACTTCAACGGCTCGATCGCTGCAAACCACTTGGGCGAGATCGTCGTCGGGTTCACGCGGTCGGGCATGGTCAACGGCGGCAACCTGAGCTCCTTCGCGGTCGTCGGTCAACACTCCGGCGGCTCGACCACGTTTGGCGATCCATTCCTGCTGAAGGAGGGACTGGTCGACGACTATCACGTGTTCAACGACCGGTGGGGCGACTTCACTACGACAGTCGTCGATCCGTTCGATCCGCGCGTCTTCTGGACGTTTCAGGAATTCGCGTTGGCCAGCGACGCGTGGGCTACGCAGATTACGCAAATCATCGTGCCCGAGCCATCGGCGCTCGTGCTGAGTGGCGCGGCACTGGCGCTGATTGCAGCCGCGGGGTACTACCGCCACAGACGATCTCCGCTCAGCGTATAACCAGCGCATGGCCCGCCACCAGCAAGACCGCGAAGATCTTCTCGCAGAGGCGAAGGCGCTGGTCGAACGAGCCAGCCTGAAGATACCGGCGCTTGCCGACGAAGTGATTGTCGGCTTTCGGACCAACGGAAGTGCCAGCTTCTATTTTGGACCTGACCCCGTGTTTCAATTTGCGTCGAGCGGCGCCTTGCGGCGCGCGTACGTCGACGGGCTGTTGTACAAAGCGGAAAATGGTCGGCTGGTTAGTTTGGAGCGCCGACGCACGCCCAAGGCCGTCGAGATGCTGCGGCACGAATTAAGCGACCAGCGGCAACAGGCGTTGATCGAGTTGGCGCGGCAGCAATTGAACGCGCTGTCGGAAGCGTTGCAAATGGGAACCTGCCATCTCGTCGGTCAAGTGCCCGAGACGACCGACGTCGTGACCCGAATCACCGATTGGCTGGCGCAGCACTCGGGGCCGATCGCCGTGGGCACGTCGCCCGGCGCGCGTTAGCGAACCGGCAGTGTGACGACCGTTGCCGATCCGCAGGCCGATTGCAGTGCCGTGCCCGGCGCGTTCGATCCGGTTCGCACGTAACCCAACGCCAGCGGTGCGTCAAAGTGAGGCGAAAACGATGCTGAGGTGATTGTGCCGACGGGCTTCCCGTGGGCAGTCAACTCGAGCCCTGCTTGCGGAATTTCGGGCTGTTCGAATCGCAAGCCGACCAGCGTTTGGTTGACGTGTCCCAAAGCGTCGATCCGGGCGACCGTTTCCTGGCCCAAGTAACATCCCTTGACGAAGCTGATCGTTTGTTCGTCGCGGGCCACTTCCTGCGGTAGGTTCTTGTCCGAAATGTCGGCTCCGTAGCAGGGAAATCCCCATTCGATGCGTGCTGCCTGGAATGCGTCTGCACGACATTCCACCGCGCCGGACTGGCACAGCGCTGACTTCGCCGCGGCGACGTGTTCGGTCGGCCCGCTGATGAGGAACTCCACCGGTCCGGTCAGGCTTGTCCGCCGCGCCCAAACGGAACTGCCCGCAATCGTGATCGGTGCGTGAGCCAGATGAGCCTCTGGCGGCTGCGAATCGGCCACTTTTGCGAGCAAAGCTGCCGCGCCGCCGCCGGCCAGCAGCAATTCGCCCCAATCGTTGCTGCGGTCGGTGACCGTAACGTCCTCGGTGATCAAATAGTGGTCCAAGTGCTCGATGATTTTGGCGGCTTGTCCGGCAACCGTGTCAAGAACGATCGATTCGGCGGCGACGAAAATCATGGCATGGGCCAGGATTCGCCCCTGCACGGATGTCAGAAACGATTCGCAACCGGCACCCGGTTCGAGTTTTCGGATCTCGTTGGTGGTCAGGTTGTGGAGCCAGCTTGCTCGATCGCCCCCGCGAAGTTCGATCTGCGTGCGACCCGTCAGATCGACGATGCCAACATGCCCGACCAGCGCGGCGTATTCATCCTGCCAGTTTGTCGAATTGGATGGGGTGTTCATGTCCGTCGGTTTGCTGGCGCGATCGACGGATCGCCCGGTATCTCATCACAGGGGCGAGCCATCGCGTACTGCGCGTTGGGCAGAAGAATCGTCGAGCCGTACCGCGTGGCAAGCCGCTCGAACTGGGGCGGCTCGATCGGGACCATGCCCAACTCTTCGACCAGATCGTCATTGAGGCGGCTGAGCAAGTAGACCTTGCCGCGCTGCTGAGCGCGGACCAGTTCGGCAGCCACCGGCGCGTCGATTGGTTTTTGGCGGCCAATCGTGCGAATGGCCTTCTGAGGGTCGTCGGCTCCAGCGAGCCGTTGTAGTGCCGGCCCGACGTTCTCGGAGATCTCACAACAAATCGCTACCGCGCCGTTTTCCTCGACCGCGCTCGACGCCGCGTGTAGCGCGCGGGCAAACGCGTCCCACGTCTGCTGGCCGGCGTCGCCGCCGATCGCGGCGATCACCAGATTGGCCGGTTGCTCAACGTCGCAGACCCACGCCTCGGCGAATCGTCGTCGGCCTTCGCGAAACACGGCCTCGGTCTCGCCTGCCAACAGGTGCAGCACGCCGCCGTCTTCGCCCGGCACGACCTGCAACGTGAACTGTGCTCCGAGCAGCCAGCCCACCTCCTCGGCAAGCTTGGTCAGCCGCGTGCGTTCGGCAGGTTCGTTCGCCTGGGGTGCGCGAAACCGCTTGATGCTCTTGGCATCGGAAAACGCCGGAAACAGGGTCGAATGCACCCCGAAGTATCCGAGCGAATCATCGTGGCGGAGACATCCGACGGTGATGACCAGGTCCGCATCGTGGATGGCGTGATTGACGTAGATCGGATCGCCGGCCGCCGAGGCCGCCAGGTAGCTGAGCGATTCTCGATGATTCGGATCGTGGTGCACGACCACGACCGCCGAGCGAATCGCGTCTGGCAAGCCGTCCAACGGGTCGTCGCCAGGCGCGCCCGCACGTTGCGTTGTCACGATCGTGATGTCGCTAAGAGCGACCCCGGCGTCTTCCAATACGCGGATGGTACGGGCCAACACGGTGCCCACTTGCGGCACTCCGTCGGCCAATGCCAGGACAACCCGGTCGCCCGGCAGGGCCGCTTTCGCCAGCGGCGGATACCCCAACGGTTCGGCCAGTGCCCAATCGACGGCGATCGCGACGTCGGCGATCGCGGAGCCTCGCGGAACGTCGCAATGGGCCAGGCGCGATTCACAGCCGGTCGGAATTCGTATCGAGGACTCGGCGCCGTATCGTAGGGTCTTAGTCATTCGAAATCGGATCGTGCGGCGGGTCTAAGACCTTAGTCCGGCCACGGCCGCGCCACTTGGGTCGCTTTGGGTGCCCGCTAGCTCCACAGCGCGCCATCATAGGAATGGCCTACCCCGCCGGCAAGGAGTCAAGCTTTACGCGGCGGCCAGAGTTTCGAATAATCATCGGCAGACCCGCCGCGCCGCCTCCCGCGCTACCGCCGACCACACACTCCTTCCACTCAAGGAACTACGCGATGGCAACCACATTATTAGCCAAACCTTTCCTGCGTCCGGTGTCCGTTGTCCTGCTAGCAGCGTTGTTGGCGCTGGCCGTCAGCGCCGGCTGCGGCAAGACGAACCGCGACTTACCTGAAGCAAACGTCCCGGCAGCCACCGCGACGGACGGCCAATCGGCCGCAGTTTCCGACGAACCGGCGGCCGACAAGAGCGCGCCGGCCGACGTTGATCCCCAGCAGTTGCTTTCGGAGACGATCGCCACGTACCAGCGCGCGAAGAGTTACGAAGACGCCGGCGAGTTGCACATTGACTATGTCGACCCAGAAGGGCAATCGCACGCTTCGCCTGTAATCCCATTTTCGGTCGCGCTCGAGCGGCCAAATAAGATCCGCGTCCATGCGTTGCAGGCGAGTATTGTGGGCACCGGCGAGAAACTTTACGCCAGCATCGATTCGCTCCGGGGCCAGGTGATGGTGCATCCGGATCCGGAAAAACTCACGCTCGAAGCACTCGTGCCGGATTCGATGCTCGCTGACGCGATGCGCGGCCAGCTTGGCGTGCCCCTGCCGCAACTGGAGTTGTTGCTCAGCGACGATCCGATCCGCGCGATTGTTGGCGAGGGCGCGCCGAAGATGCTTTCCGATGAAGAACTGGAGGGCAAGCAGTGCCATCGCGTAGCGGTGCAAGGTCCGAACGGGACCGGTGTGCTGTGGATTGACGTTCAGAGCAAGCTCGTGCTGAAGGTCGAGTTCCCGTCCGACGAGTTCTCCAAGGCATTCAATCTGGCCGAAGCGACGATCGCGGCAGTGTTCAAAGGCGCCGAGGTCGACTCGTCGATCGACTCCGCCGCGTTTCAGTTCGATGTACCCGAGAACGCGAAGCTGCTGACGCGGTTCTTGCCGCCTCCGCCGGAACCCCCGTCGCCGATGCTCGGCAAAATGCCCGAGGAGTTCTCCTTCGCCGACTTTCGCGGTGGCGACGTGACACAACAGTCGCTTGAGGGCAAAGTTGTTGTGCTCGACATGTGGGCCACCTGGTGCGGCTGGTGCTTTGAAGGCTTTCCCAACCTGCAACAGGTGTACGACGAGTTCGCGGACAACGACAAAGTGGCCATCTTGGCGGTCAACACGGACGAGGTGACCGTCAGCGACGAGAAAGTCCGCCAAGCTTTCGAGACCGCGAAGCTCACAATTCCGATCGTGCGCGACACGCAGCGGGCCGCCAGCGAGGTCTTCCAGGTACAGGGCCTGCCGACCATGGTCATTCTGGGCGCGGAGGGATCGGTCGAAGACTACCACGTAGGCTACGACGCGAACCTCGCGAACACGCTGCCCAAGAAGCTTGAACGGCTACTTGCCGGCGAGAGTCTTGCAAAGGAAGAACTGGAGAAGTACGAAAGCTCGCTGGCAGAATATGAAGCACAGGAGGCCGAAGCTCTCGCGCCTGAGTCAAACAACGATGCGGATTAGTGCAATGGCGAGGAGATTTTCATGTCCGTAACTGCCGAAGAAATGCTCGGCTGGTGCCGGGAACTGCTCGACGTCGACAACTGCAGGGCCGAACGTTCACTGGCGGACTACTTGGCCGGCATTCCGCGACTGGGTTCGCTGAGCGAATTACCGTCCGGTTCACGCGTGCTCGTGCGCGGAGACGTCGATGCTAAGCCGGGGCCCGATGTAGGGCAGGGCGACATCCGACTTCGCTCGATGGGCGAGTCGCTCGAATTCGGCCGGAAGAGCGGCTGGAAGCAGATCCTGTTCGGGCATCGCGGACGCAAACCCGAGGAGACGTTGGCCAAAGTCGCCGAGCGCTTGGGCGAGATTCTACAGTGCGACGTGCCATTGCTCGACGACTGGCTCGACGAGTCGACAATGACGATTCGCGATGCGGTTGCTGAGCGGATCGAGTCGAGCCCGCCGGGCACGATCCTCATGCTCGAAAACACGCGACGCTACGCGATCGAACGTGTGCTTTGGAAGGCGGAGCCTGACGATTTGGCCGATCTGTCGGGCCCGCTGGCGAAGTTGGCCAATCAATTCGCCGAGAAGGTTGCCGACTCCTACGTCCACGAGGCGCTCTCGGCCGGCAGTCTCGACGCTTCGAGCACAGTCGTGCCGGCGGCCATGCGACGCGTTGCCATGGGTGCGTACGAGTCCCACGAGTTCGAAGGACCGATGTCGCGCTGTTTGTCGTCGGAACTGGTCGTCTTCAGCGGTTTGAAAGCGGACAAGCTCGACGACCTGGAGGCGATGATCGCCCGCGGCAAGGTGAAGATGGTCTTCGTTGCCGGATCGCTCGCGATGGCGCTGCGCAAAGCCGCAGCCCAACTGGATGGCGGCTCGTTTTCGATGGGGGTGGCCGAAGACGCCGATCACCAAGACCAGCCGTACTTCATTGCGCCAGCGCGGATCGACCAGGCGCGGCGTATGGTCGAACAAGGACGAAGCAAGGGAATCGAGTTCGTCTTGCCGGTCGATTTCGTGTTGCAGGATGGCCGCGCGGCGCGCGAAATTGGCCCAGCAGATCAGCAGCTCGACATCGGCCCGGAAACCAGCGCATTGTTCGAGCAAAAGATTGGCGAGTTCATCGCGGCCCATCAAGGACGCAAAACAGCCGCCTTTCATAACGGTGTGTTTGGCAAGTTCGAAGAGCCGCAGTTCGCCGAGGGAACCAAGCGCTTCGTCGGGCAATTGAAGCGGCTGAAGGACGTTGGCGTAGCCGTCTACGTTGGCGGTGGTGAGGGCGGGGCGGCACTGGAAAAGTACGGCAGCCCCGACGACGTGACACACACGTTCACCGCGGGCGGCACCGTGCTCAACGCGCTGGGGAGCGAACCGGTGCCTTACCTGGTGGCCCTGTTCATGGCCGCCCGGCAAGCGCAACCCTCGTCTTAGGCGATCTCCCTCACCTCCTCGATTGGGGCGCCACGCCGATGGCGCCCGCTGACGTTCGGTTTGCTCGGCATGCGCCGCCGAGGTCCGATTCTAAGGACCTTTGCGCCAACGACCGTCGCAGCGTTTCTTGCGGTTTGCACCGCCTGCGCACACCGCAAGTTATTGCAGTGAAACGCCTTCTGGCTTGTCACAATCGGTAGATCCAATCTATCAATACCGGACAAGTTGGAAGATTGGGGAATATGCGACGTCCTGCTAAGAACCCTCGGTTACGGCGACGATAACCAACAGCGAGGCTTTCTCACCGGAAGTTGCCGGTCTGGTTGCGTCAGCGGTCGGCCTGAAAGTCGCGCACCAGGATGCGCCAGAGGTCAACGACCCAACGTCGTGATCAGCAGGAGTGGATTACCCCGTTTTCCCGATTAGGAGTTCCGTAAGATGAAATCCCGCATTGTGCTGCCGGCGCTGCTCGTCGCCGGTCTGTTTGTTGCGGCCAGCGCCTCGAACGCGGAAGCGCGTTTGTTCGGCGGTCATGGCTGTTGCGAGCCTTCCTGTTGTGCCGCCGAGCCTTCGTGCTGCGCCGTTGAGCCGAGCTGCTGTGCGGCCGAGCCCAGCTGCTGCTGCGCCCCGAAGTGCTGCCGTCGTCACTGTTGCCGTAAGCACTGCCGTCGTCACTGCTGCCGCAAGCACTGCTGCATCCCGACCTGCTGTGAGCCGAGCTGCTGCGTCGTCGAGCCGAACTGCTGTGCGGCCGAGCCGAACTGCTGTGCGGCCGAGCCGAGCTGCTGTGCCGTCGAGCCCAGCTGCTGCGCCCCGAAGTGCTGCCGTCGTCATTGCTGCCGTAAGCACTGCCGTCGTCACTGCTGCCGCCGTCATCGCTGCTGTGCCCCGGCTTGCTGTGAGCCGAGCTGCTGCGCTGTCGAGCCCAGCTGTGCCTGTGGTGGCTGATAACGGCCCGCGGAGCATCCGCACGATACGTCAGCGGACTCCTTGCTAGTCAACACAAACGGCCCCCCGCGACCCCGCGGGCGGGCCGTTTGTTTTTGCGCTTGCCGAGTGGGTGCCACCCATCTGATTTCCTTGACTTTTCTCCGCGTCTGTGGGAGTTTGACGGACGGAACACCGTGTGCCCCAGACCAGCTCGCCACGGCTCGGAGGAGAGTTATCATGACGCTTTCTTATCTCGCGCGACGGTTCGTCCGGCCCGGACGTTTTCAGCCCGCGCTGCTGCTTGCACTGTCGCTGGTTGTCGTCGCGCCGCGCTACGCGCAGTGCGGCGAGCGCTCGGACGAGGCGGTTCGTTCGTCCGAATTGTTCGCCCGCCAACTCGAAACGGGGGAATTCGCCCCGGCCCTGGAAGCAGCCCGCGGCGTTGCGTCGCCCAGCCAGCGCGATGCGTGGCTCGCCCAACTGGCCGAGGCCCAAGCCGGAGCCGGTCAGCGCGAGGGGGCGTTCAAGACGCTGGCCCACGTCGAAGACGACCAGACTCGTAGCGCCGCGATTCGAGCGACGCGCGAAACCGCAAGCGCAGCCGGTGCACAAGGCGGCGCGCAAGCCGACTTTGACACGCTGATCGAAATGATCACCACCACGGTCAGACCCGACACGTGGGAGGAAGTGGGTGGGCCAGGTACGATCTCGGAATTCAACAACGGCGTGTACGTGGACGCCAGCGGCGTTTTGCAGCGCGCTATCCGTCCGCCGCAGGCCAAGGGTCTAGCCGTCGCCAGACTCGATGCACTAAAGGCCGACGGAAACACAAACAGCCGCCGTGCATCGCCAATGCGTAAGGTGTCCCTGACTCGCCTGGAAAAGCACGTTCAGTTGCGCTGGGCAGCCGGGCGTCAGCCCTCGGACGAAATGCTCCATCTGGCAGGGCTTGAAAAGATCCAATACGTGATGGTCTATCCTGAGTCGGGCGATTTGGTGCTGGCCGGACCGGCGAGCGACTGGCAAGTCGACGACGAGGGGCGCGCTGTAAGTCGTGCCAGTGGTCGCCCGGTGGTCCAACTCGACGATCTGGTTGTCGTGCTCCGCTATCTGACGGCGGCTCCGCAAGCGACGTTCGGTTGCTCGATCAATCCAACACAGGAGGGACTGGCCCGGACGAAACAATTTGCCCAGCGCTCTGCCGCACAGCCGCTCAAGCCGGCCAGCCGCGACGCGTGGCTACGTACGTTACGTCGCCAAATGGGGCGCCAGTCGATTTCGGTCGAAGGGATCGATCCTCGGACGCGGGTTGCCCGAGTGCTGGTCGAGGCTGACTACCGCATGAAGCTGGTCGGCATGGGGCTCGAAGAGGGCACGGCCGATGTGCCGAGCTACTTGGACCTTATCAAGGTGGCGCCGGGTGAAGCGCCGCCGCCGCTGGAAGTCCTACGATGGTGGTTCACGTTGAACTACGACGCAATTGAGGCAACCAAAGACCGCGATGCGTTCGAGATCGTCGGACCTGGCGTGCAGGTGATGAGCGAGAATGAATTGCTAACCGCACTCGGTCGCCGGGTTCACACCGGCAAGTCGGAACCGCTCAACGCAGAATTCGCCCATCGTTTCACGCAAAACTTCGAAGCGCTTGCACAAAAGTATCCAGTCTATGCCGACTTGCAGAACATCTTCGACCTAGCAATGGTTTCTGCGCTCATCCAGTCGCAACAGCTTGCCAATCGTGTCGGCTGGCACATGACGTGTTTCCTCGATCCTGAGCAGTACCAGGTCGCGCTCGGTGCCGCCCCGCAAAGCGTCGATACGGTGATCAATCATCGGGTCGTCAACCGCCGGCACATCATTGTTGGCGTGAGCGGCGGCGTGCGCGTGGCTCCGTGGACGTTTGTCAGCGGTGCCGGCGTGGCGACCGATTCCTACGGCGCGCTACAGGCCCATCGCGCGCATTCCCAAGCTGGCGACTTGCCGATCGAAGCGTGGTGGTGGGACTGACGCGGTCGGCATGCTACTCGGTAGTGGTTTCCGTCGTTGTAGCAACCGGCTCAACGCGCGCCCGCAGTCGTTCGATTTGGCGCTGGCGGACTTCCGGTGCCGCGGTGGGATCAAAGTCGATCGGCCCACCCAACAGACGGCTCAATTGTTCGGCCGCAACGCGTCGCCGGGCAACCTCGTCTCGATCCAGTATTGCCAGCCACACCTGTTCGTCGCTTGCCAGCCACGCCGCCACGCGGTCGACGCGGTCCTCATAGTCAACGCTCAACGCCTGAACGACGGCTCGAATACGAGCCGTTTGTTCCGCATCCAGGCGCTGCGGATCGAGGCTTTGCAAATACGGCACGACCCCCTGCCCCGCTTCGTAAAGGGCCCGCTGCGCCGTTTGCCGCTCGGAGAACTTGGCGCTTCCCAACGCGGCTACTAGTCGCGACCAGCGCTCACGGTCCGGTTGGTCGCGGGAAGGAGCCTGTTGCGTGCGGACCAGCGTGTCCTCGATCTCGGCGCCGGTAGCGGCCAGTTGCCACGAAGGGTGGAGCAACTCAATCAGCGGGATCAGGTGACTGCGGACCACGTCCGGCTCGGCAATGTACAGTTGCCAGAATCCGGCCGCCCGCCATCGGCGCTGGTCGTCTTTCGTGTTGAGTTCCAACGTGAGCGGTTCGTCTGGCCGTTGCTCGAATCGGAGCAGGTAGCCGTCTTCGGAACGCGTTCGCCGAATCACCAAGTGATTACCTCCGCTCAGCATGACCTTAAGCTGGTCGTCGCGCGCGTTGCTGTTGTACTCCATACCGCAGATGCCGGCATTGATCTGGATCGATAGCGTCTCGTGACGGCGTGTGCGGCGACCGGGGGATTGCACCAGCATCTTGGGCACCGACAGTCCGCTACTCGCGACAATCCGGCCCGACACCATGTTGTATTGGATCCAGTGCATGCGCGCGGCGATCGCGGGGCTGGCCTCGATGGTCGGCAACTCGGCGGCAATCAGACGAACGGGCGCCATCACGTATAAGAGCAGCACGGCGCACGCGACCACGACGCAGTGCGTGGCGTTGCTCAAGTAGCTATCGCTGTGGATTCGAGCTTTGGCAGTCATTTCGCTGCTCGCACTTCAGATGCTTCGCCGTACGCCCCGACTTCGGCTTGGTCGTTGGTCGCTTCGCCTGCCTCGGACAATTCGCTCTGGGGCTCGGCATGTTGCCGCCGCCGATAGCGCCTCCAGAGGAAAAAGCACAGGAGGCCGGTCGCGGCGACTGCAGCCAGCACCGTTAGTCCGATCTCTGAGTCGCGGATCCAGCCGGTCACATGTTCACCATACGCATAGCTCAGGCCGAAAAACAGCCCCACGACACTCGTGGCACAAAACGCATCGATCAACAAGAACCGACGAAACGACATGCGCAACACGCCGGCCGTAAAATAGACGGGCGCTCGAATCCCCACCATGAACCGCGCCAGGAAGAAGACCTTCAATCCGTGACGCCGAATCATCTCCTCGATCTTCGCTTCGTGTTCGGCGTGCAACAGATGGGCAAATCGTGGATGCAGAACCACGAGCGAACGGCCAAAGTGATAGCCGATCGCATACAGCACGGCGTCGCCCATCAACGCACCGACCAAACACGATGCGAATGCCAACCATGGATCGAGCGTGCCGACCGAACTGGCCACACCGGCCGCGATGATCGGAACCTCTTCGGGCAGCGGAAGCCCCGATCCGGTCAGGACCAGAACCACGATGATCCCCAGGTAAGAGATGTGATCGAATTGGAGATCGGGGAACATGAATCCACACTTGCACTTGATCGACGAACGTCGACGGCGCCCGCCGGCACCAGTAGCCGCATTCTAACGACATTGCCGTGGGGGAGAGTACGTCAAATTCCGCGGTTTGGCCCTTCTCGTGCCGTAAATCGGATTGTGAGCGTTACCGCGTCGCGCGGTCATTCCGCCACTGCACGCATGCACTGGGGCCGACCCAGCGATTCCACAGCCGCTTACTCTGAATCGTCCTCGATCCAGTCCTCGTCGTTCAGTCCAAACCGCAATATCTCCACGCTGCCGCCGCGCGTGCCCGGACAAGCGATGATCGCTGCAATGTCTGGATTGTCGGCGCAATACGTTGCCACCCCATCGGGGCCCATCACGTAGAACGCCGTCGCCAGCGCGTCGGCCTCGGCGGCCGACGGCGCGAGGACGGTTGCGGACAGAACGCCCTCGGCGGGCAGGCCGGTGCGCGGATCGAGAATGTGCCCATAGCGGCGCACGTCGTGCATGAAGTACTGCACGCCGGTTCCGGAGGTCGCCAGCGCGCGGTCCCTAACCACCAGTTGCCCAACCCGGCGCCGCGGACGCAACGGATCGCGCACTCCGACCATCCATCCATCCGCGCCCTCGCGTGCACCGTAAGCACCGCGCGCCAGGACGCTGCTGTTCCCACCGTGCAGCAAGAAGTCGCCAATGCCGGCCGACACCAGCAAAGCGGCGCAGCGATCCAGCGCGTACCCTTTGCCGATGCTGCCGAGGTTGATCTCCACACCGGGCTTCAGAAACTGCACGGTCGAGCTGGGGCGGTCCAGTCGCAGCGCATCGCTGCCGACCCGGTCGCGCGCGGCCCGAAGCTTCGCCGTGTCGGGCACGGCGCCGGCGCGCTCGACGAATCCCCAGACTCGCGAAAGTGGACCCGCCGTGACGTCGAAAGCACCGCCGGTCTGCCGAAAGAGTTCGACGGACATTTCCAGCAATTCGAACAACTGTCCTTCGACCGAGATCGGCCCGTCGGACGCGTGCCGGTTGAGCCGGCTGACTTCACTTTCCTCACGGAACACGGATAACTGGTTTTCGAGCTGATCGACAAGATCCAGTGCAACCAGACCAAACTCGTTGGCTCGCGGGTACTGGCCCGCGTTGAAGAAAAACTCGAATTGGCAGGCCATCGCTTTGCGCGCAAGCCGTAGCAAGTACGCGCCCGGCGCGGCTTGTCGTGGGGCATCGCTTGGATCGTCGCCAACAATCAAGTCGACCACCGCGTCGGCGGCCGACCTGCCCTGCAGGAATTGGCGTCGCGTGGATCGGGGCGTAGCGCTCATGATAGTTGAATTATACTCCGCGATGGGACGTCAACGACGCCGGTATGGGTAGCCGGATAGGTCGACGCTGACTTTGCCCGCGTTGTATCGGCCGCACGTACATCGGATAATCCAAGACATGGGACGCAACTTCACCAGGATTCGACGGCCGATCGACTGCCACTTAGTTTTCTGCGGCCTGATCGCGATTGGGATCGGAATGTCGGCCGGTTTCGTGGTTGCTGGGCCGCCCGCAAAGCGGGCGCGTCCGCCGAAGTTCTCAAAAGCAGTAACCGACGTGTTTTTTCCGGACGCGCGCCAGAAGTTGGTCGGAACACGGCCCGATAAGCCGACAACAGCGGCGGCTGCGCCGGACAGCACTCCCGCCAGTCCGCCGACGAGACCGGCAGCGTCTTCGCTCGCGTGGGAGCCGCTGATTTCGGCCGAGGCCATCGAAGATGAGATCAAAGCCCAGCACCAGGCACTGCGTGGTGCGCTGCAAAACGCGGTGCAGTTCAAAGGAGGCGACTATCGAAAGGCGCGCCGCCATTTGAGCATCTTGGCCGCGATGTTTGCCATCAATGCCGACTACGCACAGCCGATGCGCTGGCATCGTGTTGCCCCCGCGGTGCGCGACGCCGTGGCCCGTGCCGGGTTCAATTGCAAGGTTGGCAGCGATGCGTCCTATAAAGAAGCCAAAACGCGCTACGACGACCTGGAAACGCTCATCCGCGGTGGCTCGATCGACGTCGGTCAGGCCGAAAACAGTTTCACGTGGCCGCGTGTTGCTGACCGGTCGACATTAATGACGCGGCTGGAGGCCGCACAGGAAGAGCGACTCGCGGCGTGGACTGCCAACGCCGGCGCGTTCGACGAGAACCTGGCGTCGGTGGCCCACGAAGCACAGATAATCGCCGCGCTGGCCGAAGTCATCGCGCGTGAGGGCTATGAGTACGCCGACGACGAAACCTATCAGGAATACGCCGGGACAATGCGGGACCAGGCGCTGAAGGTACGCGAAGCGGTCGCAGCCAGCGACTATTCGGCCGCTCGCCAGGCGGTCGGCGAAATCGGCAAGGCGTGCGCCCAGTGCCACGAGGGATTTCGCAACTGACACTCGCTTGGGTGACTTCGCTGCGGCGATGCAGCACCGGCGAAGTCCAGCCCCTGCACGGTTACGCGGCCTTGGTCCGCGACCGCCTCGAGTGTGACTGGTGCGAGTACGGTCGCGACTAATTCGCCACTCGGCGGCGCCGTCGCGTCACACCGTTGGTCTCGAAGACCGTTAGTTTCCGCAGGTCGATTGTTTCGGCCATTCCGGCTTCGGCAAGTTCCCGACCGGAAACGTATCGTCCGGGGTTAATCCACTTCTGCATTTCGTCTTCGCTGATGCCGAACAACTCGGCCAGCAGCCGGTCCATCTCTTGCTCGAGATGTCCAAAGTGCCGGGCCCATTCCGCAGCTTCTGACAGGCCCACGTGTTCTTCGCTCTGCCATTTCATGGGATGAAACAGCAGCACGCTGTACGGCGTCACGAGCCGGCGCGAGCACGCTGCAAAGGGCCACAGGGCTGCCGAGGAGCACTCGCCGGTAACGATGCCGGTCACCCGCAGTCCGCGGAGCAAGATCAGCGTCATCAGCGAAATCGCGCAGTACGGACTGCCGCCGGGCGAGTCGATATACATCGTGCACTCGCCGCCATGTTCGACACTCAGTAGCTTGTCGGTCAGGTCAACTTCGTTATCGGTCAGATCGCCCACCAGAGAAATCTCCAGCGGGCCGTTCGGGTCGTGGTGCTGCATCACTTGTTGCATTCCTAATTGGGTCTATGCGCCAAGGCGCGAAATCGGAGCATCAGTGCTCGACGGGAACTGCGAGAACCGTAAAGAGCACTCCGCCAACGCGGTGCGAAGGGATGGGGCGGAGTGAGTTTAGAAAGTCACTAGCGGCGTGCTTTATTTCGGTTGGCGGTCGATTGATAGTGACCGATAAGTCGGTTGCTATCCTAACGGCACGCGGTTCAGCGTTGCGAGTTTGGGGGCTGGCTGGGAAATCTGGCCGCCTAGCCCACCACTCGGTGGCGCTGCCGAAGCTTCTATATAGCTTTGACCGGAACTGGCTGGCGATCAAGATCTAACACCAGAATACTGGATATTTTTTGGCGTTGCGGTGGCTCAGAGCCACGATTTCCACGCCAAAAATGCCCGGGCGCCCTGCGACTCGACCGGGCCGTCTCGCTTCGTGCGCTTGACGACAACGCGGCTTTGCCGATGGCAATGGACAGGTCCGTTCGTTGCGCGGCACCACGCTGAACAAGGCACGCCGATCGCCGAACTCGGGCTCAAACCGCCCGTCGATATGCGTCGGGTTGCGCAGCAAACTGTGCAACTTTGCAACCCCTTCGAGCCAAGTATAATACAGCAGATCCCGCGGTTCTCGCGGTACCCGGCTCGCCCCGGAACAGACCGACGAGGGGCGGCCGCCTGATCGTAGCGCGACCTCGTCACCCGGTATCGAAATGGGCATCAAGTTCCATTGTCCCAACGGACACAAGCTAAACGTCAAGCGCTTCTTGGGCGGCCAACGGGCCATTTGCCCGAAGTGTGGCGTGAGCCTCGTCGTGCCGCTCCCGGACGATGCCGAGGGACCCAAGAGCGAGGCCACCGACCCCGGAGCGCAGAGCTTGGACGCGACGGCGATGCAGATCGACGCTTTGAAGCGGATGCCCGAGGCGTCAACGGCTGCCGCCTCCGCGCCGCCGGTCGAGAATGGCGGCGACGTAATCGGCGAATCGCCCGATGCCAACTGGTACGTTCGCCCCGCGACGGGCGGCCAATTCGGACCGGCGACCGGCGAGACGATGCGCGCCTGGGTCACCGAAGGGCGCGTCAGTGCCAGTTCGCTGGTATGGCGCGATGGATGGCCAGAGTGGCGGGCCGGCGCGGCCGTGTTTCCGGAATTGGCCGGGCTGTCGGCGGCTACGCCTACCCCGCCTCCCATCGGGCCGGCGGTAAGCCAAACTTCGTCGGGCGCAACGACCGTTGCCGACGGACCGCCGCCGATTGGCGGTGTCATGCCAATGGGCCGCGTGGTACAAAACACGCCGCCCGAGTCGAACGCCGCCGGCTTGAGCGGCACCGAACTGCCGCTTTCGCAAAGCATCAAACGCCAACGGCGACAGCGGGACATCCGACTTTACACCACCGCCGTGCTGGTTGTCACATCGGTTATCCTGCTGATCGTGCTGATCGTCGTGTTTCAGCGGCAGGCGCAACCCCCAGAACCTCCAACCCAAGAAGCCGATCCTTCCGCCGAACTGTCGATAGAATGATACGCGTCTCGACGGGCGCCTGCCGGACCTTGGCGGAACACGCTCAGACACGCTGCATGGGGATCTGGCCTCGAAGCAACATCCAGGAACTATGATGCGAACCACTCGTCTGTTGATCGCCGTTACCGTAGTGCTGGCTTGGAGCTTGGGCAGCGCCGCGGCCCAGGAGAATCCCGCGAAGATCGAATTCGCAGGCGGCAAGCTCGCGCTCACCGCGCCGGAAAAATGGCAGCGCAAACAACCGCGCACCCGAATCGTCGAGCACGAATTCGCAATTCCCGCGTCCGAGGGCGACACGAACGACGGTCGTCTGACGCTGATGGGTGCCGGTGGCGGGCTGCAGGCCAACATCGACCGCTGGATCGGGCAGTTCAGCCAACCCGACGGGAGCAGCACGCGCAAACGTGCCAAGATCGAGAAGAAGCAGGTCGCTGGCGACGACGTCCACCTGGTCGACATTTCGGGCACGTACAAGGACCAGCCTGGCCCCTTTGCGCCCGGCGTCGATCGCCCCAAATACCGGATGCTGGCCGCCATCATTCCGACCGAATCACGCGGCACGTACTACGTTAAACTCTACGGACCGCAACGGACGGTGACCGACAATGAGAAGGCCTTTCTCAAGATGATCGAGGGCTTGGACCGCAAATGAACGTCGGCTTGAGCCATGGCGGGATCGACAGCGGCGGCAGGGAGATATCGACTGCATGAAGACGCAACAGTTTCTTGAACAGCACGGAATCGGCGCGAATCCATTTGCGGAGGAAGACGCGCAGACCGATCCCGTCTTCAAGGACTTCTGCATCGAGAGCACGCATCATCCCACGTGGGACAAGATCTACGGCAATCCGGCGGAACCGGCCACGTCGATCGTCTTTGGCGAAAAGGGAGCAGGCAAAACGGCGCTGCGCCTGCAAATCGTTCGCCATTTGGTGCAGTACAATCGCGAGCATCCCACCGAGCGCGTCTACGTCATCGAATACGACGACTTCAATCCCTTTCTGGATCGCTTCCGAGATCGCTTCGGTGCCAGGCATCGCAGCACGACCCGACTGCTCGGCGACTGGAAACTTTGGGATCACATGGACGCGATTCTTTCGTTGGGCGTGACCGGCCTGGTGGACCGAATCCTCGGGTCGCGAAACTCGAGCGATCCCCCGACCAACTCGCTGGAAGAAAGCGACCTGCGCTCGCTCGACCGAAATCAGGCGCGCGATCTATTGCTGCTGGCCGCTTGCTACGATCAGTCGACGGCCGAAACCAGCAAAGGGCGATGGGGCCGTCTGCGGCGCAAACTGCGGTTCCGCACGTGGACGTCGCTGTGGCCGATGGCCGTGGCATTGCTCGGCACGTTGGCCGTCGCCGCGCTGATTATCTACGTGCAGAGCTGGGAGTGGCTCAAGACACCGTGGCCGTATGTGGCCGTCGCCGCGGTCTGGCTGCCATGGCTCGCCAAGTTGGCCAGTCGGTTCTGGCTCGCCGCGTCGATCGCCCGTCATGCACGCGTCAGCAAACATTCAGCGAATCAGTTGCGGCAGATCCTGATGAACTTTCGCAGCAGCGACATCGCCGGCCAGCCCTTGCCAAACAAGCAGCGCACCGACGATCGCTACGAGTTGTTGGCGAAGTTTCAAGGCATTCTGGATTCGCTCGGGTTTCGAGGCATCGTGATCCTGGTCGATCGGGTCGATGAGCCTCACGTGATCAACGGATCGGTCGAGCAGATGCGCGCTCTGCTCTGGCCCATGCTCGACAACAAGTTTCTCAAGCATCCTGGCATCGGTTTTAAGCTTCTGCTGCCGATTGAATTGGCGCAATTCATCGAGCGCGAGGATCGCGATTTCTATCAGCGTGCACGGCTCGACAAGCAAAACCTGGTTCCATCGCTGGAATGGACAGGCGAAGCGCTGTTCGATGTCGCAACTGCCCGACTCCAGGCCTGTGCGTTGCCGGGCCGGACGCCGTCGTTGCGCGAATTGTTCGACGATTCGATCGACGATCGGCGTCTGACGGACGCCTTCCGCAGCTTGCGCGTGCCGCGGCACCTCTTCAAATTCATGTACCGATTGTTCGTCGCCCACTGCAATGCGTACACGGACGAATCTCCGTGCTGGAAAATCTCTAGCGAACGCTTCGAGTCCGTTCTAGCGCTCTACGGCCGCGACCAGGACGCGTTCGATCGAGGGCTGCGCGCCGGCTAGCTCGCAGTGCCAGCACGTGGGGGCGGCGTTTCAGCTTGCGTGCTCGTCTTGACCCGATACGCGCGACCTGCGACACTCTGCCGCCCGCGCTGAGTGGTTGGACCGAAACCAGCGCGGCGATGCTAGCAAATACATTCCAGGTGCATCATCGTATTGGTTGAGGCAAGGAGGCTCGAATGGATCACGGCAAGCTGCAACTGGCCATTGCCCTTGGCCTGGCCCTGTTGATGACCGGATGCGGACGATCATCGTCGGCACCTGCATCGGCGTCGGCGACGACAGCCCAGAGCAAAGAGGAACCGGAGGTGGTGACCGCGCGGTTTCTCGAAGCAGTTCGCGTCGGCGACGACAAGAAAGCCGCCACGCTGATGACCGAGCTCACGCGGCAGAAGACGGCCGAGTTGGAAATCGTCGTCGCGCCGCCAGGCAGCGATACGGCGAAGTTTGCCATCCGCGAAGTCATCTTCGTTGACGAAGGCGCCCACGTTGCGACCGACTGGACCGACGTCGATGCCGATGGGAACATGCACACGGATCGGATTGTGTGGATCTTGCGAAAGGTGCCGGAAGGTTGGCGGATTGCGGGCATGGCGACCAAGTTGTTCGATGACCGGCCGCCGGTCGTGCTCAACTTCGAGGATCCGGAGGACATGCTCAAAAAGCAGCAATGGGCCCACGAGGAGATGGCCCGTCGCGAGGGAGCCTCCGCAGGCAAATCTCCTGAACAGAGCACCGAGGTACGCTAGCGCGTCGGGAGCGGCACGGCCCCGATTCAAGATGACTGCGGCATTTTGCAGGCTAGCTGGGTGCTGCGAAAGGGGCTAAAAGGTCCACCAGCGACTATTCGTAAGGTCTCTGGTTCACACAGCTTATAGACGAACGCACAGGAGCGTCTCGACAAATCGTCGGGACGCTCCTTTTTTGTTGCGCCGACCGTTGGACACATCGTCAGCATGACCTAGGATTGTTCAACGATGACCGGGATATTGCCCCTAGAACTCCGCACCAACCCAACACGTACATATTCTCTTGTTGCCGCTTGACAACAAGACCTACCATGCTAACTTAGCAGCCTAGACTGTGCATTCGGAACAGTTTTTGCAATCGGAAAAGGTGCCCAACTGAGCACCTCGGATGGACGCTTGCAAGATTGTGCGGATGGCCGGTTGAACGCGAAAAGGTTCTGACCAACTGATTGCCGTCACAGTTGGTTCAGGAGAACGTAGGACGGCAGTCGTGTCGTATTACTAAACCGTACGTTCCGGTACCTTGAGGGAGGATTCTTAGATGAATCGCACGTTAGCTTTGGGCATCGCGATCTTTTTCGCGGTTGTCGGTATTGCCCTGTTGGGCGGCGAAAAGACCGCAGTTGCCGGCCATCACGGTTGTGATGGTTGTGCCTGCTCTGGCGCGAGCGACTGTGGTGGTTCGTGCAATGGTTGCCACGCCCGTTGCCATGGCCGTCGCTGCCATGGTCGTCGTTGCCACGGTCGTTGCCACGGTCGCTGCCATGGTCGTTGCCACGGTCGTTGTCATGGTCGTTGTCATGGTCGCTGCCATGGTCGTCGTTGCCACGGTCGCTGCCACGGCTGCAATGGTTACAACGGCTGCAATGGTGGTGGTTGCAACGGTGGTTGCTCGGGCGAAGCTCACGAATCGCACGACGCTGCCCCGGAAGCCGCACCGGCTGCCCCGGAAGCCCCGGCCCCCAGCGCCTAGTCAAAGACGATTTGAACCAGACCGGCTACTCGATGCCCTAAATGCGGGCACGCGAATAGTCGGGCTGCTCGGGCCAATCGCGACACCTGGTGGCGCGAACAAACGACCCGGCAAGCAATGGTTTTCAAAGCCGAACCTCAAACTTGAGGTTCGGCTTTTTTCGTGCGATCGTGACGGTCTTCGGACCTACGGCGCCGCCACCGGCGCGATTCAAGCCTTGCCGTCAGCATGGACGATGAGCGCCAATTGACGGCATCAGAGAATCGCGTTCACCAACCGATCCGTATGCACCGCGTTCCCATGAACAAGACAGAATCGAGCGACGGCCGGGGCAATCACGTGACGTGGAGCGCCGAAGTGCGTTCGGCTGCGTCGCTGCTGTTGTTCATTCACCTATTCGCGGTAATCGTCGCTGTGACGACCTACACGCAGCCAAGCCTCTTACAGCGGCGACTGCACGAGTTGTGCGATCTCTACGTGCGGAACCTGCACTTGTCGGCCTATCCGGTGACCTACCCGTTTGCCCGCTTTCACCTGACGCACGCCAATCCGACCGACGTCGACTTTTCGTGCGAAATGACGATCGACAGTGCCGGTCCCGACGCCGCACCGATCGTGATCCCACCGCCCGGACTACAGCCACTGGTGCGCTATCGGCGCTACCAGGCCTTGGCCAACGCCACGGGCACGCTGGCCGAAGACGCATTGGACGATGGTGCGGCTGGTATCTTGCCCAGGGCCATTGGTGGCTCGATTCTTAAGCGACGTGACGCGGCACAGGGCGAGTTTCGCGTCCGCGCACACTACCTGCCAGAAATCGACGACATGGCGACTGTCGAGTCCGGCGACCGCGCGCCGTTGGAAAACTACTCCAACACTTATGAAGCGCAGGTGTTCGTCAGCGGCGACAAAGTCGAAATCCTGCGCCGCTCCTCGACGCTCGAAGTGGCGCCGGCCGAAGGCAACGCGCAGCCGACCAATACGCCGCCGACTAGTTCGCCACCGAACACCCCGCCGCCGCAGAACCGATAGGTCGCTTCGATGCTTCGAAATGTAGTCGACTATTTTCAGCGACTTAGCAGCGGCTTCGGCCAAGGCTGGACCCGTTTCTGGTTCACTCCCAGCGATCCGGCAACGCTCTCGGCGATTCGGCTCTGTACGGGCCTGGTGGTCGTCTATTTGCACGCAACGCTGTTGTTTGACTTGATTGCTTTTTTTGGCCCGAACGGCATGCTGCCTGCCGACGAGATTGCGCCCTTGAGTGGAGCAACATTCTCATACTTGAATTTCCTCTCGCAGCCGGCCGAGTTGTGGGCCGTGCACCTGGTCGGTCTGGCAGTGCTTGTGATGTTCGCGGTCGGTTTTTGGACGCGGGTGACAACGGTCTTGGCGCTGGTCGTGTTCTTGTCGGATATCAACCGGGCACCGATGATCACGTCGCTGACCGAGCCGATTGCTGCCATGGTCCTGCTCTACCTATGCTTGGCACCCAGCGGCCGGTACTTTTCAGTCGACGCGTGGCTCGCGCGGCGCAAGAGGCCGAGCGTGGCCGATCCCGACGCGGCGAACCGACCCTCGACGTTTGCCACGATTGCAACCCGCCTGATTCAGGTTCATTTGGCACTGTTGATCGCGATGATGGGGTTTTCGAAGATCAACAGCGAAGTGTGGTGGATCGGCACGGGCATGTGGTGGCTGATGGCTCGCCCAGAATCGCGGCTTGTCGACGTGACGGGACTGTATCGGTGGCCCAAGCTGATCGACGCCTGGACGCACGTGATCGTGCTGTTTGAGCTGGTGTTCCCGCTGTTGGTTTGGGTGCCCCTGGCGCGACCGCTGCTGCTGGGGATCGGCGTTTTCGTGTGGGGTTCGATCGCGCTGGTTACCGGCGACCTCACGTTCGCCCTGATGATGTGCATCGCCAGCCTGGCGTACGTTTCGCCGTCGACGTTGCGGGCGTGTTGCCAACGGTCCGAGCCCGTAGCAGTACCCAACGCGGCCTAGCCGACACTCGCGCGTGCTTCGAGCATCGACGCCGTGGTCGCCTTGCACGGCCATCGTGGACGGGACAGAATGACCTCCACGTCTGACCGCTCTACTTGCCCCCAAGGTACGACAACGAGGACTGGGCCCATGTCAGCAGACGCCACGCGGCGCGAGTTCCTACGCAAGTGTGCATTGGCTACCGGCGGATTGGCCGGACTGACGGCAACCACCGCGAGCCCGCCTATTGCCCGAGGCATTGAGCCCATCGAGCGCAATGGCGAGAGCTTTTTCAAGTTCAGTCTCGCGGCCTACAGCTATCGAGATCGCCTGAATGCCAAGAGCCCGGAAAAGAAGCTGTCGCTCGACGACTTCATCACCGACTGTGCGAACATGAATCTGCAGGGCACGGAGCTGACCTCCTACTACTTTCCCCCGGAGCCGACCGACGAGTATTTGCGGCACCTCAAGCAGCTTTGCTTTCGGCTGGGGCTCGACGTTTCGGGCACGGCGGTGCGCAACGACTTTTGTTATCCGCCCGGAACCGAGCGCGCCGGCGAGCTGAAGCACGTCAAACGGTGGATCGACCATGCCGAAGTACTGGGTGCACCGGTAATCCGCATTTTCTCGGGACACGCCCGCGGGACGAGCGAGGCCGATGCGCACCGGCTGTGCGTCGAGGGAATCGAGGAGTGCTGCCAATATGCCGGCCAGCACGGCGTGTTCCTGGCCCTTGAGAACCATGGAGGGCTGTCCACGACGTCCGATGGGCTGTTGTCGCTGGTGCGCGACGTGAAGAGCCCCTGGTTTGGCGTGAACCTTGATACGGGCAATTTCCGCAGCGACGACGTCTATGGCGACATCGCCCGCCTGGCACCGTATGCGATCAACGTGCAAGTGAAGGTCTCGGTCACGGGGGCTGGCGGCAAACGCGAAAAGTCAGACTTTGGTCGCCTGGCGCAGATTCTGAAGGACGCTGGCTATCGAGGCTACGTCGTGCTCGAGTTCGAGGAGTCGGAAGATCCGACCGAAGCCTGCCCGCGGATCATGGACGAGCTTCGGCAAGCATTCGCAGCCTGAACGCAGACGGCCCTGATCGATGGCGCGTCGCTGCGCGGCACACGGTCCGCGCGCTATTGCCCGTCGCCGTTCGGCTCCGCGTAATCGACTAACGCTCGTAGCGACCCAACGGGCCGATTCCCGTATCGTCGCCGCTATGGGGATAGCCGTAGTAGAGGAACGCTGGCGGCGGAAAGTTGGCCGAGTAGCCGGTATAGACCTGGCGGACGCGCGGCTTGCGATCTTTCTGGCGGATGATGATGTACTCGGCGTAGCTACCGCGTTTGCGTTTGGGCGGATAGCGTCGCTCGATGGCCGACGCGTCGTGCTGAAACGCGAGCGCAATGATCGACGTCAGAATCAAGCTCAGCGTCCAGCGCTTCATGCGAACTTCTCCCAGAACCGGGTCCGAGGCGCGTCCCCGGACGTCGACGGTGTATTGCGGCACGCTTCGATTCCGTCGTGCCGGCCACCATACAGTTTCGGTCGTATGGTGGCATCAGATCGCGTCTACCCACGCAAAACGGCGCGATATTCGAACTTGGAGTTGGTGGCAAGCGGCTTATTCCACTTGTGCCGCATGCCGGTCTTCTTCCAGTCCCAACCGTTTCATCTTCTTGTAGAGCGTGGTCCGGTTAATCCCCAGGGCATCGGCCGTTGCAAACCGATTCCACTGGTTCCGGTCGAGCACTTCCAAGATGATCTGCCGTTCAGGGCCTTCCAGGGCCTGCTTCAGCGTTCGGGTGCCCACCGGTTCGACGGTGGCCGGACACTCTGCCGAGACCGACTTGGGCAGGTCATCGACGTCGATCGTGTCTGACTTGCCCAGCAGGACGGCTCGCTCGACGGCATTTTGCAATTCGCGCACGTTGCCCGGCCACGGATAACGCTGCATCGCGGCGACGGCATTGTCCGAAAAATCGTGAACTTGCTTGCCCGATTCGTGGCAAACCTCCGCGAGATAATGCCGGGCCAACAACGGTATGTCGGCAATCCGCTCCCGCAGCGGCGGCAGTTCGACGTTGATGACGTTGATCCGGTAGAACAGGTCCTGCCGAAATCGTCCTTCCTCGACCAACGCGGCAAGGTCTTCGTTGGTGGCCAGGATGACGCGCGTGTCAACTCGGACGGTTTTCGTGCCACCGACCGGCTCGAACTCGAATTCCTGCAACACGCGCAGCAACTTCACCTGCATGGCCGGCGTAGCGGTACCGATTTCGTCGAGGAAGATCGTGCCGCCATCGGCAGCCAGGAACTTGCCCGGCTTGTCGCCCGTTGCCCCAGTGAACGACCCGGCCACGTGGCCAAACAGTTCGCTTTCGAGCAGAGTTTCGGGCAGGGCACCACAGGCCACTTCGACGAAGGGCTGGTCGCGGCGTGCGCTGCGGCGGTGGATGGCCCGCGCTACCAGTGACTTACCGGTGCCACTTTCGCCAGTCACGAGCACGGTGGCCTTGGTGTCGGCGACGCTGTCGATCACGTCGAAGACTTTGGTCATGCGGCGGTCGTGGCCGACGATGTTTTCCATCCCAAAGCGGAGATCCAACTGCGCCTTAAGGTTCTTGTTCTCTTCCATGACGACGCGAGTCTTCAGCGCGCGATCGAGTGCCAACTCGAGTTCTTCGTCGATCAGCGGCTTGGTCAAGAAGTCAAAGGCCCCGGCCCGAATCGCCTCGACTGCCGTGTCGACGGTGCCATAGCCGGTGATCAGAATCACGACCAGATTCGGATACTCGCTCCGGCAGTGGGTCAACAGCTCGAATCCGTCGCCGTCGCGGAGTTGAATGTCGAGCAGCAGAACGTCGTAGCTGCGCTTCTTCAGGACCGCGAGCGCTTCGGTGTTGCCGCCGGCCGTGTCCACGTGATGGCCCTGTTCGCGCAGCCAACCGGCCATGGATTCGAGCACCTGCCGATCATCGTCGACCAAAAGGATCGAGTCCTTTTTCATGCCTTCTCCCGTATATCTCGCGTAATCGGGCGTTCGTAGCGCCATTGATTCCGGCGGTGCGAAGGCCCTTGTGATTCCGAACTGGTTGGTCTTGCCGGTTGCACGCCGCATCGCCGCGGCACAACCGGCAGCAGCCGTCTGGACCGCGCATTCGGTCCTGGGCAAGTACCTGCGCACAGCGGCCGATGACGTGGCATTGGGGAGAAGTGTCGTCAAATACCTACGTCACAGGATGCGGTTCGTCAACGACGAATTAACCGGTGTCGAACGCAACAACGCCGCACAACGCGAGATGCTCCAGGAGTGGACTAGACTTTAGTCATCTACCATTGAGGTCCGTATCCAACCCGATCTCGGGGGCTTTCCTTGAAGTCGTGCGGTGCCACCAACCTGCCTTGGCCATAGACCGGCACTCACCAGTTGGGCGATGCAACGAGACCCGCCAGCGGAGTGACCCATGCGGCTGGCTGCCAGAAGCGAACAGGGTACTGTTCAGGCATAATCAGTCAGAGAAGGATGCGCGAGCGGCCGATGTGCCAAATTGGCAAGGAGCTGGCCTAAAGATCCGAGTGGCGGCCGTGGCCACTTTGGGACATGCTCTCGGAGCGAAGGCGATAACCTGGAGATTCGGCGCGGCAAACAGTGCAAATCCAAAGTGATCTAAAAGATTCACGTCTGATTCACGCGTGTGTCGTCCCGCCAATTCGCCCGTTTCTTGCGAAACGGCGATCTGCAAGGCCCAAATGTACAGGGCGCAGCGTCAATGCGCGGATCCGTTCGCGTATGACTCGCGCCGGCGGAGAGGTCGCACCAAGCGACGCACGACCGTGGGCCTTTTGCATGGTCAAAAATCGGGCGGCGCGCCACCGTGGGCTGGATCTTCACGTCGCCGAGACAAGATCCCAACGTCCACCCCTTTTCTTGACTTTCGACGTGGTTATCATTGGGTGGGTGGTGTCACATGACCCACCACCAGAGAAGCCTATGAGGCTGCCGGTCGGAAGTGGGTAGGGCATTTGCGATCGGCTCTGTGCGGAACGAATAGTCCGAGACCGCGGAGAGAACATGAGTGTCAAAGTCTTACTAGCAGATGATCACGAGGTCGTACGTTCCGGCCTGGCAAGCATGCTGGAAGGGTCGGAGATCAAAGTCGTCGGCGAAGCGTCGAACGGAGCCGAAGCAGTGAAGTTGGCGATCAAGCACAAGCCTGATGTTGTGCTTCTTGATATTCGCATGCCAGACAGCGACGGGCTGGAGGCGCTCGACAAGATTCATCGCGAGCTGCCCAAGACGTACATTGTCGTGCTTTCGACGTATGACAATCCAACGTACGTTGCCCGAGCCGTTGCCCTGGGTGCGAGCGATTACGTGCTGAAGGGAACGAGCCGCAAGGAGCTGATCTCGACGATCTTGGCGACGGCGGAAGGCAAGGCCCCTTCGGCCAATGGCGAATTGCAGCGCGTGGCCAGTGCCATGAGCAAAAATGGCATCACGCCGCCCAATGAAGAGATCCCGCTGACGACTCGAGAGAAGCAAGTGCTACGGCACGTTGCCCTGGGATTGAGCAATCGCGAGATCGGGCGTTCCCTTTCGATCAGCATCGAGACCGTCAAGGAACACGTGCAGAACATCCTGCGCAAGATATCACTGACGGATCGAACGCAGGCCGCTGTTTGGGCAGTGCGAAAAGGCCTGGTCTAACCGACGCTGCACCTCCGCGAGGTACCGCCTCGCGTGCTGACTGGCGGCGATCACTTTGCGCGCGGATGGGCCCGTTCGTAGACCGCCCGCAATCCGGCCGTACTGACGTGCGTGTAGATCTGCGTTGTCACGAGGCTCTTATGCCCCAGCAACTCCTGGACGCTGCGGATGTCGGCCCCGCGGTCGAGCAAGTGCGTGGCGAAGCTGTGACGTAGCGTATGGGGCGTCGTACGTTGATCGAGCCCTGTGGCGCGAAGGTACTTTTCGAGCATCCGGCCGATACTGCGCGTGGTGAGCCGGCGTCCGAACTTGTTGACGAACACGGGCGCCTGCGGACCTGACTTCTCGGTTGGCGACAGATTCCGAACGGCCAACCAATCTTTCAGCGCCCGGATGGCATACGAACCGATCGGAGCGATGCGCTCCCGCCGGCCCTTTCCGCGGACGCGAACCGTGCCACCGTCGAAGTCTAGATCGCCCGAGTTGAGCGCTGCCAATTCGCTGACGCGCAAGCCGGCCGAATAGAGCACTTCGAGGATCGCCCGATCCCGCTTGCCCAGCGGCTCGCTCTTCGGAGGAGCGGCCAATAGCCGGTCGACGTCGTCGGAGGACAGGAAGTGCGGCAGTGAGCGCGCCTTGCGCGGATTGCGTAGCGGCTTGGCTGGGTTCGCCTTGGTCCAGCCTTCGCGCTGGCCAAAGCGGAAGAAGCTACGCATCGAGGCCAGTCGCCGAGCAATCGTCGTTTTGGCGTAGCCGGCTTCGTGCAGTGCGGCGACGTAGCCTCGCAAATCGACCGTTCCGACGTCCTGCGGAGCTGGCACCGATCCGCGCAAGTCGGTCAGGTATTCGATGAGCGCTTCCAGATCTTCCCGATAGCTCTTGAGCGTCAAGTCGGAAGCGTTGCGCTCGACGCGTAGGTATTGCAGGAATCGTGCAGAAGCCTTCCGCATGCGCTCGAAGTGCCGGCCTGTGAATCGTCGGCGCGAATGAGAACCAAGTGCAACCGAACAAAACCGCTGGGTTCGCAAGTGCAATCGGCGCTTCACGGCCGATTGCAGTTTGTCATCGCCAACACCGGCGGGTTGTGTCAGGACGCACTAAAACAGGTCGTCAGCGTCGCTCGGCAGGGGCAGGTTGAATCGCGGCGCCGCCGATTCCTTGCGGCTCTCTTGGCGAATTTTTTGACTGAGCACGGCCGCGTCATACCACGTGAAGCTCAGCTCGGGGTTCGAGGCATAGCGCCCCAGCACGCGCAGCGTTTCCGCACGATTCGAATCGTCGTACAGAAACACGTAGCGTTCCGTACCCTTTACCAATGCCAGCACGTTGATGTCTTGGTGCACAGCCGATGCTCCTTCACGTGGCGTGTTCAAGGCGTTTACGGTCTGATCCGGGCTTGCCGCGTTCGCCCAGCCGCCCTAGGCCTTCTTATCGGCTGATCAATGGGCGTTCCGACACTCGGGTTTTGTATGCGCCGCGACTTGGGCTGGTCGACCGCACAAAGCTCGGCGCGCAATCGCTGTGCAGCACTGCAAAACGCGCGAAAACCGTGTGTCGCAGTCGCGGCGCTAGCGTGGTGGAATCAGTGCGCCGAAAGAACCGACGTGCTGCGAACCTGACCCGCACAATCCGCATAGTCGATGCACGCGCTTGTGCGCCAGCGAGCGTTATGCAAGATGACCGAGCGTGGTCAGGCCGATCGGTTCGCGGCTGGCGAACGGCTCACCAAATGCGGCGCCGATCGACCAACCCCAATACGCGGCCTGATCGCGCAACTGGTCGAGAAATGTCGGAGGTTCGGTTGGCCGGCCCGAGATGAATTGACTGCGGTAGCACTCAATTGCCGCTAGCTTGGTCGGCCAATGCCGGCTGATGTCCAACACGAACGCCGGCTGCGGCACAAGCCGCAAATGAACGCAAAAGTAGTAGAGTATGCGAAGAGGCAAATGCGGCTCGCCTGGCAGGTCGGTCTTCGTGAGTTTAGACCAGAAACGGGCGGCCTCGATCAATTGCGTCGCGGCCACATGATCCGGGTGCGCGTCGACCCAATACGGTGCATAGAGGAGCCGCGGGCGAAGTTGGCGGAACACTCCAGCCAGTTGGCGGCGTGCCTCCAAAGAGTTTTCCAAGCTACGGTTCGTGAGGCCGAGGTTGCCGCGCCAATCCAAGCCCAGGATCTTCGTGGCGGCCTCGGTTTCTTGCTTGCGAATCTCCGGACTGCCGTGGGGAGTTGGCTCACCGTCGGTCAAGTCGAGCACGCCGACCCGCAGCCCTTCGGCTTTATACTGCAGGATCGCACCGCCCATGCCCAACTCCGCATCGTCCGGATGCGGTGCCACGACGAGAACATCGAGCGGTTTCGAATCGATTTGCATTGGAGCCTTTATTTTCGAATGGGCGGGTCCGCTCAGGGTGCGATTCTGCCACTGCGCTTCTCATCGGCAGAACTTTCGCTGGCACGAGCGATCCGCCCCGTCAGATAGTTCCGCTGGTCCGGCGTAAGTTCCTCGAAACTATCGGCGGAAAACTGCGTTGCGCGATCCAGTTGAACCTCGGGTAGCGCGCTGCCCTCCGAGTTTTCTCGTGCGAGGAACGACGTTGCCACCAGGCTTGCCCCGCTCAGGCAGGCGCCCCGTAGATCGGCTCCGGCGAAGTCTGCGCCCGAAAGATCGGCCCCGCGCAGTGACGCGCGACGCAAGTCCGCACCTTGCAAGCAGGCGTTGGTGAGATTGGCATGGTCGAAACGCGCACCTTGCAAGCGACAGCCGCGAAAGTCCGCGTTTCGCAGCACAGCATTGCGGGCGTTCAGGTCGCTCAACTCACGACCGCGAGCGTCGAGCCCGAGGAGGTTTCTCCCCGACAGATCGCGCGTGCGCAGCAATCGCGCCGCATCGGCCTTGGAAAGGTCGGCGGCAATGTACCGCTGCTCTAAGGCGGGATCCGCGGTGTTGTGGTAGCCGGCATCCGCTTCCCACGTGCCCAAACGATCGACGGCGAGCAACTCGACCCGTTCGAGCCACTTGAGGCTCTTATAGAAATACCGGTCCGGCACGACCATCCGCACCGGCCCACCATGTTCGGCAGGCAGGGGTTGCCCGTCGGCTTGGAGTGCGACGATCGCGCCTAACCGGACGGCGTCGTCCCATGCCAACGACGTGCTGTGGCACCGGTCCGTGCGGGCAACGAACGAGACATGTCTGGCCGCTTGCCGCCGCGTACAGTGTGCGACCAACTCTGCCAGCAGAACCCCACGAAACTGGACATCCGGCTTTGACCAACGGGTCACGCAATGGATATCGATCGTCCGTTGCACCTGCGGCAGCGACCGCAGCTCGTCGATCGAAAACGATCGCGGAGCGTCCACTTCGCCACTGACGGTGACCGTCCAGGGCGAATCGTCAACGCGGCTCAATCGTTCACCCATCACCGGCCACTTGCCTGGTGCGACCCATTGCTGCCCCGGCGGAATTTTGGCTGCGTTTGTCAACGTCGTGAGGCGTCAAGAGGAGACTTACGGCACTGGCCCGTTGTCAGCCCGGCACGATTCGTACTACGATAGCCGGCGCATGCCGCAGAAGGGCCGAGACTGTTTGGCCCCGCGCTGCGTTGGGGAAGATTGTATGGAGCCGTTTCAGTTTGCGTGTCCGTATTGTAGCGGCCAGTTCGAGATCGATCAGCTACCCGAAGGCAACGCCGTAGCGTGTCCGCACTGTGGCGAAGCGGTGGGCTTTCCGGCGGAGCTCGCTTCTCCGCAGACTGAATCGGCGCGGTCCGGCGCGGCGGAACTTCCCGATGGCGTGTTCGACTTCCTGGATCGGGCTAATCCGGCCACAAAGGCAGACTCCTCGAACACGGCTGGTCGCCGCGGGCGGCCGCGCACGTTAACCCGCCAGGAGCGGGAGCGCTTGCGGATGCGCCGCAACGTGGTCCTGATGGTTGTCGGTGTGGTCGTGCTTTCGCTCGCCGCGGTGCTCCTGAGCCGGGTGTAGCGCACAAATCGGGTCGCTAGGCGGACAACCCCTGGCCGATGCGATAGATCTCCTGCGCGTCGAGCACCTGGTCGTTGGCTTCGAAGAGCTGACGCACGGCCGCTTTGTGAATCTTCATCTTCGTGCCGCCAACCCCAATGGCTCCGTAGCAAATCATGCCGTCGCGCTGTTTGGCGTCGTCGGTGATTTCGATGCCTGCCAGGCCGACCGGCGGAACGGCGCTCAGGTCGATGGCCACTTCAAGCTTCCCGGCGTTGGCCCGCACCGGTTGCGCCACCAACTCGACCTTGGGTGCTCCGGCAGAGATTAGGATCCGTGCTCCGTTCACGGCCGCCGCCGTTTGTTCCGCAGAAGCCGTCTCCACGGGGTTCAACTTCGCGTCCGGCAATTTGCTGGCCACCGCCTCGCAAACGGCCTCGGCACGTTTACGGCTGCGCGAACCGACGTTGACCGTTGCCCCCTCGAGGGCCAGCAATTGGACCACGCGCGAACCGACCGGCCCGGTCGCGGCCATCACGGTCACGGTCGTGTCGTTCAATTCGCAATGCTTCGCGGCAGACAGCACGGCCGCGGCCGCCGTGGTGTTAGCGCCGTTGGAGTCGAGCATCACCGACACGCGCATCGGGCCGAAGAACGTGTCGCACACCGCACGCAACAGCGCTTCGCCGGCCGCCACGTCGGAGCCGCCCACGAAAATTGCCGTACGGCGAAGATCGTCACCGCCGCGGGTAAAGATCGTGCCGTAGACCAGTTCGCGTACAGCGTCAGTCGCCACGCCGCCGTGACGAAACAACTGATCGACGCCCGCGTCGATGGCAACCACCCCGTCGAACACGCTGGCCTGCGCGTCGCTGTCGAGTTGAACAAGGATCTTGGGCTTGCTCACGACGTGTTCCGTCCAGCGAGAGTCATTGCGTCAACTGCCAAATGAAACGACAGCCCGCCGGAACGCGAAGTGCCGACACGCTGTCGTTGGGTACGATCCAGGCGCGGATTGCCGCTTAGAATCCGCGGAACGGGTGGGCCGCCTTTTCCTTGCCGGCAATCATCTCCTCGGCCGATGGCTTGCTGCTCATCGCGTTGGCAATAGCGTCTTTGGTGGCCTGGTAGTTGTACTCGTAGATCTTTTTGTCGTCCTCGGCGGCCGGGTGAATGAACACACCACACACGCACACCAGATTTTCGGCATCGCTGGCCTTGATCACGCCATCGGCCACTGAATCGGCCACAGCCTTCGCCACGGCTGCCTGCGCCGGGCCAAACATTTGAACGGCTTGCTTCATGCCCTTGATCGTGACTTTGGTGATCATGACGGTCGAGGGCTTTACCGCCAGGTTCGGCTCCAGCACCGCCAGCAGGTTGGAGTGCCCTTCGCTCTGCCGGGCCAATGCATTGGCGAATGCCACGCCCACCGGACCGTCTTTGCTACCAATCAACAAATCGATATGGGCAATTTCATTTCCATCGCCACTGAGGGCTTCGCCAATGTACATGGACATAGTTCGATCTCCGTCGATGTGTCTACACGCTGGATTCGGGCCTGTTCGGCGTCATCGCGGCGGGCCGCCCGCACCGGGTTGTTTGATCAACGGCCGGCAGCGTAGGGTCCGGTTGTTTGGCCGAAACCCCAGACGATAGCAGACGCCGACTGGTTTGCAAGCACCCGGGGCGACTGGCGAAAATACAGCGAGTTTTCCTGTTGCGAGGCCTTGATAATCCGCTGGGCGCCGATATGCTAGCTCCCTTTAACCTGAGGTCGATGTCCAGACTGGGCTAGCCCAGGTGGGAACGGAACGCACTGGGAGACTGCAAAGTCCTATCTCCACCCCGCCCAACAGACTCCTGCGACGGCTCGGCCGCGTGCCAACCCACGTAGTCACTTGCCGCCAGGCAGAGTCGTGCCGCCATCGCGGCGGCCTTGACGCGACCTGAATGACAACCAACCTGGAGGAAGCTGCGCAATGTTTGGAAGTATCTTCGCCGTGGGTGCCGGCCTGGCCCTCTACTTGGCCCCTCCGCCGTCAGCCGACTCGCCCACGGCCGTCCCCGATCTGCACCCCATTGAAGCTCGAGTAGTCGAACGGACGAATGCTCAACGGGCCCGCCACGGACTTCCGCCGTTGTCGGTCGACCAAAAACTGCTCTCGTCGGCCCGGCGACATGCCGCTTGGATGACCAATAGTCGGTCGCTAACTCACACGACGCAGCCGGTCGGCGAGAACATCGCCATGGGACAAAGATCGAGCGCCGAAGTGATCAACTCCTGGATGAATTCCTCTGGCCACCGTGCGAACATCCTGAATCCCGGATACACACGGATCGGCGTCGCGGCCTACGTGACTCCGGGCGGAACCATCTATTGGTGCCAACAATTCTTGCGGTGACCGCGCGCACGGCCGACAATCCTAAGCCGTATCCGTCATCGGCGACTGAGATGTCTGCCGGCGAGGGCTCGGAAGCGCGTCATTCAACCCGCGGTTGAAAGTGTGTCAGAGGGATTGACCATCGTCGGCGCCAGCGTTCGTGCGGCGGCCGCATCCGCGGCCCGAGCCGGATTTCGCGTCCACGCCGGAGATCTCTTCGCCGATTTGGACTTGCGCGCCCTCAGCACGGCGACCCGAGTTGCCGATTACCCGCGGGGTCTTGCTCGCGTAGTCAGCGGCTCTCAGTCGGGCGGGTGGATGTACACTGGTGCGCTGGAGAACCACCCGCGGCTTGTTGAGCGTATGGCGCGTGCGCGAACGCTTTGGGGCAACCACGCCGAAACGCTGTGCCGCATTCGCGATCCAGTACGCCTAGCCGCAAAGTTGCGGACGGAGCGGCTGGACTACCTGGAGGTTGCCCGCGATCCTAGCGTCTTGTCAGACGGGCGGAGCGGCGCGAGCTGGTTGCTCAAACCACGGCGGTCCGCCGGCGGCACAAGAATCGTATTCTGCCACGACAGGCTGCCGGGCCAACTGATTCCGCGCGGGTACTACCTGCAACGATACGCGGACGGGCTTGCCTGTTCGGCCGTCTATGTCGCGGCGGGGCGATCATCGGTGCTCTTGGGAATCACGCGACAGATCATCGGCGCCGCTTGGTGCGGTGCGGGCGGTTTTCAATACTGTGGATCGATCGGGCCGATCGAGTTGCCAACGACGGCCGTGGCCGCCGCGACCCGGCTTGGCGAGGTTCTGGCCGCGCGGTTTAACCTATGCGGGCTGTTTGGCGTTGATCTGGTTGTCAACCAGCAGGGAGTCTGGCCGGTCGAAGTAAATCCGCGCTACACCGCATCGTGCGAAATCCTCGACATGGCCGGTGACGGCAGTCTGGTGGCGCGGCACGTTGCGGCCTGCCAGAGCGGCCGGCTGCGCGACCCGGGCACTGCCGGAAGCGGAACAATCCACGGCAAGGCCGTGCTCTTCGCAACCCGGCCAACTGTCATTTGCGACGACCTGAATGACCGGCCGTCATTGGCCACCAGCACAACGATCCGCGATGCGCCAGCACGAGGTACCCGAATCGAGACGGGTGGGCCGATCCTTACGCTGGTCACAGGTGGACGCGATCACGATGACGTGCTGTTGCGGCTTCGGGCCGGGGCCAACCAGGTGCGCGAAGCACTGCACACCGGTTCCGACGACCGCAAGTCGAGCGAGGAACGCCCATCTACGAGACGCGGCCGTTGACTAGTCGCCCGGTTGGCGTCTCTGCCGATTCGCTGTCGCCGTTTTGCGACGCATTTTCCTGACCTGGCTTCCATTGCCGACCGGCTAGCTGTGCCTCGAAAGTTTCGCATCCGGCCAGCTTTGCAATCTCCTCGAGAAAAAGGATCGTCAGCTCCTGCAACACCTCTTTCTCCGAGTCACGGCCATAGAACGGGGTCAGATCAATCGGCTTGCCAATCGTGACACGGGCTTTGCCGGACATGAAGAAACTGCCCAAAGCCGTTCCATCGTACGGAAGTCCCTCGACGTAGACCGGAATCACCGGCACTTTGGCATGCAGCGCGATCAGCGCGGCACCCGGCCGGCCCGGCAGCAGAAGATCGTCGGTCGTATTGACCCGCCCTTCGGGAAACAGTCCAACCAATCCGCCTTCTTGAGCGTATCGAATCGCCATCTTCGTGGCTGCGGTGTCGATGCCGCCCCGATTCACCGGAATGCTCTGCATCTTCTTGAAGATGATCGAGAACACCGGCATATAGAAATACTCCTTGGCGACCATCCAATGCACGATTCGCATTCCGGTGCTCAATTGAATCAGCAACGGATCAATTCCGCTGGAGTGGTTCGAAACGATCACGGCGCCCTGTGTTCGAGGAAGATCGATCGAGCCGACAACTTCGCCCCGCCAAAGGATCTGCGCAAAGAACCGGTTAACTTCGTGCAGCAGATATTGCCAGAACGGGTACGGTGTGGAACGCCACGAGACGATGATTGCCACGATCAGCGCAGCGGCGAACACCGCCAAGATCGAAACTGCTGTGGGTAACGCGGGATCGGCCATGGGATTGGATCGCGCGGATGCGCTGCGGCAAGGGGCGCCGTTTTGGTGCGGGCCCGCGGTGGTTCGCTTGTCGTACCGTACTATTTACCGTGGCGGCGCCCCGGCATCGGCCCGTTGGTTGCCACCGACGTGTTTCGAGTCACGTGACCTCGCCGATGGGGGGTTCCGCGTGTTGTCCAAACTATATCCCGTAGAATCGTTTCGGGCGACCCGAGCCGCTGCCTAAACGCCCGTGCCAGCCCGTGTGAGCGATAGCTCCGCGACCTATTGGATTTCTCCGATATAGGGGTTCCGCATGCTGCTAGGAATCGTGAGCGACACGCACGGACACGTCGAATTCGCGCGCAACGCGGTGCGCGTGCTCGAGGGTCTTGATGCCGAACAGGTCATCCACTGTGGCGACGTCGGCACCCCAGAAATCGTCGAACTATTCAATCGCTGGCCGGCGCACTACGTGCTGGGTAACGTCGATACTCCCGATGTTGTTCGTTCTGCCGTCGAGCGATTCGGCGGGACGTTTCACGGACGTTTTGGCGAACTGGAAATCGAGGACCGCAAGATCGCGTTTCTTCACGGCGACGACGACCGGCGCTTGTACTCAACGATCGCCGGCGGAGACTACGACCTGGTTTGCTACGGACACACTCACGTACCGGAGCAGCATCTCGAAGGCCGCACGCTGGTGGCAAACCCCGGCGCTCTGTATCGCGCGGCGCGTCACACGATCGCGATCGTGCGCTTTCCCGAATTCGAATTGACGCACGTTCCGGTCTAGCGATGAGCGCGGTGGACCGGATCGCCACGCACATGCGACGTTGGGCCACGGCGCTCAGATGGCGACTGCACGGCGTTTCTTCGACCGATGACCGTTACCCAGCCAACTTGCTGATCCGATTGACTGGATAGGCAACCTCGCTGGCCGTCGGGCGGTAGCGATATTGCATGAGGTACGCGTCTTCGGTCGTGTCCTCGTAGAAGTCGCGCAACACCGACACGGCTCGAAAGCCCAAGTTGCGGAAGAACAGTTGGGCCGAAAGGTTGGTTTCGCGCACTTCCAGCAGAATTCGGGTGCGTCGCTGACTTGAGAGTTTGGCCATGAGTTTGGCGAGCATTTGCTGGCCAACGCCCTGGCGGCGATACTCCTTGGCCACCGCAAAGTTCAGCAGGTGAAGCCGTGTCTTGTGCAGCTCATAGATCATGAAGCCGACGACGCGGTCGTTCAACTCGGCAACCATGCCGATGCAATTCCGCTGCCGCAGGCAACGAATGAAATCGTCCTCGCACCAAGGAAACTCGAAGCCCTCGGCTTCGGTCTCCAGTACCTCGGCCATGTCGCGCCGAATCATCCAACGGATTTGTACACGCTGCTGCTGTTTCGCATTCATTTTGGCCTCCTGCCATGCGCTCCGAACGTGGTTGCTCGGGCTGCCCATCCCAGGGCGGGGCGGTACCTTAGCAGAAGCCCTTCGACGTGCCAAGACGATCTGATACACGCGACTTGGATTCTGTTCCGACAGACTTTCGACTCGACGAACGGACGAACGCCTGCGCTAAAACCTGCCGAATCGTGGCACGGTGGCAGACAGCGCCAGCATCCTCGGTCGGCGAGCTAGATTGGACCAACATTTTTGCACGCCGGCGCGAATCTAGTTGTCCCGCAATGGGTTGTGTCGGCTCGGTCGCGCGGCGGTCGTTGGAACAGGCTGGTTCAAGCTCCATGCCGCCGTTGCCACGACAGGTCCCGCTTCCCGTGCCGGAGTGGAACGTCGCAACGGGTTGACGCCTTTAGCCAGGTTGGCCGGCGGCAGCCGTCGAGGCTTTTCGGCCGTTGGATGGGGCACGGAGTGCCCGATCTCAGGTTGTTGGCTCTCAAGAACAGCCGCGGTCAGTTGCCCTGGTTCGACGGTCGTGCCTGTCGCCGCCAGAGCGTCGTCGCGTTGCGGACGGGTCGCGACGGCCGGCCGATGAGTCGGCTCTCTGCTTGAAGTTGCTGCTGTCGCGGGCGGAACCTCGACCGCGGTGGTTTTCCGGGCAGTCGGCACACCGGCATTGCGCCAACGTAATTTGCCAGGCGCCGTCGGTACGTTCGGTTCCGACGTCGAACTGGTCGTCGTCTGACGTGGCGCTTCCGACGGCGGTGTGTCCTGCGTCGAATCCGGTTGGACAGGGTCGTCCTTGAATGGATCATCGTCAGGCATCGTCGGCGGCGCATCGTCGCGCGGTGGCGCTTGAATCTGTGGCTCAAGACCCGGCAGTTCGGGCGCCGGGTCGTTCGTCGATGGGCTTGGCAGGTCCGGCGAGGGCGTCGGCAAACTTGGCGGTGCCGGGCCGCTTGACGGTGTACCTCGCGAACTGTTCGGCGCGTCGGTTGGCGGAGCCGGAGGTTCGTCTGCAAACGGCAGCAGCGTGTCCGGTTCATCAGCAGATGGCGTCGGAGTGTCGAATCCCGGCGCTGCCGGTCCCGGGGCAGGCTCGTCCGGTTGAATCGTGGGCTGGTCGGGCGTAAGCGTCGGTTGGCCCGGCAAATCCGGCGTTAAGGTCGGCCCCGCGTCTTCGCCGCCCGGCGCAGGTAGCTCATCCGTTGGTTGGGTCGGCTGCGTGATCGAGGGTGTGGGCTCAGCGGCCGGAGTCGGAAGGTGAGCAACGCTACCGGTCGGCCAGCGGCGCCAAAGCGTCGGGTAATAGCCGTAGGTGATGCGCCGCGGAGCGCAGCCAACCTCTAGCCCCTTCTGGTGGACGCACGATCCGTAACAGCCGGGCGCCATGCAGGGAACTTGTGCCGTACATATGCTGTTCCAACACGCGCCGATCAAAACAAAGGCCGCCCCCACAGCCCAGTCCTTATACGATTTCATCACTCGGTTCCTACAATATGTGGGCGGACGAAAGCTCACGCCAAATGCACCTGAGTTTGGTTAACGGAAGTCTTGATGCGATTACTT
>CALFYT010000044.1 GCA_937952415.1 uncultured Planctomycetaceae bacterium | reverse complement strand
ATCACCGTCGCGATGGTCACCGCGTTTCCGGATCAGCGTGAGCTACGCCGCGCGTTGGGCAACGTGTTGAGCGTGCCCTGGGCGGGCGGCGGGCCCGCACGGGCCTTGGACCGCTTCGTCCGCGAGTTGCAAGTCCGCGAAGAGCAGCCCGACGCCATCGGCCCGATCGAAAGCGACGGCCGCGGGCCGTTTCCGGCCGAGAGTTTCCAGACAATTCGCCAGACCTACACCGTCGGATCGATGCCGATGGTCGAAGGCGGCGGCCTGCTGGTCGCCAAGCACTTCATCGCCGATCACGGACGATTCCAAACGACTAATCCCAAGGCCAAAGACTACGTCACCGTGCGGTGTTCGAATTCGCAAGCCAAGTTCACCGCCGAATCAATGCCGCTATCGGGAATGCACGGCGGACTGTTCGCGCCGGTCGACACGCTGGTTTTTCGGCTCTCTGGTAGCGACTTGCAGCCGGGCGATACGATCACGGTCACCTACGGCGATCGCAGCGAGGGCTCGCCTGGCTTCCGGGTGCAAAGTTACTCCAACGACGCGTTTCCGCTGCCGCTGTATGTCGACCTGGAAGGAAACGGCAACTACTTCACGCTGCCGCTCGTTCCCTACAAGGTGGTCGGTAAGGGCGTCGCGGGCGTTCACGGCTTTGCCCCGTCGATCGTCGGCGTCGGCGAAGCACTGGAGGTCTCGATTCGCAGCGAGGACGAGTACTACAACCGCGCCACGGGCCCGATCCCGGCGTATTCGGTCCATGCCAACGATCGGCTGCTTCGCGAGATCCCGGCCGGCCAACAGGCGATCACCGTGCTCGAGGACATCCGGTTCGACAAGCCGGGCGTGTATCGCTTTCGCATCGAAAGCGCCGACGGATCGATCCGCGGCGTCGCAAATCCGGTGTGGGTCCGAGAGAATCCCGCGCGGCGGATCTACTGGGGTGAGACCCACGGCCATTGCGGATTCGCCGAAGGGCAAGGCACGCCGGAGGCGTTTTTCGAGTTCGGCCGAGACGACGCCCGGCTCGACTTCCTGACCCATTCGGAACACGACATCTGGATGGATGACTCCGAGTGGGAAACGCTTAAGCGAAACGTCGACAAGTACACGGAACAGGGCAAGTTCATTGCGCTGCTGGGATACGAATGGACAGCACGGGCCGAACAGGGCGGTCATCACAACGTCTTCTTTCGCACTGCGCCCGGTCGCAAGCGCGTACCGCTGCAAGAAGCGCCCTCGCTTTCGCAACTCTATCATCGGCTGGGTCACGAGAATGACATGCGGGATGTGCTGATCATTCCGCACGCGCACGAGCCGGGCGACTACCGGCACAGCCATCCGCACATGGAACACCTGGTCGAGATCATGTCGATGCACGGCCGGCACGAATGGTTCGGCATCATGTACCTGCGGCACGGGCATCAGGTCGGCTTCGTGGCCGCGTCGGACGATCATCTTTCGCACCCAGGCTACGTCACGCCAACGGTGCGTGGGCTGGCCGACTCGGGCGGGCTGGCCGCGGTCATGGCGCCGGAAAAAACGACCAACGCCCTGTTCGACGCGCTAAAGAACCTGGACGCTTACGCCACGACGGGGGACCGGATCATTTTCGACCTTGAGCTCAACGGCACGACGATGGGCCAGCGGGCCGAGTACGCGACCAAGCGCCAGATGCGAGGCCGCGTGATCGGCACGGCGCCGATCGCGTCGATTGATATCGTCAAGAATGGCCACGACGTGGAACACCACGACTATCTGGCGTCCGATTCGAGCAAGTTCGTGCGCGTGACATTTGCCTCGCCCAGTGATCCGATCGTTCGCGACAGCCCGCGCGGCTGGAGGCGGTGGATTGGCAAGCTGAATATTGGAGGGGCACGGTTGGTCGGGTTTTCTGCCGATTCGTTCTACAATCCGCGCTCGGAATGGGCGCGACGGTCGGCTGGGGATGCCAATGGAGTCGAATTCAGTGCCTGGACGCGGGGCAGTGAGAAATCGATCGTGCTGGAGCTCGACGACGTGACCGACGAGGCGGGCGTGACGATCGAATTGGTCGAAGCCACCGAACGCTACAGCACACCGTCGCGATTCCGCTCACCGGCCAAACTACCGGCCCAGCGGATCGAGCTGCAACTGCCATCCGGCAAGTCGATCGCAAGACACAAACTTCGAGTGGATCGGTTCGAGGATACGGTCTCGCTCCGGCGCGTCCGCCCCGATCCGCCGATGGAGCAGACAGTTGAGTTCGTCGACGAGCACGACCCGAACCGGGGAGACTATTACTACGTTCGTGTGAAGCAAACCAATGGAGCGATGGCCTGGTCCAGCCCGATCTGGGTCGGCGGCTATCCACCGCGATGAAGGCGGTGCCTCCGCGCATGTTCAGCGCGCTCGTCGCAGATCAAAAAGGCCGCACGACACAGCGTACTTGTCTTTCAGACTCAATCAACGAAAGCAGCTTTCCCATGGGCCAATGCCAGTCACTGCCAGCCATCCTGATGCAGCGTCTTAGCGGCGCAGATCGTTGTGCGGTCCGAATTGCCGTCTGGGTGCTGCTGGCGTTCCCGATCGCCGCGGCGGAAATGGGCGCCGGGACGGCGCACGGCGCGGAAAACAATAGCCGCCCAAACATTGTGCTGATCATGGCCGACGATCTCGGCTATGGCGACGTGAGCTGCTACGGCGGTCCGCACATTCCCACGCCGAACATCGATTCGATCGCCGCCGACGGCGTGCGGTTTACCGATGGCTACGTCACCGCGCCGGTTTGTAGTCCCTCGCGCGCCGGTCTGCTGACCGGTCGCTATCAGCAGCGATTCGGCTTCGAGTTCAACACCGGACCTCGCGAGCGCGACTGGCAACAAGGACTGGGCTTGCCGCTGGAGGAGATCACCGTTGCCGACCTGATGCGAAAAGCCGGTTACGCGACCGGGATGTTCGGCAAGTGGCATCAGGGCCTGCAGCCGCAGTTCCATCCGATGAACCGCGGCTTCGACACGTTCTTTGGGTTTCGATTTGGCGGCACGCTGTACATCGATCCGGCGACGCCGGGCGTGAAGTCGGTGCAGTACGATCGGCGGCGTATTTGGCCAAGACGCTACGAGCACGACCCGATCATGCGTGATCGCACGCCGGTCGAGGAGCATCGCTATCTGACTGATGCCTTGTCGGAAGAAGCGGCGGCGTTTATCCGCAAGCACCAACAGGAGCCGTTCTTCGCCTACGTACCGTACAACGCGCCGCACACGCCACTTCAGGCAACCCAGAAGTACGTCAAGCGTTTCGCCGACGTGGACGACGACCGCAAGCAGGTCTATCGGGCGATGACTAGTGCGCTGGACGACGGAGTGGGCCTAATCCTGAAAACGCTGCAAGACGCCGGGCTGGCGGAGAACACGTTTGTCGTATTTCTCAGCGACAACGGCGGAGCGCTCTACACCGGCGCCAGCGAAAACACGCCGCTACGGGGTGGCAAACTGTCGCTGTTCGAGGGCGGTATCCGCGTGGTGTTTGCCGCGCGTTGGCCGGCGCAACTCAAGAAGGGGCAGGTCTACCGTCATCCGGTTAGCTCGCTGGACTTGCTGCCCACGCTGCTGAGGGCCGCCGGCGGAAGCCTGCCGACGAATCGTCCGTACGACGGCGTTGACCTGATGCCTTACTTGACCGGTAAAGAATCCGGGCGGCCGCACGAGATTCTTTTCTGGCGAAACGGCGACAACGCCGCAGTGCGCAAGGGCGATTGGAAACTGTGGCGCACCTCGGACGGCCACGTTTGGCTCTATGATCTGGCCAACGACGTCGGGGAAGAGAACAATCTGGCCGAAGAGCGGCCGGAGGTCGTCAAGCAATTGCAATCGGAGCTCGACAAGTGGGAGAAAACCTTGGCCGAGCCCAAGTGGCCCACGCGGCGCAAGGTGCCGCTGAAGGTCGACGACGTGACGGTCCAACTATCGATCTAGCACTTACGCGCCGCGAGGGCCGCGCAACGCGCGTCTGAAACCTACTGCGAGGTTGCCAACGTCATGCCGAACCATCGACTGCTCACTGCCGGCATTGTTGGATTTGCGGCTGCCCTGGCATGCCTTGGCTGTTCGGCTGCGACGCGCGCCGGCGAGTTGTACTTTCCGGACAGCAACGCATCATGGCAGCACGTCGAACCGGCCGAAGTAGGATACGACGCCGAGGGCCTGGGCCGCGTCGTGGACTACGCCAGGGCACAGAAGTCGAGCGCCCTGGTCGTGTTGCATGCCGGACGGATCCTCCTTGAGGCGCACTGGCCGCCCGGCGAATCGGTGGGCGACATCTCGCCGCGCTACCGGCGGATGGTCGTCGGAACAACCTCGGACGGACACGTGGTCGAAGACGTGGCGTCGGTACAAAAGAGCATCGTTTCGTTTTTGACCGGCGTCGCCGTCGGGAGGGGCAAGCTCGACATCCATAAGCCGGTCACCGAGTATCTGGGCGCGGGCTGGTCGCGTGCGGAAGCCGAGGCGGAGCGGGCGATCACGGTCAAGCACTTGCTGTCGATGACGTCCGGGCTGGATGATGCCCTGCGATATCAGGCCCAGGCTGGCACGAAATGGCGGTACAACACGGGCGCGTACAGCAAAGTAGCGGCGGTGCTCGAAGCGGTGCTGCAAGAGCCGCTGGATGTGATCACAAAGCAATACCTGACCGAGCCGATCGGCATGCGCGACACGCGCTTGAGGCCGCGCCGCTGGGCGGCCAACATCGACGCTGCAGCCAAGATCGGTCTGGCCACCACGGCCCGTGATCTGGCCCGGTTCGGATTGTTGATTCAGGCGGGTGGGAATTGGAACGGGCAAGACCTTTTGGGCGCGCCCGAGTATCTGGACGTGGCCCTGGCGCCGTCTCAGGACTTGAACCGGTCGTACGGCCTGTTGTGGTGGCTGAACGTCGACGCGGGACGCCCGCGCAAAGCAAGCGCGAATCGGATGATCGGCCGCAGCGTGACCGCGGCACCGACGGACATGGTCGCGGCGCAGGGCGCGCTGGGACGCAAGGTGTTCGTCGCGCCGAGCCTGAATCTGGTCGTGGTCCGGCTGGGCGACGCGCCGGAAGCGGACTTCAACCAGCAGTTGTGGACGCGGCTGCGCGCGGCTTCGAAAGCAGACTAGCTGCCACGCTTGTCGCACGGCGCGGCTGAGGCCAAAGTCAGGCCGAAGTCAGGTCGCCAGCCACGGCGGGCAACTGGCGCGTCATCAGTTCGCGGGCCTCGGCCACGATCTTGTCGAACAGCTCCTGCACGGTCGGCACGTTGTGGATCAACCCGATGATCTGGCCGGCAGAGAACACGCCCTGGTTCATTTCACCGGATTCAATCATCTTGCGCCCTTCCAGACCGGACATGTACTGCTTGATGTCGTCGATCGTGGCTCCGCCGCGACTTTCGATTTCTAGCACCTTCTCCGTGTTGTCGTTGCGCAGAAAGCGGGCCGTGTTGCGCAGCGTACGCATCAGCAGATGCGTATCGCGCTCACTGGCGTCGACCAGCGCTTGCTTGACGTTGTCGTGTACTGGACACTCCTTGGTCGCAACAAAGCGGGTGCCCATGTTCATGCCGTCGGCCCCCAGGGCCAGCGCGGCAACCAGCCCTCGCCCGTCGCCGAACCCGCCTGAGGCGACAATGGGAATGTCGAGCGCGTCTTTGGCCAGCGGGATCAGGATCAATGATGTTACGTCGTCTTCGCCCGGATGTCCGGCACACTCGAAGCCGTCGATGCTCACCGCGTCGCAGCCGATTTTCTGGGCCTTCACGGCGTGGCGCACCGACGTGCACTTGTGAATCACCTTCATGCCGGCTTCTTTGAATCGTGGCAAGAACGCCTCGGGGTTGCGACCCGCCGTTTCGATGAACTTCACGCCCTCTTCGGCACAGACTTCGACGTAGGCCGGAAAGTCGGGCGGGCGGAGCGACGGCAGAAACGTGAGATTGACGCCGAACGGTTTGTCCGTCAGATCGCGCACTTTCTTGATCTCGTCGCGCAATCCCTCCGGAGTCGAATGCGTCAGCGCCGTCATGAAACCGATCCCGCCGGCTTCGGCCACCGCGGCGGCCAGCTCGGCGCGGGCCAGCCACATCAGCCCGCCTTGAATGATCGGGTACTCGATTCCAAACATCTCGGTAACGGCCGTCTTAAACATGAAAGTCTCCTGGATACGCGTCGTTCGCCGCCAGCGCTCGCGGGCAGAGCGTCCATAATAAACTCTGACGGCGCGGCGTGCGCGGGTCGTGAGACAGACGATCGTCCCGGGCGTGGCGCATTGCGAGGCGAACGCCCGTGCAATCCGAAAGGATGAGTGTCCACATCGCAGCTTGCCCATCCGTTACTCGCCGGCGCCGTGCGACGCACGACCGGTGGTAATGAGCGCCGAATATGCGGGCAATACCGCACGTGGACGCACCGACGGCGAGCGCAGTTGCCACGGATCAACGCCGGCTGATATAATCGGCAGCCGACAACAGCCATCCGCCCTTGAGCATCGAACCACGATCATCGGAGACTCGCCGTGCTTCGCATCGGTAGCTCGACGCAACAACATTTCTGCGATGGGATGAGCCGCAGACGGTTCATCGAAATCGGCGGCTTGAGCGTCTTTGGTTTGTCGTTGTCGCGGCTGTTGGCCGGCGAAGCGCTGGCGGCCAATGCGTCGGGCCAGTCGGTCGGGCATCGGTCGAAGCGATCGGTGATTCTGGTCTGGCAGCACGGCGGACCGTCGCAGCTCGACACGTTCGACATGAAGCCGGACGCGCCGGCCGAAGTTCGCGGACCGTATCGCCCCGTGCCCTCGGCGCTGCCGGGGTTGGACGTGAGCGAGCTGTGTCCCGAGCAAGCCAAGGTGATGGACAAGTGCACGGTGATCCGCAGCTTCTCGCACGGCAACGGCGATCATTGGGCGGCGGCCCATTGGATGCTCACCGGTCGGCTGGGGGCGAATGGCTCGGACCGCGTGCCGCGCCAGCCGTCGATGGGTGCTGTCGCGTCGCACCTACTTGGACCGCGGATGCAAGGGTCGCTTGCCGCGGTCAACATGAACGACGGCGGATTTGGCTATCACGGCGCGGCGTGGCTGGGCGTCGCCCACAATCCTTTCCGTTACGGCGAATTCAGCTACGGTAACGAAGCCGGACGGCTGCCGACCGGCGATCACAAAAGCTTCTCGCTGGTCGACGGCCTGAGCGAGAGCCGGCTGATGAATCGCGTTTCGCTCAAGAAGCAGTTCGACGGACTGCGGCGCCGGCTCGACGCGAACCACGTCTTCGAACATCTCGATTCGGTCGATGAGCAGGCGATGGACATCGTGCTTTCGGGCCGAGTGCGCAAAGCGTTCGAATTGGACGACGAAGATCCCCAGACGCGCGAGCGGTATGGCGAAGGCTGGGGCGAGCAGGCCTTGCTGGCCCGGCGGCTGGTCGAGGCGGGCGTGCGCTTCGTTTCACTGAACACGGGTTACTGGGACGATCACGGCAACATCAAAGGCGCGCTCGACAACAAGATGCCGCGCCACGATCGCGCCGTTGGCACGCTGATTCAGGATCTGCACGACCGGGGCATGCTCGACGACACGCTGGTCGTCACCGCTGGCGAGTTCGGACGAACGCCCAAGATCAACGGCAACGCCGGGCGCGATCATTGGCCGCGGGCTCAAAGCATCTTGATCAGCGGCGGCGGCTATCGTCACGGGCAAGTCATCGGCAGCACCAACAGCAAGGCGGAACATCCGACGTCGCGGCCCATCGGCGTCGACGACTTTTGCGCGATCGTGTATCACGCACTGGGACTCAAGGCCGACGATTCGATCATCGACCATTCCGGCCGCCCGATGCACTTGCTGACCGGTGGCACGGTACCAGTCGAGATGCTGTAGCGCAACAGCGCGGCACCGTAAGACCGATCGGGTCCATCGTACAGCCGTGGCCGTTTGGGGCGTTCATCCGAAGAACAGAAAGCCCAGCATGGCCAATCCAGCCCCGATGAATCCCAGGACGACCCACCAGGGCGGTTGGCCGCCAAAGCGACTGGTGCCGTGCACCACGTAGCTGCCGCATGCCGGGCACTGCTCGGCTTCCTCGTAGATCGGTTCGCCGCACTCGGGGCACGCCACCATCTCCAGCGTCGCGTCGTCATCCACCGCGTCCACGTCGTCCGACCAATCGTCCGTATCTTCATCGTCGGACCAGTCGTCGGAAAACTGCGGGTCGTACGTCATCGCCTTGGAAGTGATTGCTGTCGCGCGTCCGGCGTCGGCATGCGGCCCGCGCCACAGGGTGCAACTACGGCTCTCGGGAGCGACTGGTGGTCGAGTACGGCGCGTCTTGTCGCGGCGGATCGCCGGAGTCCTTCAGAAGCTGGAACAACTCGCTCTCGGTCGACAGCACCAGTCGCGACTGGCCGCCCAGCGTGTTCTTGAACACCTCCAGGCGGCGGAGAAACTCGTAGAACTCCGGCGACCGGCCATAGGCTTCGGCCGTGAGCTGTATGACCTGGGCATCGGCCTTGCCGCGAATCTCGGCGGACTCCATCTCCATCTCGCCCTCGATCTTGTCGAGCTCTTTCTGCGTTTGGCCAAGGATCCGGTTTTGCTCCTCGATGGCCTCGGAGTCGTACAACCGGGCGATTCGCTCCCGCTCGGAAATCATCCGCTCGTAGACGGCCTGGCGGACCGACTCGACATAATTGACGCGCTTGATCCGTATCTTCGTCAGCTCGATGCCGTATTCAGCCAGGTCGACACCGGCGAGGATTTCATCCTCGACGTCTTCGCGCCCGCGCCCAGTCACCGTTTCGCCGGGACCGCGTTCGAGCTCGTCCGTTTCGTAGATCAGCTCGGCGTTCGACTTGCGCACCACGTCGATGAGCTTGTGCCGGGCGACGACGTCGCGTACGGCCGAGTCGACTAGCTCGTCGAGGATCTGCTGACCGCGTTGTTCGGTGCGCACTTTGATGAAGAACTTCATCGGATCGACGATGCGCCACCGGGCCCAAACGTCGATGTCGATGCGCTTCTTGTCCCGCGTCTGCATGCTCTCCGGAGCTCCGTCCCACGGAAGCAACCGCTTTTCCAGGTAGTGAACTTCCTGGACCATCGGGGTTTTGAAGTGCAGCCCGGCGTCCTCCACGGTCCGGATAGCGCGGCCGAACTGGGTCACGATCGCCTGCTTTCCTTCCTCGACCGTAAAGGCCGCGAGATAGAGTACCGCGGCGGCGGCCAGCACGAGGATCAGCAAGAAAGATGCAATCCAGGTTTTCATGGCCGGCCTCCTTCCGCGCTCGGCGTGCCGTCGGGCGACTGGTCGAGATTCATCATCGGCAGCACGCCGCGCACGGATTCGTCGATGATCGTCTTGCTGCCGACCGACGCCAATACGTCCTCGATCGCGTCCAGGTAGAGCCGTTTGCGCGTGATGTCCGGAGCCTTCTCGTACTCGGCCAGTTGCGCGAGAAACGCGTTGATCTTGCCGGTGGTCTCCAACACGACGCGGTCCTGGTAGCCTTCGGCCTCGGCAATCATCTTGTCTTTGGCCCCGCGGGCCGCCGGGATCTTGGCGTTGCGTTCGCCCCGTGCCTGGTTAACGACCGTTTCCTTCTTCTGCCGCGCGCGATTCACTTCTTGAAAGGCCTCTTGCACGGGCGCCGTCGGCGGCGACGTCGTCTGGAGTTTGACCGTCACGATGTCGACGCCGGCTTCGAAGCCATCCAGTTCTTCCTGAATCATCTGCTGCGCGTCTTTGGCGATCTGATCGCGGCCAATGGTCAGTACATAGTCGATGCTGGCGTCGCCCACTAGCTTGCGCATGACCGATTCGGAAACGTCCTGTATCGTGTCGGGCACGGCAGGGTTCACGTCATTCAGCGCAATGCCCGACAGATCGCTCTGGGCCGCGCCGATCCGAAACAAGTAGTGCATTGGATCGCTAACCCGATACTGCACGATCCATTCGACGTGCCCCAGGTTGAGATCGCCGGTCAACATCTCCGAGATCGCCATGTGTTCGGCGTCGCGCGGCGCGTAACGGGTCGTGCGGCCAGGCTCTTCCGTCTCGAACCCGAACTCGAGCGTCTGGATTCGCTGCACGGGCACTTTGTAAACCGTATCGATCGGCCAGGGCAGCTTCCAGTGCAGGCCTGGCTGCGTCGTCTCGTGCAGCTTGCCAAACCGCAGCACGACGCCTTCTTCGCTGGCATCGACTCGGTAGAAGATCGACGCCACAAAGAACAGCGCACCCAAGGCGATTATGCCCAATAACGTCAGCCAGCTCCACTTGACCGCCTGGCGCCATTGGGAGTCGTCCATGTTGAACGGACGGTTCGGCCGCTGCCCGAAGTCATCGAATGAAGCCATGCGATCCATTCCCTATCGACAGATTTCGTTGCATCGGCGGAAGGCCTCGTCCGCGCCCTGCCGTTCGCGGCGCAATAGCCCGACGCGTGCACGACTCGTCGCCGCGCGGCAGATCGTCGCTTACGAATCGCCGCAAACGTTTCTTTAGCACTGCACCGTGCACCGCCCCCGTTGGCAGCCGGCGCGAGATATCGGCGCGAGCGCCACTTACGGTGTTGCCTCGGTGCCCGACTCTTCGGCGCGCACCATCGTGAACTGTTGGGTCTCTGCCGGCTTGCCGCCGTCCCAGCCTTCGACAACCACCTTGAATCGGTTGTCGCCGAGGATCTGAATCTCGGCGTTGTGCGAATGGGCATCCTGATTCACGTCCATGTTCGTCCCGCTGACGAACTCGAACCGCATCACGCCGGGCCGATCACACTCGACCATTTCCATCGTCGGTTGGTTTTGCAACGCGCAATAGTGCGTGTGAACCAGGCGTTCGGGTCCGTCCAAGTGAAAGACGCTGAGCATCTCCATCGGCGTGCCGGGAAAGAACGTGACCTGAACCGCGCTGCCGGCGCCGGTCGTGCGAATGACCATGCCGGGTTTTGCTTGCGGCGTCTTCTCGTTCGTCCAATCGCCGTTGAGTGATTCCAGCGCGGCGAAGGCATCCTCCGGCGTGCGAACGTCGGGCAGGTCGCCGGCGCGCGCCGTGGAGTGACTCAGGCCAAGGAACATACTCAACACGACGGCGAGCCAGATTCGAGGGCGCATGACGGATGCCTCCGGTTTGTCAGGAAATAGAGTAGGAGCGCGCACGTGATTCTATCGCTCGATGCGCCACGAATCAACGAAATAGCGCGCCACCGGCGGAAGGAATAGCGCACTGCGTCCCCCAGCGCGCGTGTTGGCCCTGGTGAACCGGCGTGCACTTTGCGCCTGCGGACTCTTTGCGGGGCAGCTACTGCTGGTGCGGTGTGTCGAACATTAAGGCCCGAAACGCCAGCGGCGTGAGCCCGCTGCGAAACACCATGCCTTGCGCGAGCATCTGCTGCTTCATGTCGTCGGGCATTTCTTCCGGCTCGATGATGCCGCTCTTGTCTTTGTCCATGCCTTTGAACATGAGCGTGGCAAACAAATTCGGCTTCTCCGGCGGGAGCGACTCCTGCACCGGTTCGTCGTAGGCGTACGTCAGGAACCCGTACATCATCTCTTCGCTGGTTTGCAGCCCGTAGCGGACGTCGATCGACGGATCGGGATTGGCCAGATTGTTGGCCGAGTTGTCCCAATGGGCGACCGAGTGAACTTTGGTACCGGCCTTGGCCTGGATGGGCTCGGCAAACCGGTAGAACGACTGCCAATTGAAGTCGTAGCGCGGCACCGAAAGCAGCGTGTCCGTCTTGCCGTCGGGGTGCTCGATTGTCGCTTGATACGCTTTGCCACGCCAGTGCATGTGAGGCAACATCGCGAAGATCTGCGCATCCTTCTCGAACTCGAAGCTGACGCGCCGCGCGTGATGCGGATCGTGGGCCGGAATCTTAAGATCTTCGGTCCCGAACATGTTCATCCGCAGCTCGCGCTGGGGCGGCTTGTCGCTGAAGGTCATTGCCACTTCGGTCCGATCCGTGGTGGCAACACCGTTGGGCTGATAGTGCATCTCAAACAATAGCTCGGTGCCCTTGGGCAGCCGCAGCGCGGTCCCTTCGGGCGCCCGAAAGAGTCCTTCGCCCGGCCCACCGATGGCCAGAATCTGCGTTTCGTGATTCTCGTCGAAGAAGCTGCCCCGGCTGGGCGACGCGAAGTACACAATCACGTGGTGCACCACGGCCGGGTTACCGGCTAATGCCTCGGACGCAACGACCCAACGGTCTTCCTCGAAGTTGGTCGGCACGAGGTAATACTGATACGGCATCACGCCCGTGGCGATCACTTCGGCGGTCTCCGGCATGCGAACGATCATGTCGGGCCGGATCTTCCACTTCTGCGAGTATTGGCTGGCGTCGAATGGCGTGCCCTGGGCCGGATCGCCCTCGGGCATTTCGCTGGCAAACCACGCGGCCAGCCTGGCGAGTTGTTCGTCCGGGATGCGTCGATCGTTGTTGAAGTGGCCGTAGCGCTTGTCCGCGTGCCACGGCGGCATGCGGCGCTGCTCGATCACTTCTTGCACCGATTCGGCGTTGGCGATCACGTCGTCGTATGATACCAGGGTCATGGGGCCGATCTGACCCTCGCGGTGACAATCGACGCAATGCGCCCGCAAGATTGGGGCGACGTGTTCGTGATAGGTCACCGCGTCTTCTCGAGCCGGCGGGGCGGAACGGTTCAATGGGCAGCCGTCGGCGGCCACTTCGGCTTTGGGTACTTCACTGCCCGACAGCACGGCATCGAGCGCATCGCGCAGATCGTGATGCCGCGGCGCAGCGCGCCGGCTGGCTACCGCGAACTGATCATCGATCCGGCCCCGGTACCGCAATTTCAGGCTTTCATCCAACACGCAGACCGTCGGTGTCCGGGTGACACCCAACTCATCGGCCAGCATGGCTGCGAAATCCTTCATCACCGGGAACGGCACGTCACGCTCGTACGCGTGAGCCGCGATGTCGTCCAAGGTCTCCGGCCGGTTGGGGTAGACCGCGATGAACTGCACGTCGCGGTCCTTGTACGCTTCGTTCATTTCAACTAACCGCGGGACGTAGAGATTCGCCAAGGGACAATCGACGCCCAAAAAGGCCAGCACAAAAGCCTTGCCGTCGAAGTCGGCCAGCGGTCGGGCATTGCCCAGCAGATCGCGCAACGACTCGCTGGCCGAAATCTCTTGCCCGATCGCCGCGGGGGCGGCGCGCTCGGCTGCGCGCGATTCGGTGAACCACGGAGCCACAGCCAACGCGGCGACGGCTATCGTGCAACCAACAATGCGTTTCTTAGTCGGTGTCATGGCGAGGTCTCCGTATTGATTCGGGCGAATGATGGCAGCGAGTTTCCGCTTCGGTTACAGGATGTTGATGGTTCGCGGCGGTTTTTGGTTCACCTCGTCTAGTTGCCAGTTCCCGCGACGAGCCGCGAAAGAGGCGTGGCGCCGCGAATCAGCAGTCCAAATAGTGACTCGCGCAACCTGTCCATCGAGAGCAGCGGGTCGGGATCGTCGGAGAGAAAGACGGTGAGCATGCCCATCATCGCGGCGTAGAACGCGCGGGCCAGGACGCGCGCGTTGCCTTCGAAGATTCCCTGGTCCACGCCTTGTTGCAAAACGGTCTCTAAAGGGCGCCAGGCCGCGTCGCTCCGTTCGATCAGCTCGGGAAACGCTTCCCAATCGCCTTCGGTATAGACAAACAACAGCGCGAACTCGGTTTCGTGCTTGGTCGCAAACCGCAACAGCGCGTCGCTGAGTCGTTTCAGCCCGTCGACCGGATCGGTGGCGGAGTGGCAGGCCTTCCACAACAGTTCGTCGAGCACGACGAACGCGTCGATCCGCACGGCGGCCAGGATCTCGTCGCGTCCGGCGGGAAAATAGCGATACAGCCCGCCGGTGGAAAAACCGGTCTCGGCAGCAACGCTGCGAAACGAAAGCGCCGAGGCACCGCCGCCGGCAAACAGCCGCTTGGCGGCCGCAACCGCCTCGCCGCGGACGCGTTGAAGTTCTTCATTGGAGAGCAGAGTGCGTGGCATATGTGAAAATAATACAGTGTTCGCTTTTCGCTGTCAACGGGGTTTCCTGACCATTTGGGTTTGAGAACGAGGGCCGCCGCGTCGCCCGACACGGCCGGTCGAAGGCTGCAACGGACGACTACTGCTCGACTTGCTTCTCGATCTGCTTGGCGTCGAACAGCCGGTTTTCGAGGTCGAACGCCTTGAATTCCAGCACGGGGCCGTTGATGGCGACCATGCAGTAGTGATGACCGTGGCGGACGTTGTTCTGGAACCACGGCTTGAACGGTCCGGGTGTCTCCAGGCCGCCGCCTCCGCCCCCGGTGATCATGTAAATGGTGCCGTTGCTGCGCACGACCCGATCACCCACGACCGGCCAGGTTCGCTCGTAGGAATGAATGTGGCCACACCAGACGATGTCGACGTGATGCTTGTCGTACAGCGCGGCCAGTTGGCGAACGCGCAAGTCGCCGCGAGTCGACTTGTTTGTTTTCCAAAGATCGCCGTAGTCGTTTTCATCGGACGAATAGGGCGGATGGTGGTGGCAGACGAACTTCCACGTCGCGTCGGAGGCGGCCAGCGCGCCGTCGAGCCACTGAAACTGCTCGGTGCCCGGCCCGACCTTCTTGTTCGAGTCGATCATGAAGAAGTCGGCGTTGCCGTAGGTGAACTGATAGTAGTACTCCGGATCCGGCAGGGCCATGTAGTCGTAGTAGTTGCGGGCATTGCGCTCATGATTGCCCAACACGGGGAACAGCGCGACCCGGCTGATCAATGGCTCCATCGACGGAAAGAACTGCTGCGTCCAATCCGTGTCGACCGTGCCGGTGCCGACCAGGTCTCCGGGATGCAGCAGGAAGTTGGGACGCTGGGCCCAGGCCATCTCGGCCACTTTGCGGGCCACGGGCGGATTGCTCTGCGTGTCGCTGATCACGGCGAAGGCGAACGGCGTGTCGGGTTTGTTGGCCGTCTGAAACGTGCGCACGTCGCTCTCGATCGTGTCGCCATCAGCGTCGGTGGAGGTGACGCGGTAAAAGTACTGCGTCTCGGGCTGGAGATCGGCTAGCGTGATCTCGTGAATCGCCTGGGCGTCGGGACCGTCGACGTGCTGCCCCACTTTGTCGTTTTCGCCGAAATGAACTCGGCCCGAGGCATCACGGTTGGTTTGCCACATGATGGTGATGCCGCTGGGCGTGACGAATTGCAGATAGGGCTTCACGGCAAAGTCGAGCTCGGGTGGGGCCGGCTCGACCGGCGCCAGCGCGGCCAGCTTCTCTGCGTGCGCAAACGCATGCGCGGCCCATGCCGGCTTAGCGGCTAAATCGTAGATCGCGACGTCGCGAATGCGGCCGACGTGCGGATAGTCTTCGTTCGAGTCCAGATAGCCGCCGAGGAACATTGGAGCTTGATCAGGATAGAGAATTGGGCCCGACTGTTCGGCCGACTCGCCATCGAGTTGGCCGTTGACAAACAGTCGCATCGTTTTGCCGTCGTACACGCCGACGACGTGGTAGAAACGGCCCAGTTCGTACTCGGTCCGCCCGGTTAGATAGGTCAGCTTTCCGTCACCGTCGTCGGCTCCTTCGCTGGCCAGAGCGAAGTAGAAATGTCGCTCGTCGTAGCCGAGGACCCAGCCGCGCTCGGTGTCGCCGTTGTCCTGCACCACGCCGACGATGCCGCCATAAGGCTGCTGCTGGTTGACCGAAACCCAGGCGGCCACGGTCATGTCGCCCTTGGGCAAGTAGGCTTCGGCCTCCTGCCAGTCGGAAGCGACCAGCAACCGGATCGCCGGCGACAACATGAGCGATTGGCCGAAGGGATCTTCGACGACCGCCGGCTTGCCTTCGACCTTGGCGTCGGGACCGAGGCGCGCAGCCAGGCGCCCCTCGACAAGGCTGCGGGCATTGAAGTTCCAATGTGCCAGCGGATCGGGTCCTTCGTGTGCCAGCACCGACGTGGCACTGACGACCAGGCATAGCATGACGATTAGTCCGCGAATCACGTCAGGTTTCTCCTGCACCGGCAAATGCGGCACTGGGACGAAGTACGGGGCTGCTGGCGGAGCGAACGAACGCGACGCCGGCAGGGGAAATTCGGTGGAGCAAGGAGAGCAAAGGTTGAGGCAGGCACAAACGGCGTACTTTGGTAGCATGACCGCCAAGTGGCTGATTTGCAAATTGGCAACATTGTTTTTGGGCTCGGCTTACCCGATCGATCGACGCTCGTCGCGGATGCCGCGAACGGGAAGTCGCCGAACGGCGGCCAGTAAGCCCCACTACGGATCGGAAACGCCAGCCAGTGGCTCTACCCATTAGCGTATTTCTGCTTCTCGGCCTGGGCATCGTGATGGTGGCGGCCGTTATCGCCGCGTTTATCATCTACGAACGAAAACGGGCCGAAAAACTGGAAGCAATCTGCAAAGAACTCGGGCTGCGCTTTGTTGCCAAGGACGACGGCACGTTGTTCGACGCCCTGTCCCACTTCCGCCTGTTCTCCGAAGGAACCGGACGGAAGATCAGGAACGTGTTTCTCGGCCAGGCCGACGATCGCGAGATTGCCATCTTCGGCTATCGCTACACGGTTCCCCACGGCAAGAACAACCAGACCATCCAGCAGACGGTAATGTCGTTTCGCTCCGAGCAACTGAACCTGCCCCAATTCGAGATGCGGCCCGAAAGTTTTCTGCACAAGATTGGTAAGGCCTTCGGAATGCAGGACATTAACTTCGAGGACCATCCCACGTTCTCGAAGAAATACTTGTTGCGGGCAAGCGACGAAGCCGCCGTGCGCGGGGTGTTCAATGACAACGTGCTGCGCCACTTCGCCCAGAACACCGGCGTCAACGTCGAAGCCGACGGCAACCGGCTCATTTACTACCGGGCCGCCAGTCGTGTTTCGCCTAATCAAATTCGGATGTTCATGGAAGAAGGATTTCGGGTCGTCGGATTGTTCCAGCGCTAGCGTTTTGGCAAGCGGCGGGTGCCGCGCCAGGGCGGGAACGGACAACGGCGAACACCCCTGAAACCGCAGGGAGTGTTTCCAGGTAGATACCTTGGTGTCGCGCGGATTCGTCTTGCATCTCGCGACAGGGAGATTACATTCGGCGATACCGCCGGAGCGCAGGGGAGATGGCTGGAATCTGAACCTCAACAGATGGGTTGTCTCGCGCGGCACATCGCCCGCCGACAACGCAATTCCTCCAGACACTACCGGGAGTAACGGGTCATGCGACATTGCGGATCGCGTATTGGCGGCGGCGGACGGTTTTCTGTGTGCGGGCTGTTAGCCATCGGACTTTTGGTTGTCGCGGCCGCGACCCCCGCGGCCAGTGCGAACGACTCACGTGCGCCCAAGGCCAACGATGATCGCGCGGCCGAGATTCGCTTCCTCTCGGCCCTCGATTTGGACGGAGGCGCGCACCGCATCGGCAACGGCGAGGGTTACGACGCGGTCGCTCTGGTGTTCATGACCTCCGAGTGCCCCATTTCGCGACAGTACGTACCTGAGCTGAATCGTTTGGCCGAATCGCTGGACGACAGCCGGGTGAAGTTCCTGGGCGTCGTCTACGAGCCCCAGCTCAACCGGGCCGCGGCGGTGAAGTTTCGCGATACGTTCAACGTAGCGTTCCCGTTGCTGTTCGATGCCTCGGGCGAGTTGGCCGCCACGTTGGGACCGACGCACGTGCCCGAGGCCTTTGTGCTGGACCGCCATGCCCAGGTCGTTTATCAGGGCCGTATCGACAACCGCTATGGCGAGCTTGGTAAACGGCGCCCCGAGGCCACGACGCACGATCTGGCCGACGCGATCGACAGCGTTCTGAACGGAAAACCGATCGAGGTTGCCAAGACCAAGGCCGTCGGCTGTCCGATCGAATTGGAACACGAACAGACCAACGGCGACGCGGTGACCTACACCCGTGACATCGCGCCGATTCTGGCGGCGAATTGCGTCGAATGCCACCGGCCGGGCGAGGTGGCGCCGTTCTCGCTGTTGACGTATGAAGACGCGGCCAAGCGAGCCGGGTTCTTGAGCGAAGTGACGCAGTCCCGTCTGATGCCGCCCTGGAAAGCGGAGATTGGCCACGGGCGATTTCTGGGCGAGCGGCGCCTGAGCGAAACACAGATCGCGCTGTTCGACGCCTGGGCCAAGGCGGGCGCACCCGAGGGCGATCCGGATGACCTGCCTCCGCAGCCGGAGTTTGCCAGCGGTTGGCACTTGGGCGAGCCGGGGCTCGAGCTGGTGGCGGCGGAGCCGTTTTCCGTGCCGGCCGGTGGCGAAGACATCTTTCAGCATCACGTTATTCCGACGAACTTGACCGAAGACAAGACGATCGTGGGATTCGAGTTTCGGCCCGGCAATCCTTCGGTCGTCCACCACGCGATTTTGTTCTTGGATACGTCGGGCAACGGACGGCGCAAAGACGCCGAGACGCCCGAGCCCGGCTACACGACGTTCGGCTCGATCGGCGTTCCGACAGCCGGGATCATCGGGGTTTGGACGCCCGGGCTGACCCCGCGGTTCTTTCCGCAAGGCGCGGGAATGCACATTCCGAAAGGGGCCGACATCATTCTGCAGTTGCATATTCATCCCAGCGGCAAGCCGGAGACTGATCAGTCGTCGATTGCCCTGTACTTCGCCGACAAGCCGGTCGAGCGGATGATGTCGCGTTCGCCGTTCGTGCTGGGTTCGCTGATCATCGACGTGCCGCCTGGCTCCGCCGATACGACCGTCACGTCGTCGATCACGCTGCCCACCGACGTGACGCTGATCTCGCTATTGCCGCACATGCACTTGATCGGCAAGGAGATGAAGATCACCGCGACGCTGCCCGACGGGGCCGAGGAGTCGCTGTTGTGGATCAAGGACTGGAACTTCTATTGGCAAGACAACTACGTGTATCACGAGCCGGTGCGGCTGCCAGCCGGCACGAAGCTCGAAATGATATCGCGCTACGACAACTCGGCCGATAACCCGCTCAACCCGAGCGATCCACCGCGGCGCGTGCTATTTGGAAATGGCAGCACAGACGAAATGAGCTTTGGCATCTTTCAGATCATTTTGGACGATCCGGCCGGCAACCGTCCGCTGCGGATGTCGTTATTGACCTCGATGCTGCAGCAGTGGAACTCCGCGCAGCTCGACGACGAAGCGCGAAAGCACATCATCGAGGAAGCGGCGCAACTGTTCGGCGGCAGCGCGGACCGGCTCCGACGTTTGCTCGACGGATAATCCGTCGAAGAGTAGTTGGTCCGGCACATCGCGCCGCGGTTGCACGTTCTATCGGGCTTCGCGCAAGCCATAACCGCCCGGTCCGGAGACCGACTGCGACAACCGCTCGGCGACCAGTGCGCCGTAGACTCCGTGGCCCCAGGTAATCGTTGCGCCTTGCAGACGGTCGAACAGCGCCGGCGGCAAAGCGGCCTCGCCCAGCAATTTTCCGTCTTGTTTTACCGCCATGCGTCCAGAGGACAGCCTCACCCGTAGCGTTGTCGGCCGCCGGGTGGGATCGATTCCGACCGACAAGTTACCCGGCTGGGTCAGCCGTAAGACGCTGCCATACTGTGCACGCTGGGCGGGACTTAGAAAGTCGAACTTTTCATCCGGTTGCGTGGACGATTTAGCCGAGGTGCCGACATAGAGCGACGCGCCGAGCGGCACCAGGCTGGTGACCCGCTGGCCCCACAGGTTGGCCACCGGCGATCGCTTGGCCGTTTCCTGCTCGTAGGGATGCGTGAACTCTTCCGTCAGGTCGGGGTGCGTGAACATGCGGTCGACGAAGTGCCAACTGTCGTCGCCCCGGTTGTAGCGCCACACTTCGGCCCAGGGCCAAACGCCGGCAATCAGGTCGCCGCCATAAATGGCCAGCGTTTGGGCCTCGCGCGCGGCGCTCGACACGCCCGGCATGACCGGCGGCCAACCTTCCAAGCGCCGAATCTCCTTTCCGTCGTACTCGAACAACTCGCCGGTTGGATACTGGCCCATCAGCAATCGATCGTAGTAGTTGAGCATCGCGTAAATTTGGAAGCTGACGTTGCGGTCGGGCGGGATCATGACCTCCCACGCCTCGCCGTCAAATCGGTAGACGCCGCCGGTGTTCGTGGCCACCAGCACGTCGGCACCCAGTTGGCCAAACGCGTAAACAAATTCGCCGTTCCAAGGCAAATCGAGCGAAACGCTCTCGGCCAGCCGCGCCACCCCCGGTTGATCGGGCCGCCATGCCACGGCGTGCAGCCGGCTGGGTCGCTCATCGTCCAGCGGACGCACCTCGCGAAACAGCAGGAAGTTGTTGGCGAAGTAGTGCCGGCCCAGTGTGCCGCCGTCGGTTCCCAGGACGAGTACCGTTCGATCCTGGAACAGGATCCGATTGTCGGCGACCCGCAGGTGCCCGCCAGCCACCGCGGTGGTCAGGCGCGGCGTGCCGGTGTCGTCGAACCAGGTATTCTTTTCCGGATTCCAGCGGCGCAGCGCCGTGTCGCTCGCGGCAGTCACCGCGAACAGTCCGCCCCCCTGCTCAAACAGATATGCGCCACTGTCGCGGTTCGGCTTGGGCAAGCGTTCGATCGTCGGCCGTGGGTCGCTCGGCCGGACAAACACGTTCAGTGCGGTGCGGTCACTGCGGACAAACGTGTTGTACGCGCCCAGGAAGCCGGCTCCGGCCAAGGCGTTGCCCTGCGCATCGCTCAATTCGAACAGCGTGCCGTAGTTCTGACCACGATCTTCGCCGAAATCGAGCGTCGCCGTCAGCGTGATTGCGGGTTCCGCGGGGCGCGCGTCTGGCCGCGTCGCCGAAAGCTCGGTCACGGGAGCCGCAATAAATTCGTCGAGTTGCGCGGCTAGCTTTTCGACCGCGGCGGCATGGCCTGCATCGCCCGCCGCGTTTGACGTTTCGCCCGGATCGGCCTGGTGGTCGTACAGTTCCCGGGCCAGCACGCGGCCGTCGTCGACGGCCCGCCATTCGGTGTAGCGAAAGCGATCGGTGCGCAGTGAGTAGCCCATCGCCGCCAGCGGATCGTCGTCCGACGGATATGCCGGGCGGGTGTGTTGCGTCAGAGCGGCCGATTTCACGGTTGCTGTCGGTTGTTCCAAGGCGGGCCGAAGGCTCGTGCCCTCCAGTTCACTTGGCACCGGCAGATCGCACAGGTCGGCCAACGTCGGGTAAAGGTCCAACAGTTCGACGATCGCCTGCGTACGCTGCCCATGCGCGTGTTCCGGCGTGGCGATGATCAGCGGAACGCGGGCGTCGAGTTCGAAGTTCGACGTCTTGGCCCACAGTGCGTGCTCGCCCAGGTGATAGCCGTGGTCCGACCAGAACACGACAATGGTGTTCTTCCACAGATCGAGCCGATCGAGCTCGTCGAGCAGCTTGCCAATCTGGGCGTCGACGTAGCTGGTGGCCGCGTAGTAGCCATGGCGCAAGGCCAGCGCTTCGGCGTCGGTCGGCCGGCCGTTCGGACGACTCTTGAAGGCCCCCAGCATTTCGCGGCTGTCGTGCATGGCAATGTCGGGCACGCCAGAGGGTGGCTGCGGATTCTGCGGCGGGGTGATTTCATCGCGCCGATACAGATCCCAGTAGCGCTTCGGCGCGTTGAAGGGCGAATGGGGTTTCCAGAAGCCCACCGCCAAGAAGAACGGTCGATCGGCCAGTTCAGCCAGCGCGTCGACAGCACGCTCGGCGATGCGGCCGTCGAAGTACGCTTCGTCCGGCACGTCGAGGATGGTCGTCTTGGGCACCTTGGATTCATTCGGCGGCAGTTTGCCGCGCACCACGGGCTTGTCCGAGCCGTGGTTGGCGTAATGCATCTCGGCCGGCACGCTCCACGACGCCGGATCGCCGCGATAGTCGTCCTGCCGCCAGTTGTGAAACACTTTGCCAATGTTGCGCGTGTGGTAGCCGTGCCTTTTGAAATGCTGCGGCAGCGTGATCAACTCCGGCCGGTTCTGGCGAAAGTGCGTGGGCAAGTCCCACACTCGAAGCGAATCCGGCCGCATTCCGGTCAGCAGCGACGCGCGCGACGGATTGCAGACGGCCTGCTGACAATAGGCCCGTTCGAATAGCGTGCCGCGGTCAGCCAGTCGATCGATGTTGGGCGAGCGAACCGCGGTGTTGCCGTAGCACCCGAGCTCGACGCGCAAATCGTCGACCGCGATGAACAGCACGTTGGGGCGCTCGGCGGCTCGCACGACCGGGCCGCACCACCCGATGCACCAAACGGCCGTGACACATAACAGACAGGCGATTCCACGAAGGCGGAGCATCGTCACCTCGTTCGGGGGCTTTGGAGGATCGGGTCGTCGCGCCGTGGGGCGGACGCGCGTTGGGGCAAGATTCGCGGGCGGAGCTTCATCATGGCACGCGCCATGCAGCATGTCAAAAAGGGTCGCACTTTGCTCGACCGGGGCACAGGGTCCGGGTATGCGCGAAACTGTTCGCCCGCATGTTGCTCGGTTATGCTGAGATGGCAATCGAACCTCAGGAGGCTCCGATGAAACGTCGACGACTCGTCCTACTGGTGGCATTAGGAATCGTGGCCGGCGGCGCGCTTGCGCCGCAGGCACTGGCCAAGCGGCCCAACGTGATCCTGATCATGGCCGACGACCTGGGCTATGAGTGCCTGCGCGCAAACGGCGGAACGTCGTACGACTCGGCGCTACTGGACCAGATGGCCGCCAAGGGCATGCGGTTTACGCATTGCTATTCGCAGCCGATTTGCACGCCGTCGCGCAATAAGATCATGACCGGCCGCTCGAACGCGCGCAACTATCGCGAGTTCGGTCTGCTGATTCCCGAGGAGATCACGTTTGGCAACGTGATGAAGCAGGCCGGATACCGCACCTGCATCGCCGGCAAGTGGCAACTGTCCGGCGGACCCAAGGGCCACGGGACGATGCCCGATCGGTGCGGCTTCGAACAAAGCTGCATGTGGGCCTACTTGCACAACCTTCCGCCAGGCGTCAAGCACACGGGCGGCTGGGAGCGGAAGGACAAGAAGACGTCGCGCTACTGGCATCCGTCGATTATCGAAAATGGAAAGTATCGCCCCACGACCGCCGATGACTACGGGCCCGATATCTACACGCAGTTCATCCTGGACTTCATTGAAGGACACCAGGACGAACCGTTCTTCGTGTACTACCCGATGGCGCTGACGCACGGGCCTTTCTATCCCACGCCGCACAGCACGGACCTGCCAACCGCCGACAAGTTCAAGAGCAAGCCGAAGTACTTCAACGACATGATCGCGTACACGGGTTTTTGCGTGGACCGCATCTTGCAACAGCTTGAGAAGCTGAAACTGGCCGAAAACACGCTGGTGTTGTTCACCACCGACAACGGAACGGGCCGCAGCCTCGTTTCGCGGATGGGCGAGCGGATCGTGCCGGGCGGCAAGGGGTTTCCCGTCGACGCCGGCTGCCACGTGCCGATGATCGCCTATTGGAAAGGGACGATCGAGCCAGGCAGCGTGTGCACCGACCTGGTTGACTTCAGCGACTTTCTGCCGACGATCGCCGAAGTGGGCGAAGCCAGCCTGCCAACCGATCGGCCGCTCGACGGGCGGAGCTTCTTGCCGCAACTGAAAGGCCAGACGGGCAACCCGCGCTCCACGGTGTTCGTCCACTACGACAAAGACCCCCAGCGCGCCCGACCGGTATTCAAGCGCGTGCGTTTCGCGCTGGACGGCAAGTACAAGCTGTATCTGGACGGCACGATGTACGACGTGGTGGCCGACGTGGAAGAGGAACATCCGCTGGATCGCGGCGCGCTGTCGGCCGAAGCACAGTCGGCGCGAACCCGATTGCAGGCAGCGCTCGACGCGATGCCGCCTTGGACGCCGGACAACTCCGCCTTCGGCGCCGGGCCCGACGAGGGCACCAAAGACCGCATGAGAACGCTCCGCCGGTTGCGGGCCGCGGGGTAGCGGGCGGCAAACCTGGTGCGCCTCATGCCGTCAGCGAGAGCGAGCTGGGTTGTCGTCTGCGTTGCTGCACCGCTGGGCACGCGCCGCCGCTCGCACTTGCCGGTTGCCCGGCGGCGGACGACCAACGAGAATGGGATCAACCCGCAAACATTGCCCCCACGCCTCTTGCGCACGAAGCGAATCGGCACGCCGCGCTGAACTCTGCCGCGTCCAACTTGTCATGCCACGCACCATCGTCCCGGCCGTTGCCGTCGTTCTGATTTGCGGATGGCTTGACCACCGGACAGCCGCGGTGCACGCGGACGAGGCACAAACCGCCAAGCGCGTCGAATTCTTCGAGACGCGTATTCGTCCGGTATTGGCCGAACACTGCTACGCGTGCCACAACAGCACCGAAACGACCGAGGGTGAACTGGCCCTGGACCACCGCGACGGACTGCTGGCCGGCGGGGCATCTGGAGCGGCCGTTGTGCCAGGCAAACCAGACAAGAGCCGGCTGCTGGCGGTGATCCGTCATGAAATCGCGGGCCAGGAAATGCCCGACGACGGGCCGAAGCTCGACGAGCCCACGATCGCGGACTTCAAACAGTGGATCGCCGACGGCGCCGTCGATCCGCGCGACGAACCGCCGACGGCCGAGGAACTGGCCAGCGCCAACGATTGGGCCGCGCAGTTCGAGCGCCGCCGCAAGTGGTGGAGCTTTCAGCCGATTCGCCCGGTCGCGGTGCCGGCCGTGCGACGGCCGGATTGGTCGGACCACCCGGTCGATCGATTCGTGTTGGAAGGGTTGGAAGCCAACGATCTGGCCCCGGCGCCGCTCGCCGACGCACACACGCTGGTGCGGCGGCTGTACTTCGTGCTGATCGGACTGCCGCCGACGCCGGAGGAATTGACGACGTGGAGCGACCGGATCGCGGTCGACGACGATCGCGCCGAGGGCGTCGGGCAATTGGCCGACCATTTGCTGGCCAGCCCGCACTTCGGCGAGCGCTGGGCGCGGCACTGGATGGATTGGATTCGGTACGCCGAATCACACGGATCGGAAGGCGATCCGCCGATCGAGGGCGCGTGGCGCTATCGCGACTATTTAATTCGCGCGCTCAACGCCGACGTGCCGTACGACCAACTGGTGCGCGAACACGTCGCCGGCGACTTGCTGGCTGAACCGCGCGTGAATCGCGAGCTGGCGATCAACGAATCGGTCATCGGCACAGCCCACTGGCGGATGGTGTTCCACGGATTCGCGCCGACCGACGCGCTCGACGAGAAAGTGCGGTTCGTCGACGACCAGGTCAACGTGTTCTCGAAGGCATTCCTGGGGCTGACCGTTTCGTGCGCCCGGTGCCACGATCACAAGTTCGACGCGATCAGCCAGCGTGACTACTACGCGCTGTTTGGTATCCTGGCCTCCTGCCGCCCGGGGCGCACGACGATCGACCTGCCGGAACGTCTGGAGCAGAACCGGGCCGCGTTGGCGGAACTGAAGCCGAAGCTGCGCGAAGCGCTGGCCGACGATTGGGCTAGCGCCGCGACGCGGATGGCCGAATCGTTGCTCGCGGCGGACGTTGGCAAAGAGCAATCGGAGAAGCCGGACACAGTCCGCAGCGTATGGGCGGCGATGCAAAGAGCGGTCGCTGCGGACGGCATGTTCGACCAGGCGTGGCAGCAGCGCGTGACGAATTGGCAGGAAGACCTCGCCCGGCGGCGAGAGCACGACGAGCGCACGTACCTCAAACGCTGGCGAATGACCGATGCGAACGACTACGCCGCTTGGACACGGCACGGTGCGGGACTGCCCGACGAGCCGCTTTCGGCCGGCGCGTTTGCCGTGGCCCCTGACGGCGACTCGGCCGTATCGGGTGTGTATCCTGCGGGGATCGTATCGCACCGCTCGTCGACGAAAGACGCTGCCCGGCTGACGTCGCCCGATGTTCACCTGGACGCGGAATGTGACCTCTGGCTGCGCGTGATCGGCGGCGGTAAGGCAACGGCCCGCTATGTCGTGCAAGACTATCCGCGCAACGGCACGGTCTACCCGGTCGCCGACTTGGCCGATCGCTGGCGCTGGCAACGATTCGATTTGGCGTATTGGACGGGCGACGACGTTCATCTGGAGTTGGCAGCCGCACGGGACGCGCCGCTACTGGTCAAGAACGAGGCCCGCTCGTGGCTCGGCATTCGCGAGGCAGTGCTGGTGCGCAAAGGATCGCCCGGCCCGCCGGCCGACACGCAAGAACACCTCGACGCGTTGTTCGCCGCGTGTGGCGCGAGTGATTCGAGAGACGATCCGCGTGACGCCGATCGCCCCGGCCACGGGCCCCGTTCGTTGGCCGATTTGGCTGCCGCATACGCCCAGGCTACCAAGCTCGCCATTGCCGCGTGGCACGACGGGCGGGCCAGCGATACACAGGCCGCGTGGCTCGATGGTTGCCTGCGCGAGGAGCTGTTGCCGAATCGGCTTGGCGCGCTGCCGGCTGCCAAGCCGCTGGTGGAACGGTACCGCGCGCTCGAAGCCGAGATTGCCGAGCCGGTCCGCGTGCCGGGCCTGGAGGAGACGACCGGCCGCGTGCAGAAGCTGTTCGTGCGCGGCAATCACAAGAACCCGGCCGAAGAAGTGCCGCGCCGGTTTCTGGAGGCCATCAACGCAACCCAATACGGCAGCGACTCGAGCGGGCGGCTGCAACTGGCCGAGTCGCTGTTGGCCGCAGACAATCCGCTGGTGCGGCGCGTGATCGTCAATCGGGTGTGGCATCACTTGTTCGGCCACGGGCTGGTCCGATCGCCGGACAACTTCGGTCGCATGGGCCAGATGCCGACGCATCCGGAACTGTTGGACCACCTGGCGATCCGGTTTGCCGGTGCGTCACCTGCTACGTCCGACGACGTGCCCCCGCCGTCCGACAACTTCGACTGGTCGCTCAAACGGCTGATCCGCTACCTCGTCACCTCGAAGACCTGGCAGCAGGCATCGACGCCATCGCCCACGGCGGACCGCGTCGATCCGGAAAATCGACTCCTGTCGCACGCCAACGTGCGCAGGATGGAGGGCGAGGCGGTGCGCGACGCGCTGTTGCAAGTTTCCGGGCAGCTCGACACTGCGCGGTTCGGCCCGCCGGTCGACGGCAAGTCGCCCCGGCGGAGCATCTACGTCCAAGTGCGGCGCAACGCGCTGGATCCATTCTTGCGCGTGTTTGACTTTCCCGAGCCCTTTAGCACCACCGGCCGGCGCGACGTGACGAATGTGCCCGCGCAGTCGCTGACGATGATGGACGACGCCCTGGTCGATCGGCTGGCCGAGCGCTGGGCAGAGCGCGTGCAAAGAGATGCGACGCTGCCGAACGACACGGCGCGGATTGACCGGATGTTTCGCGCGGCGTTTGGCCGGCCAGCGGATCAAGGGGAACTCGCGACGCTGGTCGAGTACTTGGCCGAGGCGGAGCGGCGATCCGACCACCTCGCCAAACAGAGCGCGCAGCTAAATGACGACATCACCTCGCATCGCGACGCCGAGCGGGCGATCCTCGATCCGGTCCGCGCGCGGCTGCTGGCCGAGGCGAAGGCCGGCCGCGCTACTCCGCACGGCAATCTGCCGCAGCCGATCGCGCTTTGGAAGTTTGACGACGACTATCGTGACTCGATCGGCGATGCACACGGCACGCCGCACGGGGGCGCTATGTTGCGCGACGGGGCCCTGGTGGTCGATGGTCGCGCGGCCAACGTCGTGACGGCTCTGCTTGAGACGGCGCTCGGCGAAAAGACGCTCGCAGCCTGGGTACAACTGGACAACCTCGACCAGCGGGGCGGCGGCGTCATCAGCGTGCAAACGCCCGACGGCGTGACGTTCGACGCGATCGTG
>CALFYT010000043.1 GCA_937952415.1 uncultured Planctomycetaceae bacterium | reverse complement strand
CGGAAAGGGAGCCCCCTCCTCCGCCCACCTGTCCGTGCAGATCAGCCCCCGCTTCCCGCAGCCTGGGCTGGTCTGGATCGGCTCGGCCCTCAACCGCATCCCCACCCTGACCAACGACGAGATGGACATCGCACCGGGCACGGACGCGCCCCTGCTTGAGCACGCCGGAACCACCCTCCGGCGACATTGCACCGACGAATCGCGCGTATGCTCGAAACAAGAAGTCTCAAACTCGACCTCTTGGCACTGGGACTGTTTGCGCTAACAGTCTTCCTGGGCCTGGCGTTGTTTACCTACGAGCCGACCGACTCGCTCGACGCGCTGGTCTATCCCGCCACCGGGGCAACGCACAATGCCTGCGGCCGCTCAGGGGCGCTGGTTGCCGACCTGCTACTGCAAGGCTTCGGCATCGGGGCGTACTACATCCTGGTTTCGCTCAGCGTGCTGGATGCCTGGCTACTAGCCCGCCGCCCGGTTTCAGACCGGTTCTTGCGGGGGTTCGGCTGGCTGATGTCACTGGTCGGTCTGACGACGCTGGCCTCGTTGGGCATTCAGTCGTGGTCGCCCGGTCCGGTCATCGGTCCGGGCGGATACCTCGGCGCGGCCGGACGGGGCTTTCTGGAAATGCACTTTGCCAGCGCCGGCGCCGTGCTGCTGACGCTTAGCGTCTTGATCGGCGGATTGTTGCTTTGCACCGAGTACACGCTGCCGCGTTTGCTGGGTTTGCTGTTGATGGCGCCCGGCCGAACCTGGAAACAGATCCGGTTGCACGTGGCACGGGCCGAAAACACTGATACACAGAAGCGGTCGCGACGCACCGATCTGGATGACGAGGAAGAAGAGGAAGAAGACACCGAAGTCACCGTAAAGATCCGGGGCAAGACTGCTGGCGGTTCGCACGTCGAGGACGAAGAAGAGGAGGAGGAAGAGGACGTCGAGGAAGAGGACGTCGAAGCAGAGGGTGAGGACGACGAAGAGGAAGAGGCCGAAGCTCCGCAACCGAAGAAGCCGGCCCGAGGTCTGCCGCGACTACTGCGTCCGAAGAAGAAGAGCGAACGCGAAGAGGTCATGACGCAGCTCGACGCGGCCAGCCGTACCGACGACACGCACGACTACGTGCTGCCGTCGGTCGACCTGCTGCTCGAGGGCGAGGACATCTGTTACGAGGAACACGAGCGCGAAGTACGCCGTCAGGCCAAGATCCTGGAGAAGACCTTCGCCGACTTCGGCTTCCGGGTCCGCGTGGTCGAGATCGAGACCGGTCCGGTCATCGCGCAGTTCGAAGTCGAACTCGAGGCCGGATTGCGGCTGTCGAAGATCACCAGCCTGGCTGACGATCTTGCCATTGCCCTGCGTGTACCCAGCGTGCGCATCGTGGCGCCGATTCCGGGCAAGAATACCGTGGGCATCGAGGTGCCCAACTCGGAGCGGCACCTGGTCCGCTTGCGAGAAGTGATCGAAGAAGCCAACGGCCGCGCGCAGAAGATGCGGATTCCGATCTACCTGGGCAAAGACGTGTCCGGCAAGTCGATGGTCGTCGACCTGGCTACGCTGCCGCACTTGCTGATTGCCGGCCGCACCGGCACGGGCAAAAGCGTGTGCCTGAACTCGATCATCGTGTCGATGTTGATGACGCGCCGGCCGGACGAAGTGCGGATGCTGATGATCGACCCGAAGATGGTCGAGCTCAGTCCTTACAAGCGGCTACCGCACTTGATGCACCCGGTGGTGACCGACATGCGCAAGGCGGAGGCGATCCTCGCCTGGGCCGTGGAGAAGATGGAAGAGCGCTATACGTTGTTGGCCAAGGCCGGCGTGCGCCACATCAGCTCATACAACCAATTGGGCGAAGAGGAACTGCTCGATCGGCTCGAACCGGAGGACGAGGAGCAGCGCAAAGCGATTCCGACGAGCTTGCCGTACATCGTGATCGTGGCCGACGAAATGGCCGACTTGATGATGACCGCCGCCAAAGAAGTCGAACAGCACATTATCCGGCTGGCCCAAAAGAGCCGAGCCGTCGGCATCCACCTGGTGCTTGCCACGCAAAAGCCGACGGTCGACGTCATTACCGGTTTGATCAAATCGAACCTGCCGGCGCGGATCGCGTTTCAGGTCGCCAGCCGCACCGACAGCCGCGTCGTGCTCGACGAAATGGGGGCCGACAAATTATTGGGCAACGGCGACATGCTCTTCCTATGGCCCGGCACCAGCACGTTGCTCCGCGGCCAGGGAACGTTCGTCAGCGACGAAGAGATCGACTCAGTGGTCGACATTTGCGGCGAAACCGAACAGCAGTTCGTCAAGGAACTTGTGCAGCTCAAAGCGCCGGAACGCGAAGGCGAGCAGACCGCCAAATCGTCGAACCGCGACGAGCTGTACGAATCGGCCGTCGACGTCGTGGTGCGCGAAGGCCGCGGAAGCGTCTCGCTTCTGCAACGTTCCTTGGGAATCGGCTATGGCCGTGCCGCCCGATTGGTCGACTACATGGCCGAGGACGGCATCGTCGGACAATACAATGGTTCGCAAGCCCGCGAGGTGCTGGTAACCGTCGAGCAATGGGAGCAGATGCAAGCCGAGGGCGGACCGTCGGCCGCATCCGCGCCGGCCGCTGAGCCACCCAAGAAGCCGAAACAGCGCGTCCACCGCGTTTTGAAAGTAGCGCCGCGTTCGCGGCGCGAGTTCGACGATGAGGACGCGGCGGCCGACGAAGACGCATCCACGTTCGCTAGCGAGGGTGGCGGCGAGGACGAGAGTTCGGGCCGGCATGCGTCGGCCGAGTACGACTCGGAGGAACTCGAGGAAGAAGAGGAGGCGCCGTTCGACGAAGACGACGCCGGGGAAGAACTCGTCGACGAAGACGATGAGCAGCTCGAGGACGAAGTCGAGGAAGAGGAGTACGACGAAGACGACACCGAGGAGACTGACGAGTCCGAAGAGTACGACGAGGATTCCGACGAGGAGTACGAGGACGACGAAGAAGAGGAACTCGACGACTCGGACGATGAAGAGGACGTCGAATACGAATACGAATACGAAGCGGCCGAAGAACCTACACCGCCTCCTGCGGCCGTTCGTCGCCGCCGGCGCGAAAGCGCGTAGTACGCACTACGGCCCCGCGCGCTGCTTGCGTTGAAAATACGCGGCACGAGCACTTCGGCCATGGCGGCGTGTTGCGACACCGTGCCGCCCTTCTGCGGCGGGCCAGGCTGCCTGCCCCGGGTCTCCACTACCTTGCACCAGGCGTGGCCGCATGCTTGAATGATGGGGCAAGCTCCCCGCGTTCCCGCAGGTCATCCCGCCCGAAGGAGACTCACCGTGATCGTTCGACGTTTCCTGCCTGTTTGTGCCCTGTTGGTGGCCTTGGTTTCCGCTTCGTTGTCGGCGGTATGGGCCGCCGCGGAAGATGCCCCCAAGAAGAATGCCCGGATGCTCTTCGTCACGCAGAGCGCCGGCTTCCGACACGGCTCCGTCACGCGCAAGGAAGGCCAACTTTCGCCGGCGGAGCGGGCGATTACGGACCTGGGCATTGGCAGCAACCTGTTTCGGGTGGACTGCACGCAAGACGCCGGTTCGATCACCAAGGAACAGTTGGACAACTACGACATCGTGATGTTTTACACGACCGGCGATTTGCCCTTTGCCGACGACGTGCGCGACTATTTGTTCAACGATTGGGTTAAGCAAAAGGGGCATGGGTTTATCGGCACGCACTCGGCGGCCGACACCTATCACAACTATCAGCCCTACTGGGAAATGCTCGGTGGAACATTCAACGGCCACCCCTGGGGATCGAACCAGACAGTCACCGTAACGGTTCACGACACCGCGCACCCGGTGAGCAAGCCGTGGGGTGACGAGTTCGAAATCACCGATGAGATCTACCAGTTCAAGCACTGGCAGCCGGAAAAGGTTCACGTGCTAATGAGCTTGAACATGGCCAAGACCAAGCTCAAGAAGCCCTATCACGTGCCGATCGCCTGGGTCAAGGAGTACGGCGAAGGGAAGGTGCTGCACATGAGCCTCGGCCATCGAGAGGACGTCTGGACGAACCCGAAGTACATGGATTCGCTCTTGGGCGGCATCCGCTGGATGCTGGGTTACGAAAGTGGTGACGCCACGCCCAACCCGGCCGTCTCGTCGGCGCAAGAAGCCAAGGCTAAGGCCGATGCCGAAGCAGCCGGCGCGGGCTAACGAGCATCGTGGCCCAATCAGTCGGCGTCCTGCGCCGGTTCTTCCGGCGGTTCCAGGGCGATCTGCAGCCAGCCGTCTTCCACTTGGGCCCGCGCGATGCGCAATCTTGGCGCCTCTTCGGAATCATCGGTAATCGGCAACTGCGGGCTGCCAAAGGTGTAGGTGTCGTCCAGCGCCCGCGCCAGCTTGCGCTGCACCGCCAGTCGCAAGGTTTGCTGCCGGCCGCTGAGCGCCGGCGTGCCTTCGCCCCGTCGCTCGAGCGGACGGACGTTCAGCCGGCCTTGCCGCACCAGTGCCAGTTCACCCTCGCGTTGCTCGACGTTGTAATGCGCGTCGACGGTCATGGCGGGATACTTGACGTCGTCGGAATCGAACGAGGTGATGTAAAATTTCGCATGGACCTGCCCGCCGGCAAAATGCACGTCGAGCGGATGATCTGCAAACCGGGCCCGAAAGTCGCCCCGGTTACGCTTGTCTTCGGCGGCCTCGCCAAACATCTCAGCAATCGTTTCGGACAACTGCTCGCCCGTCAGTTCGCGTCCCGCCAATGACGCCAGTGCCTGGTCTTCTAGCGCGCTGGCCGCCATGTAGAAGCGGATTGGGGCTGTCGAATCGAACTCGGGCGGAGGACCCGGGGCGGCAAACAGGGCAGGGCTTTCCAGCCGGCACTCCCAGCGCAGCAACGCTTCGTCGCAACGGACGCGGATATCGGGCGTGGGGCGGTGCGCCTCGAATTGGCGGTCGCGGAGCTCGGTGTACGATCGATTGAACCGCGCAACGAGGTCGTTGCCCTCGGCGTTCATACGACCGACGATTTCGCGGCGTGTGGCTGCCGAAGCGTCAGCTTCGGCCCGGCCCCGGCTGGCGTACGTGCGTCGAACCGCCTCATTGCGGCGCCGCCGAAAACCGGGTGCGTTGATGCTGTTGAAAACGATTGACGTATCGGCCCGCGCGGTCGCGGGCTCGGTGCTTAATCCGTGCGCGTCCAGGGCGAATTGCTTTCGGCCGTGAAACGTTGTGTGTGACGTGCTCACGATGCCAACCCCCTGGTTCGTGCCACGCGTGCGGGCCACGCTGGAGCCATCGAGCAGAAACCGGGCTTGTGCCACGGAGCGCGACGGCAACACGTCGCATCGCATGGTGCCCGAGATCGTGCCGCTGCCGTAGCTACGCGTTCCGGCGAACACGTCATTGACGTCATATCGATCTTCGAAAGATTGCAAGAACTGGTCTTGCAGCCACGACGTGCTGACTTCGAAGATCACGTTCGGTCGCGAGTACTCGGCGCGGATCGACGCGGTGAGCGCGGAACCCTGGCCGAGCCGTTCGCGGCGATTCACGGCCGCGGCGATGCGGGCGGCGTTGTCGTTCCCGCCATCTGCATTTGGCTCGAGCAGGCTGGCCAGTTCTTTCCACGCGGCCGCGTGTTCCTGTGCCGACTCGTTGGCCAAATATCGGCGGTAGATCCGAATATACGACTGTACGGCCAGTGACGCCTCGACCATCGGCGGCGCGTCCCAAACGGACGGGGCGCCCTGCCATCGCGCTTCGAGCCGATCGAGCAGATCCGGATCGCGCTCGTCGCTATAGATCAGAGCGCGCGTCGTGGGCCACGAAAGAAAATACCGCCATGCGTCGTCCGGATTCGACAACGAGGGTATCCGTCGTTCGAGCGCAAGGAGACTGCGTTGCAACGCAACACGCGCGATGCGGACCATCTCGGGCGTGGTCGGCTGAAAGTCGTCGGCCCGGGCCCGACACGCTTCCGCCCATTGATCGGCCGGCACCGATTGTAATTCCGCGTGTCGCTTTTCCAGGATGTCGGCCAGCCGTTGCAGCGCGGGGGCGCTGTAGTCCGAATCGGCCCCGGCCCGCACTTTATCGATCGCTGATCGCAACACGATCGGTTCGGCCCGATTGCCCATCCGCAGTTCGTGCTCAACGTCTTTCAGGCCTAGCCGGTGCGACCATGCGTTCCAACCCGGCTGCGATCCGTAAACCCGCTGCAAATCGCGGAGGGCGTCGCGCGCTTGTCGGGCCGTCGGCGTGTCAATTTGTGCCTGCGCGGGAAAAGCGCACAGGGCTGTCAGCGCGAATGCCGTCGTCACGATAGCCGCTCGAGCAGCCGCATTGGTGATTTCTCGAGTACCGATGAAAGACACAAGTCCGTCGAGGAGTCGGTCGCGAATTGCCATGGCGTAGTCACCTTCCGTCGCTAGAATTCCTGCTCGCCTGAATTGATCACGCCGAAGCGAATCATCCATCCACCCTCGGTTTGTGACATCACGATCGCACCTTTTTCGAGCGCGTCGCGCAGCACTTCAAACTGCGGTGCGGCCGAGTACGGCACCTCCTTGCCTTCGGACGTGTCACCGAATAGCAGCACCCGCAAGAGCCGCGCCGCCAAGGGCTCGGCTTGTACCTGTGGCGCTTCGTCGTCTTCGGACGTCGCTTCCTCGGGCATGGGCGGCGGACCGCTCGTCGCCGCAGTGTACGAGGGCTCGAGCAATCGGTCGGGACGAAGCAGCGACTGAAACGCGGTCGTTTCGTCCGTATGCGCCTGCGACCATTCGAGCAGCCGTTGCCAGCCTTGGTCGTCGGCCAACTTGGCGCCGCGCGTTGTCTGTTCCAGCGCGTCGCGCAGCAGCGCCGCTTCGGTGCTAAAGATCAATTTTCCGTCCCCGACTGCCAGACCGCGGACGGTCACCAGCGAGTCGCTTTCGCCTTCGACGAACAAGGAAGCGTTTCCCTCGACGGTCCATACATCGAACCCGCTCCACGATTGGCGTTTTACCCGCTCGTCTCCCTTATAGAATCGCGACAGCGCATCGACGACTCGTGGCACGTCAGGCACGTCGGCCACGTATAGCCAGCGGCCGGGAGTTTCTTGGTTGGCTTCGTCGGACGAATCGCCGTCGGCCGCCGGGCCGGCGTCGCTGATGCGGGTCAGCTCAGGCGCGAGTTGCTGGAAAATGTCGCGTCGCAGGTCAACCTGCACACCCTCGGGATCATCACGCAACCCGTCCAGCATGTCCTCGAACAGTCCTTCACCGTACGGTCCCGGCTCGTTCGCCTGGTCGTAGAGCGTGCCGAATCCTTTCATGGCCAGCGGAAAGTCCCACCGCCACACGCCCGCCGTGGTGACGTCCGACGCAATCCAATCCGGCAGCTTCGACAAGGGGCCGGGTTGGAACTCGAAGATGCGCATCGCGCCGCGGTACGGACGTTCGATTTGCATCGTGGCATCGACGGCCCATTCGCATGTTTCGTCAGCGAATCGCAGTTTGCCAGCGACCCATTGGACAGCGGACAAGCCGATTCGCTTGGCGGCTGCCACTTCGTCCTCTTCCGAATCGTCGTCAGATTCGTCGGACTCAGCGGCGGCGGCATCTTTGTTTTGGGCGCGCACCAGCTCCCAGAGCTGGAACGGGCGAAGCAAGAATCGAACGCTTGACAAGTCGGACTCTTCGACGTTTGTGTCGGCATCCGCGAACGAGACGACGTTTGACTGGGCGGCCAACGACTTGTCCGCAGTCACGGCCAGAACGGCGTCGGCTGCCGCTTGTGAGTTGGCGACACCGTACAGCTTGCTCGTGGCGAACAGGACTCGCGTCGGCTCCGACTCGCGATCGCGCGGCGGCGCAAATGCGGAAAAGTTCGCTCCACCACGGGTGGACGTCGAGCCTTGGAATCCGTGGGAGTTGAAGTATTCAGCCGCCGCGGTCAGGCACCGCGGCGTGTCTCGTTGCACTTCGGCCGGCGAGAATAGCCAGACAACACCCTGCGCGCCGTCGTCCAGTGGAAAGACGAGCATTCCGCCGGAGTCGCGCGTCGCGGCAAGGTCACTCCAATCGAAGCCGAACAGCGGTCGCAATCGCAAGGCGCTCGCTTTGCCGCGTTGGTCCAACGCGGCGATCAGCGGCTCGAACGGCTGGCCAGCGAGTTTGCCGCCCAATTCGGTCTTCGTGAATGCGGCGCACGTGGCAGCCAGGTCGTGTGAGTACACGGCCAGGCACGTATTGACCGGCGCGTGTTCGAGAAAACGGTCAGTCGCATCGGCAGCCGGCGACGATTGTGCCCAACAAGTCGCCACGACCAGCGCGGCGAAGAGATTGCGGTGGAAACTCACGGTGCGAAACCAGTTGCTCGGAGGATCGTAGACGCCAGTGATCGAAGTCGGAGGGCGACGCGGTCACGGGCGAAATCGCGAACAACCGGCGTCGCGCTATCTCGCGCGACGATACGACCGGTCTCTCTCGCGATCTCCCGTCTCGAAACTCCTAGACAGCCTCGGCCCTCGCACCGTGGCAGCGGCAGAATCCTTCTGGCACGCATTCCGCTCAGTGAGTCGGACTACGCGCTGCAAACGAGAAACTGTGAACGCCCATTATGTGCGGACGCCCAAATACTCGCAAGCATGCACTCGGTCGATGGCCCGTGTTGCTGGACCTGTGCGGGGCGGGGGAGCGCAAGTTTCGCCGCACGTTTTATCGCGCCGCGCTACGAACAATCGGCAGGTTCGTATTCACGCAAACGTTCGGCACGACTGGCACCAACGGACCGACAGCGTGGCGGGATACCGATCGCGCAACTATCATGAACATCTCTCGTTCGCGTCGTGCCTCGGCCGATTTGTACCTACCCCGCGCGCCTGATGGCCATCCTCGAAGCGATCCAAGTCTGGAAGAACTACGGCGGACAGGGTTCGGTCGTCGTCCATGCCCTGCGCGGCGTCGACGTGCGCGTCGCGGCCGGCGAATTTCTGGCCATCATGGGGCCGTCGGGCTGCGGAAAAAGCACGCTCTTGCACTTGCTCGGCGGCATCGACGCACCGACGAAGGGCACTGTGCTGCTCGACGGTACCGATCTGGGCAGTCAAAACGACACCCAGCGCAGCATCGTGCGCCGGCGGCGGCTGGGATTCGTGTTTCAGAAGATGAATCTGCTGCCTACGCTCTCGGCGTTGGAGAACGTGGCGCTGCCGCTACGGGTCGACGACGTAGCGCGGCGCGAAGCCCATCGCCGGGCAGCCGAAGTGCTCGAGCGTGTCGGCCTTGCGCCCCGCGCTGCCCACTATCCCCACGAAATGTCTGGCGGGGAACAACAGCGCGTGGCGATCGCTAGGGCGCTGGTGGTACAGCCGGCTGTCGTGTTGGCCGACGAACCGACGGGAGCGCTGGACAGCACGACCGGCCAGAGCATTCTCGCGCTGTTACGCGGCTGCGCGGATCAGGGGCAGACCGTCGTCATGGTGACCCACGATGCCAACATGGCCACGGCGGCCGATCGTCTGCTCGTGATGCGCGACGGTCAAATCGTCGACGATCCTGCCGGCGCAGGTCCCGGTGCCTTGGCTCCGGAGGCATCCGACCGACTCGGGTAGGCGATCCATGAACCTCGTCCACTTGATCGTGCGGCAATGGCGCCAGCGCTTGGCGCGGACGTTGCTCTCGGTGGCCAGCGTGGCCATCGCCGTGGCCGCGGTGCTCGGAGTGATGCTGGCGCAAAGCTCGGTGCGCTTGGCCTATCGCGAGCTATTGGCCGTGACCGAGAGCAGTCCGGCGGTTGAGATCATCGCGGCTGAGGGTGGTCGATTCGACCCGGCGGCTATCGGGCCGCTTACCGACGTCGCCGGCGTGCGGGCCGCGACCCCGGTGGTCACACGAGCCACGCTGGCGCGCGTGAACGGAGAACGCTTTCGAGCAGTCGTGCTGGGCATTCCGTCCGGCGACGAAGCGATCTGGGAGGCACTGCCGCTGGTCGACGGAGTGCCTTGTCGGCAGGAGCGGCAAGCGCTGTTATCGGCCGAGTTGGCGCGCAGCTTGAACTTCGACGTCGGCGACCGGTTGATTCTGCTTGGCAAGCGCGGGCCGCATCGAGCCACGATCGTGGGGCTGGTCAACGCGGCGGCTCTGGCCGAAGTGGCTCCGGCTGCGACCATCGTAATGCCGCTTAACGAGCTGCGAGAGATGTACCGGTTGGGTGATACGGTCAACCGGGTGCGTGTTGCGCTGGATCCCGCGGCCGATCGCGACGCCGTGCAGCAAGCCGTGGCTGACCGGCTGCCGGACGACTTTGTGGTGCAGGCTCCGTTGGCGCAGTTGGAATTGGCCGGCGGGATCCTCCGCTCGACCGAGTTGGCGTTGCGGTTTGCTGGAGCGCTGTCGATGGCGATGGCGGCGTTGATCGTCGTCAACACGCTGCGAATGAACTTCGGAGAGCGCCGGCGCGACATGGCGGTGTTGCGCGTTCTGGGCGTCACAGCGCGCCAACTGGAACGACTGCTGCTGCTCGAGGGCCTGCTGTTTGGATTGGTGGGCGCGATGCTCGGCATCCCGTTGGGGTTGGTGTTGGGGCGCGGATTGGCCGCGATCATGCACCAACTGGCCGGGGCCGGCGTGCCCGAACCGCAGACTCCGTATTGGGCGCTTCTCGCGGCGCTGATCGCCGGGCCGCTGGTGGCGGGTGTCGCGGCGCTGGTGCCGGCCGTGCAATCGCGCGGCGTCTCGCCGGCCGAGGCACTCGGCGATACCGAGACCCGCCGCGGAGAACGGTTTCCCTGGTGGTCGGTTGCCTGGGGAGCGGGCATTTGGGCAGTCGCCGTGGTGCTGTTGGCACTGGTCAGCCTCGAGCGAATCCCGACCGAGGCCGCGATACCCGCAGGTGTCTGCATGTTGGTCGGCTTCATCGCGGTGATTCCGGCCGTGCTGGGGCCCGTGATTCGCGCCGCGGCGAGGCTTGTGTCGCCGTGGACCAAGACCGAGGGTGAGATCGCGGCCGACCAATTGCTCGAACGTCCGACGCGCACCGGGTTGACAGTGGGCGTGCTGGTCGTGGCAATCAGCACCGGCATTGGCATGGGCAACGCGATCGTCAACAACGTCGACGACGTGCGCGGATGGTATCGCCGATTCACGGCAGGCGACATCCTGGTCGCCGGTCCGTCCTTGACCGAGGGCGCTGCCGAAAGCCGCGATCGCACAGACGTTCGCCAGGTAATCGCCGCGCAGGCTGGCGTTGAGCACGTCATCGAATCACGATTCTTTCCCGCGCGGGCCGGCGGAATTCCGACGACGTGCATCGCCCATGAGTTTCATCCGCGCTTGATTCTGCCGTGGGCCATCTCGGCCGCGGAAGCCGAACGAATTCGCGCACGGCTTAGACAAGGCGAGGCGGTAATCGGCAGCGGGCTCGCCAAGCGCTTGAACATCGGGCCAGGCGAGGCCCTGCGCTTGGAGGTGCAGGGTAGGGAATTGACGTTCGACGTAGCTGCCGTGGTTCGCGACTACACGCTTGGCGGTCTGGCGGTTTACATTGATCAACCGGCTGCGGCCGAGCTGTTCGAGTTGGGACCGGCTAATTTCTACACGGTACTCACCGCGCCGAAGGTTGACATCGAACCGCTCATGGAAACGTTGCGGACGCTCCTGGAACAAGAGGGGCTAGTCGTCGAATCGTATGCCAGCCTTCGCGGCCAAGTGGACCTGCTGATCGGCGGCATTGTCGGTGCGTTGTGGGGACTATTGACGATTGGCTTCGTCATCGGAGGCGTTGCCGTGGCAAACACGCTTTCGATGAGCGTCTTCGAGCAAACGCGCGAGCTGGGGCTGCTCAGAGTCATTGGCATGACGCGCCGTCAATTGCGCAAATTGATCTTGTGCGAATCGCTGCTGATTGGTGTTCTCGGCGCGTTGATGGGAACATTGGCCGGATTAACCACCGCCTGGATAATCCATCTTTGCAACGAGCCGTTGCTCGGGTATTCCGTGCCATTTTCGTTGCACGCCTGGCTTGTGATTGCCAATGCCGCGACCTGTTTGGTCATCACGCTGTTGGCAGCCTGGCTCCCGGGCGAACGGGCCGCGCGGCTCGATTTTCTGGCCGCGATTTCCTACGAGTAGCGTCATCGCCGGAACGTTCTCCAGAGTACCCCAGCGTGTTCCACCGCCCGCGTGATGCCCGGCGAGGTGCGGTCCTGCACGTCGGCTCCGCGACTAGCTCCCTCGACCATGCGGAGCTACGACTGGCGGAATGCTGCGCGATCGGCCCACATTACCCCGTTCACACTGAACAGGTCGACAATCGCATCTCGCCTACCTTCGTTGGACAAGGCGTCGTCGTCGTTTCATGGCGCCCGCTTTTGGGTCCTCCAACGCCCAAATTCCGATGCAAATCGTCGCTATTACCTGGCGATGCGGAGCAACCCCAACCAGCCGCCAAAATGCCGCTTGTTTCGCTATTCAGCGCTTCTTGACACGGCACAAGTCGCTAGGATAATGGGAGTCTGCGTTACATGCGAGGAATAGACTGACTAGATCACCTTTTTCAGTTCCGAGATGTAGGCGGTATCTGAACCGGGCTAGAGCGCGACACCATGATGCAGTCAACCAACGGTCAGCTTCGACAGGCAGTCTCCACCAAGCGGTCCGAGCTCTCACTCGAACGGGCACGTGATAGCATTGCTGGCGGCGACAATAGCACGATGCGCGTGCTGCCGTATCACTTGCCATTGGTGGCCGACCGTGGGGCCGGTTCGCGCGTCTGGGACGTGGACGGTCATGAGTACATTGATTTCAACATGGCCTACGGACCGTTGATCTTCGGCCATCGGCCACCGCAGATCGTCGAGGCCGTGGTCCGGCAGCTCACCGAATCGGGCAGCCAGCTAGGATTTCCGCAAGAGGTGACCGCGCGCGTTGCCGAGAAGGTCAAGCGGCTCTATCCGCACATCGACATGTTGCGTTTCTCGAGTACCGGCACGGAGGCAATCGTTGCCGCGCTGCGGTTGGCGCGAACCGTGACGCGCCGCCGCTACGTGATCGCCTTCGAAGGACACTATCACGGCTCGAGCGACAACATTTTTCATCGCTATCACACGCCGGTCGAAAATCTTCCCAAAGGTTTTTACGGGCCGGCCATTCCGGGCACTCTGGGCATGAACGGCGCGCCGCACGACGTGTTGGTTTGCCGTTGGAACTCACCCGAAGCCTTGGAGCAGTGTTTGTCCGACCACGCGGACGACGTCGCCGCGGTGATCATGGAACCGGTGATGGGCAACTCGGGCGTGATCCCGCCGCAGCCGGGCTTTCTGGACGTGGCTCGCGCACTGACCCATGAGTACGGCGCTCTGTTGATCTTCGACGAAGTGATCACCGGCATGCGGGTGGCCGCCGGCGGCGCCCAAGAGCGCTACGGCGTCGAGGCGGACATCACCGTGCTTTCTAAAGCGCTCGGTGGCGGCTTCCCGATATCGGCCGTCGGAAGCAAATACGACATCATGCAGTGCATTGTTGACGGAGAATTGTTTCATGGCGGTGTGTATTCGGGCAACGCCATGGTGATGGCGGCGGCGGATGCCGTGCTCGACGAAATCCTTCGCGACCGCGAAACGATGTATCAACAACTGGACGACGTTTCGGCCGAATTCGCCCAGGGCGTCGACGAGATTCTCGGTCGCTTGAGCATCCCGCACCAGGTGCACCAGGTTGGACCGATCGTGTCGATGTTCCTGACGCACGACGACTGCGAAGGACTTACGAACTATCGCGACGTGCGGAACAATTGTGACTTCGACAAATACATTCAATTCCAAAACCGGCTGCAGCAATCGGGTATCTACTTCCACCCGAACCAGTTTGAGCCGTTGTTCTTCTCGACGGCTCATTCGTCTGCCGACGTGGCCACGGCGCTGGAGCGGATCGAGGACGGCGTCCGCAGTTCGCTGCTAATCTAAGTGCCGGTCCGAGGGGCCGGCTTCCGATCCCGAAACCTGCGTCTGATCTGAGCATGGATCTGTCGCCGCTTCCAATTTTGGACGCCGCGGATCGCTATCGTGGCGAAATCGTGGACCTCGATACGGGTCGCACCGTCAGTGCCGACGCTTTGCGCGCCGCTTGCGAACAAGTCGGCGCGTCGCTGGCCAATTCCGGTTTGACGTCCGGAGCCAGGGCAGTCGTGGCGATCGACAACGGACCGCATTTCATTGCCACGCTATTGGCCGTGTTGCAGCAGGGTGGCTGCCCGCTGTTGGTTCATCCGAAGGCCCCGGCGCCCGAGCTAAAACGGACGGCGCTTCGTTTTGGGGCAACGATGGTCGTTTCAGCGACGTGCCCGGCGGAGGATTTGCAATCCGAGGCGATGCCGGCTGCGCGGATCGACCATGACGATTGGATTGCGCTGGCGACGGCAACGGTCGATCCGTCCACGTCCGGTTTCGACGGAGAGTTTCCGGACCTGGTGAGCGTTCCGTTGCATCCCACTTCCGGCACAACCGGCGTTCCGAAAGTCGCGGCTCGACCTGGGTTCGCTGCCACGGAGGAAGCGCGACACTACATCGAGACGATCGGCATAACGGCCGAAGACAGCATCGTAGCTGTCCCGCCGATGTGCCACGCGTACGCCTACGGAATGTGCGTGATGGTTCCGCTGCTAAGCGGCGCCCGCGTGGTTTCGATGCGCAGCTTCCAAACGAAGTTGTTGCTCGACGCACTGACCGCCGGTCAGATCACGATCCTCCCGGCCGTTCCGGCGATGCTTGACGCGCTGATGTTTGGCGCTGGCGATCGCCTGCGGGGAACGGTACGTACCGTGTTGTCGGCTGGCTCGCCGCTTTCGGAGCGGACCGCCAGCCGTTTCCACGAAAAGTCGGGCGTCCGCATCCGTCCCCTGTACGGCACCACTGAGACGGGTGGGATTACCGTGGCACCCAACGGCAACGAGCAGACCGCGGGAAGTTGCGTCGGCCCGCCGATGCAGGGCGTCGACGCCGAAGTACGTTCGGAAGGTGAATCCGGAAACGGCACGCCCGGATTAGGGCGCGTCCACATCCGATCGTCGTCGATGATGGCGGGCTATTTTGCCCATCAAGGTGTCGATACCTCGCCCGTCGCGGAGGGCTGGTTCGCCACCGGCGACTTGGGGCACATCGACGAAGCCGGCCGCATTCACTTGATGGGCCGCGAGACCGACGTGATCAACGTGGCCGGGCTGAAGGTCATTCCGCTCGAAGTCGAGGAAGCGATCGCAGCGATGCCCGGCATCGTCGAGGTCAAGGTCTATGCCGGCGTGCGGCGCAATGGCAGTCAGTACGTGAAAGCGGCCGTCGTCACCGAAGGCGACGCGAATCCCGACTTGATCCGTAGCTACTGCGAGACGAATCTGGTCTACTACAAACGCCCCGAGCGAATTCTTTCTGTCGAGCAGTTGCCGCGCTCGCCCGCGGGCAAGATCCTGCGGGATCAATTGCCGTAGTCTGGTGGTCCGAGGGATTTGATGCACCTGGGCAATTGGCAGATCGACACGATCAACGGCGGGATGTTTTGGTTGGACGGCGGCGTCATGTTCGGCGTCGTGCCCAAGTCGATCTGGCAGTCCGTCGCGCCGCCTGATGAGACCAACCGCATCCAGTGCGCCAACAATTGCGTGCTGGCCCGCGACGGTCGACACACGGTTCTGATCGATACCGGCTATGGCGGCAAGTTCGCGCCGCTGGACCGCAAGTTTTACAACATGCAGGAGGGGGAACCGCTGGTCGCGGGCCTCGCCGAGTTGGGTGTCGCGCCGGAAGAGGTCGATACGCTCGTGCTGAGCCACTTGCACTTTGACCACGTCTGTGGTGCCACGCGGTTCGATGCCAATCGGCGTCGCGTGCCAGTCTTTCCCAACGCGCGGCACATCGTAGGCCGGGTTGAATGGGAGGACGCCACCGGCGACTGTCCGGAACTGACGACGGCCTACCCGATGGATGACATTTTGCCTTTGTACGAGGCCGGGCTCATGATGGTGGTCGACGACGCCCAAGAGATCGTGCCCGGCTTGCGCGGTCACGTGACCGGTGGACACACGCGCGGGCACATGGCGTTGTTCTTCGAGTCGGGCGGACAGACTGCGGCTTACCTAGGCGACATATGTCCTTCGACGGTCCACCTGCGCCGCATGTGGCATCTGGCGTACGATACCTTTCCGCTCGACACGCGTCGTCGTAAGCCAGAACTGTTGGGTCGCGCGGCCGACGAGGGTTGGTGGATCCTATGGAACCACGACCCACGGTGCGGCGCAAGCCGCGTGGCCCGCGACGACAAGAAGGAGTTCGTCCCGGTCGATCCCCGCGCGAGGGCCTAGACGCGGCACACGAGCCACCTGCCTTACGACTGCCGTTGTTGTTGAGCGATGCGTGTCATCGCTTCATACACGGCCGGGTCGCGAAACAGTTCTGGCACGGCCGCCAGCGCTGCCTCGGCGCCCTGCTGGGTTGTTTGCGCACCGGCTTCGTCGATTAATTTGTCGCCCCACTGTAGCGTTGCGGGCGGCCTGCTTGCCGCAGCGGCCTGCGCCTTTGCGAGAGCGCGGTCGGCCGAAACGTCGGCCGCCAGCAGCTCTTCGACGGTTGCAGCCGAAAACAGCGACGCCATGGCCGCCAACTCGTTCGGCGGCTCCTTGGGCAGCCACTCGCAAGATTCCGGTGACGCGGCCAACGATCGGGCCGTGGCCTGAGCCGCGGTCATCAGATCGGCCGGCATGGCCAACTCGTCGACAAAGCCCATCGCCAGCGCTTTGGGCGGCGGCAGCATCGGTCCGGCGTAGACGATCCATTTGCAAAGTGCCGGTCCGACGCGACGCGGCACGCGATACGTTCCGCCCGAGAAGGGCAGAATGCCCAGCGATGTTTCCGGAAACGAGAAACTTGCCCGCGGCGTGGCCACGATGCGATGGCACGCCAGTGCCAATTCGACGCCGCCGCCGACCGCTGCGCCGCCAACGGCCGCCACGATCGGTTTGGGGCACGAAGCGATCTTCTCGAAAGCCATCTGCGAGGTGCGCACTACTTCGACAATCCGATCGAAGTCCCTCGCCTCTAGGTACCGTACAAACGCGCCCAGGTCGGCGCCGGAGCAAAACTTGTTGCCCTCGCCCGTAAGTACGATGGCGTGCACCTCCGCTTGAGCCACGAGTTCGTCCAGCGCCGCCGTCAGTTGCGCGAAGACCGACAAATTCAGCGCGTTGCCACTTTGCGGCCGATTGACAGCCAGTGTTGCGACGCCGTTGACGACTTCAGTCGCGATGAACGTCATCGGGATTGCGCGGCGCGAGGACACGGCAAAACTTTCGAACGCGGAGGACTCGTTAAACCACGACACGAGTGGCGCAAGCTACTTTAGTTCACCGACGCGCGCCCGGCCAATCGGAATGGATGTCGGCTCGTCGCGGTGCGTTGCGACGAAGGTTGTTTGACGGCAGACGACTATTCCGAAAGCCAGGTCGACAGTTCGCGCAGTGCCTGCTCGTAGTTGTTGTAGCCGACATGAAACCGGTCGGCGCGGCGGAACAGGTGGCCCTTGAAGTCCGGTGTCGGAAGGCTCCGTCGGGCATTGAACGCCTGAACGTTCGCCGCGCCCTGCTGTTCTGCGCGGTAATAGGCGGCAATCGCTTCGGCCTGTTCGGCGAACACCGGCCAGCATCCGCGCAGCCCGATCGTTTCGGCCAAATACGTCAAACCCGGCTCAGATCGGTGAAAGACGAAGAACAGGAGCGATTCGGCCACTTCGTCGGCTGACGCACCGGAGTGCGACAAGAGAGGATACTGCCGGGAAAAGCCAGTGGCGAACAGCGCGACGTCGACCGGTTCGTCCGGGTGGTCCGAGTTCTCGAAACATGCGCAGCCGTTTTCAAACCCCGTGACGTTGGACCGGATCTGGACACGACCGGAGCGAATCGCTTGGACAATACCCCGATCGCCGATGGGCAACCGGTCGTTCAATCCGTGCTTAGGCTGGCGAAGGCCCAGCCGGCGAAAACTGCCGACCGCGAGTCGCCGCACAACGTGAAATGCGCCCTGCTTGTACCACTCGGGCAGCAAGGGCGACGCTTCGGCTGCCAACTTATCGATCGGCGAACCAAACATGTATTGAGGATTGATCCAGGGTGGCGTGCGGACCGCGATCATCGTGCGCTCGGCGTGCGCACTGATCTTGTCGGCGATGTCGGACCCAGAGTTACCGATGCCGACCACCAATACGCGTTTTCCCGCGAAGTCGGTTGGATGCTTATACTGCGACGAGTGGATGACTTGGATTCCGCTCTTCTCGGCTTGCTCGCGCAAGGTGACCGGAATCGACGCGCGTTGCTGATTGTGAGCCCCGGTCGCAAAGACGATCGCCCGAAACGATTCTTCAAAGCGACGATCCTGGCCGACGTCTCGCAGGGTAGCCATCCAGGTACCGTCATCCGATTTTCGCGCGTCTTCGAAGGCGGTGCGGAAGCGGATTTTCGGCAGGATCCCCGTGGTGTTGGCGACGCGCTGAAAATGCTCGAGCGCTTTCTCGTGGGGCACATAGTCGGGCCAGTCGTCGGGCATCGACTCGGTGAGGTACGTAGTCGTCCGCGAAGTGACCGTGCACATCCCCTCGTAGATCGAACTAATCGGATTGGCGATGTCCCATATTCCGCCGACGCGTTCGTGGCTCTCCACGCCGACGAATTCGAGCCCTGCACGACGCAGCGCGGACATGCCCGCGATTCCAGCTGGTCCGGCGCCGACAACTAGAATCGGCAAGCTTGGGTCTGTAGAGGATACCGGTGGAGACGGCTCGCGGTTGGGCTGCGCGAGCCATCGTTTGAATGTGGTTTGTTTTGGCATGCGTGGTGGATTCGCCTGGAGACAATCGGGGTCGGCGCGGTTTGATATCGCGGGTCGACGAATCGCGAAGTGCAATCTGCTGTTTCGGCGTGCTGACGGTGTGCCGGCCGTCGATCCTGGATGCAAAACTCAGCAAGTGCGAACAAGTGTACCTTGCGGCCGGCGGATTCGGTCGAAAATCTTGCCGACGGGGATGCTGAATTTCCGCGATTCCGGGTGGCACGGCGGAACGTCGCGAATCATGCTAGGAGCGTCTCGCTTGCCGGCACCAGGTGCAGAATGTAGGGTGTTTCGTCTGGAACGCAATGTTGGGTGAACTCGTTTCGGAATCCAAAATCACGGAGGAATCTGACGACCGCTTGCCCGTCGTGCTTGTCTCGCATGCCGCGTACTTGCGGATCCTGGCGCATGCCGCCCGTCGCCACGATGATCGGATCCGGGTTGTGGGCATGATTCGGACTGACTACAAGTCCCTCGGGCCGAAGACGAAGGAAGCGGGGGAGATCATATTTCGCCGTTATCCTTGGTTCTCTCTCAAAGTCATGTTCTTCGAGGTGTTTCCCAGCATTCTTGCCGCAGCGCGCAGCGCAATTTCTTTGTCGCCAGACATGAATGCACCGACGATTCGGCTGTCGGAAAAGGAAAAAATGACGACTGACGTCGGAAAACAAAAAGTGCTGTCGTTCCTAGAGGGAATTCTTGGCGGCGAGGAAGGTGGCGCGTGCGTCTTGGTATCTTGGATGGCCCCGCTGATACCCAAAGAAGTGTTGCGGCGATTCGATGCATCAATCAATCTTCACCCTGCGAATCTGCCCGGCGCCGGCGGGTATGGTTGCTGGCTGCCGATTTTTGGCGACGAAGGCTATCAGCACGCATGGACCGTGCACGTGATGGCAGACGAGATCGATAAAGGACGGATACTCAGGCGATTCGATCGACCGCAGCCGAAGAGCCTGTGGATGCATCAGGCCAACGACCCCCCGGAACAGGCCGAAGCGCTAATGAACTATCTGTGCACGTTTCAACCGAAGGACGTTGAAACGGGCGAGGATCAGCCGGCCGACGCGTCGGTGTATACGCTGACCACATTGTTCAAAGACTTCGATCGTTGGTATGACCGCACGAAGGCTAAGGGCGCGTTGCGACTGCGGATGCGCGATGTGCTGAGAATCATGCGCAATAACCTCCGCGCATAGTCGTCTCGACGTCGCCGGGCGGCATCGACGGAGCGCGCGTATGCCGGGCCGAGTTTCGCGAAGTGTCCCGACGCTGTTGGAACGATTCTTCGAAAAAGATCAATCGAAATGACGGACACACGGCGGCATGCGATCGTGACCGGCGCAGCCAGTGGGTTGGGCCGGGCTCTGGCCGTCCGCCTGGCACGAGACGGTTGGCACATCGCCCTTGCGGACATTGACGCACACGGCAGCGAGGCGACCTTGCGCGTAATGGAGGCGGCCGGAGGCACGGGAGAGGCCGTTCGACTCGACGTCTCGTGCCAGCAAGATTGGATCGCGCTGCACGATCGGTTGCGGGCGACATGGCCGCGGATCGATTTGTTGGTCAACAACGCCGGCATGGGATGCACCGGCGACGTAGGCGTTTTTCCGCTAGAGGAATGGAACTTGTTGCTAAACGTCAATCTTCGCGGCGCCATTTACGGGTGTCACATGTTCGTCGACTGGTTGAAGGAAAACCCTGACGGGGCGCATATCATCAACGTGGCCTCTTTCGCGGCGATCGCCCCGATGCCGTCGATGAGTGCCTACAACGTCTCGAAGGCCGGCATCGTGGCACTGTCCGAAACCCTCTACTGCGAGCTTCAGCCGCACGGCGTCGGGGTGACGGTCGTTTGCCCGATGCACTTCAAGACCAACATCAACTCCGCCATGCGGGTCTATCACCGCGACCGAGCCGAAGCGCTCCGCGACGCGGTTCAGCAATCCACGACGTCGGCCGCCGACGTGGCCGACATCGCCGTTCGATCGATGGAGCGGAAAAAGCTCTATGCGATTCCCGGGTGGCGAGCGCGCTGGTATTGGTGGCTGCGACGCCTGGCGCCAGCCGGCTTTCAAGACGGCATCGCGCGCGACGCGCAGCGGCTGGAGGCCACCGCGCGCGACGCGGATCGCGCGGCTGAGTAGCACGTTTTTCCTTCGCTTCGGCGCGCTCCCGCCTGCCGAGTCAGTCGACTAAGGCTCCTGAGCCGCCATGCCAGCCAAAGTCATGCTCTGGTGACGCGGATTCCGGCGACTCGGCCGCGAGTTGGGCTCATATTTTCGACACGCTCCGACTTAGCAGGAAGCTATGTTTGCGCAGCGCCTGCGCGAACGGCGCTCAGTCAACCGTAAGAGGCTTCGCAATCGTCGTAACCTGCTTATTTGCACCATATTGACACCATCGACGCCCATTGTAGAATCAAGATTCTAGCCCTGCTTTCCCAAGCTCGCCGTAGCTGGTCCAGCCAGCACTCTTTGCCAAAAGCGCCCTGTTGGATCGCAACTACATGAAGTACCTATTGCTCTCCGGCGCAACTGGCCTCGTGGGGCGCTACCTGCTGCGCGACTTGCTCGCTGCAGAGGTGCCGGTCGCGGTGCTTTGTCGGGCAAATCGCGTCGAATCGGCGGCCCAGCGCATCGAAATGTTGATGCGCCGCTGGGACAAGATTGCCGGCCGTAATCTAGTGCGACCGGTCGTGATCGAAGCCGACCTGGTGCAACCGGGAATGGGGCTTGGTCCGGACGACCTTAAGTGGATTGGCGACCACTGCGACCGGATGCTGCACAACGCGGCGAGCATGACATTTCGAGAGGACAAGCACGGCGAGCCGTTCCGCACGAACAACGACGGAATGCACAACGTGCTGGAAATGTGCCGCGCGACTGGCATCAAAAAGTTTCACCACGTCTCGACGGCGTACGTCTGCGGGCTGCGCAACGGCACGGTCTATGAACGCGAACTGGACCTCGGCCAACAAAACGGCAATGTCTACGAAATCAGCAAGATGACGGCCGAGAAAATGGTGCGTGCGGCCGAATTCTTGGACGAGACCACAATCTATCGCCCGGCGAGCGTCGCTGGCGACTCGGTAACTGGTTACACCGTGTCGTCGCACGGCTTCTACTTACCGCTGCAGTTGGCTTACGTGATGGCCGACAGAATTCCGACGCGACTGATGGGCGAGCGGTTCTTTCGCCTCTTGGGCTTGCGGGGCGACGAAGGAAAGAACCTGGTGCCTGTCGATTGGCTGTCGCAAGCAATCGTCCACGTGGTAACGCATCCTGAGCTGCACCGCGAAACGTATCACCTGACAAATCCGCAGCCTGTCACGGTGAAGCTGATCCAGGAAGTAATCCAAGAAGCAATCGAAAAGTTTTCGTCGCGCCGGTTTGTCGGCGAGCTGACCGAACAGCAGATCCTCGACTACGAGGCGCTGTTTGAGCACTACATGGAAATCTATCGTTCCCATTGGAGGGACGATCCGAAATTCGATCGTACGAACACGGACCGGGCGCTTTCGCACTTGCCGTGTCCGCAGATCGATTACGAAATGCTGCTTCGCATTGCGAGTTACCCAGTGAAGGAGAACTTCGTGCTGAAGCGGATGGAGTCGCCCGAGCCCGGTTTCGAGCCGGTGGAGCATCTCCGCCGGCTCGCGGCGTCCAAGCACCGCATCTTGCCAGGTGTGTTGCCGTCGGACGCCATGGGCTTTCAGGTCACTGGCCCCAGCGGCGGTCAGTGGCGCCTCGTGATGCGAGACGGAATGGCGACCGGCCTAGAGAAAGGTCTCGGGCCGGAAAACCAGATCCGGTTTCACCTCAACTCGCAGACGTTCTCGGCGCTGGTCGCCGGTCGCTACACGGCCGAACAGTCGGTTCGGGCCGGACGCGTACTGGTTGAAGCCTGCCCGAGCTCGAACGGCGACGAGGAAGACTACGTCCGTTTTCTTCAAGCAATTGTTTCTCATTTATGAACTACCGGCGATAACGCCGTATTGGGTGTCCGCAACCTGTCCGTCGACGACGATCACGGCCCAAACGTGTGGCGTCGCGGCGGCAGTCGCGGGAACCGCCAAGGGTAACTGAGCATGGGCAACGCGTTCGAGCACACGAGTATTCCAATTGCGATCACCGGCATGGCCTGCCGCTTGCCGGGCGCTGACGATCTGAACCAGTTTTGGGATCTGGTCTCCGGCGGACGCTGCGCCGTCGCTGAGTTGCCTCCCGACCGGCTCGATCAAGAGCTCTACTACCATCCCAAGAAGGGCACCCGCGGTAAGACGTATTCAAAGCTGGGCGCGATTATCAGCAGCCGCCAGTTCGATCGGCAGGCCTGTCCGATCCCACCGCAACTGGAGCAGGGAGTCGACAACGCGCATCTCTTGATGTGCCAGACCGCTTGCGAGGCGCTACGGCACGCGAAGCTCGATCCGTTCAACGTTCCCGACGCGATCCGCAACACGGGCGTTTACATTGGCCACGCGCAGGGCAGCAACCTGGCAGGCGATCTGATTTATCACACGTGTGCCGAAGAAGCCGCGAACTTTCTCCGCGAGATCGACGGCTTCAACCAACTTCCGCCGGCCGACCAGCAAGCGATCATTCAAGAGTTGGTCGACGAAATCCGTTCCGAAGTGCCGCCGATGACGGCCGAAACGCCCGACGTAGCGATCCACATGATCGCCGGCACGATCTCCAAGGCGTTCCGGCTTTCGGGGCCGTTTCTGAGCATCAACTCGGCATGCGCCTCGTCGTTGCACTCCATGCTGCTCGCTGCCCGCGCGCTCCAGTTGGGCCGGGTCGATATGGCGATTGCCGGAGGGGCGTCGGACTGCAAGTCGGACTCGCTGGTGCTCTTCTCGCATGCCCAGTCGATGAGCGAGACCGGCACGCGGCCCTTCGACTCCGGCGCAGACGGACTGATTTGCGGCGAGGGATACGTGGCCGTTGTGATGAAGACGCTCGAGCGGGCCCTGGCCGACGGAGATCCCATTCAGGCAATCGTGCGGGGGCTAGGCGTTTCCTCCGACGGCCGCGGCAAGAGCCTGTGGGCGCCGCGCAAGGAAGGGCAAGTCAAAGCCATGGAGCGGGCCTATCGCCACGGGCTCGACATGGGCACGCTGCAATACATCGAAGCGCACGCCACGTCGACCAACCTGGGCGATGCCACCGAACTGAACGCGTTGGGCGAGATCCTCGGTGACAAGTTCCCGCCTGGCAAGAAGGTGCCGATTACGAGCGTGAAGGCGAATATCGGCCACGCGCTCGAAGCGGCCGGCGTCTCGAGTCTGATAAAAACCATACTCTGCTTGCAGCACCGTACTTTCGTGCCCGCGGTGAACGTCCGCGAGTTGAACCCGAAGATCGACTGGGAAAACGCGCCGTTCTTCATTCCGCGCGAGACGATGCCCTGGCCCGAACAGCCCGACGGCACACCGCGCCGGGCCGCGGTCAACGCGTTTGGGATCGGCGGGCTGAACATGCACGTCGTTCTGGAAGAGTTCACCGAACAGCGGCGCGCGGAATTGACCGCACAGTACGCCAACAAGGACAAGCAGCCGGCTCCGTCCAACGAAGACGATCGCGCCGTGGCCATTATTGGCATGGGCTGCATCTTTCCCGACGCCGACCACCCGACCAAACTCTGGGAGCTGATCTCCAGCCGGCGCGACCCGAAAGGACCGACGCCCGAAGGACGCTGGCGAACCGACTTGGGCCACAAGCCGGGTGTTGCCGATTCGTACACCACGCCGACGATCCTGGGTGGGTACGTGAAGGGGTTCAACTACGATTGGAGGGCCCACAAGTTACCGCCCAAGCAAGTCCAGCAGGCCGATCCGCTTCAGTTCATGCTGTTGGAAGCCGCCGATCAGGCGCTCAAGGACGCAGGCTACGAGCAGAAGGAGTTCGATCGCACGCGTGTAGGCGTGCTGGTAGGCAGCGAATTCGGGGGCGACTTTGGTACGCAGCTTGAGTTCGGTCTGCGCTTGCCGCACATCGAGGCGATTCTAAACGCCGCCTTTGCGCGGCGCGGCGTGGCACCCGAGGCGGCCGCGGGGATCAATCAAGAGTTTGCTAAGGTGCTGCTCAAGCACTGGCCCGCGCTGGTCGACGAAAGCGGCAGCTTCAGCACGAGCACGCTTGCTTCCCGGATTACCAAGACGATGAACCTGATGGGCGGGGCGGCGGCGATCGATGCCGGCGACTGCTCGTCGGCCGCCGTCTTGTCCACGTCGGTCGATCAATTGGTTTCCGGCGATTGCGACATGATGATCGCCGCGGGCGGGCAGCGGCGAATGAACTTGCCGCAATACGTCGGCGCGGCGCTCAACGGAGCGCTCAGCGCGAGCCAGAGTCCGCGCAGCCCGTTCGACGCCGCGGCCGACGGCATTGTGCCGGGCGAGGGTGTCGGCGTGGTCGTTCTGAAGCGACTGGCTGACGCGCGGCGCGACGGCGATCGGATCCACGGGATCATCCGCGGCATCGGCGCAGCGCACGCCGAAAATGCCACCCAGTGCTTGCAGCAAGCGATTCGCCGTGCTTTGACCAATGCTGGAGTCGATCCGGCCGACGTGTCGCTGGTCGAGATGGACGGAACCGGATTGCCCGCCGACGATCAGGAACAGTTGCGGGCCGTCGTGTCAGCCTATGGCGGTTCGCAGCGCCCGGAGCCGTTGCTGCTGGGTAGCATCACGGGTCAGATCGGACACACGGCCGGCGCGTCTGCGATGGCCTCGGTCTTGAAAGCGACATTCGAAGTCGAAACTGGCCAGATGCCCGGCATGTTCGGGCTAGAAACGCCGGTCGCGGCGCTGGCCGATAACGCGGGCGTTGTTCAGGCGTCGTCGTCCGAACTGCCGATTCGCCATACCACCCGCGACGGGCGGCGGATCGCCGCGGTCAGTTCTTCGGGCAAGAACCTCGCCTACCATATTCTGCTTGAGCGCGGAGAGCGCGTGTCGGCTAGTCAACCGGCTCCAGCTCCCGCCGCGCAGCAACAACCGGCGACTGCGCCCATTCAAGCCGCTGCAACCACGGCAGCGCCAAACGTCGCGGCTTCCGCGTCGCCAAACATCGCCCCACCGGCTGTGGCAGCCGATTGCCGAATCATCCGTTTGGGCGCCGCGGTCGAAGCCTTGTTGGCAGAGAAGCTTCAGGCTGCGTTGGCCGATCCACAGCAGGCGTTCGCGTCGGCTGGTTCCCAGTCATTTACGCCGGCCGATCGCGCTCGGTTGGCGATCGTGGCCAGCAGCGCCGAGGCACTGGCCAAGAAACTTACGCTGGCGGCCAAGCAGTTTGCCAATGCCGACGCGCAGGCCGTGCTCGAGCAGCAGGGCTGTTTCTATCGTCAGTTGCCCGTCCGCAAGCCGCGGATTGCGTTCCTCTTTTCCGGTCAGGGTTCGCACTATGCGGGCATGCTGCGCGAATTGGTGCGCGACGTGCCCGCCGCGGCCGCGATGATGGGCCAGATCGACGACGTGATGCAGCAGCGTGGCTATCAGACGTTTACGCAAATGGCGTGGCAGCACCCCGATCAACTCGGCAAAGACGTGTGGGTCACGCAGGTGGTCATGCTGCTGGCCGACTTGATTGTCCACGCGGCAGTCCGTGACATGGGCATCGACCCGGATCTGGTTGCCGGACACAGCTACGGCGAGTTTGCGGCGCTGACGGCGGCTGGTTCTTGGGACCTGCAAGCCGTGATTACCGCGGCGCGGGCTCGCTTCGACGCGATCGAAGCCACACCGACGGCGCGCGGCACTCTGATGGCCACGACCGCGCCGCCAGCGGCCATTCAGCAGGCGATCGCCGCATTGGCCGAGCCGGCTTACATAGCCAACTTCAACGCTCCGGATCAAACCGTCGTTGGCGGGCGACCGGAAGTGTTGGAACAACTGGCCGCACAACTGACACCGCACGGCTTCAAGTCGCAAATGCTCAACGTGCCTTGCCCGTACCACACGCCGCTGCTGGAAGGCGCCGGCGCGATACTCGGCCAAACACTTGAAACATTGCGGATGGGTCCGCCGCGCGTGCCGCTGCTTTCGAGCGTTACGAACACGTACGTTGCTGAACCAAACGAGATTCGCGCCAACCTTTCCGCGCAACTGACAACACCAGTGCGCTACGTCGAGCTGATCAGCCGCATCGCCGACGAGCAGGACACGGTCTTCATCGAGATCGGTCCGCAACAGGCGCTGACGAAACTGAATCGCCGAATTCTCGCCGGACGCAAGACGGTGGGAATCATTGCCTCGGACAACGCAAAGAATCCGGGCGTCGAGCAGCTTGCTCAGGTCCGCGCGCTGTTGGAATGCCTTGGCATGTTCCACGAGCGCGCCGCGACCTCGACTCCCGCAGTCAGTGCGCCGGCTATCGCGCCGCAGCCCGCAGTCACACCAACCAGGAGTTCGCAACCGGTCATGTCGAAGCCAGCTAAAGGAACGATCACGCACGTCGACGCCACGCAGCGCCGGATCGAGAAGAAACGCCAGATGGCCAGCGGAGGTCGCCCGAACGGCCGCGCCGCGGCCAGTCCGACGGCCGCTCCAAGCGGCAGTCGATCGGACGCGAACGGTGCCGGCAGCGCGGCATCGGGTGCGGTTTCCCCGACGGCGCGCAACGGCGCCTCGCAAGCACCGGCCCCATCGAGACCGGCGATGCAACCGCAGCCCGTAGCGGTTGCGGCTCCAGCACCTGTCACGCAGCCGGCACCTGCACCGGCGCCAGCACCGGCTCATGCCGCGGCACCAGCGCCCGCGCCGACCGCAGCGGCAGCGCCAGCGACGACCGGCGGTCCGACCAGCCTCGATCCTGCCGAGCTCGAAAAGTTCCTGGTCAACTTCGTGGTCGAGCAGACCGGCTATCCGCCGGAAGTTGTGGAACTGGACGCCGACCTCGAGGCCGATCTGGGCATCGACAGCATCAAGAAGGCGCAACTGT
>CALFYT010000042.1 GCA_937952415.1 uncultured Planctomycetaceae bacterium | reverse complement strand
TGGAAACGCAGCACGACGAACTGGCCGTCGGCAAGCGGTAAGTTTGGACTCGACCGCGCTGCCTCTGCCTGGCTGTTGGGGCACAGCCTATTTGCTCAAGCCGTCCAGTGCCGACTGTGCCAGGCGAGACAGCCGCGGGTCGCTGTCCGCCGCGGCTTGTTCGAGCGCATCGCGGGCGGCCGACGCTGCCGGCCCGATCTTGCCCAGGGCCCAAGCCGCCCGTTGCCGCGCAGCGAGGTCCGGATGTTCCACCAGTGCGCGGGCCAGCGGATTGACCGCGGCCGCCGCGTCGCCCTTCATGCGACCCAACAACGTGGCCGCCCAATACGCCACGTCACCCAACGGATCGGACAGCAGGGCCGCCAGCGCATCGCGATCGCCTGAATCGGGACATCCCAGTTCCTCGAGCGCCGCGGCACACAGTTCGCGCGTCGCGTCGTCATCGACGGCACACGTTTCGACCAGCGCGACCGCGGCCGGCGCGGCGTCGGGGCCCAATGTGGCCAGCTCTTCGGCGGCCACTTGCCGCGATCCGGCGTCGTCGGACCGCAGCGCCGCGATCAGCCTGGAAATGTCTTGGGCCATGTTCACTCCTTCGATCGATGGCGCGATCCGTGCACGACTACTTGCCCTGAAACTTGGGCGGCCGCTTCTCGACGAACGACTGAAACGCCTCGGCAACGTCCTCGGTCGTGATCAGTTGGCTTTGTGCCCAGCGTTCGATCGCCATTTGCGTCGCCTTCGGCACGCCATCGCCCTGATCGACGATCAGCTTCGCCAGCCCCACGGCCAACGGCGCGTTGCGGGTGATGTCGCCGGCCAACGCAGCGGCGCCGGCCAGCAATTCCGCCTCGGGCACCACGCGATTCACCAGTCCCCAACCCAACGCTTCGTCAGCCGGCACGTTGCGGGCCGTCATCAACATGTCCTTCGCCCGGCTCGGACCGACGGTGCGCGCCAGCCGGGTTGTTCCGCCGACGTCGGCCACCAGACCCACACGCGACTCCGGAATCGAAAACTGGCAATCGTGGCTGGCCACGCGCAAATCGAACGACAAAGCCAACTCCAGCCCCAACCCCATCACCTGTCCATGCAAAGCGCCGATGATCGGCACTTCGGTCGATTCGATCGTGTTCAGCGCATCTTGCAGCCGATCAGCCAGTCGCCGCAACGAGCGGGCCGGATTCTGGGCGCCCGCACCACCCAACATTCCACCTAGCGCCATCAGATCGATTCCGGCCGAGAACATCGGGCCCTCGCCGTGAACGATGATCGCCCGTACTTCGGAATTGTCGTCGGCACTACGGATTGCCGCGGCAATGGCGTCGAGCATGTCCGGTGTCAGCGCGTTGCGCTTCTTGGGCCGGTTGATGGTCACGTACTGAAGCTGGCCGTCGACGCGCGTGTTAATGGTTTGTTCGGGCATATCGGATTGAGGTGCTTTTGGGTCTGTGGTTGGTCAGGTTGCAGGTCGAGCCATTTGTGACTTGGTCGGCTGCTAGGCTGTTAGATATGCATGGTTTGGCGATTGTCCAATTGGGCCGGGCCGGGTCGCGGACTACGTTGCCGGCCCGCGGCCGCGCGATTCAAGCGCCGGATCGCCGAGGGCGCGCATCCGCTTGCGAATTGTCGCCTCCAAAGTCTTGCGCGCTTCGCGCGCGGCCGGATCGCTCGATTCGATCAGGTTTTCATGTTCGGCCGGATCGTTGGCCAGGTCGTACAGTTCCGCCCGGCCCGGGTTGGCAAAATCGATCATCAGCTTCCACTCAGGCGTGCGATACGATCGCATGTCGGTCGTCGCCCCGTGCCGCATGCTGTACTCGCCGTACAGATCGTTGTCCCAGTCGATCGTTTCGCCGCGCAGCAAGGGCCACGCATTGCGGCCGCGAATCTCGATCTCGTCCGGCAGTTCCACGCCGGCCATCGCCAGCAGCGTTGGATACCAGTCCAGATTCGTGATCGTCTGGGTAACTTTGGTTCCGGCCCGAATCTTGGCTGGCCAACGCACCACGGCCGGCACCCGCAATGCCTGATCGTACATATTGGGCCGCCGCTTTGGTGGAATGTTTTTCCAGCGTTGGGGCGGCGGTTCGAGCGTTTGCCAGTGTGCGTTGCCCTTGAACCACAGACCGTGATGGCCGGTGTGGTAGCCGTGGTCGCTCGTGAAAACCACGATCGTGTTGTCGGTCAATTTCAGATGGTCCAGCATCGCCAGCACGCGCCCCACGTTGCGGTCCACGCTGGCGATGCTGGCGTAGTACTCGCGCGTCATCCGCTTGACTTTGCGCACGTTCAAGTTCGGAAAGTCCGGTTCCGGCAACTCGACGTCCAAGTCGGCAAACGGCTCCCAGTCTTCGTCGCGCGTCGGCAGCCAGGCGGAATGCGGCTCGCGATAGTGCAGCGACAGCAAGAATGGCCTGCCCGCGCTGCGCTCTAAAAACTCAAGCGCGTGATCGGTCACCACGTCAACGATGAATCCGCTCGTCTTCGTGTCCTTGCCGTCGATCTCCAAAACCGCGTTGCGCGGCGGGCGCCCGCCATCGCGAAAGCCCACAAACTCGTCGTACCCGCGGCGCGTCGGATGAAACCGATCAGCGGTGCCCAGGTGCCACTTGCCGAATAATCCGGTGCGATAACCGGCCTGTTGCAGCAGTTGCATCCAGGTGACCAGCTTCACGTCCAGCCCGTGTTCCGTCTCCTCGCGCGGATTGATCCAATCCAGAATGCCCAACTCGGACGAATAGCGGCTCGTGACCAGGCCGGCTCGCGACGGGCTGCAGACCGGCGTTGTGACAAACGCGTTTTCCAGCACGACGCCTTCGGCCGCGATCCGATCGATGTTCGGCGTGGGCAACTGACGATTGCCGGCAAATCCGGCCGCGGTGGGCGACTGATCGTCGGTCAGGATGAATACGATGTTCGGCCGCGCCGCATGGCCGTCATTCGCGGCAGTCGGCTCGCCGGCCTCTGCTGGTGCAACGACGGATTCATGCGTCGTCCATGCCGCGAGCATCCACACCACGGTCGACAACGTCGCGACGCGAAACAACATGGCGGCGCGCGATCGGGCGGTCGCGGTTCGTGTGACGTTCGGCGGTCGGACGGTTCGATTTCTGCGCATGCAAAACTGACTCTAAAGGCCTTCTTCTGAAATTGCTGGCACGGTCCCGGCCTCTGGCGATCCATTGAACCAGCGCCGGTGTCCAATGGCAAACCGTGCGCCGTTCGGCCGTGGAACAACCGGACAGTGTCCGGCACAACTGGCCTCTCGCCGCGACCCAAGCATGGGCTATATTTCTCTAGCCATAACACGGCCGTGCCGTGACCGCCCGACTCCGCGTCCGGCCCGATCGGTCGTATTGCGGCGCGATCCACGTTACCACCCTGAGCGACGAGCATTCTCCATGCCGGCAGCAACTTCGTACGACGCGATCGTGATTGGCGGGGGGCACAACGGGCTGGTCACCGCGGCCTATCTCGCTGCCGCGGGCAAGACCGTCTGCGTGCTCGAACGGCGCGAGGTGTTGGGCGGCGCGGCCACGACCGAATCGCTGTGGCCCGGCTTCCGAGTTTCGACCGCCGCCTACGTTGTTAGCTTGCTGCTGCCGGAAATCGTTCGCGACCTGCGGCTCAAAGAGCTCGGCTTTCGCGTGCTGCCGCGCACGCCGTCGTCGTTCACGCCATTGCCCGACGGCCGCAGCCTGTTGATGGGCCCCGAGCCGGGACTCAACGAGCGCGAGATCGCGCGCTTCAGCCGACAAGACGCCGAGCGCTACCCGCGATACGAGGCGCTATTGGATCGCGTGGCCCGCGCGCTGGAGCCAACCTTGTCGAGCCCCGCGCCCGACTTGCTGCCGCTGCCGTCGACCTGGCGCCGCCGCGGACTGCAAAAACGGATTCGCGACGCGCGCACTGGCTGGCACCTATATCAGGCACTGGCCGCTCTGGGCAACGACATGGCCGAAGGGCTGGAGCTGTTGACCGGTTCGGCCCGGCTGATCCTGGATCGTTGGTTCGAGTCTGACGTGCTCAAGGCCACGCTGGCCACCGACGCCATCATCGGCGCGTTTGCGCCGATCTCGGCGCCGGGCAGCGCGTACGTCCTGCTACACCACGTCTTGGGCGAAGCCGGCGGGGCACGCGGCGTGTGGGGTTATGTCGAAGGCGGCATGGGCGGACTGGCCGACGCGCTGGAAAAAGCGTGCAAAAGCCGCGGCGTCGAGATCATGCGCGAAGCGCCCGTCCGGCGGATTCTCGTGTCCGGCGGTCGCGCTACGGGCGTGGTCCTCGACGACGGGCGCGAGCTAGCCGCCCCGATCGTCGCTTCGAGCATCGATCCGCGCTGGACCTTCGAGCGATTCCTCGAGCCCGACGAACTGCCCGCGGAGTTTCTGGCGGCCGTGCGGCGGATCGACTACTCGTCGGCCTCGGCCAAGATTAACTTGGCTCTTTCCGAGCCGCCGCAGTTCACTTGCGCGGATCGCGAAGTCGGGCCTGACGGCGTCGGGCCCCATCATCACGGCACGATGCACGTCGGCCCCACGCTCGACTACCTGGAACGGGCTTACGACGACGCCAAGTACGGCCGGTACAGTGCCGAACCGATTCTCGAATTGACCATGCCCACCTGCGTCGACCGAACGATTGCTCCACCGGGGCAACACATTCTGTCGATGTTCGTGCAATACGCTCCTTACCATCTGGCCGAAGGCGACTGGGACCAGCAGCGCGAAGCGTTCGGCGATCGGTGCATCGAAGCCCTGGCCCGATTCGCGCCCAACGTGCCGGGGGCGATCCTCCACCGGCAAGTCCTCACGCCGCTGGACTTGGAGCGCACGTTCGGGCTGAGCGGCGGCAACATCTTCCAAGGCGCCATGACGCTGGGCCAGTTGTTCTCGTTGCGCCCCGTGCCCGGCTGGGCCGATTACCGCACGCCGATCGGCGGGCTGTATCTTTGCGGCGCGGCGGCGCATCCCGGCGGCGGCGTGATGGGGGCCTGCGGCAAGAACGCCGCGACGGAAATCCTCCGCGACGCGTAGCGTACCATCGCGCGTCGTCGCCAAATGGCCCCATTGCCGGTCCTTGGGATGGTACACTGGTACCTTTCCCACCGCTTTTAAGGACGCCCAGTCCAGGGTGTCTCCTGCCAATTTCGGACACTCCATGCAAAACGCAAGGCAGATGCTCGTCGCGCCGTCCGCTCAATGTCGCCGCGCCTACAGCATCGCCTGGCGTAGCCTGCACGCAACGGCCGTGGTGTTGGTATTCTTCGCCGTTTCAGCACGCGCGCAATCCATGCCGCCGGTGCTGATCGCCGACGGCCCCAAAACACGCCCGGTGGCCATGCCCGAGGGCACGCTTCGCGCGTTTTACGCGTCGCGCGGGCAGATCGTTTCGATCCGCTCGGCTGACGGAGGGCAGACCTGGAGTGCTCCGCACGTCGAGTTCAAGCTGCCGATGGATCGCATGGGCGGTGGGCTGAGCATGCTCGACGCCGACGGCGAGATTCACCTGATCCTCACCCACGCCCGCGGCGAGGGGAAACCGGCCGAAACACGATTCATCGACCTTTGGCATTGTCGCACGACGAACCAGCGGCAGGGCTGGACCAACCCGCGGCGAATCTGGGAGGGATACTGCGGCGCGGTGATGGACGTCAAGCAGGTTGCCAGCGGACGGATCCTGGTGCCGTTTGCCGCCTGGAAGAAGCCGGGCGAGGAAGTCGCGCCGAACACCGGTTCGAACTACACGACGGTCGTCTATTCCGACGATCGCGGCGAAACGTGGCAGTTGTCTCCGGCCAAACTCACCTCGCCATGTCGCGCCGGCTACAACGGCAACAACTACGGCGCCATCGAGCCGACGATTCTGGAACTCGGCGACGGGCGGATCTGGATGCTGATGCGGACCCAGGCTGGGTTCTTGTACGAGTCGTTTTCGAACGACGGAGTGGATTGGACCCCCGCCGAGCCCTCGCGGTTTCACTCGTCGACGTCGCCCGCGGCACTGGCGCGCTTGCCGAACGGACGGATCCTGGTGGTCTGGAACAATTGCGAGATGCCGCCTCGGCACGAGGGCGACGGAGTCTACGGCGGCCGCGATGCGCTGCACGCCGCCGTTTCCGCCGACGAAGGAAAAACTTGGCAAGGTTTTCGCGAAGTGTATCGCGATCCGTTTCGCAACGACTCTCCACCTCGCCGGGGCGATCGCGGCACGGCTTATCCGGTTGCAACTGTCACCGAAAACGGACAGGTGGTCATCGTGAGCGGGCAGGGAAACCGACGGACCACCATCCTGCTCGATCCGGATTGGCTCAACGAAAAGCGTCAGGCGAGCGACTTTGCCGCCGGGCTCGACCAGTGGCACGTGTGGAAACACTTTGGGCCGGCGTCCGGCTTCTGGCGAGATCGGTGTGCCGGTGCGCGCTTGATCGATCATCCGACCAAGCTGAACGAATCTGTGCTGCACGTCCGGCGCCCTGACGATAAGGATGCTGATTGTGCATCGTGGAACTTCGCCGGGCGCGACAAAGGACGCCTCACGATGCGGATCATGCCACGGCAAGGCTTCGCCGGGACCGACGTTTGCTTGAACGACCGCTTCTTCAATCCGGGTGACCCGCGGGGCGAGGTCGACGCCGTGTTCCATCTCCACCTTCCAGCCAATGGGCAGTTGACCGACGATGTTGTACTCCAACCCGACCAGTGGGCAACGCTGACATTTGACTGGGATCTGTCTGCTGGCCGGTGCGATGTGATGGCCGACGATCGAGTCGTGTTCAGGCTGCCTCAACGCCATCCAGCATTCGGCGGCGTGTCGTATCTGCGAGTTCGTTCCGCGGCGCAAGGCGTCGACGAGGCAGGACTGTTGATCGAATCAGTCGAAGTCGAGTCGGCCCATGATTCCCAGCAGCGCCAGGACGCACGAGCAATTCCGGTCAACTCGGTGCCGTATCGCATCGAGCAATCCGGTACGTATCGCTTGGCTGACGACTTGGTCTATCCGGCTCCCGACGGGGCCGCCATTACGATCGGGGCCGACGAAGTGACGCTCGACATGAACGGGAAAACGCTGCGTGGTTCGGCCGGATCGTCAAGTGGCGCGATCGGTGTCATGGCCATTGACCGTCGTGGGATCCACATTGCGAACGGTCAGATCAGTGGCTTTTACTTCGGAATCGACATTCGAGCCACCGATTCCGACACGCAAACATCGATGCGGCATCGGGTCGTCGGTGTGCGTGCCGAAGGGAATTGGTATTTCGCAGTTCGACTTGTCGGCTCGCAATCGGTTATTTGCGACTGTGCGATATCCGATACGGGTGGATCCACGCGGGATCGGCACACGATTCCGCACGGCGTGCGACTGGTCGGCCAGCACAACGTGATGCGCGACAATCGTATTTGCGATCTGCGTCTGGGGCGTTTTCCCGAGGGCAAAGGCGAAGTCGTTGGCGTGCACTTCGACCGTGCCAAGAACAGCGTCCTGGAAGATAACGTCATTGTCGAACTCGACAATGAGAAGGACGACCCGGCACCTGCCGACGACGCGCAGCCACGCCGTTTTGGCGTGTGGGTCAACGGGGGCCCGAACAAAGACACGTTCCTCTATGTCCGCAACAACCGGTTTGCAGGATTCGTCGTACCGTTGGCATTCACGCCCGGCACCGACGGACAGGTCCGCGGCAACGTGTTCCACCAGGCAGATGCCAAGCCCATTCGAGGCAAGCCCGCCTCCCAACTCGCCGACAATGTCAGTCAGTCAGGATCTCCACCAGGCGACGGCTCGCTGCCTGCAAGAGCGCCATCCCGCTGAGCGACGCAGCGCGCCCCGATTGGCGGAGCGCCTACCAGCGAATCAGTCGTTCTTGATCCCTAACCGGCGATACTTCTCCTTGTACTTTTCCCACAGCCGTTTGTGCCGATCCATCATCGACGGCGCTCGACCTTGCACGTAGGCGGCGGTCACTTGGGTGGGAATTTCCAGGATGTCGCCGTCGGTGACGATCAACGTCGCGTCCTTGCCCGGCTCGAGCGATCCGATCCGATCGTCGACGCCCAACAGTTGTGCCGGATAAAGCGTAATGGCTTTGAGCGCTTCGTCGGCCGGCAGTCCGTGGGCAGCAGCCGTGCCCGCATGATACGGCAAGTTACGCACGTTCGACGGCTGCGATCCGCTCGACCCGCCCATCTCGCCGCCAATGCAAAACGGGACGCCCGCGGCCCGTAAGCGCTCCGGCAGCGTAAACGCGCTGTCGTAGGCGTCGTGGCGCCGCTCGGGCAAGCGATACACTCCACCCAGAATCACCGGAACGTCGTGCTTCTTCAAGAGCGGGATGCACGCGCCCGTGTCGTAGCCTCCGACAAGCACCGGCTTGATGCCTTCCTGTTCAGCGAATGCCAGCGCGGCTTGGATCTGTTGCAGGTCATCGGCGTAGATAAACGCCCGGAGCTTGCCCTCCAGCACGGGAATCATGGCGTCCCACCGCGCGTCGTGGTCCGGCTGCGGTCCCTTGCCGTCGGCGCAGGCGATCTTTGCCGCGCGATACGCGCGTGCGTCGGCAAACGCCTGGCGAATGGCCGAGAGTGCCTTGTCGCGCTGGCTGATCTGTTCGCTGGCCGATTCTTCGATCCACCAGGCTTCGACTGGTTCCATCCGCGGCCAACGGATGTGCATGCCGATCGCCGGCTGAAGGCACATGTCTTCCCAGGTCCAACCGTCGAGCATCATGCAGGCCGACATGCCGCTGATCAGCCCGCCGCCGGGCACGGTCAAAACGGCCAACACGCCGCCGGAGCGCCCGACGGGGATCAATTCGCTGTCCGGATTGACGGCGACTTCGGCTTTCACGTTGGGATTGATCAGGCCGGTTTCGGCCTGATCGCGCGTGCCGCGCACGCTCGACACTTCGACCAGCCCAAGCTGGCTGTTGGCGTCGATCAATCCAGGGTAGACGTGCTTACCGCTGGCGTCGATCCGCTCGGCATCGTCGGGAACGGTCACGTCGGCGCCAACCGCGGTGATCTTGCCCTTGTCGAACACGACAATGCCATTTTCAATCGCGGGCCCGCTGGCCGGATGCACCGTGGCGCCGACCAGCGCGATCGGATGATCTTGTGCGGCGCCGGGGATTTCCGGCGACGCCGCCAGATCGCGCGCGCCGACCAAAACCAGCGCGACACCCAGGATCTTCGTCATCGTTCGCATCGTTGCACTCCCGGTGCTAGTGATCGTGGCCAAGATGGCCGTGGTCGCAGAATTCGTCTTCGCGGGGCCACAGGTCGCCGTCGCGGTCCGTGGCCTTCTCAGTCGGATCGCCGGAGCTGAGCACGCGCTGCGCCAGCTTCGCGCGCAGCGTCGCGGCTTCGGCCTGTGCCTGGCGATCTTGCTCGACGTCGAAATAGCGGCGGCCGTCGACCCAGGTTTGTTCACAGCGGCTGAACGTCGACAATGGCGACCCGCTCCACACGACCAAATCGGCGTCTTTACCGGGCTCGAGCGAGCCGACGTGCTCGTCAATGCCCAGTTGAATCGCCGGATTGAGCGTCACAAACTTGAGCGCTTCTTCCGGCGGCACGCCGCCATACTTCACGGCCTTAGCCGCTTCCAGGTTCAAGCGCCGGGCCAGCTCGCGGTTATCGGAGTTGAACGATACCACCACGCCGGCGTTGTGCAGTAGTGCGCCGTTGTACGGGATCGCGTCGTACACCTCGAACTTGTAGGCCCACCAGTCAGAAAAACTAGATCCGCCCGCGCCGTGCCGGGCGATGGCGTCGGCCACCTTGTAGCCTTCGAGCACGTGCTGAAACGTGCCGATCTTCACGCCGAAATCCTCGCACGTGCGCATCAGGGCCAGGATCTCGTCCTGGCGATACGAGTGGCAGTGGATCAGCCGCTTGCCTTCGACCACCTCGGCCAAGGCCTCCAGCTCGAGATCCACGCGCGGCGGCAGGCCCGCTTTCGTGCGATTCCACGCGTCCCACTGGCGGCGATATTGCTTTGCCGCGGTGAACGCGTCGCGCACCAGTTGCTCGACGCCCATCCGAGTCTGTGGATAGCGGCCCGTATTGCGGCTACCCCAGTTACTCTGCTTGACGTTTTCGCCCAGGGCGAACTTGATGCCGGGTGGAGCCTCCGCGAACTTCATTGCATCCGGTCCGGCGCCCCAGCGAAACTTCAGCACCTGGTTCTGCCCGCCGATCGTGTTGGCCGACCCGTGCAAGATGTTCGAGCTGGTGACGCCGCCGGCCAACTGGCGATAGATGTTGATGTCGGTCGGATCGACGAAGTCGCCGATTCGCACTTCGGCCGTGATGGTCTGTCCGGATTCGTTGATCCCGCCGTCGGTGGCCGCGTGCGAATGGCAATCGATAATGCCAGGCGAAATGTGCTTTCCTTCGGCATCGACTTCGATCGCGCCCTCCGGCGCATCCAGACCTTGGCCAACAGCCACGACTTTGCCCGACTCGACCAGCAAGTCGGCGTTTTCGATGCGTCCCTGCGGGCCGCTGGTCCAGATCGTCGCTTGCCTGAACAACACGGCCTTGGGTTGTTCCGGTGGCGCCTTGCGACCGAACGCGCCCAGCGGATAGTTCAGTTCGCTGATCGTCGGCTGGGGATCCTTCGCATCGTCGTCGTCACCTTCACCCGCGTTGTCTTTGTCGTCATCCTCCGCGTCGTCGTTCTCTTCGTCGTCCGCGCTCTCGTCTTCGTCGTCAGCTTCTTCGTCCTCGTCGCCGTCGTCTTGCGCCTTGGCATCGTCGTCGGCCTTCTCGTCTTTGTCGGGTTTTTTCGACGGATCGTACTTGGCGGTCCGCTTCGCCGCGCACGCGCTGTGAGTGCCGTCCTCCCACACGACGACGCCCAGCCACGACAACTCGTCGCCCGACGATGGCGCAGCGGTCGGTGTCCCGTTGCGCGCCGGACCCGAGACCGTGCCGCTGAGCCGCATCACGCCCGAGTAATCCAACGGCTTGGCCTTGAACGAGGCGACGAACTGCGCGACGTTTAGTTGCGGCCCGATCAACTTTGTCGACTTGTCACCCCGCTTGATCGTGCCGGAAAGCTTCTCGGGGCGCCCGGCCAGTTCGATGACCAGTTCGTGCGGCTCTTCGCCCGGCTTGTCGAACGTCACGCTCCACGTGCCGCGCAAATCGGCAATCGGCTGGCGCAACACTTCGTAGCGCCGGCCGTCGACCCACGTCTCCAAGACCTTCGACTTGCCCGCGAACAACGGCCCGTCGGCCACGACCAGGTTGGCGGCCTTGCCCGGCTCGAGCGTTCCCAAACGATCGTCCACCTCAAACAGCTTTGCCGGGGTGACGGTCAGCGCCGCCAGTGCCGCCTCGGGCGACAGACCCCGTTTGACTGCCTTGCGCACGGCGGCCAGGAACTTTGCAGAGTCGTCCAGGCCATGCGAAGTGAGCGCAAACGTCACCCCCGCGGCCGACAACCGAGCCGGGTTCTCCGGGGCCAACTCCCAGTGCATCAGTCGCTCAAGCGGAACGTTCATCGCCGCTTCCGGTGTGGCGACGTTGGGCGCTTTCGGGAAATTCACCGGCACGATCACGGGCCGACCGGTGGCCTTGATCAAATCGAGCCGTTGATACTCTTCGCCCGAGCCGCGCACCACGGCGTTTAGCGCGAACTCCTCGGCGATCTTGTCGGCGCGCAAAAAGTACAACTCATTTTGTGCGTCGATCACCACGATCGGCTTGCGGCCCGGATACCGGCCCAATGTTTCCAGAGCTTCGCTCCGTTCGGGCCGCGCCAGATCCGGTTGCGCGTCGAACGTGTCCCAAGCCTGCCGGTACCAGCCGGCATCGTAAAACGCCTGACGGACCAAAGTGAACGCACCCATCGGCGAGTTTGGGTAGCCGCGCGTGCCGCGCGAGACGGTCAACTTCAAGTGCAGCGCCGCGTCGTCATTCAAGATGACCTGTTTACCTTCCCCGTCGCCCGTACTTACCAACACGCTGGTGCCCTTAATGATGCCGGCCGACGGCGCAACCAAGCGCGCGGCGATTCCCTGGCTGCGCAACTTCTTATTCGTGGAATCGCTAGGGCGATAGACGCTGCCGGCTTGCGCGTGCGGCACGACGTTCGCGTTCCAATACGCGGCTCCGGCGTTGCTCTTGACCGCGCTCTTCGAATCGTCCGAAGAAAGCTCGCCGTAAGCGTCGATCAAGCCGGGATAGATCGTCTTGCCTTCGACGTTCCAGATCCGCGCGTCGGCCGGAGGCTCGACCGACTGCCCGACCGATTCGATCACGCCGTCACGCAGGACGAGCGATCCGGACTCGATGGTCCGCTCGGGCGAGACGACGATTCGCGCGCCCACCAGGGCATGAACCGCCGGTGTCGTCTCCCGCAAACCGGGTGGTGGATCCGTTGCGGGCGGGGCCGTCAGCGCGAAATCGCCATTCATCGCAACGCCGGACCAGGCCACCAATCCAAACAGCCAACCGAGGTGTCTCATCGCTCTGTGCTTCCCATGGCAGGATTCTTCGGCCGCGCAAACCGGCGGGCGGCCGACTTTGGTGTGCAGAATCTCGAAGATAATCCAACCGCGCGGCGCGTACCAGCAAATTGTCCCTTGCAGATCCGGCCGCTCACCAGTCTGTTATAGGGGCCCGGCTCGCCGGCTCACTGGGTCGGGCAAATTCTCGCACGCCAAATCACGCACGTCCGTGCCAACGGAGTCAGCGCAGGATGACACCTCTGCTTGCAGCAGCCCAACACGAACCGTCGCCCCCCTGGATCATGGCACTGTTCGGGCTGGGCATGTTGCTGACGTACGTCGGCGTTGCCCACGAGAAGTTCCACAAGACCGTCGCCGCTTTGGTCGGAGCCGGCCTTCTAACCTTGCTCGGCGTGACCCTGGGCGTTTTTCAGTACACCGACATCTACGAGTTTCTGAAAAAAGATCTCAATATCTTTGGCGTGATCATCGGCACCGGCATTCTCGTCGACGTCACCGGTCGCTCAGGGTTGTTTCACTTCTTGAGCATGCTGATCGTGCGGGCCACTGGCGGGCGGGCCAAGCTGTTGTTCTTCTCGATTTGCGGGTTGACGTTTGCTTTCGTTGCCGTGCTGACCATCGTGCCGGCCACGCTGATTATCTGTTCGCTGGTGATGGTGATTTGCAAGTCGCTCAATTACAGCCCAAAGCCGTTCCTGCTGGCTGTGGCCATCTGCGCCAACAGCGGGGCGATCGTTACCTTTGCCAGCGGTTTGCCAAACATCATGATCGGCACCGCGGCGGAGATTCCCTACGTACAGTTTTTATACATCTCCGCGCCCTACGCGGTCTTCAGCCTGTTGTTGGCCCTGGGCGTGCTTCGACTCGCCTTTCGCCGCGACCTGCCCTGGAAGCAGACCGATGACGAAAAACGGGCCCTACAAGCGCGGATGAACGAGTTCGACCCGTGGGCCCTGGTCGACAACCGTTGGGTGCTGATCCGCAGCGGCGCGATCCTAGGCGCGACGATCGTCGGCTTTACCCTGGCTCAGCTCATGGGCCTGGGCATGGACTTCATCGCCATGTCGGGTGGCACCGCCGCGCTGTTCTTCGCCGGCAAATCGGTCGAGGACACAATCGCCAAAGTGAATTGGACCGTGATCCTTTTCTTCATGGGGCTGTTCCTGATCATCGGTTGCGTCGAGTCGACCGGCGCTCTCGAGTGGATCGCCGGACAGGTTGTCGAACTGTCTGGGCAAAAGTCGGTGGCGCTGATCGCCCTGATGACGGCCTTCGCCGCGGTGGCCAGCGCCATTGTTGACAACATCCCGGTCGCCGCCACGATGATTCCCGTCGTGCAGAACATTTCCGGCCTCGGCTTGCCGGTCGAGCCGCTTTGGTGGTCGCTCGTGCTGGGCTGCAACCTGGGGGGCAACGGTACGCCGATCGGGTCGATTTCGTGCGTGATCGCACTGTACACGCTTAAGAAAGAGGCTGGCGTCGACGTCGGATGGGGCGAGTTCATCCGACTCGGCGGAACCGTCCTACTGCTGCAAATTGCTACGTCGATCGTTTACCTTGAAGCACTCCATTTGCTGGACTGGCTGCCGAAGCTCTAGGTTGCGTCTCGTAAATGGCTCGTCGGCCAAAGGGCGAGGCGTTTTGCCGCTGGGCAAAAAGGAGAAGCGCCGACGCCGACCCGGCGGCAAAACGATCGCACGACGCTAGATCGCACCTACGAGACACAACCGAGGAGATTGGGCCCATGGAACCGACCCAACGTGAAGTCGATCGTGACCTGGACACCTCGATGAAGATGTTCGAGCGGGTCCAGTTGGGCGAGGTCGCCCCGATCGCGCCGCGCGCTCCGCGGCAGGTCCTGTTGGCACTCGACGGATCGACGCAGGATGCCACGTCAATCGAGATCACCGTGACGCTCGTAAATCGCTACCCGTGCCAGGTGTCGATTCTGGCCGCGTGTGCCGGGGCCGAGTCCGTGGCCGAGGCCGCCCGAGCGCGTCTCTCGGGCAGCGCGATCGTCGCCGCCGTTGGTCCGGAGGATCCCTTCGATCCGATTCTGGAAGCCGCCGCGAAACACGAGTCGGATCTGGTCATCGCGCCGTGTCCGTTCGGGCGTGACTTCGAAATGATCGGGCCGGACAGCGCCGGCACGGTGGTCGACGTGTTGTTGGCCCGATTGAACCGGCCAATCCTCGTGGTGCGCGAGCCGCACGAAATCGCGCAACCGGCCTTTCATCACATCGCCCTGCGATCGATCGGCGAAAACGAAGCGGCCCAAGCGGCAGCCGTTTGGGCCGTGACCCTAGCGGCAGCCGGCGGTTCGCTCGAGTTGGTGCTCGTGTTCGAGGAAGAGATGCGCGAGAACCTGAGCATGCTCCTTAAATCGCTCGATCTGAACATCGAAACGAGCGACGACAACCTGATCGCCGCGCTGCGCAAAGCCCATATCCGGCTGCACCGTGCGCTTCAGAAATCGGCCGAGCAGTTCGATTTCGACTACACGCTCACTGTCGAGCATCCGCCCGAATCGGCGCCGTTTCCCGATCGTAGTTTCTCGGCGTTGTCGCTGGTCGTGGTGGCCCTGGAACGCTCCGACCACATGTCGCAGGGCTATGCGCGGGATTGCGTGTTGCACCGCCGCCAGCCCGTGCTCGTCGTCCCACGCAACTAGCCGGGCAACGTAGTTTCGTCCCGCGCGGCATCGGCGCGCCGCGATCCGCGTCTTCCGTGCCTGATTTCTCTGGCGCGTTGCGAACGCTCAAAGCTGCGCGATAAGATAGCACGCAAGCGTGGTGTTTCTTTCTCGCGCAGTCCCGATTGCAACAAGGGGGCGCCGTCATGCCCGACCGTCGCGAAGCGCTCAAGCAACTCGGCACGGCCTTGGCCGGAACGTTCGTCGCCGCATCGACCGCGCCGGCCGCAACCCGCCGTGCCGCGCCGCCCAAGATCAAGGTCGGCCAGATCGGCGTGGGACACGCGCACGCCAGCAAGCTGTCGGTCTATCGTGATTCGCCGGACTACGACGTCGTCGGCATCGTCGAGCCGGACGACGTGTTGCGCACCGCCGCGCAACAGCGAGATCCCTACCGCGATCTCAATTGGATGACGCAGGAGCAGTTGCTCAACACGCCCGGGCTGCAAGCCGTGTTGGTCGAAACGCGCGTTCGCGATTTACTCGACACGGCCGAGGCGTGTGTCGCGGCCGGCAAGCACGTGCATCTGGACAAGCCGGCCGGCGAATCGCTGCCGCAATACCGGCGCATCCTCGACGCCGCGGCCAAGCAGAACCTGCTCGTGCAGATGGGTTACATGTATCGCTACAACCCAGGCATTGTCCTGCTGCGCGATTTGCTCACCCGAGGTTGGTTGGGCGAACCGTTCGAAGTACACGCCGTGATGAGCAAGGTCGTTTCGCCGAGCAGCCGCGCGGGCCTGGCCGAGTATCGCGGCGGCATCATGTTCGAATTGGGCTGCCACATCATCGACCTGGTGGTCGGTGTGCTGGGGCGACCTCAAGCGGTCACTCCGTATGCACGCCATTCGTCGCCGGCCGATGACAAGCTACTCGACAACATGCTGGCCGTCTACGAATACCCTCGCGCAACGGCCACCGTGCGCTCGACCGCCCAAGAAGTCGAAGGCTTCGATCGCCGCCACCTGGTCGTTTGCGGCACCGAGGGCACACTGCACATTCAACCGCTGGACGATCCCAGTGCTCGTCTGGCCCTGTCGAAGCCGCGCGGCTCTTACGAGGCCGGCTATCAGGACGTGACCTTTCCCAAGTACACGCGCTACGTGGCCGATGCCGCCGACATGGCCAAAATCATTCGCGGCGAAAAGGACTCGGACTTTCCCTACCAGCACGATCTCGACGTGCAGACCACGCTGCTGGAGTCGTGCGGGCTTCCGCTCGACGGCTGAACGACGTGCCATCCGCCGCGACGCCAACACCAATCCATCCTCCACAATCACTTCAAGGACACCCGCCATGCACGATCAACCCACGCGACGGCAGTTTCTCGAAACGTCCACGCACACCGCGGCGATGGCCGCCGCGGTCACGGCATTGGGTGGCGTACACGCGATGGCCGAGCAAAAGCCTGAAACCCTGCGGCTGGGCATCATCGGTTGCGGTGGCATGATGGGTGGGCACGTACAGGGTCTGGTCGATCGTCGCGAGCGCGTTTCGTTTGCCTGGCTGTGCGACGTCGATCCGCGCCAGATTGACAAGACGGCCGGCAAGATCACCGAGTTTCAGTCCGCGCCGCCGAAGCGCACCTCGCGCTACGAAGACGTCGTCGCCGACGAGAATGTCGATGCCTGCATCATCGCCACGCCGCACCACTGGCACGCCCCGATCGCGCTGGCGCTAATGCAAGCCGGCAAGGACGTCTATATCGAGAAACCGATCTCGCACTGTTACCACGAAGGGCCGCTCATCATCGAAGCGGCCAAGAAGTACAACCGCGTGGTGCAACAGGGCAGCCAGATGCGCAGCAGCCCGGTGACCGAGCGTGCCGCCAAGCTGTTGGCCGACGGCATCATTGGCGAGGTCAAAGTTGCCCGCGCCTGGACGGCCGAAGTCCGCAGCGAAGCCAAGCCGCTGCCCGACGGCGAGCCGCCCGAGGGCGTGGACTACGATCGCTGGCTGGGCCCCGCGCCGAAGCACGCCTTCAATCCGCACCGCTTTCACAGCACGTGGCGGATGTTTCGCGACTACGGCAACGGCGAGATCGGCGACGACGGCATTCACGATCTCGACATGGCCGCTTGGGGCCTGGGAATCGACACGCTGCCCAAACAGATCACGGCCCGTGGCGGGCGGATGATGTTACACGAGCACGCCAGCGAGTACCCCGACAACCTCAACGTGGCGTACGAATATCCCGACGGCCGGCTGCTGATCTATGAGAACTATCCGTTCACGGCCTACGGCCTGCACGGCTTCGACAATGGCAACGTCTTCTACGGCACCGAAGGTTATATGGTCTTTTCCCGCCGCGGAGCCTTCAGCACATTTCTGGGCCAGAAGGAGAAGCCCGGCCCGACCGAAGGGCGCGACGTTCGCGGCCAGCGCGGCTATGCCGAGCACATGACCGAGTTTCTCACCGCAGTTCGCCGCCGCACGCCGACGCGGGCCAACCCCGAAACGGCCCATCGAAGTTGTGCGCTGGTCCATCTTGGCGAGATCGCCTGGCTGACCCGTGGCCGCCTCGACTTCGATCCGCAAACCGAACAGTTCGTCGATTGCGACGAGGCCAACGCGCTGTTGACCAAGAGTTATCGGCAACCGTACGCGTTGCCCGTCGTTGGATAGGCTGGCCGATCAAGGGGACATCGATGAACGATCGCGTCGGGCCGAGCCGGCGAATACAGCCGGCAATCTTGGCACTTCTTGTCGCGGCGGCCATCGCGTGCCCACCCGTGCCGGTCCGCGCCGACGAAGCACGACCGATGAATGTCGTGCTGATTCTGGCAGACGATCTCGGCTGGTCCGACGTCGGCTGCTACGGGGCCGACCTGCACGAAACGCCCAACATCGATCGACTGGCAGGGCAGGGTGTGCGCTTTACCAGCGCGTATACCGCGCCGGTCTGCTCGCCGACGCGGGCGGCGCTATTGACCGGAAAGCACTACGCCCGGCTGCACATGACGATTTGGTTCGAGAGTTCGCAAGCGCCGCCGCGGGACAAGCCGCTGAACACGCCCCACACCGTCGGCAATCTGCCGCATGCCGAAACCACCATCGCCGAGCGGTTGCGCGATGCCGGCTACCAAACCGCCATCGTCGGAAAGTGGCACTTGGGCGACGCCGGGCACTATCCCCAGACGCAGGGCTTCGACATCAACATCGGCGGCACGCAGTGGGGGGCGCCACAAACGTTCTTCTATCCGTACCGCGGCAGTCGCCACTTCGGCGGAGAGCCGCGCTACGTGCCCCACCTCGAATGGGGACAGCCGGGCGAATACCTCACCGACCGGCTCTCGCAAGAAGCCGTGCGAGTCATCGAGCGCGCCGGCGACAAACCGTTCTTCCTCTACCTGGCCCATCATTCGGTACACACGCCGATCGAAGCCAAGCCCGAGCAGGTGGCGCACTTCCAGCGCAAGCTGTCCGACAAGCTGCGCCACCAAAACGCCACCTACGCCGCCATGGTGCAGAGCCTGGACCAAAGTGTGGGCCGCGTGCTGGATTGCCTTGACGAGCGCGGATTGGCCGACAACACGCTGGTCGTCTTTCTTTCCGATAACGGCGGCTACGTCAATCAGTACGAAGACCGTCGCGTGACCGACAACTGGCCGCTCCGCTCCGGCAAGGGCTCGCTCTACGAAGGGGGCGTTCGCGTGCCGCTTGTCGTGCGTTGGCCGGGCGTGACGAAGCCGGGCACCGTCTGCGACGAACCGGTGACTTGCATGGACCTGTTTCCCACGATCGCCCGCGCCGCGGGCATTCCGTTCGACGAATCGGAAGTCGCCGCACTCGACGGACAGGATCTGACGCCGCTCTTCAAACGACCCGACGCCACCTTGCCACGCGAAGCACTCTACTTTCACTACCCGCACTACTATCCGACGACCACGCCGGTCGGCGCGATCCGGCAGCGTGACTGGAAGCTGCTGGAGTACTTCGAGGACGATCGGCTCGAGCTGTACAATCTGCGCGACGACGTCGGCGAGTTGAAGAACTTGGCGGCCGCACATCCCCAGCGCGCCGCACAACTGCGCGACCTGCTCCACGCCTGGCGCAAACGGGTCGATGCCCAAATGCCAACCAAGTGACGCGCCGCGCCGAAAGCGCAACCTACCGCTATGCCAGCAGACCTTCCACCACGTGGGCCTCGTCCACCCCGGTCAGCTTTTCGTCAAAGCCGTTGCGCCGGTACGACAGCTTGTGGAAGTCGAGCCCTAGTAGGTGGAGCACCGTGGCGTGCCAGTCGGCCACGCTCACCCGATCTTCCACCGCGGCGAAGCCGAGCTCGTCGGTGGCGCCGTAGGTGATGCCCGGCTTGATGCCGCCTCCGGCCATCCACGCGCACATGGCCAGTTTATTGTGGTCGCGTCCGGCTTGGCTGGCGTCCGACTTGCCGACAAGTTGCGCGATCGGCAGCCGGCCCATCTCGCCGCCCCACAACACGAGCACGTCGTCGAGCATGCCCCGTTGCCGCAGATCCTTGAGCAGGCCCGCGGCCGGTTTGTCGGTGCGCTCGCAAGCGCCCTTCAGTTCGCTGGCGATCTTCGCGTGGTTGTCCCAGATTTGCGCGTTGATATAGAGCTGCACGAAGCGCACGCCGCGCTCGACCAAACGCCGGGCCATCAGACAGCGGCGGCCGTACGAATCGGTTGCCTCTTGGCCGATGCCGTACATCTCGAGCGTCTCGGCGCTCTCTTGCGAAAGATCGAGCGCGTCGGACGCGGAGAGTTGCATCCGCGCGGCCAACTCGTAGCTAGCGATCCGCGCGTCGAGTCGCGGCTGGTGCGGACGCGCCGCCCGATGCACTTCGTCCAACTGGGCCGCCAGTGCCCGTTCGAGCGGCGTGATGTTGTCGGGTTCCTCGAAGCCGCGATCCAGATTGAGCACCGCGGCGCCCGTCGAACGAAATCGCGTGCCTTGAAACACGGGCGGGAGAAACCCTGACTGCCAATTCTGCGTGCCGTTGATCGGCAGCCCTAACGGGTCGTCGAGCACGACGTAGGCCGGCAGGTTGCGATTCTCCGAACCCAGGCCGTACGTGATCCACGAACCCATGCTCGGATAGCCGGGCAACATGCGACCGTTTTGAATTTTATAGATCGCCGGTTCGTGCGTGATGTTCACCGTGTGCATCGACCGCACCAGCGCCATCTCGTCGACACATTTCGCCAGATGCGGCAGCGCCTCGCTGACCCACGTCCCCGATTGTCCGTGCTGGGCGAACTTGAACGGGCTGCGCATCAGCGCGCCGGCTTCGTGTGGGTTTTCGACTTCGCCGGCAATCTTGTCGAACAGCGGCTCACCGTGCCGCTTGTCGAGTTCGGGCTTCGGGTCAAACAGATCCATCTGGCTCGGGCCACCGTTCATGAACAGGTGGATCACGGCTTTGGCCCGCGGCGGATGGTGCGGCTGCCGCGGTGCCAGATCGGTCGCTACGCGACCCGGCCCGGCGGGCTCTTTGTCGAGCGCGCCGGCCAGCAGTTCGTCGTTGACCAGCGACGCCAGCGCCATGCCCGCAAAGCCCGCGCCTGCGTGTTGAAAAAAGTCGCGCCGCGTGTAGTTTCGCAGGATCTTCGGGTGGATGGGTCGAGACATCGCGCGGACCTCAATCGATGTACAAGAAGGCTGCCGAGTTGAATAGAGCGTGACACAGGTTCTCAAGCGCCTTGCGGCGCGCCGATTCCGGATCGAGCCGATCATCGTAGATGACCAAGCGTGGCCGGTTGCCGCGCGTCGAACCGTGAACCCCATCGTCCCAATCTTGCCGGTACTCGGTTCCGTCTTCGTCGGCCATCAGCACGATCGCCAGCTTGCCGTGCGACTGCGCCACGTCCAGCACCCGCTGCAAGTCGGTCGAAGTTGCCTGTTCCGACGCGTGATACGCGCCCACGACCGTGGAGCCCGCCGCCGGCGGAAGCGTCACGCGGCCCAGCGCTTCCAGCGGTTGCGCCAGCGGCTGCTTCTCGTGTACGAAGCGATTCCAGTTCAGGCCGGAAATCCCCGGCGGAATGATCGCGGCCGTCTGCACCAGCGCCGCATCGTTCATCGTGCCCAACTCGAGGTGCGCCCCAATCAGTCGCCGATGCGCCAGGCCCGAAACGTCGAACTCCAACACACCCCACCGCCGCGCCTTGTCGCTGCTGGCACTCGACCAGACCGAGACCAGGTCGTTTTCATAGACCGTGTCCGGGGCCGATTCGCGAATCCATAACTCGCCCGACGCAACCAGCGAATGACGGGTGCCCGGCGCCTGTTCGAGCCAGGCCGATTCCAGGCGGGCCATCGCCGCCAGGGCGATGCGGCGCTCTTCGTCGTTCGGTTCGCGGCCGACGGCCATCCGGTAGGCCGCGCGGATTTGGGCCCGCGGATCGTCGCCCGTTTCGTCCCACACTCGATCGGCAAACCGTCCGGCCAACTCGCGCACCAATCCATTGTTGGCCAGGTGCAATGCCTGCGGAGCCACGATCGACTCGCGCCGCAATACGCAATTCGGCTCCATGCCCGCAACGTCAAACCCTTGCAGGATCGTCAACGGCTGGGTGCGCCGCTTCAGCACGTAAATGCTCCGCCGCCAACGCCGATCGTCGTCGGCGCGGGCAGACACCAATCCATCGGCTCGGGCATCCACCGCGTCGGCCGGGCCGAACGGCGTTTCATTCAGTCGACCCGAAACGCTGAGCAAACTGTCGCGCAGCACCTCGCCTTCCATCCGGCGCAGCGGCATCCGCGACAAGAGTCGGTTCTCCGGATCCTCGCGCGTGTGAACGTCGGTCACGTGCGAAGACTGCCGATACGCGGCCGATCCCATCATCAAGCGGTGCAGTGCCTTCACGCTCCAGCCATTGTCCGTGAAGTAGACCGCCAACCAGTCGAGCAGCTCCGGGTGCGTGGGCCGTTCGCCCGTCTTGCCGAAGTTGTCCAGCGACCGCACGATCCCCTCGCCGAAGTGATGCTTCCAAACCCGATTGACCATCACTCGGGCCGTTAGGGGATTGTCTTTGCGCGTGACCCAGCGGGCCAAAGCTAATCGCCGGCCAGTCTTCTTTGAGCCGGGCCACGGCGGCTTCACCTCGAACGGTGTCCGCCCATCGGTCAGCACGCTCGGCACGCCGGGTCCGACGAGCTGGCCGGGCGTGAGGTAGTTGCCGCGTCGCAACAGATACGTCGGCGAAGGATCGCCGTTGTCCCACACGGATCGGATCTTCGGCTCTTGCTTCGGGTCAGCGCCGGCCGCTTTCCATGCCGCGCGCTCCGCCGTGGTGACGTACGGCACCAAACACGTATGCGCGTCGTCCGGCTGATCGGGCCCACCCAGGCGCGACGCGATCCAATCGTGCTCGTCCAGCGCGCCGCGCAGCGTTGCGGCCAATCGGTAGTAGTCGCGCTGTGGAATCGGGTCGAACTTGTGCGAGTGGCATCGGGCGCACTTGACCGTCAGCCCCAGCACGGTCGAGCTAAAGACTTCGATCTCGTCGTCGATTACTTCCAGCCGGTCCGGCACGAATCCGGTGATTGGCGAATACGTGCCGTCCGGTGCCAGCCGCAAGAAACCGGTCGCCACCAGGTTGTCGTACATCGCCGGAGTGATTTCCGCGGCGTTCTCGTAGTCGGCCAACTCGTCTCCGGCCAACTGCTCGAGCAGAAAACGATCGTACGGCTTGTCGCTGTTGAACGCCCGAATGACGTAGTCGCGATAGCGCCAGGTGTGCGGCCGCAAATAGTCGGCGTGTTGCACGCCTTCCGAGTCGGAGTACCCGGCCAGGTCCAACCAGTATTGTCCCCACCGTTCGCCGTATCGCGGCGAGGCCAGAACCGTGTCGAGCAAGCGCTCGTAGGCGTCGGTTCGATCGTCCGCGACAAAGGCGTCGATCGCTTCCGCCGTCGGCGGCAGACCGAGCAAGTCGAAGTACACGCGGCGCACTAGCGTCCGGCGGTCGGCCTCGGGCGAAAGATCCAGTCCGTGCGATTCCAACTTTTTCAAGACGAACCGATCGATCGGATTGCGCGCGCGATCGGCACTGCGCACTTCGGGAACGGTCGGGCGGCGCGGCGGTTGGAACGACCAGAACTGCCGATCGTCGTCGCTGACCAACGGGTCGGGCTCGGTCGTGGCCACGTCCGGCGCAACGTCCTGCTGCGGAGCGCCGGCAGCAATCCAGCGTGTTAGTGTTTCGAGCTCGGTGTCAGTCACCGGCTTCACGGAGTAGAACGCCAGCGTCTTGCGCGGCGGCATTTCGGCCGCTTGGATCTTCTGGATCAGCAGGCTTTCCTCCGGCTTGCCGGGGACAATCGCCGGGCCCGACTTGCCGCCTTTGAGCAGCGCGGCCACGCTCCGCACGTCGAGGTCCCCCTCGTGCCGTTGCCGCCCGTGGCAGATCGCGCATCGCAGCAGCAAGGTGGGCAGTACGTCGTGTTGGTTGAGCTCTGCGGCCGTATCGCCCGGGTCGTCACCCAGCGGGGCGCCGGACTCGATCCAGCGGCCGATCGTTTCGATCTGCTCGTCACTCAGTTCGCCCTCGCCTTCCGGCGGCATGTACCGATCGTGAACGTATTCGTAGAGCAGGCCTTCCGACGGATGGTCGCCATCGAGGATCTCGCCCGACTCGCCGCCGCGCCGAATTCCGGCGCTCGTGCTCAAATTGAGCGCCGCCTTTTGAGTTTCTGGACCGTGGCAGCGGAAACAGTTGGCTTCCAGGATCGGCCGGACGTCGCGGGCGAACGCTTCGGCCGCCGCCGGATTGCTGGCGGACGTTTCCGCGGCGACGACCAGTGCCGAACCCGATACGATCACCGCGATCGCTGCCGCGCCGACGACAAGTCCCCACAGCGCGGTCCGCGCTGGCTGCATGGTCGACGGCGTATTTCGTGATGGTTCGTCGCGGTGCATCGCCCGTTCTCGTGGTCGGACGGAGTATGGTTCGCCCTAGCCGATATTGCTGACGAGTATGTCGATGGCGGCTTGCTTGTCGCCCCGTTTAAAGACGTCGACGATCTGTCGGTGTTCGCGATACAACTCCATGAGATCGTCGTAGCCGCGGTGCGACTCCCAAAAGTGCGAGCGCACCCGCACGACGATCGACGACCAAATCGCCTCCAGATCTTTTTGTCCGGCGCGGCGAATGATCGACCGGTGGAACATGATGTCGCAGTTGACCGTTTCCGCGCAGTCGCCTCGCTTGCAGGCGGCTTTCAGCTTTTCCAGGATGCCGTTCCACAGCCGGAAGTCGTCCGCATTCAAGTCATCGAAAACCGTCGCCAGGGCAAACGATTCGAGCGTCGCCCGGATCGGGACGATCAGTTGCCGGATCGTGTCCGACGGGGTCGCGGCCACGCGCACCGGATGATGCGGTCGCGATTCGAGCAAACCCTCGTGGCTCAATTGGGCGATCGCCTCGCGAATCGGCGTGCGGCTGACGCCGAACCGCTCGACCAGGTCTTGTTCCACGATGCGCTGCCCCACCGTAAAACGACCACAGAGCAGGTCGTCGCGCAATTGGTCGACGATTTGTTGTCGCAGTCCAAGCACTAGGGGCGACGACCCGTTCGAGGCATCTCGTTTCATGGGAGCGTGGCGTCCGCGTGGTTGCACGGACCAAGGAGGGCTTGCGGGGCCGGCGGTACCGGCGTGTTGTTTGGGATGGATCGGCGCGGTGGGAAGGTGGCATCCGTCGGCCCGCCTCGGCGTGTTCGTCGGAAGGCACCTCGAACGCCGCTTCATTCCAGCCAAGGCGCCGATTGTATACAATATGCACTCAGCGTCAACCAATCGGGTCCGCAAGCCGCAAACGAGCCGCTCGGGCGACCGTTCCCGCCGCAAACACCACGAACAAACGCCCGCTTCGCGGCAAGTGCCGCCAATTCGTGCGGCCAGGCGGCAGGACTAACGGGCCTTCGCCGCGTCGCCCGTCGAACTGATGACCCGAACCCGGCGCACGCCTGCTTGCCACCAGTCGCCCAGCGGTCCGCGCGAGACGCTTTTCTCGGCCATCCGCCCGGAGGCGTCGTCCAGGTTGAGTGTGGCGATGACCGTGTCTTCGCCAAACACGCTAGCCTCTTTCACAATGTTGCCGTCCGGCGCGATGATCCGGCTATGGCCGTGCGAGCCCGATGAGTCTTCGTTGGCCGGCGCGTTCGACTGCACCACGAACACCGAGTTCTCGACGGCTCGGGCCTGAATCTGGGCCCGATACGGCTCGATCTTGTGTTCCGCCCGAATCCCGCTCTCGTGCGAGATATAGAAAACCACCCGCGCGCCGGCCAGCACCGGCAGCCGCACCAGTTCGGGATAGCGCTCGTCGTGGCAGACGATGATCGAACACGCAACGCCATCGATCGGAAAGACCGACAGATGATCGCCTCCGTCGGGCCACGGCTCGGCGAGTTGCACCTTGTGATACCGCTCGATCACGTTGCCGTCTGGTCCGATGACCACGGCCGAATTGTAGAGCTTCTCGCCCTCGCGCCAGGGCATGCCCACGATCGCATACACATCGTTCTCGCGGCACGCATCGGCCACGGCGCGCTCGGCTTCGCGTAGTTGCTCCGCGGTGAACGCCTTCATGAACGGCTCGTCGAAGTAGCCGGTCACCGAGCACTCAGGGAAGACGACGACTCGCGCCCCGCGCTCGGCACACTGCTGGATCGAGCGCTTCGTGCGGCGGATGTTCTCGTCCAGGTCGCGTGTGGAACGCATTTGCACGGCGGCCACTTTCAATGTGGCCGGCGCAGCCTTGGCCGGATTGTTCGCGGCAGCTTCCGCTGGCCGGCCGGCCGCCGACTCCGCGACGCGGCGCGCTTCTGGTTCGGCGGCTGTGCACGTGGCAGGCAAAGCGGGGCCTCCCAGGCAAATGGCCGCAACGAGCCACGCCGTGTTGATCCGAGTCGTCTGCATCATTTGTTCTTCCTTCAAGGCACGCCCGGTGACACGCAGTCGCGACGCGGATTTCGCCGCTCGTTGCATCGTAGGGCGCCGCATCGGCCGGCTCCACCACGGGCCTTAGAAACGGGAGACAGCGGCTATTCCGGATGCGCGTGTTTCGTTTTTGCCTCATCGCCGAGCCGCGCCCCACCTGCTCGACAAGACCGGCAAAACCACGGCCCCAAGCTGACTTTTTGCCCTCGGTCCAGGGGGCGAAATCTTGTCGTCCGAAACACCCCTGATTAGCGTGAATCTTATCTAGTCAACCCATATGTCCCATCTTCTTGGTCGACTGGACGCACATCTGCCGGAACAGATTGCCTCCCTTATCTGACTCAACACAGCTCTTGCAGCTCGGAGGTGGCCATGTGGCCAAGGTCTCGAAGTGAGCGACGCTCGCGTACCGGTAAAACACGCCGCCATTCGCACAAGCTGCGCGTCGAACGGCTCGAAGCGCGCGAGGTACTTTCCGGCGGAAGCCTGTGGGAGCCGCTGGTCCAATCGCCCATCGCCGACATCTCGACCTCCGAGTCGACGGGCGAGAAGCCGCAGTCAAAAGTCTGGGAACACGATGGCGATTGGTGGAGCGTGCTGCCGGATAGTTCCGGCACGTGGCTCTGGCGGCTCAATTCCGGTAACTGGAATCAGGTCGTCCAGCTCACTTCGAACGACTCGACCCAGGCCGACGTCAAAGTCAGTGGCAACTTGGCGCATGTCCTGCTGTTCCAGGGTTCGACCTCCGAGTTGGTCACCCTGGAATACGGCCCGGCGGGCTACGACTTTTGGGACGCGCAGCCGCAGGTCGTCGAAGTGGAGCTCGGCTCGTCGGTCGAGACCGCGACGATCGACGTCGATTCGACCGGGCGGATGTGGGTTGCCTACGATCGCTCGAACACCGTCGAAGTTCGTTACAGCGACGGGCTGTACACGTCGTTCAGCGCGCCGATCACCGTGGCCAGCGGAATCAACAGCGACGACATTTCGTCGATTATCGCCATGCCCGGCGGAAAGATCGGCGTGTTCTGGTCGGATCAAAGCTCCGATCGCTTCGGGTTCAAGACACATATCGACGGAGCGGATCCCAACGTCTGGTCGGCCAACGAAGTACCGGCCGGCCAATCGGCCAAGTCGGTCGGCGGCGGGTTTGCCGACGATCACCTGAACCTGGCCACCAGTTCCGACGGCACGTTGTATGCCGCCGTAAAGACCAGCTACGACTCGTCGGGACACGAAGAAATTGCGCTGCTGGTGCGCCGGCCCGACGGCACGTGGGACAATGCGTATGCCGTGGACAACTCCGGCACGCGGCCGATCGTGGTCGTCAGCGAAACGCACAACGAACTGGCCGTCATCTACACCCAACGTACCGGCGGCGGCGACATCGTGCTCCGGGGTACGCGGCTCGACAGCATCGAATTCGGCCCGACCCACACCGTCTTGGCCGGAAACTTCAACGACGTGACCAGCTCGAAGGCAGCGGTCGGCAACGAGATTCTGGTGCTGGCCACGCGCAGCGGCAGCGCGTACGGCAGCCTGATCGACCTCGGCACGCCCGACGGAAGCCCGGTAAACAATGCCCCGTT